>NZ_JBEYWC010000001.1:0-686899 GCF_040704505.1 Streptomyces sp. NPDC047002
GCCCGGAGGGCGGGGTCGGGGTGGTCCGGTGCGTGCGATCGCAAGGCGGAGGAGTGAGTCGACGCGGAGCGTCGGCGATCGACGACAACGCCGCGAGCGTGCGTGCCGGACCACCCCGACCAGACGGGCTTTTGAAGACACGACCTAGCGGCGCAGGGCGCGGCGGGCGAGCCGGTTGCCGAGGAACTGGCCGGCCTGGACGATCACCACGATCGTGGCGACGGTGATGTACACGACGGGCCAGTTGTACCGCTGGGACCCGTAGGTGATCGCGAAGTCCCCGAGCCCGCCGCCGCCGAACAGACCTGCCTGCGCGGACATGTCGACCACGGCGACGAAGATGAACGTGTAGCCGAGGATGATCGGCCCGAGCGCCTCGGGGACCAGGACGGTCACCAGGATGCCGATCCGTCGCGCGCCGGCCGCCCTGGCCGCCTCGACCACTCCGGGGTCCACCGTCAGCATGCTCTGTTCGACGATGCGGCTCACGGCGAAGGCCGCCGCGAGCGACAGCGCGAAGGTGACCGCGTCGGTGCCGATCGTGGTACCGATGGTGTGCAGCATGAGCGGCTGAATGGCCGTCAGGAAGATCACGAACGGCACCGGCCGCACCACGTTCACCACGATGTTGGCCGCGACGAAGACCACGCGGTTGCCGAACAGGTTCCCCGGCCTCGTCGCGTACAGCAGCAGGCCGAGCGCCAGCCCGAGCACACCGCCCGCGGCCACGGAGACGAGCACGATGTAGAAGGTCTGCCGGATCGCCTCCCGGTAGACCGACAGGTTGGCGACGAACTCGTGCATGTCAGGAATCCTCCTCGGTGATCTCGAACCCGTCGGCGCGCAGCCCCGCGAGCGCCGCGCCGACGGCCGCGCCGTCGCCGACGAGTTCGAACGTCAGGCTGCCGACGGGCCGTTCCTGGATCTCCCCGATGCCGCCGAAGACGATCTCGGCGGCGACCCCGTGGTCGAGGAAGACCCTGGCGAGGTCGGTCTGGAAGCCGGTGCGGTCCCGCACCCTGACGGAGACGATCCGCCCCGGGTGCCGCTGCCGCAGCCGCGCCAGGGTCGCGGCGGAGGGCCGCTCGCGCAGGGCCGCGCCCACCAGGCGTGCGGCCGCCTCGGTCTGCGGACGGGCGAACACGTCGTAGACCGTGCCCTGTTCGACGATCCGGCCGGCGTCGAGCACGGCCACCCGGTCGGCGGCCGCGCGGATCACGTCCAGCTCGTGCGTGATCATCACGACGGTGACGCCGAGGGTGCGGTTGACCCGCCGCAGCAGCCCGAGCACCTCGGCCGTCGTGCCCGCGTCGAGTGCGCTGGTCGCCTCGTCCACCAGCAGCAGGGAGGGCTCGGTGGCCAGGGCGCGGGCGATGCCGACCCGCTGCTTCTGCCCGCCCGACAGCTGCTCGGGGTGGTCGTGGGCGCGCCCGAGCAGCCCCACGAAGTCCAGCAGGGCGGCAACCCTGCGGTCGCGTTCCGCCCGCGCCACCCCCGCGACCTTCAGCGGGTAGGCGACATTGCCCGCCACCGTCCTCGACCTGAAGAGGTTGAACTGCTGGAACACCATCCCGATGTCGCGCCGCACCTGTCCGCGCTCACGCTCGCCGAGCGCGGTGAGGTCGTGGTCGCCCACCCGCACCGTCCCGGACGTCGGGCTCTCCAGGCCGTTGATGAGCCGCACCAGTGTGCTCTTGCCCGCGCCCGACTGGCCGATGATCCCGAAGACCTCACCCCTGCGGATCTCCGCGTTCACGCCGTCGAGCGCGACGAACGGGGCGGCGCGCCCCTTCCTGCCGGGGAACGTCTTGCGCACGTCCTCCAGCCGGACATGGACCTCGTCGGGCCGTCCGGCCGGCTCGCTGCCGGTCATCTCTCTCCCCTCTGCTCCCTCCCCTCGGACACGGCTACTTCTTCGCCGCCCTTGCCTGCTTCTCGACGGTGGCGAGCTCCGCCTGCAGCCGCCCGGGCGACACCGTGCGGAAGACCGCAGTGCCGCTGTTGGCCTTCTGCACGCCCTTCTGGACGGCCGGGTCCTGGTAGAGGGCGGCCAGTTTGCGGTACTCGGGGTCGTCCTTGTCGGCCGCGCGGGCGGCGAAGACGTTGACGTACGGGGCGGCGATGGCGCTCGACGGGTCGTCCTGGAAGACGGCGGCGGAGCGGGGCAGCTTCGCGCTGGTCGCGTAGTTGTCGTTCACCACGGCAGCGGCCACCGAGCCGCTCTGCAACGCGCCCGCCGTCTGGGACGCGTCCAGTGTGACGACGTCGACCTTGTGGGCGGTGATGTCCGAGGTGGCGGAGAAGGCGGTGCCGCCGTCCTTGAGGGTGATCAGCTTGGCGGCCTGGAGCACGAGCAGTCCCCGCGCCTCGTTGATCGCGTCGTTGGGGATCGCGACCTTGGCACCCGCCGGGAGAGCCGACGGTGTGCGGTACTTGAGCGAGTAGAGCGGCAGCGGGTAGACGGCGGTCGCGCCGACCGGTTGCAGGTCGTCGTGCGCCGTGACGTTGTAGTTCGCCAGGTACTGGATGTGCTGGAACTCGTTGAGGTCGAGGCGTTTCTCCTTGAGCGCCGGGTTGGGCTGGCTGTAGTCGGTGAAGTTGACGAACTTCACAGTGACGCCGAGCTTCTTGCGGGCGAGGGACGCGTAGGTCTTCCAGTACGGCTGGGACCCGTCGGTGACACCGATGGTGACGGTCTTGCCGTCGGAGCCGCCGCCCGAGGAGAGCACCAGGCCGACGACGACCGCGGCGACCACCACCACGGCGGCGGCGGCGGACCAGAGGACGCGGCGGCGGTTGCGGTGACGGGGCGGCAGCTTCGGTTCGTTGGACGGCGGTCCGTCTTCGTGGGACGCGGGCATGACAATACCTCCGGATGGCCGCGCGCGGGCGCGGCCGAGCGGTCGTGGTGTGCGGTCTTGTGCGGCGAGGAGAGGGCGGCGCGAAGCGTCGGTGTGACACCGAGGGGAGGGGGAGGGCGGAACGCCGGGGATTGCGTGCGCGGGTCCCGGCGCATCATGAGGGCGCCTCACGTCAACGGCAGTGGCGGCGGCCCTCGTTCCGGCAGCCGGCCCGCGGGACGGGATGGCTTGTCACCGGGAGGCCGCGGGGCTGCCCGTCAGTGACAGAGGCAGCTGGCGACGCGCGCGTAGTCGATCACACGTCGACTCGTCAGCAGCACGGGGTCCATGCGCAACACCCTAACAGCACCGCGGGGCTCGTCGCACCGGGCCCGGTGGGGTCCCGCTCGGCGCTCACACCACCGCACGCGCGCGGGGGTGGTGGCAGGCCGCCACCTGGTCCGTGCCGTGGGGTGCGAGGGGCGGTACGGCGCTGACGCAGGGCTCGCGGTCCGCGCTCCCCAGCGCGGCGAAGACGGGGCAGCGCCCCCGGAAGCGGCAGCCGGACGCGCGGTGTGCGGGGCTCGGCGGGTCGCCCGCCAGCAGGATCCGCCGCCTGGTGCGCTCGCGCGGTGGGTCGGGCAGCGGGACGGCGGAGAGCAGCGCCTGCGTGTAGGGGTGGCGCGGGGCGGTGAAGACCTCCGCGACCGAGCCCGCCTCGACGGTCCTGCCGAGGTACATCACACTGACCCGGTCGGCGATGTGCCGCACGACGGACAGGTCGTGCGAGACGAAGAGGTAGGCGAGGCCGAGCCGGTGTTTGAGCTGCTGGAGCAGGCCGAGTATGCCCGCCTGGATCGACACGTCGAGCGCCGAGACCGGCTCGTCGAGCACGAGCAGCCGGGGTTCGACGGACAACGCCCGTGCGATGGCGATGCGTTGGCGCTGGCCGCCGGAGAACTCGTGTGGGAAGCGGGTGGCGTGGGCCGCGTCGAGGCCGACGAGGGCGAGCAGTTCGGGGATGCGGCGGGCGACGGCCGCGCGGCCCGCGCCCTGGGCGCGCAGCGGTTCCGCGACGATGTCCCCTACGGGCATCCGCGGGTCGAGGCTGGCGAGCGGGTCCTGGAAGACGATCTGCACACGGGAGCGCAGCCGTGCGGCCTCCCGGCGGCCGAGGCGCGCGGTGGACCTGCCGAGGATCTCCACCTCGCCCCGCTCGGGCGGTGCGAGCCCGAGGATCTCGTAGAGCGTCGTGGACTTGCCCGAGCCGGACTCACCGACGAGGCCGAGCGTCTCCCCCGCGCGGATGTCGAGTTCGACGCCGTCGACGGCGTGGACCGTGCCGGTGCGGCGCCTGAAGACCGTGCCGCGGTAGAGGGGGAAGGACCTGGCGAGGTCGCGTACGCGCAGCACGGGCTCTCCCGGCGGCGCGGAGTGGGGCGCGGGCGCGGGGAGTTCGGGCAGCGGGAAGACGTCAGCCGGCGCGGGCCGCCGGGCGGCGAGCTCGCCCGCCCTTACGCAGGCGGCGAGATGGGCCGGGTCCGCCACGGCCGACAGCGCGGGCTCCGCACTGCGGCACGCCTCCTCGGCGAGCGGGCAGCGCGGCGCGAAGGGGCAGCCGGGCGGGAGCGCGTACATCGCGGGCGGTGTGCCGGGGACGGGCACGAGGGCGGGCCGCGCGGTCCCGCCCCTCTCCGCGGCCCCGGACCCGTCCGCGGTCCCACCCCTCTCCGCGGACCCGGCCCGCGGATGAGCGGTTCCGGTACCGTCCGCGCCTTCGGTCCCGCCCGCGGTACCGGCCTCCTCGACGGTCCCGGCCCGCGGCGCGCCCCCGGGCCCCGCGCCGTCGAGCCGGGGCACGGCGCCGATCAGGCCGAGTGTGTACGGCATGACGGGGCGGGCGTAGAGGTCGTCGACCGGCGCGCTCTCCACGATCCGGCCCGCGTACATCACGGCGACCCGGTCGGCGGTCCCCGCGACCACTCCGAGGTCGTGGCTGACGAGGACCATGGCGGCGCCGGTCTCCCGCCGCACGGTGCGCAGCACGTCGAGTACCTGGGCCTGGATGGTGACGTCGAGCGCGGTGGTGGGCTCGTCGGCGAGGATGACGTCGGGGTCGTTGGCGACGGCCATGGCGATCATGGCGCGCTGGCGCATGCCGCCGGAGAACTCGTGCGGGAACGCGCGGGCGCGCAGCCGGGGTTCCGGTACGCCGACCAGGTCGAGGAGTTCGACGGCGCGCCGCTGGGCCGCGGCCTTCGGCACGGGGTGGTGTGCCCTGATCGCCTCGGCGATCTGGTCGCCGATGCGGTAGACCGGTGTGAAGGCGGAGAGCGGGTCCTGGAAGACCATCGCGATGCGCCGGCCCCGTACGGTGTCGAGGGTGCGCTCGGGGGCGCCGAGGAGTTCCGCTCCGTCCAGCAGCACGGAGCCCGTCGTACGGGCCGAGCGCGGCAGCAGGCCGAGCACGGCGAGCGCGGTGGCGGACTTGCCCGAGCCCGACTCGCCGACGATGCCGAGGACTTCGCCGCGGTGCAGGTCGAAGCCGACGCCTCGGACGGCGGGTGTGCCGCCGAAGTCGACGGTGAGGTCCCGCACGCGGAGCACCGGGGTCATGGTCTGCCCTTTCCCGAGGTCGGGTCGAGCGCGTCGCGCAGCCCGTCGCCGATGAGGTTGACCGCGAGCACGAAGACCACGAGCAGCCCGGCCGCGAAGAAGAACATCCAGGGGTAGGTCACGGCCGCGCTCGTGCCGTCCGCGATGAGTGTGCCCAGTGACACGTCGGGCGGCTGGACGCCGAAGCCGAAGTAGGACAGGGCGGTCTCGCTCATCACGGCGCCGCCGACCGCGAGGGTCGCGTCGATGATCAGGAAGGAGGCGACGTTCGGCAGGATGTGCCGCAGGATGATCCGCACGGGGTGGACGCCCATGTAACGCGCGGCGCGCACGAATTCGCGTTCGCCCAGCGAGCGGGTCATGGAGCGGACGACCCGTGCGGTGACCATCCAGGCGAAGAGGGCGAGCAGCGCGGCGAGGGCGAGCCAGCCTGCCGCCCTCAGCCGGGGCGCGACGATCGCGATGACCAGGAAGCCGGGGAAGACGAGCAGCAGGTCGACGAGGAACATCAGGCAGCGGTCGGTCCAGCCGCCGAAGTAGCCCGCGCACGCCCCGGCCGCGGCGGCGAGCGCGGTGGAGAGGCAGCCCACGAGGAACCCGATGAGCAGTGACTTCTGCAGGCCGCGCACGGTCTGCGCGAACACGTCCTGGCCGATCCTGTTGGTGCCGAACCAGTGGGCGCCGGACGGGGGTTCGCGCAGCGCGGTGTAGTCGATACCGGAGTAACCCCAGGGGGTGAGGTGCGGCCCCGCGAAGGCGAGGACGAACATCAGCGCCACCACCGCGAGGCCCGCGACGGCGCTCCGCCTGGCGAGGAAGCGGCGCAGCACGAGCCGGCCCCTGCCGGGCAGTGCGGCGGTGGTGCCCGGCGCGTCGAGCGCGGTGTCGGCGGCGGCCGCTGCGATCTCTGCCGTCATGGCGTCGGATCTCTCCTCTTTCAGGCGCGGACGCGCGGGTCGAGTGCCGCGTGCAGGACGTCGGCGAGGAAGCCCGAGAGCAGGACGACGACGGCGGCGAAGGCGGAGACCGCGGTCACGGAGTTGACGTCGTTCTTGCCGATGGACTCGACGAGCCACTCCCCCATGCCGTGCCAGCCGAAGATCATCTCGGTGAAGATGGCGCCGGTGAACAGGGCGAGGAAGCCGTAGGAGAAGTACGTCGACATCGGGATGAGCGCGGTGCGCAGCCCGTGCCTGAGCAGGGTGGCGCGGCGGCTGAGCCCCTTGGCGCGCGCGGTGCGCAGATAGTCGGCGCCGAGCACGTCGAGCATGGTGTTGCGCTGGTAGCGGCTGTACGAGGCGGCGGTGACGAGCCCGATGGAGAGCGTCGGCAGCAGCAGGTGGACGCCGCGGTCGCGGAGGGTCGCGAGGAGGCCGCCGTGGAGGTCGGGGTCCTTCTCGCCGGTGAACTTGACCAGGTCGAAGCCGAGGGCGGCGTTGAGCCTGATCGCGCCGATCTTGAGCAGGACCGCGAGCAGGAACGTGGGGAGGGAGAGCAGCAGGAAGGAGAGCAGGGTGACGGCGCGGTCGGACGGCCGGTACTGGCGCACCGCCGTCCAGGCGCCTGCGAGCGTCCCCGCGACGGTGCCGATGGCCGTGCCGGCGATCAGCAGCCGCAGGCTGACGCCCACCCTGCGGCCGAGTTCGGCGGAGACGGGCGCGTCGTCGATGGTGCGGCCCAGGTCGCCGGTGAGCGCACCGGTGAGCCAGTGCCACAGCCGCAGGCCGAGTGCGGTGCGGTCGTCCACGCCGAGTGCGGTGAGGTGGGCGTCGACCGCGGCGGGCGGCGGGACCGGGTGGCGGTCGGCGAAGTAGGCGCGCGGGTCGAGCACCGTGGACGCGAGGAGGTAGGAGAGGCAGACGGCGACCAGCAGCAGCACCGCGTAGTAGCCGAGCCTCCTGCCCAGATAGGCCGTCACATGCGTTCCTCTCCCCCGGTGTCGACGGTGCTGCCGATCTTCGTGTCGCAGTATTGCAGCAATATGAAGAGAACATGTCAGATCTCGCGGGCCGCTCACTCGCCGCCGGTACGGACCTACGATGCCGCTCGCGGGCACCCCGCGCCCGCCGTCCTGCCCTGAACTGCCGGAGGTTGCCCCCATGTTCAAACCCCTGAGAGCCGTCGCCCGCGCGGCCGCCGCCCTCGCGGCCGCCCTGGTGCTCTCGGCGTGCGGTGGTTCGCCGGACGACGGGCACGACGGCGCCGGGAGGGGAGCGGCCCCGGCGGTGGGCGCGCAGGGGATCAACCCCCAGCCCGCCGCGAACGTGCGGCAGGGCGGCACACTGAAGCTGTCGACCCAGACCTGGATCACGCAGTACAACGAGTACCAGGTGGACGGCACCAACGGGGACGCCTCGGCCATCCTCGAACAGGTCGAGCCGGTGCTGATGCCCAAGGACGCCAAGGGCGTTCCGCACCCGGACCCGGCCTATCTGCGCTCGGCCGCGGTCACCTCGACGTCGCCGCAGGTGGTGACGTACGAGCTCAACCCGAAGGCGTCCTGGTCCGACGGCACCCGGATGAGCTACCGCGACTTCGCCGCGGTGTGGCGCGCGCTCGACGGGCACGACGACGCGTACCTGGTGGCGGACAGCAGCGGCTACGACCAGATCTCCGGTGTGGCCCGCGGCAAGGACGACCAGGAGGTGAAGGTCACCTTCGGCACGCCGTACGCGGACTGGCAGCGGCTGTTCCGGGTGCTGCTGCCCGCCGGGACCATCGACACACCGGACAAGTTCAACAAGGGCTGGATCCAGCGCATCCCGGTCACCGGGGCCGCCTGGCGGATCAAGTCCATCGACAGGACGGCGGAGACCGTCACCACCGTGCCCGACCCCCGCTGGTGGGGCACGCGGCCCAAGCTGGACACCATCACCTGGCGGGCGCTCGACCAGCCGGCCGACACCGAGGCGTACCTGAACAACGAGATCGACGAGACGCCCGCGATCCTGCCCGAGGACTACCAGCGCCTGGTGAAGGCCCCGAAGACCGACATCAGACGCGGCGCACGCTGGGACGAGGTGCACATCTCCCTGAGCTCACGCGGTCCGCTGGCGGACGTCCGGGTGCGCCAGGCGGTGGACCTGGCCACCGACCGCAAGGGCATCGTCGCGGCGTTCGCCAAGGACCTCGACATCCCGGTCACCACACTGAACAGCCACTTCTTCATGCCCAACCAGGCGGGCTACCAGGACACCGCCGGCCGGTGGGGCCGCTTCGACCTGCCCGGCGCGCGCAAGCTGCTCGACCAGGCGGGCTGGCGGGAGGCCGGCCCCGGCAAGCCCCGCACCAGGAACGGCCGGACGCTGACCCTGCGGTACGTGATCAGCTCGGGCTCCGCCTCCTCGGCGGTGGACCAGGCGCAGATCGTGCAGCAGCAGCTCGGGCAGGCCGGTATCCAGGTCGTCATCCAACGGGTCCCGCAGACCGACTACTTCACCAAGTTCGTCAACCGCGGCGCCTTCGACCTGACGAGCTTCCGCAATGTCGACCAGGTCTTCCCCTCGCAGCTGTTCTCGACGTTCCAGCAGCCCGAGGGGGCGCAGAGCTACCTCAACTACGGGCGGATCGGCTCCTCGGAGATCGACAAGCTGATGACCGAGGCGTCGCGCACCACCGACACCGCCAGGTCCGACCGGCTGTACAACGAGGCCGACCGGTTGATCTGGGCCGAGGGCCACTCGATCGAGCTGTACCAGCGCCCGCAGATCCTCGCGGTGCGCAAGGGCCTGGCGAATTTCGGCGCGAGCGGCCTCGGCGACTGGGACTTCACGGCCATGGGCTGGCAGAAGTAGGACGCGTGCCCCGCCGTGAGGTCAGGCGACGGGGTGGACGGGGGTGCGGAAGCGTGCCGGGTCGGTGCCGAGGACGCGCGGCAGGGAGTCGGCGATGAGCTGGTGCGGCTGGCCCAGGGGCACGCGGCTGACGGCGTCGAGCCGGTCGTAGTGCTCGGGGTCGAGCCGTACGTCGAGCGCGGCGAGGTAGTCGTCGAGCTGGGCCAGGGTGCGCGGTCCGATGACGGGGACGAGGGGTGTGGCGGCGCGGGCGGCGAACGCGCGCACCCACGCGACGGCGACCTGCGCCGCGGGCAGGCCGGTCTTCGCCGCGACGTCGAGCACGGCGTCGACCACGGCGGTCTTGTACCCGCTGTCCTCCTTCTGGAGGACGAAGCCCGCCCAGTCGGTGAGGCGCCCCTGGCTGCCGGTGCGGTACTTGCCGGTGAGCAGGCCGCCGCCGAGCGGGGACCACAGCGCGCCGCCGAGCCCGAGGGCCTCGGCCATCGGCAGGATCTCGCGGTCGGCGGTCCGCTCCACCAGGCTGTACTCGAACTGGACGCCGACGAGGGGCGTGCTGCCGCGGACCTCGGCGAGTGCGGCGGCCCTGGCGGTGCGCCAGGCGGGGAAGTTGGAGAACCCCGCGTGGAGGATCTTGCCCTGCCGGGTCAGGTCGTCCAGGCTCCTGACGATCTCGTCGGTCGGGGTGACCGTGTCGGGCAGATGCACCCAGAGCAGGTCGATGCGGTCGGTCCGCAGCCGCCTAAGGCTGTCCTCCACGGCCCTGCGCATCTTCGCGCGGCTGTTCCCGACGCCGAGCGTGCCCGGCTCGCCGCCCGTGCCGAAGGCGAACTTCGTGGCGAGGGTGAAGCGGTCGCGCCGGCCCGTGAGGACGTCGCCGAGGATCTCCTCGGCCTCCCCGGCCTGGTAGCTCTCGGCCGCGTCGATGAAGGTGCCGCCCGCGTCGGCGAAGCGGTCGACGATCCTGCGGGCCTCCTCCGGCTCGGTGCCGGGCAGGGCGCGGTTGCCGAATGTGCCGGCGCCGAGGGCGACCTCGGAGACGCGAAGACCGGTGGTGCGGCCGAAGGTCGTGTACTGCATGGCGTTCTCCAGGGGGATGCGGTGCGGAAGGGGTGTCGGATGCGGAGGGGGCGGGGGGGGGCGGCGCGCGGAGCCGGCGTCGCCTGTCTGTGCCGGGCGACGCCGCCCGCGGGCGCGGTAGGCGCGGCGCGGTCAGCGCGCCCGGTGCGGCCGGGGCGCTCGCGTTCGGGCCGGGAGGCAGGCGGCCCGGATCGCGCCGGCGGTGTTCCGGGCGCAGGGGCGCGGCTTCCTGTCGACGTCGAGGGGCGCGAGGGCGCGGGGGTCTTGCGCGGTGGCCACGACGCGGTGACCGCGGGCGGCCGGTTCCGCGGCGAGCGCCCGGCCGACGCCGTCGGAGGCGCCGGTGACGGGGATCGATGTCATGGCTGTGCCGTCCCTTGCGTCACGAGGAGGTCTCCCGGGGCGCGGGATCCACCGCGCCACGTGAGTCCGGTTTTCGAACTGACTCGACGCGCCCCACCATACCCAAGCGAGTTCGAAAAGCGAATCGACACGTCGGGGGCGCCGCGGCGGTACCCCCGCAGGGCTCCGCGCCGGAGCTACCATGACGGGGTGAGTCAGAAAAACGAATCGGTTGGGCCACGGGCGCCCCGAGTCTGCTCCATCGCCGACGCGCTCGACGTCGTGGGAGAGCGCTGGAGCCTGCTCGTGGTCAGGGAGCTGGGTTTCGGCGTCCACCGGTTCAAGGACATCCAGATCAACACCGGCGCTCCCCGGGAGACGCTCGCGGCGCGGCTGCGCAAGCTGGAGGAGGCCGGCGTCATCGAACGCCGGCAGTACTGCGACCGCCCTCCGCGCGACGAGTACGTGCTCACCGCGTCAGGCCGCGACCTCGTTCCCGTCCTCGTCGCGCTGCGCGTCTGGGGCGAGCGGCACGCCGGCGCGGGGGCCGCGGCCGGGGCGGACGGCGCGTCCGGGGGCCGCGGTCAGGCCCTGCCGTAGACGCGGTGCGGCCGCACGAGGACGGCCGCGCGGCGGTCGGCGGCCATCCACCCTGTCGTATGCGTCCCAGTCGTCATGGGTGCCGCCGGCGGCCGTGTAGACCGCGCGGAGCAGCGGAGCAGCAGCCGCACGCCTTCGGCGTCGAAGGCCGGATGCGGGTCGTCGGGCCCACGACCTCGGCCGCCCCCCGACGGTCGCCCAGTCCCACCCCGATCGCACGGTGGCGCTCAGCACGGGTCGCGCCGTGAGGCTGGCCGGCTTGACCTTTCCGTACGTCACGAACGCGACGGCGTCCGCTCCGGTGACCGGGTGGCTCAGCACGGCGAGAACCGACCCGCTCCCGCGCGCTCCCGCCGGCCGAAGGCCTCCCCACGGCCCACCCGGGCCGGCGGCGGACCTGCAGGAGTACCACGCGCTCGGCGTTGACGAGTTCACCATGTCGAGTCATTCCCGCATGGAGGAGGCACAGGGGTTCGGCGGGGCGCCCTGCCGCGGCTCGCGCGTGCGGGCAGGCGGCCGCACGCCGCGCGCTCGGCGGGTGAACAGCCCGCCGACGCGGCGCCGTTCGCGGCGAAGGTCCGGCCGTAGGGGCGCCGGCGGGCCCGGCCGGATCCTGCCGGAGCCGCCCTGCCGCCCCGCACGTGCACAGGCGGCCCGCGCGCCCGCACCCGTGAGGAGGCGCGGCGCCGTGACTGTATAGATGTGCGCATGCCCGCATGGGATTGCGCACTCCGTCCCCGCGGGCACACCCCCTGACAGGGACCCGGCCGGTCCCCCACCGCCCCCGACCGCCCGCCGGTCCGGGGAGAGGAGCCACCATGCCCTACGGAAGCACGCTCCGGGACGAGATCAGGTCTCCCGGGACGACCCCGCTCATCGGCATCCACGACATGCACTCGGCCTCGGTCGCCGCCCAGCACTACGACGGCTTCTTCGTCTCCGGCTTCGGCTTCGCCGCCTCCCACTACGGCCTGCCGGACATCGGGTTCATCGCCTGGCCCGACATGGCCGCGTTCGTGGAGCGGCTCCGGCTCGCCTTCCCCGCCCACCATCTGCTGGTCGACATCGACGACGGCTATGTCGACCCGGAGGTCGCCTGCCACATGGTGCAGCGCCTGGAGCGCGCGGGCGCCTCCGGCGTCATCCTTGAGGACCAGAAGCGGCCCCGGCGGTGCGGGCACGCGGACGGCAAGCTGATCCTGCCCCTCGACGAGTACCTGGAGAAGCTGAACCTCGTCCTGGAGAGCCGCCGCGACCTGGTCGTCGTGGCCCGCACCGACGCCACGGAGGACGAGGAGATCCTGCGCAGGGCGCGGGCGCTCGCCGGGACCGACGCGGACGTGGTGCTCGTGGACGGCGTCCGCAGCGTCGAGTGGCTCCACCGCATCCGCCAGGCGATCGGCGACAAGCCGCTGCTGTTCAACCAGATCGCCGGCGGCAAGTCGCCGCGCCTCTCGCTCTCCGAACTGGCGGACCTCGGCTGCCAGGTGGCGATCTACAGCACGCCGTGCCTGTTCGCCGCCCACAGCGCGGTCGACGCGGCGCTCACCCGCCTCAAGAAGGACGACGGCCGGCTGCCCGACTCCTCCGCACCCGGCTCCGTGGGCGTGCGCACCGTGACAGAACTGCTGGAGAAGAACATCAGCAGGCACCACCCGGTGGCGCAGGCGGCCGCGGTCTCCCCGGACGGGGTGGCCCGGGCGCGCCGTAGCATGCGGGCATGAGTGAGCCCGTAGACGACATGCCGTCCCCCGCTCTGCGGGAGGCCGCGCGTACCCCCGAGTTCTGGCGTGACCGGATTGTCGACCGGGTGTCCGCGGATCCCGATGTGAGCGGCGCGGAGCTGTTCCGTACCTTCGAGAAGGTGTACCGGCGCCGCATCGCCCGCGAGATCGAGGAGCGGGGGCCGGCCGACGCTGCCGGGGTCGCGGCGGCGCTGCGCTCGGGCGGGATCGGGAAGCTGGCCGACCGGGCCTGACCGCGGGTGTGGGCCGCGGGGAGGGCCGGTCGGCGCCTTCGGGCGGGTGGGGATCGGTGCGTGCCGGTGCCTGGACCGGGGCGGCGTGGTCCTGGACAATCGGTGGTGTTCCGCCCGTCCGGGAGTGAGGCGGCATCATGGATCAGCAGAAGACGGCGAGCGGGGTCCCCCTGGTGGACGTGACGCCCGCCGCCGCGGACCTCATCAGGCGGCTGCGCGAGGAGCACGGGCCGCTGATGTTCCACCAGTCGGGCGGCTGCTGCGACGGCAGCGCGCCGATGTGCTTCCCCGCGGGGGAGTTCCGCACCGGCGGCTCCGACGTCCTGCTCCAGTCGCTGGAGGTCGAGGGCGTCGCCGAGGCCGTGCCGTTCTGGATGTCGGCGAGCCAGTACGAGCTCTGGCGGCACACGCGGCTGATCGTGGACGTGGTGCCCGGGCGCGGCAGCGGCTTCTCGTTGGAGGCGCCGGAGGGCGTCCGGTTCCTCATCAGGTCACGGGTGATCGGCACCTGAGGGGCCGTGCGCCGTCCGCGCGCCGGGCGCGTGGGACCGCGCGCCGCCCACGGCCCGGTGGACGCGTACACCGCGCGCGGCCGCAGGGGGCCGGCGAGGGGCGCTGGTGGGCGGGTCGCCGGCCGGTCATGCGCCGGTGACGACCGCTTCATTCCTTCCGGTGAACCGCCGCTCCGGGGCCGCCGGGGGCCGCGCGGCCTCCGCATAGTGGGACCGCGGGCCGCCGGGCGGCCGGCAGGGTCTCACGAAGGGTGGCCACAGACCATGCGCAAGGAAGCGATCGACCGGGTACGTCTCGTCTTCGAGCTGTTCGACGTGGACGGCAACGGATACCTCGAACCCAACGACTTCGACCTCATGGCGGACCGGGTCGTCCAGGCGGTGCCGGACGCGGAGGAGGACGCGAAGGCGGCGATGGTCGCGGCGTTCGGCACGTACTGGTCGGCCCTGGAGCGCGAGTTGGACGCCAACGGCGACGGGCGGATCAGCTTCGAGGAGTACACGGCCTGCGTCCTCGCGCCCGAGCGGTTCGACGAGGCGCTCGACGACTTCGCGACCTCCCTCGCGGACCTCGGCGACCTGGCGGGGGACGGCTTCGTGACGCGCCCGGTGTTCGTGGCGCTGATGACGGCCATCGGCTTCCAGCTGCCGAACATCCACGCCCTGTTCGAGGAGTTCGGGCCGACGGACGACGACCGGGTCCCGGCCGCGACCTGGGCGGCGGGCATCAGGGACTACTACGCGCCCGACAAGGCGGGCATCCCAGGGGACCGGCTGGTCGGCGGGGTCGCGACGGTCTGAGCGGGTGGGGCGGGGCCGGGCGGCGCTCCCGGCTCCGCCCCGGTTCGTTCAGGGCCGGATGCTGCTGACCATGTCGGCCGTCGCGGACACGCCGTGGTCGATGGTGGACGCCATGCTGGTGCTCGCCAGCAGGAAACCCAGCAGTACGCAGACCACGGCGTGCCAGATCTTCAGCCCGCCGCTGCGGATGAAGACCGCAGCGAGGACCGCGAGCAGCAGCAACAGAGAGACCGAGATCGCCATCGTGCACCCTCCTCCGCCGCACGGGTGTCGCGGCGCATGGGCGCCAGTGTGGCGGAGGAGGGGCACCGCCCGGCCGCACGACGTGTCCGCTGTACGGGTGATGACGGGCCGTGTGCCGTTACGGTGCCGGTGCGGCGCGCCCTACGGCAGGGGCCCCGCCGGGGCGGGCAGGTCCACGAGGCGGGCGACGGCCTCCTTGTGGTGGCCCGCGGTGCCGAAGGCCGCCTCGTCCGCCTTGGCGCGCTTGAGCGCCAGATGCGCGGGGTGCTCCCAGGTCATGCCGATGCCGCCGTGCAGCTGGACGCACTCCTCGGCGGCGCGCACCGCGACCCGGCCGCAGTACGCCCCGGCGACGGCGACCGCGAGGCCGGCCTCCGGGCTGTCGGCCGCGAGGGCGGCGGCCGCGTTGCGTGCGGCCGCGCGGGCCGAGACGACCTCGACCCAGAGCTGCGCCATCCGGTGCTTGAGCGCCTGGAAGGAGCCGACGGGCCGGTTGAACTGGTGGCGCTCCCCGGTGTGCCTGACGGTCTCGGCGAGGCACCACTCGGCGATGCCGAGCTGCTCGGAGGCGAGCAGTCCCGCTCCCGCGCGCAGCCCCCTGCGCACCGCCGCGCGGGCGGTGGCGGCGTCCGCGAGGCGAAGCCCCGCGCCGGGTGCCACGGCGACCTCGGCGAGCGGCCGTGTCAGGTCGAGGGGCGTGAGCGGCGTGCGGGTGACGGCCGGATCCGCGGCCTCGACCGCGTAGAGGCCGTCCTCGCGCGGTACGAGCAGCACGTCGGCGCGTACGGCGTCGGCGACGGGCCGTACCGCGGCTCCCGCGGCCGGCGGGTCGCCGTAGGGCGCGGTGGTGAGCGGCACGGCGAGCACCGCGGTGCGGGCGCCGCCGGTGAGCGCGGTGAGGAGCCCCGCCACGTCGGGCAGCCCGGTGTCGCAGCCGATGAGGGTCTCGGTGGCCACGACGGAGCTGGTGAGGAAGGGCGCGGGGGTGACCGCGCGGCCCAGCTCCTCCAGGACGACGGCGGCCTCGCGGTGGCTCGCGCCCGCGCCGCCGAGGTCCTCGGGCACGAGCAGGCCCGCCGCGCCCACGGACACGGCGAGCCGGTCCCAGAGGCCGGCGTCGTAGGGGTCGCCCGACTCGGCGCGCGCGAGGGCGGCGGCCGGGTCCGCGCGGTCGGCGAGCAGGGAGCGCACCGAGGCGCGCAGGTCCTCCTCGGTCTGCGTGTACAGCAGGTCGGGGGTTTCCGCGGCGGCGTCCTCGCCGGTCATCGCGTCAGGTCCTTCCATGCGACGTCCTTGTCGGTGCGCGGCTCCTGCGGCAGGCCGAGGACGTGTTCCGCGACGATGTTGAGGAGCACCTCGCTGGTGCCGCCCTCGATGGAGTTGCCCTTCGAGCGCAGGTACCGGTATCCGGCGTCGCGTCCGGTGAAGTCGACGAGTTCGGGGCGGCGCATCGTCCAGTCGGAGTAGAGCAGGCCCTCGGCGCCGAGGAGTTCGACCTCAAGGCCGCTGATGGCCTGGTTGAGGCGGGCGAAGGCGACCTTTGTGCCGCTGCCCTCGGGTCCCGGGCGTCCTGCGGCGAGCTGCTGGCGCAGGCGCTCGCCCGCCAGGCGCGCCACCTCTGACTCGACCCACAGGTCGAGGAGGCGCTGGTGGAGGTCGTGGGTGCGCAGCTCGGGGCGCTCGCGCCAGGTGGCGGCCGCGGGCCCGATCATGCCGCCCTCGCGCGGGACGCGGGCGCCCCCGATGGAGACGCGTTCGTTCATGAGCGTGGCCTGGGCGACGCGCCAGCCCTCCCCCACGCCGCCGACGCGGTGGGCGTCGGGGATGCGGACGCCGGTGAGGAAGACCTCGTTGAACTCGGCCTCGCCGGTGATCTGGCGCAGCGGCCGCACCTCGACGCCGGGGTCGGTCATGTCGCAGACGAAGTAGGTGATGCCGCGGTGCTTGGGCACGTCGGGGTCGGTGCGGGCGATCAGAATGGCCCAGCGCGCGAGGTGCGCGCTGGACGTCCAGACCTTCTGGCCGCTGACGATCCAGTCGCCCGTGGCGTCGTCCCGTACGGCGCGGGTGGCGAGCGCGGCGAGGTCGGAGCCCGCGCCGGGCTCGCTGAACAGCTGGCACCACACCTCGCGGCCGGTCCACAGCGGCTTGAGGAAGCGCTCGCGCTGCTCGGGGGTGCCGTACTGCAGGAGGGTCGGGGCGGCCATGCCGAGGCCGATGCCGATGCGGCGGGGGTCGTTGTCGGGGGCGCCCGCGGCGGCGAGTTCCGCGTCGACGACCGGCTGGAGGGCGCGGGGCGCGCCGAGTCCGCCGAGGCCGTCGGGGAAGTGCACCCAGGCGAGTCCCGCGTCGAAGCGCGCGTCGAGGAAGTCGGCGGGCGCCGTGGTCTTCGGCGGGTGCTGGTCGAGCAGCCGGCGGGTGCGCGCGCGCAGATCCTCCGCGCCCGGCGGGGTGGCGGCGGCTGCCATCACGCGGCTCCTTCCGGTACGACGACGACGCGTCCTGTGGTGGTGCCGTCGGCGACGCGCTGCACGGCGTCGGCGGCGCCGGGGAGGGGGACGCGCTCGCTGACGAGCGGGGCGATCCTGCCCTGGTCCGCCAGGTCGGTGAGGCGTTCGTGACAGCGGGCGACGGCGGCGGGGTCCTTCGCCGCGTACAGGCCCCAGTGCAGGCCGAGGACCGAGTAGTTCTTCACCATGGCGTGGCTGAGGGCGGGGGCGGGGATGTGGCCGCTGGTGAAGCCGATGACGACGATGCGGCCCTCGAAGGCCACGCACTTGGCGGACTTCGCGTAGGCGTCGCCGCCGACCGGGTCGAAGACGACGTCGGCCCCACGGCCGCCGGTGGCGTCCTTGACGGCGGCGACGAGGTCGTCGGTGTGCCGGTCGAGTACGAGGTCGCAGCCGAGTCCGCGGGCGGTCTCGGCCTTCGCGGGGCCGCCGACGACGCCGATGACGCGGGCGCCGGCGGCCTTGCCGAGCTGGACGGCCGCGCTGCCCACTCCCCCGGCGGCCGCGTGCACGAGGAGGGTCTCGCCCGCCTGGAGGTGGGCGCGGCGGTGCAGGGCGAACCAGCCCGTCTGGTAACCGATGTGCAGGGCGGCCGCCTGGGCGTCGTCGAGGGACGCGGGCGCGGGCAGCAGGGCGGCCTCGTCGGCGAGCGCGTGGTCGGCGAAGCCGCCGTGCGGCAGTGCGACGGTGCCGATGACGCGGCGGCCGTCCTCGGTCCTGCCGCAGATCTCCACGCCGGGCGTGAAGGGCAGGGGCGGCCTGATCTGGTACTGGCCGCGGCACAGCAGGGCGTCGGGGAAGTTCACGTTCGCCGCGCGTACGGCGACCCTGACCTGCCCGGGTCCCGGCTCCGGCGGCTCGGTCTCGGCGAGCCGCATGACCTCTTTCGGCTCGCCGTTGCTGTGCACGTGCCATGCCTGCATTCGGGCCTCCACACACGATGGGCGTACCGCCGCATACTAAGCGGTCGCTTGCATGTGGGGGAAGCCGGAGGGCCCCGGCACGCCCGAGCCCCGCGCGGTGTGCGCGGGGCTCGGGGCGGTGCGGTGGCGCCGTCAGGGGCGGCCGCCCTCGGCCTCGGCGAACAGCGGCACGGGCCGGATGTGGCGGAGGTAGGACTCCGCCTTGAGGATCGCCTCGCGCGCCGTGCGCTGGCCCATCAGGACGCAGAGGGTGTAGGCCACGTCCTCGAAGCGGCGCCGTGTGGCGTCGTCGTGCGGGTCGGCGAGCACCAGCCGCTCCCATGCCCGGTAGCGGCCCAGCAGGTCGGCGACCAGGTGTCGGTCGGGCAGCAGCATCTCTACCCCTTCCAGCATGGTCGGTGGTCCCGTGCGCCGTACGAACCGTGCACCGTTGGACGCGGCGACGCGGGCGGGGAGGGGATCCCGCGCCGCGCACAGCGGCGCCCCTCTCCCCGCCTCCATTGTCACCCGGTCGCCGGGTTTGCGCCCGTCGGGGAGCGGCGGCCAGGGCCGGACCCTCCTACGGTGGAGAAGTGATCCGCTTCGAGCAGGTCGGCAAGGTGTATCCGGACGGCACGACCGCCGTCGACGGGCTGTCCTTCGAGGTGCGCGAGGGCGAGCTCGTGACCCTGGTCGGTCCTTCGGGGTGCGGCAAGACGACCACGATGACGATGGTGAACCGGCTGACCGACCCCACGTCGGGGCGGATCCTGGTGGGCGGCGAGGACGTCGCGCGTCAGGATCCGGTGCGGCTGCGCCGGGGCATCGGCTACGTGATCCAGCAGGGCGGCCTCTTCCCGCACCGCACGGTCGTCGACAACGCGGCCGCGGTGCCTCTGCTGGCCGGCTGGTCACGGGGGCGGGCCAGGGCCAGGGCCGCGGAGCTGCTGGAGCTGGTGGGGCTCGACCCTGCCGTGTACGGCCCCCGCTATCCGGGGCAGCTCTCGGGCGGCGAGCGGCAGCGGGTCGGGGTGGCGCGCGCGCTCGCAGCGGACCCGCCGGTGCTGCTGATGGACGAGCCGTTCGGCGCGGTGGACCCGGTGGTGCGGGAGCGCCTGCAGAGCGAGTTCCTCGCCCTCCAGGCCGCCGTGCGCAAGACCGTGCTGCTGGTGACGCACGACATCGAGGAGGCGGTGCGGATGGGCGACCGGATCGCGGTGTACGGACAGGGGCGCATCGCCCAGTTCGACACGCCTGCGGCGGTCCTCGGCGCGCCCGCGTCCGACTACGTGGCGGAGTTCGTCGGGGCCGACCGGGGGCTGAAGCGGCTCTCGGTGACGGCGGTGGAGGCGGCGGACCTCGAACAGCCGCCCGTCGCCCGGGTGGACGAGCCCGCCGGGGACGTCGCGGCGCGGCTGCGGGAGGCCGGCGCGCGGTGGGCGGTGGTGCTCGGCGCCGACGGGGCCCTGCACGGCTGGGTCGCGGGGCGGGAGCTCGAAGGAGCGGGCGGCGGGGCCCTGGTGGGCGGCCTGGCGCGCCGGATGGAGGCGTGGGTGGCGCTCGGCGCGCCGCTGAAGCGGGCGTTCGGCGAGATGCTCCAGCACGACGCGGGGTGGGTCGCGGTGCTCGAAGGTGACCGCTTCGCGGGGGTGCTGACCCCGGCCAAGCTCCACGAGGCGCTGCGCAGGTCCGTGGACGCCGACGCGCGGGGCGTGCCGCGCGGCGAGGTCGACTTCTCGTCGGTCTCCGACGCCTGAGCGCGGCAGCTCGCCGCCGGCGTCGGACCGCCGCGTGCGGCACCCGCGGCGCGGGCGGCTCGGTGCCCCGGACGGCTCAGCGGTGCGGCGCCCCGCGCGGGCGGCTCAGTCGCGCGGGGCGAGCCACTGCTGGAGTTCGACGATGTTGCCCTCGGGGTCCGCGACGTGGGCGACGCGCATCCGGTCCGTCATCGGCGCAGGGCCCGTGGACGGGCCCTGCGCCGCGCGCCGCGATCAGGGCCGCCCGGCGGACGGCGGGGTTCCGGCGGGGCCCACGTCCTCTCGCCGGCGCCCCGGGGACGTACGGTGTCCCCGCCCCCCTCTCACGACGATCAAGGTGGTGCCCGATGGCCCTGTTCGACCTGGACCTCGACCGGCTGCGCGGGTATCGCAGCGCGTCCCGGGAGCCGGCCGACTTCGACGGCTTCTGGGCGCGGACGCTGGCGGAGACGAGGGCGCACGCGCTGGACGCGCGCTTCGAGCCGGTGGAGACGGGCCTCGCGGCGGTGGACGTGTTCGACGTGGCCTTCGCGGGCTTCGGCGGCCACCGGGTCAAGGGCTGGTTCGTGCTGCCTGCCGGGGTGCGGGAGCCGGTGCCCGTGGTGGTGGAGTACCTCGGCTACGGCGGCGGGCGCGGCCTCCCGCACACGCACCTGCTGTGGGCGGCGGCCGGCTTCGGGCACTTCGTGATGGACACGCGGGGCCAGGGCGGGGCGTGGGGCGGGGGCGACACGCCCGATCCCGTGGGCAGCGCCTCCGCGTTCCCCGGGTTCATGACGAGGGGCGTCGAGAGCCCGGACGACTACTACTACCGGCGGCTGATCACGGACGGGGTGCGGGCGGTCGAGGCGGCGCGCTCGCATCCGCTGGCGGACGCGGCGCGCACGGCCGTCACCGGCACCAGCCAGGGCGGCGGCGTCACCCTGGCGGTCGCGGGCCTGGTGGACGACCTGGCCGCGATCGCGCCGAACGTGCCGTTCCTGTGCGACTTCCCGCGCGCGATCACGCTCACCGACAGGCCGCCGTACCGGGAGATCGGCGAGTACCTCAGCACCTACCGGGGCCGTACGCACCGGGTGCGCGAGACGCTCGCGTACTTCGACGGGGTGCACTTCGCGGCGCGCTGCCGGGCGCCCGCGCTGTTCTCGACGGCGCTGGAGGACCAGACGTGCCCGCCGTCGACGGTGTTCGCCGCGTTCAACGCGTACGGGAGCGACGACAAATCGATCGAGGTGTACGACTTCAACGGCCATGAGGGCGGCGGCCCGTACCAGGAGGCCGTGCAGCTCAGGTGGCTCCCGGCGCGGCTGGCGGCCTGAGCGGGGCGCGGCCTGCGCGCGCGGTCAGGACGCGGGGACGAGCCTCTTCGACTCCAGGTAGCGGCGCGCGACGTCCTCGGGCAGCCTGCGCCAGCTGTCGACCTGCTCGTTGAGAGAGGCGAGGTCGGCGGTGGTCAGGACGCGCCCGAGGCGGTCGAGCACAGCGGCGATCCTGGCGCTGCCCGCGCGGGCGCGGTTGACGACGGGCACGACGTGGTCGGCGTTCTGGAGGTGCCGGTCGTCGCGGAGGATGACGAGCCCGAAGCCGTCGAGGGTCGCGTCGGTGGTCGTGGTGACGAGCATCTGGTCACGGCCGCGCTGCACGGCGCGCTTGGACGGGGTGGTGCCGATGCCGGTGGGGTCGATGCCGGTGAGCCGGATGCCGTAGGTCTTGCGCAGGCCGGGCGCGCAGTACGGGCGGGCGGCGCACTCGTCGCCCGCCGCGAGGCGCACCGGAAGGCGGGACCTGCCGAGGTCGCTCAGGGTGCGCAGGCGGTGGCGGGCGGCGTAGCCGCGGGGCACGGCGTAGGCGTTCTGGTCGATGGCGCGGCCCGGTGCGAGGACCGTGAGGCCGCGGCGGGCGGCGAGCGGGCGCAGCGCGGCCATGGTGCGGGCGAGGCTGGGGGATCCGACGGGCCGGGCCTGCGGTCCGTGCGCCTTGGCGTTCAGCCAGTCGGCGAAGGTCGCCGCGTACTCGGGTACGACGTCGATCTGGCCGCTCTCCAGGGCCGGTTCGTAGATCTCGCGGTTGGTGACCGACAGGATGCGGGTGCGGTAGCCGGCGCGGCCGAGGAGGACCGCGTACATCTGGGCGAGCAGGTCGCTCTCGGTGAAGCCGGCGGATCCGATGGTGAGGTGCGTGGCGTCGCCCGGCGGCGCGGTGACCTGGCCCTGGTTCTCCAGGGAAGGCCCTGTGGCGCAGCCCGCGAGGAGGAGGACGGCGGCGAGCACGGCGAGCAGCGCGCGGCGGCCCGCGGCCGTGCGCGGGGCGGGCGGGCGCCGGGCGCGGCTCACGCGGCCTCGCCCCCGCCGCGCCTGCCGGTCAGCCGCTGCACGAGCGCGAAGGCGCCCTCCACCAGGAGCGCGAGGACGGCGACCAGGACGGCGCCCGCGACCACCTGCGGCGTGGAGGCGAGGTTGAAGCCCGCGGTGATGATCCGGCCGAGTCCGCCGCCGCCGACCAGGGCGGCGAGAGTGGCGGTCGCGACGAGCTGGACGGCGGCGATCCGCACGCCGGTGAGGATCAGCGGCAGGGCGAGCGGCAGCTCCACCCGCAGCAGCTGCTGGCTCCCCGTCATCCCCATGCCGCGTGCGGCCCTCACGACGTCCTGGTCGACGCCGCGCATCCCCACGTAGGCGTTGGTCAGCAGCGGCGGCACCGCGAACAGCACCAGCGCGACGACCGTCGGCCACTGCCCGTACGAGCCGATGGGGGTGAGCAGCAGGAGCACGAGGACGGCGAAGGTGGGGACGGCGCGGCCCGCGTTGGAGATGTTGACGGCGAGCACGCCTCCCCTGCCGAGGTGGCCGAGGACGAGGGCGACCGGCAGGGCGAGGGCGCAGCTGAGCGCCAGGCAGGCGGCGGTGAGCCAGAGGTGCTCGACGAGCCGGTGCCCGATGCCGTCGGGCCCGCTCCAGTGGTCCGCGCTGGTCAGCCAGGTCCAGGAGTGCGCGATCACGCTCACGGGCGCTGCCTCCTCACCCACGGCGTGATCAGCCACTGCACGCCGAGGAGCAGCAGGTCGGCGGCGACGGCGAGGGCCACGCAGAGCACGGAGGCGGTGAGCACCTGGGCCTTGAAGAAGGTGTTCATGCCCGCGTAGATGAGGTTGCCGAGGCCGCCGTGGCCGACGATCGCGCCGATGGTCACGAGGGAGACGGCGGAGACGGTCGCGATGCGCAGCCCGGCCATGGCGGCGGGCAGCGCGAGCGGCAGCTCCACGGTGAGCAGCAGCCGCCAGGGCCCGTAGCCGAGGCCGCGTGCGGCCTGCCGGGTCTCCTCCGGCACGGCACGCAGCCCGGCGAGGATGTTGCGTACGAGCAGGGTGAGCGAGTAGAGGACGAGTCCTGCGACGACCAGCGAGGCAGACAGCCCGTAGAGCGGGAGCAGCAGCGAGAACATCGCCAGCGAGGGGATGGTGTACAGCACGGTCGTGACGCCGAGCACGGGTCCCGCGGCCCAGCGCCTGCCGCGGGCGGCGAGCGCCAGCGGCACGGCGATGACCAGGGCGATGCCGACGGAGGCAGCGGTGAGTTCGAGGTGCTGCACGACGGCGTCGGCAAGGACGTGGCGGCGGGTGGAGAGGTAGGTGCCGCAGATCCACTCGTTACGGGCGAGGCAGTCGTGCGGTGCGGCCGTCATCCTGCCATTCCAGCGGCGGGCGGCCCGGCGCGCGCCCCGGGCTCGTCCGTACGGGGGAGTGTCAGCCCCGGCGGGTGCCGGAGCTGACGCGGTCAGGCCGGGTCGCCCGGGTGCTCGGAGTAGTCGGCGAAGTCGAAGCCGGGGGCGACCACGCAGGACACGAGGACGGGTTCGGTCCCCGCGGGCTCGGCGGCCTGCCACTCCCCCGCGGGGACGAGGACCTGGGGGCGCTCGCCGTCGGCGACGGCCATGCCGAGCAGCGGCGCCGTGTGCTCCTCGGGCGCCTCCGCGGTGCCGCCGAGGCGCAGGCGCAGCGGGCCGCCGCCGTGCCAGAGCCACAGCTCGTCGGAGCGCACCCGGTGCCAGCGGGAGCGCTCGCCGGGGTGGAGGAGGTAGTGGATACCGGTCGCGTACGCGCGCGGGCCGGGGTAGCCGTCGGGGGTCGCGGTGGGGCCAGTGCGCCAGGTCTCGCGGAACCAGCCGCCCTCGACGTGCGGTTCGAGGCCGAGTCGGGCCACGAGGGGGGAGATGTCGTCGCTCACGCGGGCATTGTGGCACGCGCGGGGGCCGCCACCGCGGTGCGGCGGCGGCCCCCGGGGCCGTGCGGAGCGGGGTCCTGTCCGCGGGTCAGCCGGTCCAGCGGCGGTACGCGTCGTTGGCGATGCCGAACTGGTCGAGGACCTTGCCGCACACCTGCCCCAGCAGGTCGTCGACGGTCCGCGGCTGGTGGTAGAAGGAAAGCACCGGCGGCAGGATCGTGCCGCCCGCCAGTGTCACCCGTTTCATGTTCTCGATGTGGATGTAGTTGAGCGGGGTCTCGCGCGCCACCAGCACGAGGGGGCGGCGCTCCTTGAGGGTGACGTCGGCGGCGCGTGCCACCAGGTTGTCGGAGTTGCCGGTGGCGATGGCCGCCAGGGTGCGCATCGAGCAGGGCACCACGACCATGCCGAGGGTGGGGAAGGAGCCGGAGGAGACGGCGGCGCCGAGGTCGCGCGCGTCGTACACGACGTCGGCGAGCTTCTCCACCTCTGCGGGGTCCTTGCGCAGTTCGAGCTCGACGCTGAGCCGTGCGCCCTGCGACATGACGAGGTGGGTCTCGACCGTGCCGAGTTCCCGGGCGAGTTCGAGGAACTTCACCGCGAGCTGGGGCGCGCTCGAACCGGACACCCCGACGACGAGGCGCTGCTTCGCGCCGGGCGCCCCGGCGCGTGCGGGACCGCTCACCGGTACAGGTGCGGGTACTTGGCGCGGACGTCCGCGGCGAGTTCGGGAGAGGTCTGGGCGACGGTCGGGAAGGTGTCGCGGCGCTCGTAGGGGATGCAGGCGTCGATCACCATGCGGGAGTTGTAGAGCCGGTCGTAGTCGGTGACCAGTGTGTCGAGCCGGGACGACCAGGTCCTGTCCAGTGTGGTCGTCATGGTCTTCGGATCGCACCGGGTGCCCATCGCCCATATGACGTCGTGGATGTCGCTCGGATCGATGTCGTCGTCGACCACCACGATCCACCGGCCCACGTAGCCGACCGGGTTGACCTGGGAGGCGACCAGGCCGACCTGGGTGGAGTGGCCGAAGTAGCGCTGCTTGACCGACACCACCACGAAGGTGCGCCCGGAGCCCGCCTGGTGGGTCCAGGCGCTCACCACGTCCGGCACGCCCGCGCCCTCCAGGGAGTCGAGCAGCGCGGCGGAGCGCAGGAAGCAGCGCTCGAAGAGGTGGGCGTGCGGGGGCTTCTGGCTGGCCGCGCAGGTGAGGATGGGGTTGTCGCGGTGGTAGACGCGCTTGATGCGGATGACGGGCTCGTCCCTGGCCTCGCCCGCGTAGTAGCCGTGCCACTCGCCGAACGGGCCCTCCTCGGTGATCTCGCTCGGCAGGATCTCGCCCTCCAGGACGATCTCCGAGCGCGCGGGGAACGGCAGTCCGGTCTCCTCGCCCTCGATGACCTCGTGCGGCCGGCCCATCAGGCCGCCGCACCAGTCGAGTTCCGGCACGCCGTCGGCGAGGGTGTACCCCGAGGCCAGGTAGGTGACGGGGTCCATGCCGACGATGATGACGACGGGGCAGGGCTTGCCCGCCGCGAGGTACTTGTCACGGTGGATGCGGCCCTGCTTGCCGTTGGAGATGTACGACGCGCAGGTGTTCTTGTCCTTGACCTGGACGCGGTAGGTGCCGAGGTTGACGCGGCCGGTGTCGGGGTCGCGGGTGACGACACCGCAGGCCGTGCCGATGTACCGGCCACCGTCGAGCTCGTGGTGCACGGGGACGGGGAACATCGACAGCAGGTCGATGTCGTCGCCGCTGACGACGTTCTCCAGGACCGGGCCCTGAGCGACGGTCTTCGGCGGGATCTGGTTGAACCCCTTCTTGATGACCTTGCGGAAGTTGGTGAGCATGTCGGCGCGGCTCGCGGCGATGCCGGGCTCCATGCCGAGCGCGAGCGCCAGCCGCATCGGGGAGCCGAACATGCCGTAGAGGCAGCGGTTCTCGTCCGGGTAGCCGGGAACCTTGTCGAACACCAGCATCGGGGACTTCTCCACCTTCTGCCGGTAGAGCACCTCGGTGACCGCGCCCATCTCCTTGTCCCAGTGGGCACCCGAGACGACCTCGAGCTCACCGCCGTCGTCGACGGCCTCGATGAAGCTGCGCAGATCGCTCTGGATGACGTCGCTGGGGTGTTTCGGCATGACGGTGGTCCTCCTCTAGCGCCTCGGCCCCTGTCCCGGGCCGGTCGGGCGACTCGCAGTGGTGGTGCCGATATTGGGGCTAACCGTCTGACCTTTTCAAGAGTGCGTATCCATTGCATGGTCTGATGTTCAGACCTAGACTCCGGCGCCATGTCTCCCAGCACCCATCGCTCCCCGCAGGACTCGACGCCGCGGTCAGGTCCTGCGAAAGAGGCGTCACCGCACGGCGCGGACCAGGGACTTCGCCCCGCCCACCTGCGGGCAGCCGGCGTCCTCGTCGACTACCGGAAGCCGGGCTCCGCGGCGGATCCGGGGTCAGGCACGGTCGTCGACCGGGTCGATCTCACCCTGTACAAGGGGGACTTCGTCTGCATCGTCGGCCCTTCCGGCTGCGGCAAGACCACCTTCCTCAACGCCGTCGCCGGGTTCCTGCCGATCACCGGCGGCTCGTTGACCGTCGACGGGCGCCCCGTACCCGGCCCCGGGCCCGACCGGGCCATGGTGTTCCAGCACGCGAGCCTGCTGCCGTGGCGCAGTGTGCTGGACAACGTGACCTACGGGCTCGAACTCGGCAAGCGCGTCAAGCGGGCCGAGGCACGCGAGCGCGCCCGCGACCTGCTCGACCTGGTGGGCCTCTCGGCCGCCGCCGACCGGCACCCGGGGCAGCTCTCCGGCGGCATGCAGCAGCGGGTCAACCTCGCGCGGGCCCTCGCGGTCGAGCCCGAAGTGCTGCTGCTCGACGAGCCCTTCGCCTCCATCGACGCCCAGACGCGCGAGGTCATGCAGGTGGAGCTCGCCCGTATCTGCGCCGAGAAGAGTGTGACCGCGCTGTTCGTCACGCACGACATCACCGAGGCCGCGTTCCTCGCGGACCGGGTGTGCGTGTTCAGCCCGCGGCCCGGCCGCATCGTCCGGGAGATCGGCGTGCCGCTGCCCCGGCCGCGCGGCCAGGAAATCCGCAAACTCCCAGCGTTCCAGGCGCTGGTGGAGGACATCTCCGACACCCTGCACGGTGCGGCGGCGGACCGACCCGACGCCGCCGCCGCGAACGGAGGAACCGCCTGACATGGCCGTCACCACACGCGTCGAGCCGCCGAAACCCCTGCCGGACGCGCGCCCCGCCCGCACCAGGCGGCGGCCCCACCCCAAGTACGTGTACGGCACCGTCGCCGTCGTCGTCGCCCTCGCGGTCTGGGAGGTGCTCGCGCTGCTGCGGGTGCGGCCCGCGATCGTCCTGCCGGGCCCGGGCGACGTCATCACCGCCTTCGAGAACCTCTTCAGCACCAGCGCCATCTGGACGGACCTGCTCACCAGCGGGCGCGAACTCCTGCTCGGCCTGGTCTTCGCCGCCGTGGTGGGGCTGCCGATCGGGATGCTGATCGGCTGGTATCGCAAACTCTCCTGGATCCTCAGCCCGTTCGTCAGCTTCCTCTACGCCACTCCGCGCATCGCCCTGACGCCGCTGCTGATCATCTGGCTCGGCATCGGCGACTCATCGAAGATCATGATCGTCTTCCTGATGGCGGTGTTCCCGATCCTGATCAACGCGGCCAGCGGCGTGCAGAACCTGGACCCCGCGGTGCTGCGCGTCGCCAAGTGCTTCGGCGGCACCGACCTGCAGATCTTCCGCACCATCGCCCTGCCCGGCACGGTGCCCTTCATCGTCAGCGGCCTGCGGCTCGCTGTCGGCCAGGCGCTGATCGGTGTGTTCGTCGCCGAACTCAGCGGCGCGCAGGCGGGAGTCGGCATGCTGATGAACAACGCGGGCCAGCAGTTCCAGACCTCCGTCGTCTTCGCCGGCCTCTTCATCTTCGCCCTCACCGGTGTGACCCTCAACGCCCTGCTCCAGCGCGTGGAGCGGCACTTCGACTCCTGGCGCAACCCCTCCGACTGACGCACGACCGAACCCGAAAGAGGCACGATGCGCGACACCACGAAGCACGGCGGACGGCGCGGCTCACGGCGCGCGACCTACGGACTCGCCGCGGCCGCCGGCGCCCTCGCCCTTGCCGTGTCGGCGTGCGCGCCCGGCGCGGACGCGGCCGGCGCGGGCGACGGCACCGGCGGCACGGCGAAGATGACGGTCAGCTACAGCCAGCTCGTCGCCGACCAGCTCCCGCTGTGGATCGCCGTGAACTCCGGCCTGTTCAAGAAGCAGGGCCTCGACGTCTCCCTGACGAGCCTCAGCGGCTCCGACGGATTCCCCGCGCTGATCTCGGGCCAGACGCAGATGGCGTCCATCGGCGCCTCCGAGATGGTCTCGGGCGCCGCGTCGGGTGCGCAGGTCAACTACCTCGCGACGCTGACCCCGGTGTTCCCCTACCAGTTCTACACGAAGGCGAAGACCGCGGCCGAACTCAAGGGCAAACGCATCGGCATCACCACGAGCAGCGGCTCCGTGTACGTGGCGACGCTCGCGGCGCTGGGGCAGCTGGGCCTGACGCCCCAGGACGTGCGCCTGGTGTCCCTCGGCTCGGTCACCAACGTCAACAACGCGCTCATCGCGGGCAGTGTGGACGCGGCGCTCTCCCACCCGCCTGCCTCCACGCAGATCGAGGCCGCCGGCTATCACAGCATCCTCGACCTCGCGAAGCAGCACATCCCCACCTCGAACGTCGGGCTCGCCACCACCACGGCGTACGCCAAGAGCCACAAGGACCAGATCAAGAAGTTCATGACGGCGCTCAGCCAGGCCATAGCCCGCGAGAAGTCCGACGAGAAGTACGCGGAGAGCGAGCTGTCGAAGCACCTGAAGATCAGCGATCCGAAGGCGCTCAAGGAGACCTGGGAGTACTTCGCGAAGGAGGTGCTGCCCGCCCGGCCCACGCCGACCACGGCGCAGCTCCAGACCTCCAAGGACGCGCTCGCGAAGACGCCGGGCGTCTCCAAGCTCGACCTGTCGAAGATCGTGGACGACTCGTACTTCCCGCCGGCCGGCTGACCCGGCGGGAGGGCGGGCCGGGGGCCGGCGCCTGCTCGGCGCCCGGCCCCCGGCCGGGTCCCCGACGACCGGAGGCGCTCTGGCGCCCCTCCCCCGCGGCGTGGTACTCCGGGACGGGAATGATCACCGTCGGCTCCGGCATCCACGGACAAGGACCCCGCCCCATGCGCATACCCCACGCCCTCCAGGACCCGCGGCGCCCGGCAGGTTCCTTTCCGCCGGGCCTTCCCCGCCCCCGTGTCCCCCGGCGCGCGGCGGCCGCGTCGTGAGCCTGCGCGAGGTCGTGGTCGTCGGCGCCTCGGCCGCAGGCAACACCGCGGCGCTGACCCTGCGCCGCGAGGGGTTCGACGGCACGATCACCGTCGTCGGCGCCGAGGAGCGGATGCCGTACGACCGGCCGCCGCTGTCGAAGCAGGTGCTCGACGGGCGGTGGGCGCCCGAGCGGGTCGAGCTGCCCGCGGCGCCCGACGTGGCCTGGCGGCTCGGGGTGCCCGCGGCCTCCCTCGACGTCGCGGGCCGCACGCTCGTCCTCGGGGACGGCGAACGCCTCGGCTACGACGGCCTGGTGCTGGCGACCGGCGTCGTGCCGCGCCCTCTGCCGTACGGCCACGGCCTGGCGGGCGTGCACCTGCTGCGCACCGCCGACGACGCGCTCGCCCTGCGCGCCGCGCTGCTCGCCGGGTCCTCCGTGGTGGTCGTCGGCGCCGGCTTCCTCGGCGCCGAGACGGCGGCGGTCGCCCGTGCGCTCGGGCTCTCCGTGACGCTGGTCGACCCGCTGCCCGCGCCCATGGTGCGGCAGTTCGGACCGCGGGTGGGCGGACTGCTCGCCGGCCTGCACCGCGCGCACGGGGTCGACGTCCGCACGGGCACCGGCGTCACCGGGCTGAACAGCGAGGACGGCCGGGTGACCGGTGTGACGCTGACCGACGGCGCCGTGGTCGGAGCGGACGTGGTGCTCGTGGCCATCGGGTCCGTGCCTGCGACCGACTGGCTCGCGGGCAGCGGCCTCTCCCTCGCCAACGGCGTGGACTGCGACGAGCTGTGCAGGGCGGCGCCCGGCGTGGTCGCCGCGGGGGACGTGGCCAGCTGGCCGCACCCGGGACTCGGCGGGCGGCGGCTGCGGGTCGAGCACCGGATGAACGCCACCGAGCAGGCGGTCGCCGCCGCGCGCACCCTGCTCGGCAAGGGCACACCGTACGCCCCGGTGCCGTACTTCTGGACCGACCAGTACGACGTGAAGATCCAGGCGTACGGGTCGTGGACGGAAGCGGCCGCGCTGACCGTCGTCGAAGGCGACCCGCAGGACGGGAGGTTCGCCGCCGTCTACCACGAGGACGGGCTCGTCACCGGTGCCCTGGGGTGGAACATGCCGCGCGCCACGCGGCAGTTGCGCTCCTCGCTCGGCACGCCCGCGCCCTGACGGGCCCCGCCCGCCCCACCGCGCGGAGGGGCCGCGGGCCGTACGAAAGAGGCGCGCATGACGGGTTCGGGCGGGCCGCCGACCGTGGAGACGATCATCGCGGCCGCCACCACCGGCTTCTGCGCCGAGGCGGGCACGGCGGCGGCACGCCCGCCGCCCGGGAAGCCCCGGGGAGCCCCGGGGGACACGGGGGAGCGTGGGACATACGGGGGGTGCGGTGCATACGGGAAGCGCGGGGACCACGAGGAGCACGGGAAGCACGTGGCCGCGGGGGATCCTGGGCACCGACACCGCCGTCCGCAAGGCCGAGGAGGCCGCTCCGTGAACAGCACACCCGCCGCAGGACGCCGACGCGCCAGGATCGCGGTGCTCGGCAGCACCAACATGGACCTCGTCGCGTACACCCGGGTCGCGCCGGGCCTCGGCGAGACCGTCACCGGCGAGTCGTTCCGTACGGTCGCGGGCGGCAAGGGCGCCAACCAGGCGGTGGCCGCGGCCCTCGCCGGCGGCGACGTCACCATGATCGGCGCGGTCGGCGACGACGACTTCGGGCCGCGGCTGCGCTCCGTACTCGACGGCGCGGGCGTACGGACGGAGGCGCTGCGCACGGTGGACGGCGCGAGCGGCACGGCGCACATCGTCGTCGACGGCGAGGGGCACAACGCGATCGTCGTGGTGCCGGGCGCCAACGCGTCCGTGACCTCGCTGAGCGCGGCGGACGAGCGCGCGGTCGCGGCGGCTGACGCGCTGCTGCTCCAGCTCGAACTGCCGCTGGAGGGCGTGCTCGCGGGGCTGCGGGCCGCGCGCGCCCACGGGGTGCGCACGGTCCTGACGCCCGCGCCCGCGCGCCCGCTGCCCGACGAGCTGCTCTCGCTGGTGGACCTGCTGGTACCCAACGAGCACGAGGCTGCGGCCCTCACCGGCCGCCAGGATCCGCGCGACGCGGTACACGCGCTGCTCGGCCGGGTGCCCGAGGTGGTGGTGACGCTGGGGGCGCGGGGCTGCCTGTATGCCAGGCGGGGCGCCGAGCCGCTCGCGGTGCCTGCGCGGCGGGTGCGGGCCGTGGACACGACGGCGGCGGGCGACACCTTCGTGGGGGCGCTCGCCGTCGCGCTGGGCGAGGGCAGGCCCCCGGCGGACGCGCTGGCCTGGGCGACCGCTGCCTCGGCGCTCTCCGTCGAGCGGCACGGCGCGTCGTCGTCGATGCCCGGGCGCGCCGCCATCGACCGCCTCGCGGCGAGCGCCCCCTGACCGTGCCGTGCGCGCGGGGCGCTGGGAGACTGGGCGGGAGGGGCCGCCACCTGCGGCCCTGCACGGACGCCGCCGGCCGCACATCCGGCGGGTACGCCACCGGCAGGAGAACCCGGACCAGCACCGGCTGAGAGAGACGATGGACGACACGAAGACCCCCGCTGACTCCACGGTCACGCTCGCGCACATCATGTCCGCCCACGACACCAACCTGTACGGCACCGTGCACGGCGGCGTCGTGATGAAGCTCGTCGACGACGCGGCGGGCGCGGCGGCCGCCCGGCACGCGGGCTGTCCCGCCGTCACCGCGTCCGTGGACGGCATGAGCTTCCTCGCGCCCGCCAGGGTCGGCGACCTGCTCACGGTGAACGCGCAGGTCGAGTACGCGGGCCGCACCTCGATGGACGTGGGTGTGCGGGTCACGGCGGAGCGCTGGAACACCTCGGGCCCCGGCACCGAGGTCGTCACCGCGCACCTCACGTTCGTCGCGGTGGACGCCGACGGCACGCCGCACGCCGTCCCCGCCCTCGAACCCGTGACCCCGCAGGACAAGGAGCGGCACCGGCAGGCGGCACAGCGGCGGGCGCGGCGCGCGGCGGCCCGCTCGGACGGCGCCTGAGGCGCGGCGCGCGGGCGCGGACGGGCGGCCGGTGCGCGGCCGGGCGGCGCGCGGCTCCGGCCATCTGGTGAAACCCCTCTTGACGCCCCCGGTGGGCCGACAGAGACTCATGGCACGAACCGGTGAACAGGCGGGTGGGCATGAGGCTTTCAGGGAAGCGGACCGGTCGGGCGGCAGCCGCCGTGGCCGTCCCCGCACTTCCCCTGCTCACCTCCCGGCGCCACATCGATCTGCTGCGTGTCTGCAGCGCCGTCCGCCCCTCCGTCTGATCCCGCACGACACGGCCCCGGGGCGGGCGCCTTCCCGCGTCTCCCGCGCGTCCGTGTGCCACCAGCGCTCCACCGCACCGCCACCCCAGGACCGCAGGGAGACGCATGTCCGCCACCGCGAACGCCTTTTCGGGATTCTCCGGCGTGGCCACCGCCATGCCCGTGTCCGCCGCATCCGCCGCATCCGCCGCTCCGCAGGACGCCGCGCCGCCGATGCGCGGCCGGATCGGCACCGACCCGCGCTACGGGCACTACGCCGTGCCGCGCCGCTACCGCCTCTACCTGTCGGCGACCTGTCCGCACTGTCTGCGGATCGCCGTCACCCACGCCGTGCTCGGCCTGGCCGAGACCGTGCCCCTGACCCTGCTGCCGCCCGTGCCCGACCGCGCCGACGGCGGGTACGCGGCGCTCGACGCCCTGTACGAGGCCAGTTCGCACCAGCACCCCGGGCCCTCGGCCGCGCCCGTGCTCAGCGACACCTGGGCGGGCCGCGTCGTCAGCACGTACGCCCCGGAGATCGTGCGGGACCTCGCGGCGCGGTTCGGCGAAGGGCGCGGGCCGCTGCGGCCGTGCGCCGCCGCGGCGCAGATCGACGCCCTGGCGCGGCTGTGCGACCGGGACGTCGAGGGGGCGGCGGCGCGCGCGGGCGGCGCCGGGGCCGGCCCGGCCGCCGCAGGGGCGCTGCTCGGCGCGCTCGCCGAGCTCGAACACCGGCTCGGCAAGGGCCCGTTCCTGCTGGGGGCCGAGCTCTCCGCCGCGGACGTGCACGCCTGGGTCACGCTGCTGATGCTCGACAGGGTGCATCTGCCGCACCTCGGCGAGGCGCTCGCGGGCCGGGTCGCGGACCATCCGCGCCTGTGGGCGTACGCGCGGCGGCTCGCGGGCGAGCCGGCCTTCGGCGGGGCGCCCGACCTGGACGGCATCGCCCGCCGCCACCACACGGGGTGCGGCGCCCGGGACGCGGGGCGGGCGCCGCTGGTCCCGCGCGGCGCGTACGCGCGCTGAGCAGCGGGCCCCCGCGAGGTCCTCGCACGGACGTCAGGGGGCGGCCCACAGCGTGGTGGGCGCCTCGCGGCGCACGACCGGCGCCACCTCCTCGGCGAACCGCTGGAGCTGCTCGCGCTGCGCGGCGAGCCCGAGGCCGAAGCCGTCCACGGAGACGGACTGGAGGGCGTGCCCGTACGCCTCCCGGTAGCCGAGGATCTTGTCGATGACCTGCTGCGGGCTGCCGATGAGCTGGGGCCCGTCGGCGACGGCGTCGCGGACGGTGCGGAACGGTGTGTTGTACCCGGCGCGACCCGCGAGGTGGGGCTTGTGGTTCTGCCGTACCCGGGCCTCGTAGAGCGGCCCGTACTCGGCGATGGCACGTTCGGTGGTGTCCGCGATGTACAGGCCGCCGGAGCCCGCGGCGACATGGGCGTGCGCCGGGTCGTGGCCGTACTCCTCGAACTTCTCGCGGTAGTGGCGGATGAGGCGCGCGTACGCCTCGCGCGGCTGGACCGCGTTGGCCGTGAACAGCGGATCGCCGTGGCGTGCGGCGAGTTCGGGCGAGTGGAGGCTCGTCGCAGAGCCGTGCCAGACGCGCGGGGGTCCCGCGTAGGGCCGGGGCACGGTGGTGACGCCCTTGAGCGGGGGCCTGAACCGGCCGTTCCAGTCGACGTGTTCCTCGCGCCACAGCCGCCGCAGCAGTTCGTACTTCTCGGCCTGGTACTCCCACTGGAGGGACTCGTCGAGGCCGAACAGGGAGAAGTGGCCGGCCTCCGCGCCCTTGCCGATGACGAGTTCGACGCGGCCGCGGGAGAGCTGGTCGAGGGTGGCGTAGTCCTCGGCGACGCGCACCGGGTCGAGGACGGCCACGACGGTGACCCCGGTCAGCAGCCGTATCCGGCTGGTGCGGGCGGCCAGCGCGCCGAGCAGCACGGTCGGGCTCGACGAGAGGAACGCGCCCGCGTGCCGCTCCCCCACGGCGAAGGCGTCGAAGCCGAGGCGCTCCGCCTCGGTGCCGAGTTCCACCACGTCGGCCAACCGATCGGCGGCGGAGGGGAGTTCACCGGTGAGGGGGTGGGGTGCGTGGCTGACGATGGTCAGGACGGAGAACTTCATGGCGACTCCGGGGCGGCAGAGGGGGGACGAGCGGCCCACCGCGGGCGCGGGCGGGCGGCTCACTGCGGGCGCGGGGCCGGTGCGGCCGCGGCCCCGCCCGCTCAGAGCACCTTGGCGAGGAACGCGCGGGTGCGGTCGTGGCGCGGGTGGTCGAGCACCTGCGACGGCGGGCCCTGCTCGACGACCGTGCCGCCGTCCATGAAGACGACGGTGTCGGCGACCTCGCGGGCGAAGCCGATCTCGTGGGTGACGACGACCATGGTGGTACCGCCGCGCGCCAGGTCCCTGATGACGTCGAGGACTTCGCCGACGAGTTCGGGGTCGAGCGCGGAGGTCGGCTCGTCGAAGAGGATCACCTTCGGTTCGAGCGCGAGGGCCCGTGCGATGGCGACGCGCTGCTGCTGGCCGCCGGAGAGCCGGCGCGGATAGGCGTCGGCCCTGTCGGCGAGGCCGACGCGCGCCAGCAGCCGGTGGGCGGTCTCGACGGCCTCCTTGCGGGGCCTGCGCAGGGCGGCCACGGGTGCCTCGATGACGTTCTCCACCACGGTCAGGTGGGGGAAGAGGTGGAAGTTCTGGAAGACGAAGCCGATCTGCCGCCGCTGCCTGCGCACGTCGCGCTCCGGCAGTTCGTGCAGCGCGTTGCCCGAGCGGCGGTAGCCGATCAGTTCGCCGTCCACGCTGACGTACCCGCGGTCCACCCGCTCCAGGTGGTTGATGGTGCGCAGCAGCGTCGACTTGCCCGAGCCCGAGGGGCCGAGCACGACGGTGACGCCGCCCGGCGGCACCTTGAGGTCGACGCCGCGCAGCACGTGCTGGGTGCCGAACTTCTTGTGCACGCCGTGCACGTCGACCATGAGCGCGGCGTCGGCGGGCGGTGCGGAGGTGGCCATGTGCGTCTCCTACCGTGCCGGTGCGGGGTGTCGGGCCGCCAGTTCCGGCGGGCTGATCTGCGAGTGGCGGATGGCCGAGCCCCTGACGCCCCACTTGTCGAGGATTCTGGCGTACGTGCCGTCGGCGATCAGCTCGTCGACGGCCGCCTGCAGGGGCTTGGCGAGCGGCGAGCCCTTCTTGAGGGCGAAGCCGACGTCGAGCCGCTGGAACTCGCCGAGGAACCTGACGCCCGCGGCGGGCTGCGACGCCTGGTAGCGCAGGCCGTTGATGGTGGACATGGTGATGTCGATGCGGCCCTGCTGGAGGCTGGTGAGCGCGGAGCCGTTGTCGGAGTACACCTTGACCTGGTAGGGCTTCTTGCCCGCCTTCCCGCACCTGGCCCTCTGTGCGTCGAGGGTGGCTTCGAAGGTGGTGCCGGCGCCGACGCCGACGTTCTTGCCGCACAGCTGGAGCAGGCTGGTGATCTTCTTCTGGCCGGTGTCCTGCCTGCTGACGGCGAACCCCTGGCCGTCGTTGATGTACGTGACGAAGTCGACGGTCCTGCGGCGCTCGTCGGTGACGCCGAAGTTGCCCGTGCCGAGGTCGTACTTGCCGCTGCCGAGGGCGGGCAGGATCGCGTCGAAGCCGGCCTCCTGGCGCACCAGGCGGACGCCGAGCACCTTGGCCGCGGCGTCGGCGATGTCGATGTCGAGGCCGACGGGCTGCTTGGCGGAGGCGTCGGGGAAGTAGGCGGAGGGCGGGGCGCCCACCGAGGAGGCGATGCGGAGCGTGCCGCGGGCGCGGACGTCGGCGGGCAGCAGCTTCGCGAGGGCGGGCTGCCTGCCGACGGCCGCGAGGACGTTGCCCGTGGGGGCGGGCGAGGCGGCGCCGGCCGGCGCGCCCGAGCCCGGCCCCGCGCCCGCGGGCCCGCCGCCGCAGGCGGCGAGGGCGGGCAGCAGGAGAGCGGCGGCGGTGAGGGCGAGGAGCGCACGGGGGTGCGGTGCGCGGGTGCGTGGTGCGGGGGTGCGGGTGCGGTCAGGTGCGGGGGTGCGTGGTGCGCGGGTGCGGTCAGGTGCGGGCATCAGCCGGCCTCCGCCAGGGTCCGGGGGCCGCGGGCGCGGCCTTCGGCGTCGCGCCGGGCGACTTCGGCGCGTACCAGCGGGATGACGTACCTGCCGAAGTCGACCGCGTCGTCCAGCAGGGCGTAGCCGCGCGCGGAGAGGATGTCGACGCCGAGGTCGTAGTAGTCGAGGAGGGCCTGCGCCACGGTCTCCGGCGTGCCGACGAGAGCGTTGGAGTTGCCTGCGCCGCCGGTGGCGGCGGCCGTCGGGGTCCACAGGGCCCGGTCGAAGCGCTCACCGGACTCGGCGATGGCGACCAGCCGCTGCGAGCCGGTGTTCTCGGGGGCGGAGGTGCGGTGGCGCCTGGTCAGCACGGGGTCGCCGCTCGCGCGCCGCTCCTTGATCGCCGCGACGGTGCGGTGCGCCTTCTCCCAGGCCAGTTCCTCGGTGGGCGCGATGATCGGCCGGAACGCGACCTGGATGCGCGGCGGGGTGGCGCGGCCTGCGGCGCGGGCCGCCGCGTGCACCGCCTCGATCTGCTCCGCGGTCTTCGCGAGCGGCTCGCCCCACAGGCAGTAGACGTCGGCCTCGGCGCCGCCCGCGGCGAGCGCCGCGGGCGAGGAGCCGCCGAACGAGACGCCGGGGCGGGGCTGTTGGACGGGGAAGACATCGCTGACGAAGTCGTGAAAGCGGTAGTGCTCGCCCTCGTGGTCGAAGGGCTCGCGGGTGGTCCAGATCTTCTTGACGATCCCGATGTACTCGCGGGTGCGGGCGTAGCGCTCGTCCTTGGTGAGGGTGTCGCCCTCCCTGCCCTGCTCGTGGTCGTTGCCGCCGGTGATGAAGTGGACGGTGAGGCGGCCCTCGCTGATCTGGTCGAGGGTGGCGAAGGTCTTGGCCGCGAAGGTGGGGTACGAGACGTTGGGCCGGTGTGCGAGCAGGATCTGGAGCGTGTCGAGCCGGCTCGCGATGTACGCGGCGGCCGGGGCCGGGTCGGGTGATCCCGAGCCGTAGGCGAACAGGACCCGGTCCCAGCCGTGGTCCTCGTGGGCGCGGGCGAGCCGCAGCGTGTAGTCCTTGTCGAAGGCGGCGCCCGTGCGGGCCTCCGTCTCGGAGCCGTTGTTGGTCGCGGCGATGCCGAGGAACTCGACGGGCATGGCGGGCCTTTCGCTGAGGGAGCGGACGCGGGCACAGGGGACAGCGCCGGGGCGCGGCCCCCGGGCGCCGGTACGTGGTGGCGGCGGGCAGGGCGCGGTGCGGCGCGCCGCCCCGTGTGCGGGGGGGGCGGCCGCTCGGGTGCGGTGCGGGTGGGCGCTGTTCCTGCGGGGCACGGCGGGCGGCGCCGCGCCGTGCGGGTGGGTGCTCCGTGCGGTGTGTGTGATGACGGCACGTCAGCTGTGACGTGGGGAGCGGGGCGAGGCGGCAGCGTGCGCCCGGAGGGAGCGTGGGAACTCGGCCCGCGACGGGGGTCACCGAGGGAGGGAGGGCCGGTCAGGCGGCCCGCTGCCGGGTCAGGCGCAACACGAGGAGGACCACACGCGACCGAAGTCGATGTGGCCCCTGATGACCAGCGGCAGCTGCTTCTGCATGCCTTCAGTCGACACCGGCGCCTTCCGGAAGTCAAGGGCGGGTCGCGCCGTGGAGCTCGCGGGCCCCGCCGGGCGCCGCGGACGCTTTCGGCCACAGTCCGGACGCCGCTTGACAGTTCGGCGGTCGTCGCACGTACAGTCGAAGGCGGCCTGTGGCCCGGGGCTTCCCGGACCTGGCCGGCCGTGTTGAGGGACGCGGTTCGTGTGATGACACCGGCAGGTCCGGGCGCTCGCGCTGGTGCGCGCGCCGGGGAAGCCGTCGACCACCGCCGCCCGCGAACCCCGCCGGAGCCCCCTCCCATGAGCGCCTCCCCCGAAGCCGCACCCGCAGGTGCGCCCCGCTCCCCCGCCGCCGACCGTCCCGACTCTGCCCCCGCTCCCCCTCCCGTCGAGGACGGCGGGACACCGGTGCGCATCGTGCCCCGCCGCCACCCGGGCCGGCTGCTGTCCGCCGCGGTGGCGCTGCTGGTCCTCGCCATGGTGGTGAACTCGGTCGTACGCAACGGGCGCTTCCAATGGCGTGTCGTCGGCCAGTACTTCACCACCAGGGCCGTGCTCGACGGGCTGGTGCTGACGCTGTGGCTGACCGCCGCGGTGACGGTGCTGGGCTTTCTGCTCGGCACCCTGCTCGCGGTGATGCGCCTGTCAGCCAATCCCGTGCTGCGGACGCTGAGTTGGGGCTACGTGTGGATCTTCAGGTCGACGCCCGTGCTGGTGCAGCTGCTGTTCTGGTTCAACATCGGGGCGCTGTACCCGCGGCTCAGCCTCGGCATCCCGTTCGGACCCGAGTTCGTCACGGTGAAGACGGTGAACCTGTTCGGCGCGAGCCTGACTGCGCTGGTCGGCCTCACCCTGCACGAGTCCGCCTACGCGGCCGAGGTGGTGCGCGGCGGCATCCTCTCCGTCGACCCCGGGCAGAGCGAGGCCGCCGCCGCGCTGGGGCTGAGCAGGTGGCGGGTGCTGCGGCGGATCGTGGTGCCGCAGGCGATGCGGTCCATCGTGCCGACGGCGGGGAACATGCTGATCGGCACCCTCAAGGGCACCAGCATCGTGAGTGTGCTCGCCGTCCAGGACCTGCTGTACTCGGTCCAGTTGGTCTACAACCGCACGTACCAGGTGATCCCGCTGCTGATGGTCGCCACGATCTGGTACGTCGTCGTCACGAGCGTGCTGTCGTTCGGCCAGTACTACGTGGAGCGCCACTACGCGCGCGGTGCGAGCCGCGCCCTGCCGCCGACGCCGCTGCAGCGGCTGCGCGCGGCCGCCGCCAGGAGCGCGGCATGAGCGGCCGGGCGGCGCCCACCGTGGTGGTGCTGGTCGGTGCGGGCCCTCGCGCCACCGGGCTGCTGGAGCGGGTCGCCGCGAACGCACCCGAACTCTGGCCGCCGGGCCGGCCGTTGGAGTTCCACCTGGTGGACCCGCACCCGCCGGGCGCCGGGCGGGTGTGGCGCCGCGCGCAGTCGCCGCTGCTGCGGATGAACTCCATGGCGGAGGACGTGACCCTGTTCACGGACGAGAGCTCGGTGATCGAGGGCCCGGTGCGGCCCGGCCCCTCGCTCGCCGCGTGGGCGGCGGCGACGGCGGGCCCCGAGCCGTACGCGCCGCACGAACCGGCCCCCGACGCCTCGGTGCGGGCCGAGCTCGCGGGGCTCGCCCCCGACGCGTTCCCGACCCGGCGGGCGCAGAGCGCCTACCTCGACTGGGCGCACCGGCGCACCCTGGCCGCACTGCCGCCGCACATCTCCGTGCACACGCACGCCACCACGGCCACGGCGGTGCACGGCCCGGCCGACGGCACGCAGTTCGTGCACCTCGCGGGCGGTACCGCGCCGCTCGCCGCCGACCTCGTGTTCCTCACCCAGGGCCATCTCGGATCCGAACCGGCGCCAGAACACCAGGAATTGGCCCGGTTCGCGGCGCGCCACCGCCGCCGCTACCTGCCGCCGGCGTTCTCCGCCGACGTGGCGGACGAGCTCGACGCGATCGAGCCGGGCGAGCACGTGGTGCTGCGCGGCCTCGGTCTCGCCTTCGTGGACCTGGTGGTGCTGCTCACGGAGGGGCGCGGCGGGCGGTACCGCGAGGAGGCCGACGGGTCGCTCACCTACCTGCCCTCCGGCCGGGAGCCCGTGGTGCACGCGGGATCGCGGCGGGGCGTCCCGTACCACTCCAAGACCGGCTACCGGCTTCTCGGGCCGCGGCCCGACCTGCCGCGCCACTTCGGCCCCGCGCAGGCGGACCGGCTGCTGGCCGAGGGGCGCCCGCTCGACCTGCGGCGCGACCTGTGGCCGCTGATGGCCAAGGAGATCGGCTACGGCCACTACCACGAGCTGTTCCACGCGCACCCCGAGCGGACCGCCGGGAGCTGGGAGGAGTTCAGGGCGGCCTACGACACACTGCACTGGTACGCGCCCGCGATGGCGGAGCTGGTGCGCGCCGCGGTGCAGGACCCGGCGGACCGGCTGGACTTCGAGGCGCTCGACCGGCCCCTGAGGGGCCGGGTGTTCGCCGACGCCGAGTCCTTCCAGGAGCACCTGCGCGGCCATATCGAGGCGGACCGGGCGCGCAGGGCCGACCCGGGGCACAGCGCCGACCTGGGCGCGTTCCTCGCGCTGCTCTCCGTCTACGGCCAGCTGCCGCGGTACCTGCCGGACGCCGCCGCTTCCGGCGGCGCGCCCCGCGGCCTCGACCACGCCTCGGTGCGGGAGCACCTGGACGGCTGGTGGCAGGGGTTCTTCAGCTTCCTCGCCTCGGGGCCGCCCGGCTTCCGGCTGCGCCAGCTGCACGCCCTGTCCCTGGCCGGGGTGGTGCGCTTTCTCGGCGCGGACCTGCGGGTCGAGGCGGACGAGGAGGCGGGGGTGTTCCGCGCGTCGAGCCCGACCGTGCCGGGCCGCACGGTCACGGCGACGGCGCTGGTGGAGGCGTATCTGCCGAGCCCGTCGCTGTCACGCTCGAAGGACCGGCTGCTGCGCGACCTGTACGCGGCGGGCGGGGCGATCGAGGAGTCGGGGCGGCTCGCCGTGGCGCCCGACGGCCATGTCATCGACCCGTCGCTCGGCGGGCCGCACCCGCGCAGGATCGCGCTCGGGCACCACACCGGGGGCCGGGCCGTCGCGGCCTTCGCGCGGCCGGGCACCAACGCCCCCGCGTTCCGGCAGAACGACGCCGTCGCCCGTGACCTGCTGCGCACCCTGGCCGCGCGCCCGGCGCCCGTACGGCCGCCCGCGCCCGCCCGGCCCACGGCGGTGCCCGGGCAGCCGCGCGGCGCGGCCCCGCCGGCCGGAGCGGGCCGCCGCGCCGATCCCGCCCGCACCGCAGAGCCCGCAGAACCGTCCCGACACGTACCGAGGTGAGATCCGCATGGCCACGATCCTCTCCGTCTCCGGCAGCCCGTCCGCGACGTCCCGCACCGCGGGGCTGCTGCGCCACCTGGCCGCCAGGTTCGCCGCGCGCGGCCACCTCGCGGTCCCCCTCGACGTGCGCACCCTGCCCGCGCGGGCGCTGCTCGGCGCCGACTTCGGGCACCCGGGGATCGTCCGGGCCAGGGAGCTGTTCGAGGCGGCCGACGGCGTGGTGGTCGCCACGCCCGTCTACAAGGCCGCGTACTCCGGGCTGCTCAAGTCGCTGCTCGACCTGCTGCCGCAGGATGCGCTCGCCGGCCGTACGGTGCTGCCCCTCGCGACGGGCGGCTCCACGGCGCACACCCTCGCGGTGGACTACGCGCTGCGCCCGGTGCTGTCGTCGATGAGCGCAGAACACGTCGTGCGGGGCGCGTTCGTCCTCGACCGGCACATCGGCATGCGGGACGACGGCTCCGTGGTGCTCGACGAGGCGGCACGCGCCGGCCTCTACGACGTGGCGGACGCCTTCGCCGCGGCCGTGGAGCGGGCCGCAGCCGCGGCGCCGCGTGTGTCCAGCGCCGTGTGACCTCCCCCGCGCACCGCCTGCGCGCCGCACTCCAGCCCGTACCGGAAGGAAACCCGCCATGCCGGCCCCCTCACCCGATCCCCTGTCCCCCACCGCGCCCCCCGGGGGCACCCCGCTGCGCCTCGCTGTCGCGCTGGACGACGCCGGCTGGCACCCTGCCGCCTGGCGCGACCCCGCGTCCCGGCCCGGCGAGCTGTTCGAGGCCCGCCACTGGGCCGGGCTCGTCGCCGAGGCGGAGCGCGGGCTGCTGGACTTCGTGACGTTCGAGGACGGCCTCGCGCCGCAGTCGTCCCGGTTCGACGCGCCCGACGACCGCACCGACCGGGTGCGCGGACGGCTCGACGCGGTGCTCGTCGCCGCCCGGGTCGCGCCGCTGACCCGGCACATCGGCCTCGTGCCGACCGCGGTCGTCACCCACACGGAGCCGTTCCACCTCTCCAAGGCCGTCGCCACCCTCGACCACGTCTCCCGCGGCCGCGCCGGGGTGCGGATACGGGTGTCGGTACGGCAGGACGAGGCGGACCACTTCGGCCGCAGGACGCTGCCCCGGCTGAGCCGGGACACGATCGGCACGGCCGAGGGGCAGCGGGCCGTGGGCGGGCTGTTCCAGGAGGCGGGCGACTACGTCGAGGTGGCGCGGCGGCTGTGGGACAGCTGGGAGGACGACGCGGAGATACGCGACGCGGCGACGGGCCGCTTCGTGGACCGCGACAAGCTGCACTACATCGGCTTCGAAGGCCCCTACTTCAGCGTCAAGGGCCCCTCCATCACACCGCGGCCGCCGCAGGGCCAGCCCGTGGTGACCGCGCTCGCGCACAGCAGCGTGCCGTACGCGCTGGTCGGTCAGGCCGCCGACGTCGGCTATGTGACCCCGCACAGCACCGGGGAGGCCCGCGCGATCGTGGCCGAGGTGCGGGAGGCGCAGGCCGCGGCGGGGCGCGCGGCCGAGCCGCTGCACGTCTTCGGCGACCTGGTGGTCTTCCTCGGGTCCTCGCGGTCCGCCGCGAAGGAGCGCAGGGCGCGCCTGGACGACCTGGCGGGCGCGCCGTACGACAGCGACGCCGAGGTGTTCACCGGCACCCCCGAGGGGCTCGCAGAACTCCTCCTCGACCGGCGGCGCGCCGGGCTGACGGGTTTCCGGCTGCGCCCCGGGGTGCACGGCCACGACCTGCCCGCGATCGTCAGGGGCCTGGTGCCCGAGCTCCAGCGGCGCGGTGTCTTCCGCCGCTCCTACGAGGCCGGCACGCTGCGCGGCCTGCTGGGGCTCCCGCGCCCCGCCAACCGTTACGCCACCGCAGAGGCAGCAGAGGTGTCCGCGTCATGACCCAGCACCGCAGCGCGTCGGACAGGCCCGTCAAGCAGGTCCATCTGGCGGCCCACTTCCCCGGCGTCAACAACACGACGGTGTGGAGCGACCCGGAGGCGGGCAGCCACATCGACTTCGCGTCGTTCGAGCACTTCGCGCGGACCGCGGAGCGCGCGAAGTTCGACTTCCTGTTCCTCGCCGAGGGGCTGCGGCTCCGCGAACAGGGCGGGAAGATCTACGACCTGGACGTGGTGGGGCGGCCGGACACGTTCACCGTGCTCGCCGCGCTCGGCGCCGTCACCGAACACCTCGGCCTGACCGGGACGATCAACTCGACGTTCAACGAACCGTACGAGGTGGCACGGCAGTTCGCGAGCCTCGACCACCTCACCGGCGGGCGCGCCGCGTGGAACGTGGTGACGTCGTGGGACGCGTTCACCGGGGAGAACTTCCGGCGCGGCGGGTTCCTGCCGCAGGACCGGCGGTACGCGCGCGCCAAGGAGTTCCTCGCCACCGCGAACGAACTCTTCGACTCCTGGCAGCGGGACGACCTCGTCGCCGACCCGGCCACGGGCGTGTTCCTGCGGGACGCGCGGGCCGGCGCGTTCGAGCACAGGGGCGAGGAGTTCGACATCCACGGGCGCTTCAACGTGCCGCGCAGCCCGCAGGGCCGTCCCGTCATATTCCAGGCGGGTGACTCCGACGAGGGCCGGGAGTTCGCCGCCTCCAGCGCCGACGCCATCTTCAGCAGGCACGCCACGCTCGACGCGGGGCAGGCGTTCTACACCGACGTGAAGGACCGCCTCGCGCGGTACGGCAGGCGCGGGGACGAGCTGCTGATTCTGCCCGCCGCCACGTTCGTGCTCGGGGACACCGACGCCGAGGCCCGCGAGAAGGCGCACGAGGTGCGCAGGCAGCAGGTCAGCGGGGCCACGGCGATCGCGTACCTGGAGCACGTCTGGAACCGCGACCTGTCCGCCTACGACCCCGAGGGGCCGCTGCCCGACATCGATCCCGCGCCCGGCGAGAACACCGTCGCACGGGGCCGTGCCAGTGTGCGGATGCACCGCGATCCGGTCGCGGTGGCGAAGGAGTGGCGGGAGAAGGCGGAGGCCGGGCACCTCTCCATCAGGGAGCTGGTGATCGAGACCACGGGCCGCCAGTCGTTCGTGGGCTCGCCCGCGACGGTCGCCGAGACCATCGACGCCTTCGTGCAGGCCGACGCGAGCGACGGCTTCATCCTCGTCCCGCACATCACCCCGGGCGGCCTCGACGGCTTCGCCGACACGGTCGTCCCGCTGCTCCAGGAGCGCGGCGTGTACCGCACGGACTACACCGGCACCACGCTCAGGGACAACCTGGGCCTCGCCGACCCCCCGGAACCCGCGGCCCGCTGAGCCTCGGAGTACCCGCACGCGCGGGCCCGGCCGCCCCGCCGGGCGTCGGGGCCTGCGCGTGCGCGGGTCATCCGCCGCCGTGCCGCCCGTGTCAGGGGCGGTGCTTGTCGCCCGTGACACGGGCAGTGCTTCAGGATGCCTTGCGACGCGGCTGGGCCGTCTTCTTCCCCGTCGTCTTCTCCGCAGAGGTCTTCTCCGCGGCCGTCTTCTTCGGCGCGGTCTTCTTCGCGGTCGGCGCGCTCCCGCCCGCGCCCTTCTTCGCGGCGGGCTTCCCCGACGCGGTCTTCCCCTCGGCGGAGCCGCCTCGCGCGCTCGTCGTCCTCTTCGCCGCGGACTTCTTCGCGCCCGCAGAAGGGGCAGCGCTCCGCTTCGCCGGCGCCCGCCGCGCACCCGACCCCCCGGCCGCGGTGTCCCCTGCGGCGGTCCTCTTCGCCGCCGTCTTCTTCTTCGCGCCGCCCCGCGCCGCCTTCGTCGAGGAGGCGCGCTTACCGCCCGAGGCGCTCTTCTGGCCGCGGCCGCCCATCTCGTGGACCGTGGCGCCGCCCTCGCCCTCCCCGTTCCCCTCGTCGCCGCGCGACGCGCGCGCCTTCCGCACGCTCTGTTCGAGCGCCGCCATCAGGTCGACCACCGTGCCGGGCCTCTCGCCCTCCTCGGCCGCCGCCGGCTCCCGGCCCTCGGCCTTCGCGGCGAGCAGTTCCTCGACGGCGTAGCGGTACTCGTCGTGAAAGGCCGAGAGGTCGTCGGTGGTCATGCCGTCGACGAGCGACATGGCCTGCGCGATCTCGTCCTCGGAGACCTCCACGGGGCGCGGGGCCAGTTCGTCGGGTGAGCGGACCTCGTCGGGCCAGTGCATGGTGTGCAGGGTCAGGGCGTCGTCGCGGATGTCGAGGATCGCGAGGCGCTCCCGCCCGCGCAGCGCCAGCTTGGTGACGGCGACCCGCCCGCCGCGCTCCAGGGCGCGCCGCAGCAGCACGTACGGCTTCGTCGCCGCGTCGCCCGCGGCCTCCAGGTAGAAGCTCTGGCCGAGGCGCACCGGGTCGATGGCGCCGCGGTCCATGAAGGCCAGGATCTCGACGGTCTTCGCCGTGGGCAGCGGGACGGCGTCGAGTTCCTCGTCGGTGACGGGCACGATGTGGTCCTTGGCCAGCTCGTACCCCTTGCCGATGTCGTCGTCCGTGACGATCTCGTCGTCGATCTCGCAGCGCTTCTGGTTGCGGACGCGCCCGCCGTCCTCCAGGTGGATCCGGTGGAAGCTGACGCCGTGGCTCTCGGACGCGCCGGTGATCCGGATCGGGATGGTCACGAGACCGAACGAGACGGCTCCGGTCCAGATGGGGCGGGGCATGCGGGCACCTCCAGCTCACCCCCCGCGACGTCGTCAGCGTAGGGCGGGCGCCGCGCCGCGGCACCTCGGGCACGGCGCACGCGCGGCCGTACGGTGGACCGCGCCTTGCCGCGCCGCGCGCCGTGGCGGAGGATCTCCGCGTGCGCTACTCCGTCAACATCCCCAACTTCGGCGACTTCGCCGACCCGAGGACCGTGGCCTCCCTGGCCGTCACCGCCGAGCAGGCGGGCTGGGACGCGCTGTTCGTCTGGGACCACGTCGTCCATGTCAAACGCAACCGCAGGGTGTTCGGCGACCCGTGGATGCTGCTGACGGCCGCGGCACTCGCGACCAGCAGGATCCGGCTCGGGACGCTCGTCACCCCGGTGCCCCGCCGCCGCCCGGAGCAGCTGGCGCGGCAGGTCGCCACCCTGGACCGGCTCAGCAGGGGCCGGGTGGTCTTCGGGGCGGGTCTCGGCGGCCCCATCGACGACGAGTACGGGAGCTTCGGCGAGCCGACCGATCCTGTGGTGCTCGCCGAGCGCCTCGACGAGGGGCTCGGTCTGCTGGCCGACTACTGGACGGGCGAGCCGGTCACCCGTCACGGCCGCCACTTCCACGCCGACGACGTCGAGCTGCTGCCCACGCCGGTGCAGCGGCCCAGGCCGCCGGTTCTGATCGCGGGCTACTGGCCCAGGCGGCGGCCGATGCGCCGGGCGGCCCGCTGGGACGGCGCGGCCCCGCTGTTCGAGTCGGCGCGGCACGGCCACACGCCGCCCGTCGACGAGGTGCGCGACCTGACCGCGTTCCTGCGCGAGCAGCGCGGCGCGCTCGGCAGGGAGTCGGAGCCGTTCGACATCGTGGTGGGCGGGGCGAGCCCGGCGGATCCGGCGCGCGCCCGCGACGTGCTCGGGCCGCTCGCCGAGGCGGGCGCCACCTGGTGGGACGAGCGGCGCGTGCAGGACGAGGTGATCGACAGGCTCGATCCCGTGCTGCGCCGGGTGGAGCAGGGGCCGCCGCGCATCGGCTGAGCGGGCCGCGCGGCGCGTGCCGCGCTCAGCCCGCCGGGCGGTGGTGGCCGCCGGTCCCGCCCTGCGCGCTCTCCACGCCGCTGTGCAGGCCGGCCGCGCCGCCGAGCGCCGCGGCCGTGGAGGCGCCCGAGCACAGGAGCAGCAGCGCGCAGAGCGCTGCGGTGGCCGGGCGGCGCCCGCCTCGGGGCCTCGGCCCTTCGAGCAGCGCGGCGACCCGCCGCGGTACCGCCCCCGCGGTGGCCGAGGGCAGCACGCCCACGCGGCCGCCCGGCGCGGCATGGGCCGCGAGGGCCGCGCGGCCGATCGCCCGTGCGGTCAGCCGCCGGTCGCCTGTGGCCTCGGCGGCCGCCTCGTCCGCCGCGCGCTCGACGGCGAGCGCCACGCCGTCGCGTACGGCGCGCAGGCCGGGGTGGCAGTGGGCGGCGAGCGCGGCGGCGGCGAGGAACAGGTGGTGGCGGCCCGCGAGATGCGCCCGCTCATGGGCGACGAGCGCGGCGCGCTCGTCGGCCCGCAGGCAGCGCAGCATGCCGTCGGTGACGACCACCCGGCCGGGACCGCCGCCCGGCAGGGCATAGGCGTCGACGCGGTCGTCCGCCACCACGCACAGCCCGTCCTGCGCGCGTGCGCCCCTGGCCTCCGCGCGGGCGGCGCGCAGGGTCCGCACCCCGCGCAGCAGGGAGCGCGCGAGCAGGCACGCACCCAGCGCGAGCGCGGCGCAGGCGGCCGCACCGGCCGGCAGTGCGACGCCCGCGGGGCCGGGTCCTGCCATCGGGTGGACCAGCTTGCCGAGCCTGGCGACCTGCGGCAGCCGCAGCGCCCCTGCGAGGGCGAGCCCGCCGAGCGCGGCGGCGGTGCTCGCGCCGAGGGCGAGGCCCGCGGCGGTGAGCGCCCGGAGCGCCGCGCGGGGCGGCAGCCGCCCGACGAGGTAGCGGGCGAGCAGGGGCGCGGCGCACGGCAGGAGCAGCGGCAGGACCAGCAGGACGGTCATGTCCCGCCGCCCGTACCGGCACCGCCGGGCGCCCCGCCGTGCCGGGCACCGGGTGTCCCGTCCGGCCGGGTGCCGTCGGGTCCCGTGCCGGCCTGCGTCCGTGCGCTGCCGGGCTCCGCGTCCCCGCCGGGTCCCCGGCCGCCGCCGTCCTGTGCCGTGTGGGCCTCGGCGTCGGCGTCGAGCAGCCCCCGCAGGATGCGCTCGTCCTCGGGGCCGAGCTGGGAGACGAAGCGGGCCAGTACCCTCTCGCGGTCGGCGTCCTTGTCCAGCTCGTGGTGCATGCGCCGGGCGGTCAGCCCCTGCCTGTCCTGGGCCGCGGCGTAGGCGTAGCCGCGGCCCGCGCGCTCCCTTACCACCGCGCCCTTGTCGTGGAGGCGGGCGAGGAGCGTGGCGACCGTCGTCCGCGCCAGCCGCATGGGCAGGGCGTCCTGGACGCGACGTGCGGTCATCGGGGTGTCCGCGGCCCAGAGCACCGCGAGGACGGCGGCCTCGAGTTCCCCCATGGGGCGCCGCTCCGGGCTCGTTCCAGACAAGGGGACCCCCTTCGTGCCGCCGGCCGCGTCGCCGGGTCCGGCTGTACCGCAACCTTACGGGCCCCATTGTCGGCCACATGGCGCGCCGGGCCGATCGGGGCCGCGGACGGCCGCGGGGGCCGGCAGGACGCGTCGCGCGCGCCGGCCGGCCCCCCGCGGGGAGCGTCAGTTGGAGGCGGTGACGTTCACGGCCGCCCACGCCTTGTCGACGGTGCTGTACTCGGTGCTGCCGGAGCCGTAGAGGTCGGCGGCGGCCTTGAGGGTGGCCGTACGGGCGTCGTGGAAGTCGGTGGTGGAGACCATGTACCGGGTCAGGGCCTGGTAGAAGATCTTGATGGCCTTGTCCCTGCCGATGCCGGTGACCGTGGAGCCGTCGAAGGTCGCGGAGTTGTACGAGACCCCGTTGATGGTCTTGGCGCCGCTGCCCTCGGCCAGCAGGTAGAAGGCGTGGGAGGAGACGCCGGAGCCCGCGTGCACCTCGGTCTTCGGGGCGTTCGCGGACCAGTAGTCGACCGTGCCCTCGAGCTTGTCGAGCGACGGGTGGTCGAGGCGGCGCAGGAAGCCCTGGGCGAGGCCGAGCTGCTCGCCCATCAGGTAGTTGCCGGGGTCCTTGGGGTTGGCCGTGGCGAACTCGTCGGCGCTGCCGAAGATGTCGGCGAGCGACTCGTTGAGGGAGCCCGGCTCGCCGATCTGCGCGCCCGTCTGCGGGTCGAGCTGGGTCTCTAGGCCCGCGGTCGCCGAGACCACGCCGTGGGTGAGCTCGTGGCCGGTGACGTCGAGCTGCACCAGCGGCTTGGTGAAGGTCTGGCCGTCGCCGTCGCCGTAGATCATGCAGTGGCACTCGTCCACCCATGCCGCGTTGCCGTAGTTGGTGGCGAAGTGGACCAGGCCGTGCGGGCCGACGCCGTCGTCGTCGGTGCCGAGCCGGTCGAAGGTCTTCTTGTAGAAGTCGAACGTCGAGGTGAGCCCGTACTGGGCGTCGACCGCGGCGGTGACGCTGTCCGACGTGGAGCCGTTGCCCCACTTGTCGTCGGCGTCGCTCAGCACGGCGGCCGAGTTGAAGGACGAGGAGCCGAGGCTGCTCGAGTGCTTGGCGTCCCTGACCTCGCTCTTGCCGCGCGTGGTGTCCACCAGGGTGAACTTGTTCGCCGCCGTCTGGGTGGTGTTGAGGGTGACGGTCCCGGAGAACAGCGAGGCGCCTGAGCCGACGGCCGGAGCGGGGAAGGCCGCCGCGGGGGCGAGCCGCGGTGCCGCGGGCAGCGCGGTGCCGTCCGTGGTGGGGGCCGCGGTCGCGCCCCGGGCGCGCAGCTTCGCCATGACCTGGGGCGAGATGAAGTCGTCCGTGACGGGGGCGGCGCTGAGGATTGCGCCGGAAGCGGCGTCGACCAGGACCGTACGGGCCTTCTCGATGTCGCCCTTCGGGCCGGCCACCTGGATCTCGTAGGCGAGCTTCGACGTGCTGCCGTCGTGGCGCACGACCAGCCGCGAGCCGGCCGGGGTGCCGCCCGTGACGGCGCCCGCCGCCGTGGCCTTCGCCTGGTCTGCCGTCAGCTTGGCGTTGACGGTGGGCACGGAGACCTTGTCGGCCGTGGCGCGGGTCACGCCCAGGTACTTCGACGCCGCGCTCAGGTGGACAACGATGTCGCCGCCGAGGACGGGCACCCCGTCGAACGTCTGCGAGAAGCGCACGTGCTGCTTGCCGTCGGGGTCGACCATCACGTCGGTGGCGACGAGTCTGGTCCCCGTGCCGAGGCCCGTCGCGGCGGCGTGAGCGCTCGCCGCCGACCGCGCGGCGGCCACGACGGCCGGGGCCGCGGGGGTGGCGGCCGGGGCCGAGCCGCTCTGGACCGGCCCGGCGAAGGCGGTACCGGCGACGGACGCCGTGGCCGCGGTCGCGATGGCAACTGCCATGGCCAGCTTGGATATGAGCGGTGCGCGCATGGAAGGTCCTCCCTGGGGGGCATGCTGGGCAGAACGGCGCCCGGATCCCGGGGACAGCCGCTTTGACATGCGCATGAGCATGACATGTGTTCGAGTCCTCGTAGATCACGAAAAAGCAAAGGAACGTTCCACCAGGCGTCACCTGCGCACCCGTGGGGGTGCGTTGGCGGACCGCGCGGACCGTCTCGTACGCAAACCCGGCGGCGAGACGTTCCCCACCGGCGCACCGCCGCCATGCGGCCGACCGGCGGACCGCCGTGCCGCCGCTCCCCTCCCGCCGGCGCGCCCAACTTCGCGCCGCCGCAAGGGTGTACGGCGGCATCGACCTCTGATAGGAAAGCTTCCTAACAGACCGCCACCACCCCACTGGAGGCCCGATGAACCCCCGCAAGAGCGCGCTGCGCCTGGTGCCGACCGCGCTGCTCGGCCTGGCGCTCGCCGCCGTACCCGCCGCCGCCGGCGCCCAGGGAGCCGTCCCCGCACCGGCAGCCGCCGCCCGCAGCGCCGTGGCCCCCGCCGCGGCGGCCGGCCTCGACGACCCGGCGAAGAAGGAGATCGCGATGGAGCTCGTCTCCAGCGCGGAGAACTCCTCGCTGGACTGGAAGGCCCAGTACCAGTACATCGAGGACATCGGCGACGGCCGCGGCTACACCGCGGGCATCATCGGGTTCTGCTCGGGCACCGGCGACATGCTGGAGCTCGTCCAGCTCTACACGGACCGCGAGCCAGACAACCCCCTCGCGCCGTTCCTGCCCGCGCTGAAGAAGGTCAACGGCACCGACTCGCACAGCGGCCTCGGCTCCGCCTTCACCTCGGCCTGGCAGCGGGCGGCGGCCGACCCGGCCTTCCAGACGGCCCAGAACGACGAGCGGGACCGGGTGTACTTCAACCCCGCCGTCGGCCAGGCGAAGTCGGACGGCCTCGGCACGCTGGGCCAGTTCATCTACTACGACGCCATCGTGATGCACGGCCCCGGCGACGGCGGCACCAGCTTCGGGGGCATCCGCAAGCGGGCGCTCGGGCAGGCGAAGCCGCCGTCGCAGGGCGGCGACGAGACGGCGTACCTCAACGCCTTCCTCGACGCCCGCGTGTGGGCCATGAAGCAGGAGGAGGCCCACGAGGACACCAGCCGCGTCGACACCGAGCAGCGGGTCTTCCTCCAGCAGGGCAACCTGGACCTCGACCCACCGCTCGACTGGAAGGTCTACGGCGACAGCTACCACATCGGCGGCTGACCGCCGCGCGCCCCCGGGCACAAACCGCTTTGCCTCCGCTGCCCGGGGGCGCTACCTTGCCGGTGTCCCTGTCGTCTCCGATCGAGGTGGACATTGCGCATCTGAGGTCCGCGACCACCACGCGGTACGGCCCCTTCGGCCGTACGCCCGTCACGCCCGAGCAGGCACCTGTGCCGCCGGTGACGCCCGTGTGGAACGCGACCTCGGTGCGGGAGCCGTCCCCTCTCTTCCCACGACCGGGTTTCCTTCCCCGATCCAGGCCCCCTCGCCCCCCGCCGGCTCTCCGCCGGCCCGGTCGCCGCGTGGTGCTCGCACACGAAGCCCCCTGCCCACCGCGTTCCCGACTGCGAGAAACCATGCACGACCACAGCGCCACCGGCGCCTCCCTGACCTGTTCCGCCCTGTCGTTCCGGTGGCCGGACGGCACCGCGCTCTTCGACGGGCTCTCCCTCACCGTGGGCCACGGCCGCACCGGCCTCGTCGGCGACAACGGCAGCGGCAAGTCCACCCTGCTGCGGCTGTTCGCGGGCGGGCTGCGCCCCGCCGCCGGCTCGGTCTTCGCCCGCGGCCGCCTGGCCCATCTGCCGCAGGACATCACGCTCGACACCGCACTCCGGGTCGACGAGGCGCTCGGCATCGCCGGGCGCAGGGCGGCCGTCGCCGCCATCGAGGCAGGTGACGCGAGCGAGGCGAACTTCGAGGCGGTCGGCGACGACTGGGACGTCGCGGAGCGCGCCCTCGCCGTCCTGGGCTCGCTCGGCCTCGGCGGCCTCGGCCTCGACCGCACCGTCGGGGAGATGTCCGGCGGTGAGACGGTCCTGCTGCGGCTCGCCGCGCTGCTGCTGGACCGCCCCGACGTACTGCTCCTCGACGAACCCACCAACAACCTCGACCTGTTCGCGCGCCGCAGGCTGTACGAGGCGGTGGAGACCTGGCGCGGCGGCATCCTCCTCGTCGTCAGCCACGACCGCGACCTGCTGGAGCGCGTGGACCGGATCGCCGAGCTGCGCTCGGGCTCCGTCACCTGGTACGGCGGCGGCTGGTCCGCGTACCAGGAGGCGCTGGCCGCCGGGCAGGAGGCGGCCGGCCGCGCGCTGCGCGCCGCGGAGGCCGACGTGCAGCGGCAGCGGCGCGAACTGGAGGAGGCGAAGACCAAGGTCGCGAAGCGGCGACGGCAGAGCGGCAAGCTGGACGCGCAGCGCCGCGCGCCGCGGATCGTGGCGGGCGCGCGCAAGCGGTCGGCGCAGGAGTCGGGCGACAAGCTGCGCGGGCTGCACGAGGACCGGCTCGACGCGGCACGCGAGCGGCGCGCCGAGGCGGCAGAGGCGATCCGCGAGGACGCCGAGATCCGGGTCTCCCTGCCGCGCACCGCGGTGCCCGCGGGCCGTACGGTCCTCACCCTCGAAGCGCTGCGGCTCGCGCACGGCAGGCTGCGTGAGGCCACCCTCACGGTGCACGGCCCGGAGCGGGTGGCGCTCGTCGGGCGCAACGGCGCGGGCAAGACGACCCTGCTGCGCACCCTCGCGGGCGAGCTGGCCCCGCTGTCGGGCGAGGCCAGGGCGCATGTACCGGTCCGGTTCCTGCCGCAGCGGCTCGACGTGCTGGACGACGGCCTGAGCGTCGCGGCGAACGCGGCGCGCTCCGCCCCGGGTGTGCCGGAGAACGAGATCAGGGCACAGCTCGCCCGGTTCCTCTTCAAGGGGGCGCGGGCCGAGCAGCAGGCCGGCACGCTCTCGGGCGGTGAGCGCTTCAGGGCTGCGCTCGCCGCGGCCGTGCTCGCCGCGCCCGCGCCGCAGCTGCTGATGCTGGACGAGCCGACGAACAACCTGGACGCGGCGAGCGTCCGCCGGCTCACCGCCGCGCTCGACGCGTACCGGGGCGCGCTGCTGATCGCAGGCCACGACCTGGCGTTCCTGCGGTCCGTCGGGGTCACCCGCTGGCTGCTGCTCGACGAGGAGCTGCGGGAGACGGACGAGGAGGAGGTGGCCTGCCTGCTCGCCGAGGGCGGCGGGTACTGACCGGCCGCGCCCTTCGGCGCCCCGCAGCGCGCGTCCTCAACTGAGGGTCCCGGCTGCGCGGCCCCGGCTGCGGGCTCTCAGCTGCGGGGCGCGAACGACGCGCGCACCCGGCGGCCGCCCGAGGCGAGAAGCACCCCGATCAGCAGGGCTCCGCAGAGGCCCTGCTCGATCTTCATCCAGAGCGGGAAGGTGCCGGGCAGCGCGATGATCACGACGATCGCGACGACCATCACGGCGGAGAGGAGCCGCAGCCTGCGGTACGCGCCGCGCTCGCCGCGCGCGGCCCGTACCGCGCACAGGAACGTCACCAGGGAGCTGACGAGGACCACGGTGCCGCGCGCCCACACGGCGTCGTCGACCGCCGCGCTGTCGTGGCGCAGCAGGGCGACGGCCAGCAGGGTGAGCGCGCTCACCGCGAGGTAGCACCCCGTCAGCAGCTTCGCGGCGCGCAGCGCGCGGGCGGCGCCCGGCTGCCAAGTGGGGTACGTGCCTTCGGTGTCACCGCGGGCGTCCATGGCGGTCCCTCTCTCGTCGGATGCGGTTGTCCACCATCGTCGGGGCGCCATGGCACGGGATCGTCGGCCGCCGGGACGAACCGGGGCGGCCCACGGGTCGGGGGCTTCTCCGGGCCGTCCCGTACGGGCGTCCCCGCGCGGACTCAGGGGCGGCGCACGGCCGCGCACGCTTCCCGCACTACGGTGGCCGTGTCGCCGCCGCCCGCGCGGGTACGCCGTGGAGGCGGCGCCACACCACGCCAGGACGAGAAGGAGAAACCGTGTCCCAGCCCCCGCTCCCCGAGCCGGCCGTGAGCCTGCTGCGGAAGCCGAACCCCGCGGTCATCAGCACCCTCAGGTCGGACGGCCAGCCGGTGTCGACCGCGACCTGGTACCTGTGGGAGGACGACGGCCGCGTGCTGATCAACCTGGACGAGGGGCGGGTGCGGCTGCGCCATCTGCGCGACGACCCGCGCGTCAGCCTCACCGTGCTGGCGGGCGACGACTGGTACACGCACGTCAGCCTCATCGGGCGGGTCACCGGCATCACGGAGGACACCGCTCTCGCCGGCATCGACCGGCTGTCGCGCCACTACTCCGGCAAGGAGTACCCGCGCCGCGACAGGACCCGGTACAACGCGTGGATCGAGGTCGAGCGCTGGCACGGCTGGGGCAGCCTCAAGGACAGCGACCAGACCGGCTGATCCTCCGGGCCGTCCGCGTGCCCGCCGGGCGGCGGGCGCGCGGGCGGCCGTCACCGCCGCCGTCCGCCCGCCCTCGCGGGGTCCCCCGAACGAAGGCCCCTCGCGACACGAGGGGTGCGGGACGGCGCTCGCTGCGCCTCACCGCCGCACCGCTGCGGGAAGATCCCCCCATGTCCGCTTCGTCCCCCACGGCACGCTCCGTCGGTCTGACCGTCGGCTCCGCGCTCGCCGTCGCCGCCGTCCTGTTCGCCACCTACACGGCCCTCGACGGCCGCTCAGGCACCACCGACTCCAAGGCGCCGCGCCCCCGCAGCGCGCCGACCGCCCCCGCCGTGCCGCCGTCCGGCACCTCCCCCGCCGCCTCGGCAGGCCCCGCGTCCGCGGAGCCTGCGTGCAACCTCTTCGACGCCGAGTGCCAGGAGGAACACCCCTCGGAGCCGACGGTCCGCGGCGACGAAGGCACCGGCCCGTCGGCCGCCGCCACGCACGTCCCCGACCCGCCCCAGGGCACCGCGGCCACCGGCGGCGGATACGGCGGCGAGTAGGCCGCACCCGGCGGGCGCGACGGCGCGGCCCGCGCTCAGGCGACCGGGGCGTCCTCCGCCTCGGCCGGGCGCGCGGAGGGGGCCGCCGCCGGGCGGGCCAGCGGCTTGGCGTAGCAGCGGCTCTCCTCGTGGAAGCGGTAGAAGCCGAACTTCTCGCAGGGCTCGTAGCCGCTCGACTCGTACAGCGAGACGGCCTCGGGCTGCTTGGTGCCGGTCTCCAGGACCATCCGGGTGCGGCCGGCGGCCCGCGCGTCGTTTTCGAGCGCGGCCAGCAGGGTCCTGGAGAGGCCGCGTCCGCGTGCCTCGGGGACGACGTACATGCGCTTGATCTCGGCGTCGCCGTCCCGGTAGCCGCATCCGTCGGTGTCCTGGGCGCGCCAGCCGCCGGTGGCGACCGGGGTGCCTGCGCCGTCGTAGGCGATCAGGTAGAGGCCGCGGGGCGGCTCGAACATGCCCGGGTCGAGCGGCGTGAGGTCGCCTTCGTCGTCGTACCGCTCGGCGTACTCCCGCTGCACGCGGTCGTTGAGCCGTACGGCGTCCGGGTCCCCGAAGGAGGCGTGACGTATGTCCACGCCCGCCATGGTACGCGGCCCCGGATCCGCGCCGGACGGCCGCCGTGCAGGTCAGGTGGGTGGCGGGGGGCCCGCGCCTCAGCCGCCGCGCAGCACGCCCGGCAGCACCAGGGCGCCGAGCAGGGTCATCCCGAGAAGCATCCAGGTGACGTAGTCGCCGACGTGGCCCGAGTGCAGGCGGCGCAGCGCGGTGGTCGCGTCGCGCACCGGGGTGCGCTCGCCCAGCCCGTACACGGCGTAGAGGGCGAGCCCGGCGGCCAGCCCCGCGGACAGCAGGCCGATGAGCACCCCTGGCGGTGTCCACCCGGCCGCCACGGCGCCGCCGGTGTGCGGCTGGGCCCGCTCGACGGCGCTGCCCGCGGCGCGCGCGGCCGCGGGGAGCACCCCGGCGAGCAGCGAGCCGAGCAGCAGTGCCGCGGGCACGGCCCCCATGGTGGCGGGGACGCGGGCGAGGACGTCCGCGGACTCGGGCTCCTCGTCCTCGCCGCTGGTCTCGTACGGTTCCCCGCCGGTGGGCGGCGCGCCCCAGCCGCCGAAGACCCGGGCGGCGACCCGCAGCACAGCGCCGCCGGTGACGGCGGAGGCCGTCACCAGGACGACCGTGAGCCAGGGCCCGGCCGCCTCCTCCGTGAGCGCCTTGCCGAGCCCCGTGCCGAACGGCGGAAGGCCCGCGAGCGCGAGGCCGCCTGCGGTGAACAGGCCGGCCACCACCGGGATGTCGCGCCCCCTGCCGTGGAGTTCGCGCTCGTCGACGCTGCCGTAGCGGTCGAGGAGGATGCCCGAGCAGGCGAACAGCGCGGCCTTGGCGCCCGCGTGCCCGACCACGTACAGCGCGACGCCGGTGCCGGAGGCCGGGGTGAGGATCCCGAGGCCGATCAGGAAGAGGCCGGTGTGCGACACGGTCGAGAAGGCGAGCAGCCGCTTGATGTGCCGCTGCTGCCAGCACATGACGGCGCCGACGAGCGCGGAGAGCACGCCGAGCGTCACCAGGGCCCGCCTGGCGTCGTCGTGCGGCACCCCGCCGGGGCCGCAGAAGACCGTCCAGTACACCCGCCACACTCCGTAGGCGCCGAGCTCGACCATCACACCGGAGAGCAGCATGCAGACCGGGGTCGGGGCGACGGCGTGGGCGTCGGGCAGCCAGAAGTGGAACGGCACGGCCGCGGCCTTCACCAGGAAGCCGGTCAGGACGAGCACGAAGGCGGCGAGCACCAGCCCGTCGGGGCGGCCCTGGCGGTCGAGGACGGCGCCCACGGCCCGCATCCCGAGCTCGCCGGTGCGGGCGTACAGCAGCACGATGCCGGTCAGGGTGGCGTACGCGCCGAGCGAGTTGACCACGCCGAAGGTGAACGCGCCCTGCACGGCCCGCGCCTCCTCGACGCGGTAGCCGGTCAGCGCGTACGCGACCACGCTCATCAGCTCGAAGAACACGAACGCGTTGAACAGGTCCCCGGTGATCGCGAACCCGCACATCCCCGCCTGGAACAGCAGGACGAGCGCGGGGAACGCGCCCGCGTGCCGGCCGGGCGGCTCGGCGAAGTACCGCAAGGAGTAGGCGAGTACGGCGACGACGAGCAGCGAGACCAGGGCGGTGAGCCCGAGGCCCGCGCGGTCGCCGCGCAGCACGATGCCGACGCTGTGGCCGCGCACCGGGGTCCAGCCGCCGACCCACTCGGTCAGCGGCGCCCCGGCGCGCGAGCCCGCGAGCAGCAGCCCGGCGAGGGCGGCGGGCACCGCGGCGACGGCGAGGGCGAGGGGCTCGGCGGCTCGCCGCGGCAGCCGCCGTCCCAGCGAGACGAGCAGCGCGGCGCCGAGCAGCGGCACGGCGACGAGCAGCGGCAGGAGTCCGTTCATCCGCGCAGCTCGGAGAGGCGGTCGGGGTCGACGGTGCCGGCGCGCTTGTCGATCTGGATGACCAGTGCGAGCAGCAGGGCGGTGAGGGTGGCGCCGACGACGACGTCGGTGAGGCTCAGCGCCTGCACGACGGGGTCGACGAGCGGCCTGCTGCCGGGCTTCAGGTCGGAGAAGACGGGGGCGGTGCCGCCGTCCCGGTAGCCGACCGCGAGCAGCAGCACATAGGTGGACGCCTGGCACACGCTCAGGCAGCCCACGGCGTGGATGAGGTTCCTGCTGGTGGCGAGGCCGTAGACACCGACGAGGAAGATCCACGCGGCGATCAGGTAGGGCAGCAGGGCCATGGGGTGCCGCTCACTTTCCGTCGTCCCCCGGCGCGGGCGCCCGGCGGACCGAGCCGGTCGCCCGGGGCACGTCGGGCCATTGGGTGATCTCCATCGCCTGGTCGAGGAAGCAGGCGAGGAGGACGACCACCGCCGAGGCGACCTCCATGCCGACCGCGGCGTTGAGCAGCGGCACGGACCCGCCGGAGGCGATGCTGTTGAAGGTGCCGTACGGCAGGGCGTTGGCGAGGAAGGACCCGGCGGCGAGGAAGCCGGCGAGGCCGACCACGAGGTAGGCGCCCTCCCCCACGGCGTCCGCGAGTTCGTAGGGCCCCCGGGGTCTGATCTTCTCCAGGGCGCGGTAGTCGACGGCGATGTACAGCAGGTGCAGTCCGGTGGCGGCCACCACGCCGCCCTGGAAGCCGCCGCCGGGGCTGAGCTGCCCATGGGCGACGATGTAGAGCCCGGCGACCAGGGTGACGGGCAGCAGGCGCAGTGCGTAACGGCGCACCACGGGGCGCACCAGGGCGGGCCGGGGCGGTGCTTCCCGCTCGTCGCGGGTCTGCCTCAGCAGGACGACGGTGCCGAGGACCGCGCCGAAGAGGATCGACTCCTCGCCCATGGTGTCGAAGGCGCGCTGGTCGAAGTTGACCGCGGAGACGACGTTGGCGGTGCGCCGGGCGAGGGCGGCGTGCACGGCGCGGTCGCCGTAGGGATGGTGGGGCTGCCCGAAGTGCGGCAGGCCGGTGTACGCCCAGACCAGCAGGGCGGCGACGCCGAGCACGCCGAGGGCGAGCAGCCGCAGCCTGGCCGCGCGGCTCACGGAGCTCCACCCCGGTCGCTCCCGGCCTCGCCGGGCTCACCCGTCGCCCCGGGCTCCCCGGTCTTTCGGGGCTCTCCGGTCTGCGCGGGGGCGCGGCGCACGCCGTGGCGCACCTTGCGCACGGACAGCAGCAACAGCAGCGGGGTCAGGGCGGATCCGACCGCGAGCTGGGAGAGGGCGACGTCGGGGGCCTGGAGCACCAGGAAGACCACGGCGAGGCACAGGCCGAGCATCGAGAGGACCAGCGCCTGCCTGGCGGGGTCGCGGACCAGGACGGCGGCCGTCGCGGCGGCGGCGACCAGCAGCAGCGCCACCACGATCACCGTGTCAGTCATGGCGCACCTGCTCTTTCCCGCCCGCGCGGTCCGCTTCGCCCGGCGGGTGGCGCAGCGCGGCGGCCGAGACCAGGTTGCCCGCCACCAGCAGCGCGCCGATCAGCACGGTCTTCACCGTCGCCCGGCCGGGCGGGGTCACCGCGCACAGCGCGGTCACGACGGCGGCCGCGGCGAACACGGAGACGGCGCCGGTGATCCGGCCGCGCGGCGGGTCGTCCGCGAGTTCTGCGGCGAACAGCCGGGCGTAGATGAGGGTGCCCGCGGGGCCGAGGAGCGCGAGCAGCAGCGCGGCGTCCAGGTAGGCGCCCGGCCGCGCGTACCCCTGGGCGAGCAGCATCAGCACCAGGCAGACGAGCAGCGTCGCGGTGTTCTGGGCGCCGACCCTGCGGCGTACGGGCCCGGTCGCCGCGCCCCACAGCGCGGGGGCCACCCCGCCCACCAGGCCGACGGCCGCGGCGAGCAGCCAGCCGTTCACCGCCGCGCCACCGCGCGCCGCGCGCCGCACGCGGCGAAGGCGCCGAGCAGCGCGGCCGGCACGCCGACGGCCCACTCGATCCGGTCGACCCGGCCGACCAGCGTGAGCCAGAGCGCGACGAGCACCGCCCACCAGGCCGTCAGTTCCACGGCGTACGCACCTCTGTGGCCCATGACCTCACCTCAGCTCGCGGCTACCCGGGGAACGGCCATGAAAGCATCGCGGGGTGCCCGTCGGGACGAGGACGCGCGCGGGAAGCGGCGTTCGCGGGCCGCGGCGGGCGGACGCAGCCGCGGCTCAGGGCCGCGGGGCGAGGCCGCCGGGCGCCGGCGGGCGCCCGCTGATGTTGCCGATCAGGTCGGCGCAGAGGTCCCGCAGCTTGCGGTTGCGGTGCTGGGACGCGGTGCGCAGGATCTCGAACGCGGCCTCGGGGGTGCAGCGCTGCTGGGCGACGATCACCCCGATGGCCTGGTCGATGACGCTGCGGGACCTCATCGCGGCGTCCAGGTCGGCGGCGTACCGCTCGGCGGCCGACAGGCGCTGCGCCAGGGCGATGGCGCCGGTCGCCTGGGCGGCGAGGGCCCGCAGCGCCGCGAGGTCGGTGTCGCGGAAGCCCTGGGGCTTGGGCGAGTAGAGGTTGAGGGCGCCCGCCGTGTCGGTGTGGGCGGCGATCGGCAGCGACAGGGACGCACGGGTGCCCAGGCCCGCGGCGTAGGCCGGGTACTCGCCCCAGCGCTCCTCTTTGAGCATGTCGGGCACGTGGACCTCCTCGCCGCTGCGCAGGGCCTGGAGGCAGGGGCCGTCGTTCAGGCCGTACTGCTTCTCGTCGAGCGGCGGGGCGCTCAGCCCCACGCTGACCACCGTCGTGAAGCGGCCGTCGCGCTCCAGGGTGATCCCGCAGCCCTCGGCCGCGGGCGCGAGGTCGCGGGCTCCGGCGGCGAGTCCTTCGAGGAGGCCGCCGAGGGTGTCGTCGCCGAGGAGGAGTGCCACGAGGTCGAGAGGCGGCTCCGCCGGCGCTCCCGGGCCCCCGAACGCCGCCGGGACGGCGCCTTCCGCCAGTTCCGGGCCCCCAGGCTCTACCGGGTCCGCCGTCTCGTCCGGGTCCGCCGGATCGACCGGATGCGGCGGGTCCACCGGGTTCAGGGGGCCCGCCGCCTCGCCCGCGGGGCCGGTGCGGTCGCCGTGGTCTCCCCGGCTGCCCCGGCCTTCCCGGCTGCCCTGGCGTCCCTGGTTTCCGTGCACGGTCGTCCAATCCGGAGGGTGCCCGGCCGCGTGGCGGTCCGGCGGCGGGTGGCGGGGCCGTGCCCCTTCAGCGCTGCGAAGCGGCGCGTGCCCCCCGCCTTCAGCATGGCACACCGGCCGTCCGCCGACCTGGGGCACGGCGCGGCCCGCAGGCGCCGCACCCGCTGCGGGGCCACGGCGGCGGGACGGGGCGCCGCGGGGTGGGGCAGTATGGCAGTTCCGACCCCTGTACGGAGGATGTGATGGCACCCCGCCGCCGCGACGAGAGTCCTCGGGAGTCCGCAGGACCCGCGGCCTGCGGGTCCTCCGGACCCGGTGCGCCGCGCCCGCAGGACTCGGCGGCAGGGGCCGACTCCGAGCTGCCCGCACGCCTGTGCCGGGCCTGCGTCGAACTGCTCGACGTCACCGGCGCGTCCGTCTCCCTCGACGCGGGCGGCGGCGCGCGGACGACCTGGTGGTCGAGCGACGAGGTCGCGGGGAGACTCGCGGAGGCGCAGTACACGCTCGGAGACGGGCCCTGCGGCGCCGCGCTGCGGATGTGCGCGCCGGTCCTCGCGCCCGACCTCGCCCAGGGACCCGACGCGCACCGGTGGCCGGTCTTCGCGCACTGCGCGGTCCGGCTCGGCGTGCGGGCCGTCTTCACCCTGCCCCTCGGCAGCGAGGCGGCGGCCATCGGCACGCTCGACCTCTACAGGTCGCGGCCGGGCCCGCTGTCCGAGCATGACCTGGCGCTCGCCTTCCCCGCCGCGGATGCCATCACCGACGCACTGGTCCTGCTGTCCTCCTCGTCCCCCGCCGGGCGCCGCGCAGCGGACGGTCTCGACACTCTGGAGTGGCTCCGTGAGGCGGAGACGCAGCACGAGGAGGTGCACCACGCCACGGGCATGCTCATGGTCCGCTGGGGCGTGCCGGCCGATGAGGCCCTCGCCCGGCTGCGCGCGCACGCCTTCGCGCAGGGCACGACCGTGACGCAGGCCGCGCGCGCGGTCGTCGAGAAGCGGGACGGACTGGGGCACTGAGAGCCCGGCGCGGGACGCACGCCCCGTATATTGATCGGCCGGGCCGGTGCGGGGTGGCGAGCCCGGCCACAGGGAGACGGCGAGGCGGGATGGATCGGGAGCAGCAGCTGGCGGACGCCTTCGTCAGCGTGTCGGACACCCTCGCCGACGACGTCGACCCGCTGGTGCTGCTTGAGCGGCTCGCCCGACAGGCGGTCGCCCTCACGGGCGCGGAGGCCGCGGGTGTCCTGCTGGCCCCGGCCCGCGGCGGGCTGCGACCGCTCGCGGTCTGCGACGACGGACCCGAGGTGGCCCGCGTGCTGCGCGCCCAGGCGGCCGAGGGTCCCGTCGCCGAGTGCGTGCGCACCGGTCTGCGGGCGGACGCGCCCGGCCTGGCGGCGGACGATCCGCGCTGGCCCGGGTTTGCCCGCGCCGCGCACGAGGCGGGCTTCCGCGGCGCTTACGGGCTCCCGTTGGAGGCGGCCGGTCGCCCGGTGGGCGGTGTCGGCCTGCTCACGGCGGCCCCGGAGGCGCTGCCCGAGCGCGAACTCGGGCTCGTGCGGGCGCTGTCCCGTGCCGCGGTCGCCGCGCTGGTGCGCTGGCGGCCCGACGGGCCGCGTCCCCATGACGTCCTCACCCAGGTGCACTCGGCGGTGGCGGCGCGCGCGGCCATCGACACGGCGGCCGGCATGCTCGCCGAGTACGGCGGGACGAGCCCGGCCGAGGGCGTCGCAGCGCTGTACACGTACGGCGCCCGGCGCGGGGTGCGCCCCGCCGTCGTGGCCGGGGCGCTGCTGCGGCGGGCGCTCAGCCCCGGCACGGTGGCCGGCGGCCCCGGCGCTGCGACCGGCGGCGACCTGGGCGGGGCGGACCCCGCGGGGGCGCGGGAGGGCGCGGTCGGCTGAGCCGGCTCCGTACGCGTACGGCCCCTGCGGCCCGCCGACTACTGTCCCGCCGAGTCCACGGCAGCGGTGCGCTCGGCGAGCCTGCGCAGCGCCGCCCCGAGTGCCAGACGCTCCCGGGGCGGGGGCGGCGGTCCTGCGACCCCGTCGACGAGGTGTCCGCAGACGTCGCGCAGCTTCACGTTGGTGTGCTGGGACACGTCGACCAGCACCTCCCACGCCTCGCGCGGGGTGCAGCCCGCCACGGCCATCACGATCCCCCCGGCCAGGTCGATGACGGGCTGGGTCGCGAGGGCGGCACGCAGTTCGGCGAGCTCCTTGTGCAGCCGCTCGCCCTGCTCGGGCGGGTCGGCGGCCGCGCTCCCCGGCTTTGCCTGCCGGGCGGCCCGGTGCGTCAGGCCGTCCGCCCCGGGCGCGCCGTCGCCCGTGCCGGGTGTCCGGCACGGTACGCCGTCACCCTCGCCCGCCACGTATGCCTGCACACCCGTCATGTGCCGTCCCCTCCCGCGGCGGGCGCCGCGCCGCTCGTCGACCTCATGTCTCGTCAGCACCGTACTCCGGAGCGCCTGCGGCGGCTGCGGCGTCGAGCACCGGCAGGAGGGGGCCGAGCGCGTCGGCGGGCGCGTGCACGGCGGCAAGCAGTTCTCCGAGGTCCGCGGGGTGCAGCCCGAGCGCGGCCGCGGCGCGGGCCAGGACGGTCCGCGCCCCGCCCGGGGTGCACCCGCTCAGCGCGGCGATCATGCCGTGGGCGCGCCGCAGGGCGGCATGGCGGGCGACCGCGTCGGCGGGCGCGCCGGGATCCCCGGGGCGCTCCCGGGCGTCCGCGCGGTCCGTTGCGGCTTCGTGTCCGGTCCGCCACCGCAGCGCCCTCCGCTCGGCGTGCCGTCCCGCGAACAGGCGGGTCCCGCCGCCGCCCGCGCGCACGGCGCGGCAGGCGGCGAGCAGGGACCGCAGGACGCCGGCGCCGGGCGGGCCGGGGACGAGGAGGAGCACGGTGGGCGGCGGCTCCGCGCCGGGCGCGGAGCGCAGGAAGTCGCCGCAGGCGCGCGCGACCCGGCCGGGCTCGTCGGGCGCCCCGTCGAGGCGGACCACCAGCAGCTCGGGACTCGGGCACCACTGGGTAAGGGGCATGGGCTCTTCCTGAAAACGCGTCACCGAAGGTGAGGCCGCTTCCAGACCCTTGGCGCATTCTGCCCAGTGCGCCTCCCCTGCCGCAATTCGGCCCCCTCTTCCCCGCCCCGCCGGGCGGCGCGCGGCCTCAGGCGGCCTGCGCGAGCACCTGGCGACGCAGCCGGGCGCAGGTGCGGGTGATCAGGCGGGAGACGTGCATCTGGGAGACGCCGAGTTCCTCGGCGATTCTGGCCTGCGTCATGTCCTCGAAGAACCGCAGGTAGAGGATGCGGCGCTCCCGGGTGGGCAGACCGCGCAGACAGGGCTTGACCGCCTCCCGGTCGGCGACGAGGTCGAAGGCCGCCTCCTGCTCCCCGAACAGGTCGCCGAGCGAGGCGCCCTCGTCCCCGGTGGTGAGGGCAGGGGCGTCGAGGGAGAGCGCGGCGAAGCTGCCGAGCGCTGCCTCCCCCTGGCGCACCTCCTCCTCCGTCAACCCGCAGTGGGCGGCGATCCGCGCCGCCGTGGGGGCCTCGCCGCCGGGCTGCTGGGCGAGTTCCTGGCGGGCGCGCCGCACCTGGTTGCGCAGCTCCTGCACCCGGCGCGGTACGTGCACGGACCACATGAAGTCGCGGAAGTGGCGCCGTAGTTCGCCCTTGATCGTGGGGACGGCGTAGCTCTCGAACGCCTTGCAGAGGGACGGGTCGAAGCGGTTGATCGCCTTGGTGAGGCCGAGCGCGGCGACCTGTTCCAGGTCGTCGAGTGACTCGCCGCGCTCCCGGTAGCCGCGGGCGATGCGGTGGGCCATGGGCAGCCAGGCGGCGGCGATCTCCTGGAGGAGCCGTTCCCTCTCGGGTCCGTGCGGGGCGGCGGCGAGCCGTCGGAACGCCTCCGAGGTGTCGGGGCCGGCGTCGTGGATGCGCGTCGTCCCTGCTGGAGAGATCATGTGGGTCACCAAACTCACGAGCAGTAACAAGTCCTGTCGCGAGGCCCGGCCGACCGGACGCGACAGACACGTCCTGCCGGGCCCATGGCCTCGTGGACGTGCCTCACATCCGAAGCACGAGGAGCCGTGTGCCCCGGCATCCCGGTGCCAAACCCGCGTGACCTGGGTGCCCGCGCCGCCCGCCGATCGGGGGAGCGCGCGCGGGGCACCCGGCAGCCCGTACCCGTACCGGGAGGAAGGCAGCCATGGCACGACGACGACACGACCCGACCGCCCTGACCGGGCTCTCCGCGGTGGTGACGGGAGGCTCGCGGGGGCTCGGCCTGCTGCTGGCCGGCCAGCTCTACGCGCGGGGCTGCTCGGTCACCCTCGCGGCCCGCGACGGCGCGGAACTCGAAGCGGGGCGGGACCTGCTGCTGGACCGGCACCGCGAGGGGCGCGGGCGGCCGCAAGCCGCGGCGACTGCGCGGGTGCGGACCGCCGTGTGCGACGTACGCGACCGGGCCGCGGTACGCGACCTGTACGCGTCGGTCGCCGAGGAGGCGGGCGGGGTGGACGTCGTGCTGGCCAACGCGGGCATCATCCAGGTCGCGCCGCTCGACGCGACGGGCGCGGAGGAGTTCCGCGACGCGATGGACACCATGTTCATGGGCGCGCTGCACGCGTCCCTCGAAGCGCTGCCCCATCTGCGCAGGAGCCCGGTCGGCGGCAGGCTCGGGCTGATCGGCTCGGTGGGCGGCCTGCTGAGCGTGCCGCACATGCTGCCGTACTCGTGCGCGAAGGCCGCGGTGGGGGCGCTGGCCGAGGGGCTGCGGGCGGAGACCGCGCCGTCCGGGGTGAGCGTCACGGCCGTCCACCCGGGGCTGATGCGCACCGGCAGCCATCTGCACGCGGAGTTCGGCGGGGACAAGGGCAGGGAGTTCAGCTGGTTCTCCGCGCTCGCCGGCACCCCGCTGCTCTCGATGGACGCGGAGCGGGCCGCGGCCCGTGCGGTGTCGGCCGTGGAGCGCCGCTCGCCCCGTCTCGTGCTGACCCCCGCGGCGCGCGCCGCGGGCCTCGCCCACGGTGTCGCGCCCGCGCTGACCACCCGCCTCTCGACGGTGGTGGGCCGGGTGCTGCCCGGCACGGACGGCGCCGAGGAGGGCGGCGAGGCGCTCTCACCCGGCGCCGCGGTGCGCCCGGTTGCCCGCCCGGTGGCCCGGGTCCTGCGCCGCTGGGGCAGCGCGCTCAACGACCGGGCCGCCGGGCGCTACAACGAGCGCGGGCCGCGGGACAGGGGCGCGAGGGGGCTCTCCTGAGGGGCCGTCGCGGGGGGCCCGTACCGCTTGCGGTCACGGGCCCCCGCACGCGGGGCGGTGGCCCCGCGCTCCCGGTGCCGCGCCCGGCCCGCCGTCGGGCCGGGGACGCCACCGGCTCCGGCTGCGGCACAGCCGGAGGTCTACGCACCGGGGCGCGCCTGCACAGGCGTGCCCTCCGCGCGGGGGCGGGCCGCCGCGGTCTGGCCCAGGGGATGTCCGCACCGTCGCGTCGTCCGCCGGGAGGTCAGGCCCCGCAGGCCCGTTCCCAGGTCGTGTCTTTCACAAGCCCGTCTGGTCGGGGCACCCCGGCACGCACTCCCCCAGCCTCCGGCCGGGGGTCCCAGCACCGGACCACCCCGGCCCCGCCCCTCCGGGCGGACGACGCTCTTTTGAAGACACGGCCTAGTGGGCGAAGCGGCCCGCGTGGATCACGTCGGGGAACGTGATGGCGTCCTGGATGCCGAGCACGGTGGAGAACCGTACGAAGACGGGGGTCTCGGCGCCCTCGGCCAGGAAGGCCGCCTTGGTGACCGAGGCGGCCGTTCCGTAGCCGCGGAAGACGCCGTGCGCCGCCGCACCGCGTGCGTGCACCACGCGCTCGGGGATGCGCTCGTGGTCGAAGTGGGTGATCTTCTCGCGCAGGTGGTGGTCGCGCAGGAGGACGGGGCCGCGCTCGCCCGCCTTGAGCGAGTGGTCCGTGTCCGGCAGGCGGGTCCCCTGTGCGGTGGTCAGAAAGGCGCCCTGCTGGGCCCGCTCCCCGGCCGCGGCACCGGTGGCGGAGACCGCGGCCGGGGGCCGCTGGTCGGGCGACGGACCCGGCGGCGGCGCCGGGTCGGTGGGCTCCTCGACGGGCGGCGGGACGTTCCCCGGCCTCCCCGGGATGTCGGACGGCTTGCTCATGGGTGTCTCCTTCACCGGCCCCCGGGTGCCGCGGGGCCCTCGGGATGTGTTCGCCCCGGTCACGGGGAACGGATCTGGGGTAGCCCGATCCGCGAGCGCGAAACCCGTAAGGGACGTGTCGGAGCAACGGCGTCCTTCGGACGGGTGGCGCTTCGGACCTGACGGCGCGTCAGTTCTCGCGGTCGCCGAACGGGAAGACGAAGCCGCACACGCCGGTCAGCAGCACCCCGGCCCCGAGCAGGAACAGCCACAGGCCGAGCACCACCCCGGCGGCGGTGACGGCCATGCCGGCGGCGGTGAGGACCGGGTAGGCGGTGTCCGGCGGGAAGAAGCCCACGGGTCCCGCGCCGTTCGCCACCTCCGCGTCCCCGAGGTCCTCGGGCCGCAGCCCGGTGCGCCGGTACTGGTACCAGAGGTAGAAGGTGATCAGCGCCGCCATCAGCGCGGCGACGATCAGGGCGGCCGTGCCGGTGGGCTCGTACGACCACCAGCCGTAAATGGCCGCCGCCACGGCGAAGAACAGGGTCACGCCCGCGAACAGCAGGGCCTCGCGCCTCACCGGCCGCTCCTCTCGTCCGCCGCGTCGATCCGGGCGCGTGCGGCCTCCTCGATGCCGCGCACCTCCGGGTGGTGCAGGTCGAACGCGGGCGACTCGGACCTGATGCGCGGCAGGGCCGTGAAGTTGTGCCGGGGCGGCGGGCACGACGTCGCCCATTCGAGGGAGCGTCCGAAGCCCCAGGGGTCGTCCTCGCCGACGGGTTTCCCGTACTGGGCGGTGCGCCAGACGTTCCACAGGAACGGCAGCATCGACATGCCGAGCAGGAACGCGCCGATGGTTGAGAGGGTGTTGAGCCCGGTGAACCCGTCGGAGGCCAGGTAGTCGGCGTAGCGGCGCGGCATGCCCTCGGCGCCGAGCCAGTGCTGTACGAGGAAGGTCAGGTGGAAGCCGGCGAAGAGGGTCCAGAAGTGGACGCGCCCGAGGCGCTCGTCGAGCATCTTGCCGGTGAACTTGGGCCACCAGAAGTAGAAGCCGGCGAACATCGCGAACACCACCGTGCCGAACAGCACGTAGTGCAGGTGCGCCACCACGAAGTACGAGTCGGTGACGTGGAAGTCGATCGGCGGGGAGGCGAGCAGCACGCCGGTGAGGCCGCCGAAGAGGAAGGTGACGAGGAATCCGATCGACCAGAGCATCGGCGTCTCGAAGGAGAGGGAGCCACGCCACATGGTGCCGATCCAGTTGAAGAACTTCACCCCCGTGGGCACCGCGATGAGGAACGAGGCGAGCGAGAAGAACGGCAGCAGCACCGCGCCCGTGGCGAACATGTGGTGCGCCCACACGATCGCGGACAGGCCCGTGATGGAGACGGTGGCGCCGACGAGGCCGACGTATCCGAAGATCGGTTTCCTGCTGAACACCGGGATGATCTCCGAGATGATGCCGAAGAACGGCAGGGCGACGATGTAGACCTCGGGGTGGCCGAAGAACCAGAACAGGTGCTGCCACAGCAGCGCCCCGCCGCCTGCCGCGTCGAAGATCCGCGCGCCGAACTTGCGATCGGCCTCCAGGGCGAGCAGCGCGGCCGTCAGCACGGGGAAGGCGAACAGCGCCAGGATCGACGTGAACAGCGTGTTCCAGGTGAAGATCGGCATGCGGAACAGCGTCATCCCGGGGGCCCGCAGGCAGATGATCGTGGTGATGAAGTTGACCGAGCCGAGGATGGTCGAGAGTCCGGAGACGACCAGCCCCATCGCCCACAGGTCGCCGCCGATGCCGGGGCTGTGGACGGCGCTGTTGAGGGGTGCGTACGCGAACCAGCCGAAGGACGCGGCGCCTTCGGGCGTGAGGAAGCCCGCGACGACGATCAGGCCGCCGAACAGGAACAGCCAGTAGGTGAAGGCGTTGAGCCGGGGGAAGGCCACATCGGGCGCGCCGATCTGCAGCGGCATCACGACATTGGCGAACCCGACGAACGTCGGCGTCGCGAACAGCAGCATCATGATGGTGCCGTGGACGGTGAAGAGCTGGTCGTACTGCTCCTGGGAGACGATCTGCATTCCCGGCCTCGCCAGTTCGGCCCGCATCACCAGGGCCATCAGGCCGGCGGCGAGGAAGAAGCAGAAGGACGTGGCCAGGTACATCAGGCCGATCGTCTTGTGGTCGGTGGTGGTGAGCCAGCCCGCGAGCCGCCCGCCGACGCGGGTGGGCGGCAGCCGGGCCGCGCGGCCCGGCACGCTCGGTGTGCGCGGCGGGGCCCCGCCCGCGGGGAGGCCGGACCGCCCGTCGGCTTCCGTCACAGCCGTACTCCCTTGCTCCAGGCCCGGTACGCGGCCACCGGCGCACCCGGGCGCCTCGGCGGGGCCGGTGTCCCGCCTCCCGGGTGTCGGAGTGTCCGCCTCCGGCGCGGCCGGCACAAGGACGCGGGGCCGTACGGGGCCACGATCGGCCCCCTCGGCCTCCGCTCGCGCGCACGGCGGACGCTCATTCGCGCTCCTTCGGGGCGACGGCGCGGTGCCGGGCGACGGCGGGGAGCACGAACCAGGCGAAGCCGAACCAGACGACCATCCCCACCACCAGCCATACGGCGACGGTGTCGCTGCCCGCCACCCGCAGCACGAGCAGCAGGGCCGACGCCATCGTGCAGACCAGCAGGACGAGTCCCGCCACGGTGAAGCGGGAGGCCCAGGCGACGGTCTCCGGCTTCAGCCGGCGGCCCGTCAGCATCCGGTGCAGCGAGACGGGGCCCACCAGGGCGCCGGTGGTGGCCGCGCCGAGCGCCACGGTGACGGTGTACAACGTGCGGTCACCGTCGGAGAGTTGACCGAAACGCTGCTGGAAGGCGACGGTGAGCAGGAACCCGAAGAGGATCTGCACCCCCGTCTGGACGACGCGCAGCTCCTGGAGCAGCTCGCCCCACTGCCGGTCGGCGCGCTCCTCCGGGGTCTCGTCCCGGCCCGGCGCCGCGCTGCCGCCGTCCCCGGCTCCTGTCACCATGCCCGCACCGCCAGCCCTCCGCCGCCGCGCCCGGCCGGTTGCCGCGCGCCGGCCGCCTGTCGTGTCCGTACCGCCGTGTGCCCCGTGCGCGGCGGCTCTCACCCGACGCCGAACGGCCCCTTGTCGAGATCCGCGAGCACGTCCTGGACGTCGGCGTAGACGGCGTCGGCGCCCGCCGCCTCGAGAGCCGCGCGGGGGATGCCGCCCGACAACACGGCGACGGCGCGCACGCCCGCACGCGCCGCCGCCTCCATGTCCCAGACCGAGTCGCCGACGAACACGGCGTCGTCGGCGCTCGCACCGGCCCGGCGCAGGGCCTCCTCCACCGGGTCGGGAGCGGGCTTGCCCGCGTCGACCTCGTCGGCGCGCGCCTCGGCCGTCAGGGCGTCGTCGGCGTCGATGGCGCGGCGCATCGCGGCGAGCTCCTCGCCGCCCGCCGAGGTGGCGAGCACGGTGCGCCAGCCCGCACCGTGCAGGGTCCGCAGCAGGTCGGCGGCGCCGTCGAAGGCGCGCAGCCGGTCGAACCAGGTGGCGTAGAGCGTCTTGTGCGCGGCGCTGACCGCGGCGTCCTGCCCGGTGTCGCGGTCGTCGCCGAGCAGGTGCGCGAGCAGGTCGGCCGAGCCGAGCCCGATGGCGCGGTGGATGTCCGCCATCGGCACCGCGCGGCCGCTCTGCCGCAGCGCTTCCCACCAGGCGACGACATGCAGGTGGTTGCTGTCGACGAGGGTCCCGTCGACGTCGAACAGTGCGGCACGCGGCATCGGTGTGTCTCCTCTTGCCTCTGTCGTTCGTTCTGCCTCTGTCCTGAGAGGCAGAACGTTCCGGCGGGCGGCCGCGCCGCGGGCCGGGGCGGCGTCGGCGGGCCGCCGTTCCCGCCGTGGTCTTCTCCGTACGCTTACCCCCGCGCCCGCCACCGCGCACCCCGGGGCGCGCGGTGGCGGCGGCGCGCGGTGCGGTGCGCGGGCGCAGGCCGTCTCCTGGGAGGCGAAAGAGACATCTCACGCGGCTGGTCCGCCCGGTGTGTTTCCCGTCGGCGCCCATGGGTACCGGGAAGCCGCTCATGACCCGTTTCCCCAGGAGGCCCCGTGACCGCGGACGCGTCATCGCCGCTCGCCGAGGACGACATCGACGCCGGTGCGGGCCCGCGCGCCCTGCGCGCGCGGACGGCCGACCGCTTCACCGCGCTGACCCGCGCGGCGGCCCCGGAGAGCGCGCCGGGCACGGAGGGGAAGCCGCTGGCCGAGGTGCCGCTCCCCGGCTCGGGCGACACGGCGGAGCGGTTCCGCGTGCTGTACGCGCTGGGCCGCGAGGACCTCGGCGTGGCCCGCCTGGTGGAGGGACACCTCGACGCGGTGGCCGTGCTCGACGAGATCGCGGGCCTGCGGGCGGGGCCGGGCGAGCGGTGGGGCGTGTGGGCCGCGCAGCCGCCGGGACCCGGCCTTTCGGCGCGGCGCTCCGGTGGGGCGTGGCTGCTGGACGGCGTGAAGCCGTACTGCTCGGGCGCACACAGCTGCACGCACGCGCTGGTGACAGCGGACACCGGCGACGGGCGGCGGATCTTCGCCGTCCCGCTCGGCCAGGACGGTGTGCGGCCGGTGCCCGGCACCTGGCAGGCGGTCGGGATGGCGGGCAGCGACACCCCCGACGTGGCCTTCACCGGCGTCGAGGCCACCGCGGTCGGCGGTGTCGACGCCTATCTGGAGCGGCCGGGCTTCGAGCACGGCGGCGCCGGGGTCGCCGCCTGCTGGCTCGGCGGCGCGCGGGCGGCCGCCGAGCCGCTCTACGCGGCGGTGCGCAAGCGGCCCGAGGACACGGTGGCCGCCGCGCACCTGGGCGCGGTCGACACCCTCCTGTCGTCGGCGGGGACGGTGCTGCTGCGGGCCGCAGAGGAGATCGACGGCGACCCCGCCGACACGCTCGGCGGCGCGCGCACCCGGACGCTGCGCGTGCGCGCGCTGGCCGAGCTGGTCTGCACGGAGGTGCTGGGACATGTCGGCAGGGCGACCGGTGCGGGGCCGCTGTGCCACGATCCGCGGCACGCGCGGACCGTGGCCGACCTGACCGTGTACGTACGCCAGCACCACGCCGAGCACGACCTCGCCGTGCTCGGCGTGCGGGCCGCGGCGCTCGACGGCTCTGCCGGGCCAGGTGGGCGGTGACCCGGCACCCGGCGGGCGGGGCCGGTGGGCGCGCGGCGGAGGACCGGCGCGCCGCGGCCCGCGCGATCGACGCGGACGGCACGCCCGAGTCCCGGTGGGCGGCGTGGGACGGCCTCGCCGCACTGCCCGCGCAGCCGCTGCCCGAGGGGCCCGTCGTGGTGGTGGCGGCGCACCCGGACGACGAGGTGCTCGGCTTCGGCGGCACGATGGCGGCGCTGGCCGCCGCGGGCGTCCCCGTGCGGCTGGTGTCCGTGACGGACGGGGAGCGCTCGCATCCGCGCTCGACCCGTTCGGCCGCCCGCCGGCTGGGCTTGGTGCGCCGCGCCGAGCTGGCGGCGGCCCTGGCCGAGCTGGGGCTCCGCGGCCCAGGACCGCTGCACCTGTCCGTGCCGGACACCGGGGTCGACCGGCACGAGGACCGGGTGCGGGACGCCGTCGCCCGCCTCATCGACGAGACGGGGACGCGGCTGTGCGTGGCGCCGTGGACGGGCGACCTGCACAGCGACCACGAGGCCGCCGGCCGTGCGGCGGCCGCGGCGTGCGCCGCCACGGGCGCCCGGCTGTGGTGCTACCCGGTGTGGATGTGGCACTGGTCGTTCCCGGCCGATCCGCGGGTCCCCTGGGGCAGCGCGGCGCGGCTCCCGCTGAGCGGTGCGGCCGCCGGCCGCAAGCGGCGCGCCGTGGCGCGCTTCGCCAGCCAGATCGCCCCGCTCGGCGACGGGCCCGGCGACGAGGCGATCCTGCCGCCCGCCGAACTCGCCCATCACACACGTGACTTCGAGGTGGTGATCCGATGAGCACGCCCGCGGGCTACTTCGAGGGGATGTACGCGTCCGCCGCCGACCCCTGGGACCTGGCGGGCCGGTGGTACGAGCGGCGCAAGTACGCCATGACGCTGGCGGCGCTGCCCCGCGAGCGGTACCGCAGCGCGTTCGAGCCGGGGTGCTCCGTGGGGGTGCTGACCGCGGCGCTCGCCCCGCGGTGCGACCGGCTCCTCTCCGTGGACCGGGTGCCGTCGGCAGTGGCCACGGCGGCCCAGCGGGTGCACGACCTGCCGCAGGTCGAGGTGGCCGAGCTGGTGGTGCCCGAGCAGTGGCCTGAGGGCCGCTTCGACCTGGTGGTGCTCTCGGAGCTGCTGTACTACTTCGACGACGCGGCACGCAGGCTCCTGCTGGAGCGCGCGACGGGGAGCCTCGAAGCCGGGGGCACGCTCGCCGCGGTGCACTGGGACCACCCCGTGCCCGACCATCTGCGCACCGGCTCCGAGCTGGCCGCCGAGCTGGCGTCGGCGCCGGGTCTGTCCCAGCTCACCGAGGTACGGGACCGGGACTTCAGGCTCCAGGTGTTCGCCCGGCTCGCCGCTGACGGCTCGGGCGGCCTGTCGCCCGCCGCTGCCGAGGGACTGCTGTGACGGCTCCCTCCGCGTGTGCGGTGATCGTCCCCGCGCACGACGAGGCGGCCACGCTGCCCGCGACGCTGCGCTCGCTGCGGGCCGCGGCCCTCGGCGCCCGGCACACGGGCGCCGAGGTGCTGCTCGTGGTGGTCGCCGACGCGTGCACGGACGGCACCGCCGAGCTCGCCGAGTCGGCCGACGCCCTGGTGGTGCGGGTCCCCTTCCGCAATGTGGGCAGGGCGCGGGCCGCCGGGGCGCGGGCCGCGCTGCGGCGGCTGTCCGCGCACGGGGACGCGCTGTGGCTGGCCACCACCGACGCCGACACGGTGGTGCCGGCGGGGTGGCTCGCCCACCAGGTGCACCGCGCACGCGACGGCTGGGACTGCGTCGCGGGGACCGTACGCCTCGCCCCGCACCCGGCGCTCAGCCCGGCGCGTGCCCTGCGGCACGAGGCGCACTACTTCGCCGGGCGGCCGCCCGGCAGGGCCTGGCGGCATCCGCACGTCCACGGGGCCAACCTCGGTGTGGCGGCGGACGCCTACCGCGCCGCGGGCGGTTTCCCGCCACTCGCGCACGGCGAGGACAGGGCACTGGTCGACCGCATCGAAGCAGCCGGCCGCCGCATCCTGCGTACGGACTCCTGTCCCGTCCTGACCTCGGCGAGGGACGACTTCCGGGCACCCGAGGGCTTCGGCGCCTTCCTCGCGCGCCTGCCCGCCGGGTGATGTCCTTGCGGACCGTGTGTGCGCCCGTCCGCAGTCCCGACACACTTCACGCATAGATCGCAGGGGGCAGGGCACGCGGTCCCTGACGCGAAGAAGGGCGGGCCCGCGACACCGGGTGGCGATCTCCAACGCACCTGACCGGGGCCGCCGTTGGCCGCGCGGAGTGTGTGATGCACTGCGCATCCCACCGCACTCCGCCCGGTGCGCACCCCAGATCACGACGGTACGGACGGGACGATGACCACGAAATCCGAGAAGGACGGCGACACGGAGGCGGGCGGCGGCGGACGCCGGCGCATCGGCGCCCCCGAGGCGATGCGCCGGGCCGCCGAGCAGCTCTCCGGACTGCTCGGCAGCGCGCCCGACTCGGTCTCCGCCATCAAGAAGACCGACGACGGCTGGACCGCGGCGGTCGAGGTGGTGGAGATCGAGCGCATCCCCGACACGTCGAGCGTGATGGCCTCCTACCGCGTCGACCTGGACAGCGAGGGCGAACTGGTCGGTTACGAGAGGACACAGCGCTATCCGCGGGGCCGCGTCGACCGGTGAGCCGCGCGGTGCGGCCCCGCAACCGAACGGAACGAGAGGAAGGGAACAACGTGAGTGTGGTTCAGCAGTCCAGCGCTCCCACGAGCGGCAGTGGATCGGGAAACCTCTACGACGTCCTGGAGCTGATCCTGGACCGAGGTCTCGTGATCGACGCGTTCGTGCGGGTCTCCCTGGTCGGCATCGAGATACTCAAGATCGACGTGCGGGTCGTGGTGGCCAGCGTCGACACGTACCTGCGCTTCGCCGAGGCGTGCAACAGGCTCGACCTGGAGTCCGGCCGCAACAAGCCGTCGGGGCTGACCGACCTCGTCGGCAACACCGTGGAGAGCGGCGCCAAGGGCAAGAGCAAAGGGGCCCTGACGGGCGCCGTCGAGGCGTTCACCGACTCCCTCCAGGGCGGTGGCGACGACGACGGCGAGCGCGAACGCAGCAGTAGCAGCAGCAAGTCGACCTCGTCGAGCCGCCGTACGACCCGACGCAGGGAGGAGTAGTCAGTGCCCACCTACATCTACGCGATCACCTCGTCCGACCACCCGCTCCGGATCGACTCCCTCAAGGGCGTCGGCGAACCGGCACCGCCGGTGCGCACGGTCCGGGCCGAGAAACTCACCGCGGTCGTCAGCGACGCGCCGGACGGGCTGCGCGCCAAGCGCAGGGACGTTTCAGCACACCAGGCGGTACTGGAGACGCTGATGGCGGACGGGGCCGTGCTGCCCATGCGCTTCGGCCTGGTGGGCCCGGACGACGCACAGGTGGCCGCGGCGCTCGACGACAACGAGGACGGCTACAGGGAGCGCCTCAAGGCCCTCGACGGCTGCCTGGAGTTCAATCTGAAGGTCTCCAGGGACGAGGACGACCTGCTCCGGGAGATCCTGCGCGAGTCCGCGGAGATCCGCGACCTCAACGAGCACACCAAGCAGCACCCGGGCGCGCAGAACGAGAAGATGCGCCTCGGCGAGCTGATCACCCAGGAGGTCTCGGCGCGGCAGGAGCGCGACGCGCGGGAGTTCACCGAGCGCCTCTCCCCCGCCGCACTGGGCACCTCGCGCGGCGAAGCGGTGCAGGACGCCCTGCTGAACGTGTCGTTCCTGGTGCGGAGGGACGGCGCCGCCGCCTTCTCCGAGGCGGTGCACGAGGAGGCCGGCCGGCACAGCGAGGCGTACACGATCCGCCTCAACGGCCCGCTCCCGCCGTACAGCTTCGTCTGACAGGGGGTCGCCGGAGACCCGGTCCGGCACACCGCCGGGGCACGACGGGTGGCCCCCGGTACCGGAAAGCGCCGAAGGGAGGCAGCAGCATGGGACTCATCAGCGGACTCCTCACGCTCCCGGTGGCCCCGGTACGCGGATTCACCTGGGTGCTCGGCCAGGTCATGACCGCGGCGGAGCAGGAGTACTACGACCCGGCCCCGGTGCGCGCCGAGCTGGCCGAGCTGGAGCGGCAGCTGCTCGCGGGGCGGATCTCCGAGGAGGAGTTCGACCGGCGGGAGGACGACCTGCTCGACCGGCTGGAACTCATCCAGTACGAACGAAGGCGACTCGGTCTCGACGCGTGAGCTCGCGGTGCCCGCCCCGCCCGGAGGCTCCCGGACGCGGGACGGCGGCTGCCGACAGCCGACCGGCCGACAGTGGTCTCATCAAGGAGAACGAGGTGCGCGACAGATGATGACGAACAACTCCAAGATAGGCGCGGCCCTGGTGGGGGGGTATCTGCTGGGGCGTACGAAGAAGGCGAAGATGGCCATCGGCCTGGGCATGTTCCTGGCCGGCAAGAAACTCGACCTGGACCCCAGGCGACTGGCCTCCGCTGTCGCTGACTCCCCGCTGCTCGGCGGGTTGAACGACCAGGTGCGCAAGGAGCTCGTCGACACCACGAAGTCGGCGGCGGCCTCCGCGCTCACCCGGCGGATCGGGGGCCTCGCGGACTCCCTGCACGACCGGGCGCTGCGCCTCGAGGACGGCGGGGACGGCAGCGGCGACGACGGTGGCGGGGAACCGCCGTCCTCCGACCGCGACCGGGACCGCGACGAATCGTCCGAGGACGCCGAGGAATCCGGCGAAGGCGGTGGCCGCGCGGACGACGGCGAGGACGGCAGGTCCCGGTCCGCCGCGCCGCGCAAGACCGCCTCGTCCGGCGCCCGCAAGGCGTCGTCCGGTACGCGCAAGGCGTCGGGAGCCGCGCGGAAGGCGTCCTCCGGTGCCCGCAAGACCTCGGCGTCCGGTGCGCGCAAGACGGGTTCCGCGGCGCGCGGCAGCGCCTCGCGCGGCAACCGGAAGACGAGCGGCCGGGGAGGTGACGACCGTGGCTGAGTCCACTGAGTCCTCTTTCGGGGCGCTCCGCAGGGACGTGACGCAGAGCCCCGCGGCCGACCGCCTCAAGGAGGAGCTGCGCAACTACCTGGTGGCCAAGGCCACTCACACCGTCACCGACCTCGGCAAGCGGCTCGGCGAGGGCGCGGGGAAGCTGGCCGGCGCAGGAGAGGACACGGGCGGCCTTGCCGGCAGCATCGCCAAGGGCGGCAAGGCGCTGTCGGAGGGCGGTTCGCCCGCCGACGCCGTCAAGGCCGCGGGCAGGGACCACCTCAAGAACACACTGAAGGACACCGTGAAGGGCGTCTTCGGCCGGGGCCGCAAGGGCGGCGGCGGCAAGTCCAAGTCCGTCACCATCAGCGAGGACATCGACGTCGGTGTGCCGGTGCGTGAGGCGTACGACCAGTGGACGCAGTTCCAGGAGTTCTCCACCTTCGCCAAGGGCGTCGTCAGTGTGGAGAAGGGCGACGACACGTCGAGCAACTGGAAGGTCAAGGTCGCCAAGTCCACCCGCAGTTGGAAGGCGAACGTCACCGAGCAGGTGCCGGACGAGCGCATCACCTGGACCACCGAGGGCGCCAAGGGCACCGTGAAGGGCGTCGTCACCTTCCACCGCATCACCGACAACCTGACCCGGGTGCTGCTGGTCCTCGAATACTTCCCCAAGGGGCTGTTCGAGAAGACCGGCAACATCTGGCGGGCGCAGGGGCGCAGGGCGCGCCTCGACCTGAAGCTGTACCGCAAGTTCATCATGATGCGCGGCGAGGCCACCGACTCCTGGCGCGGCGAGATCCGCGACGGCGAGGTCGTCGTGGACCACGACGAGGCGGTGGAGCGCGAGCAGGAGGAACGCGAGGAGCGGGAGGACTCCGCGGACTCCGGCGCGGAGGGTGCCGAGGACGCCGACGACGGCGAGACGGGCGAAGAGGAAGACGCCGAGGACGGCGAACGCCTCGCGGACGAGGACGAGCTGTCCGACGACGACCTCGTCGAGGACGACGACGAGGAGCTGGAGCCCGAGGACGCCGACGAGGCGGCCGAGGAGCCCGACGACGACCTCGCGGAGGACGACGAGGGGGCCGACCTCTACGACGACGAGCACGACGAGCCCGAAGGCTCCGATGACGAGCCCCTCCCCGAGGAGGCCGACGAGGCCGACCCGGAGCGGGAGCCGGCCCGTCCGGGCCGCCGCTGAGGTGGGCAGGCCCCCGGCTCCGGTCCCGGAGCACGCACGACGACGAGCAGGACGAGGGTGAACTGACGTGTCCGACTCACTGGCAGGCCGCATGGGCGGCCCCCCTGCCGGAGCCCCCTACGGGGCGGCGGCGCCCGGGTCGTCCGCGAACCTCGCGGACATCCTGGAGCGTGTCCTCGACAAGGGCGTGGTCATCGCGGGCGACATCCAGATCAACCTGCTCGACATCGAGCTGCTCACCATCAAGCTGCGGCTGCTCGTGGCCTCCGTCGACAAGGCGAAGGAGATGGGCATCGACTGGTGGGAGCACGACCCGTCGCTGTCGTCCCGCGCCAGGGACGACGCCCCGGGACGGCAGATGCAGGCGGGGCACCCCGGGGGCCGGCCCGTCGACAGCGGGCAGGCGGACGAGATCGCCCGGCTGCGCGCCGAGGTGGCGGAGCTGCGGGCCGCGGCCGGGCCCCTGCCCGAGCCGTCCGGCGAGGCCGAGGGACCGGGCGCACCGGGCGAGGACGCCGGGTCCGGCCGCGGCCGCTCGGAGCGCGCCGGTCGCGGGGAGAGGAGCGGAGAGCGTTGACGGCGCAGCACGCGGCGCACGGCCCCGTGGCCGGCACCGTCTCGTACCTGTACGCCGTCTGCCGGGCGGACGTCGCGGCCGCGCCGCCGGTCGCCGGGGTGCCCGCGGGCCCGGGCGACGGCCCTGCGCCGCTGCGGCTGGTGCGCGAGGGAACGCTGGCCGCCGTCGTCTCGTCGGTGCCCGCCGACGCGTACAGCACGGAGGGCCTTGAGGCGAGCCTCGGCGACCTGGAGCGGCTGGAAGCGCTGGCGCGCGCGCACAACGCGGTGGTGGACGCGGTGCACGCCCGCGCGACCGTGCTGCCCATGCGGCTCGCCACCGTGTACCTGGACGACGCGCGGGTCGCCGAGGTGCTGCGCGAGGGCGCGGAGGACTTCGGCCGGCTCCTCGACCGGCTCGAAGGACACGACGAGCTCGGCGTGAAGGTGTACGCCACCCCGGCGGACCGGGCGCGGGGCGCCGCTCCCCGCGAGGAGCCCCCCGCTCCGGAGGGGTCCTCCCCCGGCCGGGCCTATCTGCGCCGCCGCCAGGCGCAGCGGCGCAGCCACCGGGACGCCCACCGCGCCGCGGGCGAGGCCGCGGCGCGGCTGCCCGAGGCGGTGGCAGAGCTCGCGCGGGGACGTGCCGTGCACCGCCCGCAGCAGGCGGATGCGGCCAAGGGCGCGGGCGAGAACATCGCCAACGAGGCCTATCTGGTGGCCCGTTCCGACCGTACGGCGTTCCGTGCCGCGGTGGCGGCGCTGGCCGACGGCGTGCCGGGGGTGCGGGTCGAGGTGACGGGCCCCTGGGCCCCCTACTCGTTCACGTCGCCCGGGGCAGGCCAGGAGGCGGGGACCGCATGACCGAGATGCTGCCCGACTTCCCCCAGGTGCCTGGCGCGCGGATCGACGGCTTCGAGGAGGAGTCGCTCTCCGGCCGCGAGGTCGCGCTGATCGACCTGCTCGACCGGCTGCTGACCGGCGGCGCGGTGCTCACCGGCGACCTGGTGCTGTCCGTCGCGGACGTCGACCTCGTCCACATCAATCTGCGCGCGGTGATCCGGTCGGTCACCGCCGACGAACCTGCTCCCTGGGTGCGTGAGCCATGACGGCACGGAACACCGACTTCACGGAGGTCGCGCAGGCCGCGGCCCGCGCCTTCGACCTGGTGCCCGCGGCACCGGGCGGCGAGCGGCGGACGGGGGCCGCCGGCCGGGACATCGCGCAGCGGCTGCGCACCGACCCGGAGACCGTGGAACGCGACCTGATCAAGCTGGTCCTCACCATCGTCGAGCTGCTGCGCCAGCTGATGGAGCGCACCGCGCTGCACCGGGTGGACCAGGGTGACCTGGACGAGGCCCAGGAGGAGCGCGTCGGGATGACGCTGATGGTCCTCGAAGACCGGATGGCCGAGCTGTGCGACCGCTACGGCCTGACGATGGACGACCTCAACCTCGATCTGGGGCCGCTGGGCTCGCTGCTGCCGCGCGGCGAGGACGGCTGAGGTACCGGGGACCTGCCGCTGGGGCCGCGTACACCGGTCCCCCGCCGGCCTGCCGCCGCGCACCGGACCGCCTTCCGCGCCGTACGCCGTCCGGTGTACGGCGCGGAAGGGGCGCGTCGCGCGGATGCGGCACGGGAAGGCGAGGGTCATGGACCACTCACGTGCACCGGTGCTCGAGGCCCTGGAGAACTACCACACGACGGGGCAGATCCCCTTCACGCCGCCTGGCCACAAGCAGGGAAGAGGCGCGGACGCGCGGGTGCGCTCCGTGCTCGGCGACGCGGTGTTCCGGTCGGACGTGCTGGCCGTCAGCGGCCTCGACGACCGGTCGTCGTCCGCGGGTGTGCTGGCCGAGGCGCAGGAGCTGATGGCCGACGCCGTGGGCGCTGAGCACACCTTCTTCTCGACGTGCGGCAGCTCGCTCTCGGTGAAGGCCGCCATGCTGGCCGTCGCGGGGCCGCACGAGAAGCTGCTGGTCGGGCGGGACGTGCACAAGTCGGTGGTGTCCGGTCTCGTGCTCGCGGGCATCCGGCCCGTCTGGATCGACCCGCGGTGGGACGCCGGGCGGCACCTCGCCCATCCTCCGGGGGCCGCCGCGTTCCGCGCGGCCTTCGACGAGCACCCGGACGCCCGGGGCGCGCTGGTGACCACGCCGACGCCGTACGGCACCTGCGCGGACCTGGCGGCGATCGCCGAGGTCTGCCACGAGCGGTCGGTGCCGCTCATCGTGGACGAGGCGTGGGGCGCGCACCTGCCGTTCCACCCGCGGCTGCCGGCCTGGGCGATGGACGCGGGGGCCGATGTGTGCGTCACCTCCGTGCACAAGATGGGCTCGGGGCTCGAACAGGGCTCGGTGTTCCACCTGCAGGGCTCGCTGATCACCCCCGAGGTGCTGGCGAGCCGGGCCGACCTGCTCGGCACGACCAGCCCGTCCGTCCTGGTCTACGCGGCCCTCGACGGCTGGCGGCGGCAGATGGCCGAGCACGGCAGGGAGCTGTACGACGCGGCGCTCGACCGGGCGGAGTCCGTGCGGAAGGCGATCGCCGCGATCGACGGCATGCGGGTGCACGGCAGGGAGGACTTCTGCGGGCCCTCCCTCGCGGACGACCTGGACCCCCTGCAGATCGTGGTGGACGTGTCCGCGCTGGGTACGACGGGCTACCGCGTCACCGACTGGGTGCGCGAGCGCCACCGGGTCAATCTGCACACGGCCGACCACCGCAGGATCAACGCCCAGCTGACCCACGCGGACGACCGCGGGACCGAGGAGGTCCTGCTCGCCGCGCTCGCCGACGTGGCCGCGCACGCCGACGAGCTGCGGACCCCGGTCCTGGTGGAGGTCCCCGATCCCGCGGACCTCAGGCTCGAACAGGCGCTGCTGCCCAGGGACGCCTACTTCGGGCGGACCGAGGACGTGCCGTGGCAGCGGGCGGCGGGCCGGATCAGCGCCGAGATGCTGACGCCGTACCCGCCGGGCATCCCCGCCGCGCTGCCGGGGGAACGGCTCAGCACCGAGGTGGTGGCGTACCTGCGCAGCGGTGTGGACGCGGGCATGGTGGTGCCGGACGCGGCCGACGCCGCGCTGGGGACGATCCGGGTGGCCGGTGAGGGCTGAGGGACCGGCCGGGGCCTCCTCAGGCGTCCCCGCCGAGGAGGCCCCGGCGCTCAGGAGGCCCCGGCTGCGGCCTCCTCCTCGATCCTGCGGCGCTGGGGGCCGACCGTGTACGCGGGGTCGTCGGCCGAGGCCACGCCCGCGGCGAAGATGCCGAAGCGGGTGCAGGCGGACCCGGCGAGCAGCAGCGCGCCTGCGCCGATCGCCGCGGCCCGGCTGCGGCGGCCGAAGAGGGCGGCGCAGGCTGCGCCGCCGACGGTGAGGGCGCGCGCCGTCTTCAGCAGGGTGCCCGCGCGGCCGGTCCTGTAGGTCTCTGCGACGTCGCCGAGTCGGCGTTCCGCCGCGGCCATCGACACCACGTCGCCGGCGGCGGCGAGCACGGCGGCGCAGCGGGCCGGTGTGTTCTCCCGTACGGGCGCCGCCGCGAGGGCCATCCCCGACGCGGCGGCGGTCGCCGACGCGGTGAAGACGTACGGCAGTTCGCGGTGGGCGCCGTGCCAGGCGGGCACGGCGGTGTCCGCGGCGAGTACGGCCGTGTAGGCGGCGACCGCGGGCCCGACGAGGGCCGCGCCGCCGGTCGCGGCGGCGCCCGCGCGCGGCAGCAGGCCGGTGGCGGAGCTCAGCGCCGCGGCGCCCGCGCAGGAGCCGTAGGCGGACAGCAGCCAGGAGCCGACGCTCATCGGGGAGGTCGGCTTGAACACCCGCAGCATGTGGTGGAAGCGGTCCGGGCGGCCGAGGTCGTGGATGAGCAGCGCGGTGGAGAGCGAGATGGCGCCGAGCGACGAGAGCTTCATGGCCTTGGCCGTGGCGGGCCGCCCGGTGGCGTGCGCGCCGGCCGCGAGGACGGAGCCCGCGCCCGCGAGGCCGCCGAAGAAGAAGTATCCGGCGATGTCCGTCGCCGACCAGGACGGGGCCTTGATGACGGGGCGCCCGTAGTACGAGCCGAACTCGGCGCGGGGCACCATGAGTTCCTCGCCCTTGCGGCGCCGGCCCCGGCGCCGCCCGGCGTCCGGCTGGAGAGCGCGCGGGGAGGCGTCGCGGCCGGGGCGCTCGCCGTGCACACCGTTCTTGGTCACGTCGGAGCCGGTCATCGGCGGGCCCTCCTCGCGGGCAGCTGTGCGGCGGCGAAGGACAGCGCGACGCCGCCGGCGAGCGACAGGGCGGCGGCCGCCGCGTGTTTCCACATGGCGGGCAGGTCGCGGGTGGTGACGACGGGCGCGGGCGGCAGCCCGTAGACCTCGGGTTCGTCCAGGAGCAGGAAGAAGGCGCCGTCGCCGCCGACGCCGTCGTCGGGGTCGTGTCCGTAGAGCCTGGCGTCGGTGACGCCCGCCTCGTGCAGCTGGTCGACGCGGAGCGCGGCGCGCTCGCGCAGCTCGTCGAGCGGGCCGAACTGGATGGAGTCCGTGGGGCACGCCTTGGCGCAGGCCGGCTCCTGTCCCGCGCCGAGCCGGTCGTAGCACATGGTGCACTTGAACGCCCGCCCGTCGTCCGGGCGTTGCTCGATGACACCGTAGGGGCAGGCGGGGACGCAGTAGCCGCAGCCGTTGCAGATGTCCTCCTGGACAACGACCGTGCCGAACTCGGTCCTGAACAGGGAGCCGGTGGGGCACACGTCGAGGCAGGCGGCGTGCGTGCAGTGCTTGCAGACGTCGGAGGACATCAGCCACCGCACGCCGCCCTCGGTCCCCTCCTCCGCGCCGGGCGCGGCGCCGTGCGGTGCGGTGGCGGCCGACTCGCCGCCGAGCAGCGGCAGTTCGGTGCGCCCTTCGGGCGCGGGCACCGGCACCTGCTGCTCGACGAAGGCGACATGGCGCCAGGTGGAGGCGCCGAGCCCCTGGGTGTTGTCGTAGCTCATCCCGGACAGCGAGATGCCGTCCTCGGGGATGGCGTTCCACTCCTTGCAGGCCACCTCGCAGGCCTTGCAGCCGATGCACACGGAGGTGTCGGTGAAGAAGCCGACGCGGGGCGGCGCGTCCCGGTGGCCCGCGTCGGCGGCCGGGTCGGGCTCGTTGCCGCTCAGGAGGTGGGCGGGCCTGCTGCTCGTCTCTGTCACTTGACGGTCTCCGCTCCGGTGCGCCGGGTGATGCCCGCCCTGATCCGGTACTCCTCGACCAGCCGCGGCAGGGCGGGGCCGCGCGGGCGGCGGCCCGCCACGATGTCCGCGGTCAGCGCCTTGTCCTCCTGGATGTGCGCGTTGGGGTCGAGCGCCATCGCGACGAGTTCGTTGGCCGCGTCGCCCGTGGTCACGCCGTTGGGCCCCCAGTGGAACGGCAGCCCGATCTGGTGGACCGTACGGCCGTGCACGGTGAGGGGCTTGATGCGCCGGGTCACCATGACGCGCGCCTCGATGGCGCCGCGCGCCGTGACGATGGTCGCCCAGCCGGCGTGGTCGAGTCCGCGTTCGGCGGCGAGTTCGGGCGAGATCTCGCAGAAGAACTCCGGTTGCAGTTCGGCGAGATAGGGCGACCAGCGGCTCATGCCTCCGGCGGTGAAGTGCTCGGTGAGCCGGTGGGTGGTGACGATGTACGGGTACACGCCGGCGCCGGGTTCGTCGCCGCTCGGGTGGTAGCGGTTGCCCTCGTGTTCGAGCACCTGCCGCACGGGCGAGCGGGGGACGTCCGGGTAGAGGGCGTTGGGGAACGGGGAGTCCTGGGGCTCGTAGTGGGTCGGCAGGGGCCCGTCCTCGAGTCCTGCGGGGGCGTAGAGCCAGCCCTTGCCGTCCGCCTGCATGATGAACGGGTCGTCGCCGCGCAGCGCCTCGGGTCCTGTGGCGCCGTCGGGCGGCACGTGGTCGGGCGGCAGGTCGGGGATGAAGTCGGGGACGTCGTGGCCGGTCCAGCGGCGGTCTGCCGCGTCCCACCACACGTAGGCCTTGCGTGCGCTCCAGGGCTGCCCGTCCGGCGCGGCCGAGGCGCGGTTGTAGAGGATCCTGCGGTTGGCGGGCCACGCCCAGGCCCATTCGGCGGCGACCCAGTCCTGCTCGGTGTGCGGTTTCCTGCGGGCGGCCTGGTTGACGCCTTCCGCGTAGACGCCGCAGTAGATCCAGCAGCCGCAGCGGGTGGACCCGTCGTCCTTGAGCTGGGTGTACGCGCTGAGCGGCGAGCCGTCGGCGGCGTGGCCGTTGATCTCGGCGAGCACGGCGTCGGCGACGGGCTCCGCGAGTGTGCCCTCGACGGGGTAGTCCCAGGTGAGGTCCCGTACGGGCCGGTCCATGGGGTCGGTGGAGCCGGCCAGGCGCTCCTTGATGCGGCGCCCGAGGTGGTACATGAACCACAGGTCGCTGCGCGCGTCGCCCTCGGGTTCGACCGCCGCGTAGTGCCACTGCACCCAGCGGTTTGTGTTCGTGAAGGAGCCGGACTTCTCGGTGTGGGCCGCGGCGGGGAAGAAGAACACCTCGGTCCCGATGTCCTCGGTGCGCAGTTCCCCGGACTCGATCTCGGGGCCGTCCTGCCACCAGGTCGCCGACTCGATCAGGGAGAAGTCCCGGACGACGAGCCAGTCGAGGTTGGCCATGCCGAGGCGCTGGAGTCGGGTGTTGGCCGAGCCGACCGCGGGGTTCTCGCCCATCAGGAAGTAGCCCTTGCAGACCCCTTCGAGCTGGGCGAGCACGGTCTCGTAGGTGGAGTGCGAACCGGTGAGGCGCGGCAGGTGGTCGAAGCAGAAGTCGTTGTCGGCGGTGGCGGCGTCGCCGTAGTACGCCTTGAGGAGGCTGACGAAGTAGGCCCGCATGTTGCCCCAGAAGCCCTTGTCGGTCCTGCTCGCGTCGACGAAGGCGTCCAGGTCCTCGTGGGCGTGCGCGTGCGGCATGGGCAGGTAGCCGGGCAGCAGGTTGAAGAGGGTGGGGATGTCGCTCGACCCCTGGATGGAGGCGTGTCCGCGCAGTGCCTGGATGCCGCCGCCCGGCCTGCCGATGTTGCCGAGGAGCAGCTGGAGGACGCTGGCCGCGCGGATGTACTGGGAGCCGACGGTGTGCTGGGTCCAGCCGACGGCGTAGCAGAAGGCGCTGGTGCGGTCGGGTCCGGAGTTGGCGGTGAGGGCGTCGCACACCGCGCGGAAGGTGTCCTGGGGGATGCCGCAGACCCGTTCGACGAGTTCGGGCGTGTAGCGGGCGTAGTGCCGTTTGAGCACCTGGTAGACGCAGCGCGGGTGCTGGAGCGTCTCGTCGCGGGGCGGCCTGGCGTGGGCCTGCGCGCCGCCCGAGCCGTGGGCCTCCGCGCCGCCCGCCTCGCCGATGCGCCGTCCCGCCTCCGCGCTCTCCTCCCGCACCTCGTACTGCTGGTCGGGGTCGCCGGAGGGCGCCTGCACCTCGGCGCCCTCGTACTGCCAGCTGCCCGGCTCGTAGCGGTGGCCTTCGGCGTCGAGTCCCGAGAAGACGCCGGCCAGGTCCTCGGTGTCCTTGAAGTCCTCGCCGACGAGGGTGGCCGCGTTGGTGTACGAGAGGACGTACTCGCGGAAGTCCTTCTCCTCGGTGAGCACGTGGTTGACGATCGCGCCGAGGAAGGCGATGTCGCTGCCGGCGCGGATCGGGACGTGCAGGTCGGCGAGCGCGCTGGTCCTGGTGAAGCGCGGGTCGACATGGATGATCCTCGCGCCGCGCGCCTTGGCCTCCATGACCCACTGGAAGCCGACCGGGTGCGCCTCGGCGTAGTTGGAGCCCTGGATGACGATGCAGTCGGCGTGCTGGAGGTCCTGCATGAAGGTGGTGGCGCCGCCGCGGCCGAACGAGGTACCGAGGCCCGCCACGGTGGAGCTGTGGCACACCCTGGCCTGGTTCTCCACCTGGACGACGCCGAGGCCCGTCAGGAGCTTCTTGATGAGGTAGTTCTCCTCATTGTCGAGGGTGGCACCGCCGAGGCTGGCGATGCCCATGGTGCGTGCGGTGCGCAGTCCTTGGTGCTCCCACTGCCAGGTCTCGCGCCGGGTCCTGACGACCCGGTCGGCGACCATGTCCATGGCGGTCTCCAGGTCGAGCCGCTCCCATGTGGTCCCGTGGGGGCGCCGGTAGAGAACCTCGTGGCGGCGGGCGTCCCCGGTGGTGAGCTGGAGGGTGGCCGAGCCCTTGGGGCAGAGCCTGCCGCGGCTGACGGGCGAGTCGGGGTCGCCCTCGATCTGCACGACCTCGTCGCCCTTGACGTACACCTGCTGGCCGCAGCCGACGGCGCAGTACGGGCACACCGACTTGACCACGCGGTCGGCGGTGTCGGTACGCGGGCGCAGGGTCTCGGTGCGCGGGGAGGTGGCGGCGCTGCCTCTGCCGAGCGGATCCGCCCCGGTGAGCTGCCGGTACACGGGCCAGCTCTGCATGAGCCTGCGGACACCCATCGCGACCTCCAGCGCCTTTCGGGCCCCTCCCCCAGGCTCCCCTGGGGGACCGTGTTCCGCAACGGCCGCCGGGCGCGGCCGGGGGCTGGGGTCGCGTACCCCCGCCCGCGGAATCAATGCCGCCCAGCGCCGCACGTTGGCCTGGCCCCTGCGCAGCTGGATCTGCTTGTCGAAGGCGGTGAGGAGGGGAACGGGGTCGACGGTGCCGCCGTAGACGCCGGACAGGGAGACGCTGCCGCCCCTGCGGACCGCGTCGATCGCGGTGTTGAAGGCGGCCATGCTGTCCATGCCCGCCGTCTCCATCAGCTGCTGCCCGACCGAGTCGGGCAGCAGGCCGACGAGCCGCTGCGCGTTCTTCTCCACCGGGTTGCCGTGGGCCTCCATGCCGACCGCGTCGGGGCCCCGGCCTCCGGTGAGGTCGCGGAGCTCGTCGCCGAGCCTGTCCCCCAGCTCCTCGGCGTCGAGGGTGTGCACTCCGCGTGCGCGGGCCCGCGCCAGCCGCTCGGGCACCAGGTCGACGCCGATGACGTGCCCTGCGCCCCGGTGCAGGGCGATGCGCGCGGCCATGTCGCCGATGGGCCCGAGGCCGAGGACGGCGACGCTGCCGCCCTGCGGGACGTCCGCGTACTCGACGGCCTGCCACGCGGTGGGCAGCACGTCGGACAGGTAGACGAAGCGGTCGTCCGCAGGGCCGTGCGGGACCTTGACGGGGAGGGTGTCGCCGAACGGGACGCGCAGGAACTCGGCCTGCCCGCCGGGGACCTGCCCGTAGAGCTTGGAGCAGCCGAACAGCGCGGCGCCCGTGCCGTACGCGTGCACCTGGGTGGTCTCGCACTGCGAGTGCAGGCCCTGTCCGCACATCCAGCAGGTGCCGCAGGAGACGTTGAAGGGGACGACGCCCCGGTCCCCCGCCGCGAGCGTGGTGACCGCACGACGATGTCCTCGGGGTTCTCGATCTCGGGGCCGGGGACCGTGTCGACGCGTACGTCGCGCTTGCCGTGCCAGGTCAGGGCCCTCATGGCGCCTTCAGGTGGTTCTGTCGCTGCGGGTGTCGGGGGTCGGCGGCGTCAGCGGTGCGGCTCGCGCAGGCGGGGCAGTACCTCGGTGCGGTAGAAGTCGAAGAACTGGGTCTGGTCGGGTCCGATCTGATTGACGTACACCTCGTCGAACCCGGCGGGCGCGTACGCGCCGACCGCGTCGACGTGTTCGTCCACGGCGTCGCCGAGGACCACGTTCTCGCGGATCATGTCCTCGGTGACCAGGCTCGATGCCTGCCGGAAGTGCTCGGGCGCGGGCAGCAGCTGGGCCAGTTCACCGGGGAGCTGCTCGTTGGGCCAGAGGCGGTGCACGGTTGCCGCGGCCCGGTCCCTGTCGGTGTCCCAGCACACCTTCAGGCCGCCGATCACCGGTTTGGCGCCGCCGCCCGCCCGGCGGAACTGCTCGACCAGGGGCGCGTCGGGCGACATGGTCACGAAGCCGTCGCCGATGCGTCCGGCGAGCGCCGCCGCCTGCGGCCCGAATCCGGAGACGTACACCGGCGGCGGCTCGTCCGGCAGGGTGTAGAGGCGGGCGTTCTGCACGGTGTAGTGGTCGCCGCGGTGGGTGATCTGCTCGCCCGTGAACATCTTCCGGATGACCTGCACGGCCTCTTCGAGCATCTGCATGCGCTCGCCCGCCTCGGGCCAGGCGTCGCCGAGAATGTGCTCGTTGAGTGCCTCTCCCGTACCGACCCCGAACCTGAACCCGCCCCCGGTGAGGACGGCGGCGGTCGCCGCGGCCTGCGCGTTGAGCACCGGGTGCAGCCGCACCGTGGGGCAGGTGACGAGGGTGGTGACGGGCAGCGAGGTGACCTGGGAGAGGGCGCCGATGACCGACCAGACGAACGAGCTCTGCCCCTGCTCGTCGTTCCACGGGTGGAAGTGGTCGGAGACGGCCAGGGCTTCGAACCCCGCCTGTTCGGCCAGGCGTGCCTGGTCGAGGAGTTCGTGCGGGCCGAACTCCTCGGACGACAGGAAGTATCCGTAGGCGGTCATCCGTGGGTTCCTTCCGTGGTGGTTCGCCGTGCGTCCGGGGCGCCTCACCGGCCGGGCCCGGTGCGGTCCGTGCTCTCCCCGCCTGAGTGCCCCTTCGGCCGCCTGGCATGCAGGACGGAGCCGGCCTGCGTCACCGTGCCCGGCGCGCCTCAGCCGGCGCCCGGCAGGCGGACCTCCACGGTGCCTTCCGGGGTGGTGCGCGTCTCGAAGGACGGCTGGGGCGCGGTGGCCGGGCCCCGTACGTTCCAGCCGTCCGAGAGGCGGAACGCGCTGCCGTGCCACGGGCAGGTGACGCAGCCGTCCCGCACGGTGCCCTCGGACAGCGGGCCCGACAGGTGGCTGCACCGGTCGGCCAGCGCGTCGACGCGGCCGTCCGCGTGCCGGTACACCAGCAGCGGGACCTCGCCGAGCGTCCTGCGCACGGGCTCCCCCGACGGCAGGTCGGCCAGGGGGCCGAGCGGATACCAGCCGGGGTCGAGCAGGTGCGGCACGGGTTCCGTCTTGTTGGCGCCCGCGGCCTGCCGGTACGCGAGGTGCCCGCCGATCGCGCCCGCCGCCGAGACCACGCCGAGCCCGGCGTAGGCGAGTGCGCGGCCCCAGCCGGTTCTGCCGCGTCCGCGCGCCACCCAGGAGCCGGTGTACAGCCCGACCGCGACCGCGTTGGCCGCCGCGTGGACGAGTCCGGTGCGCATCTGCTGTTCGTGCTGCTCGGCCCAGTCGACCCAGCCGGCCGCGGCGGCGGGCGCGGCGGCGGCGATTCCGACGCCGACGAGCACCCGGCTCTGGCGCGCGCTGCCCGGCAGGGCGTCGAGCACGGCCGCGGACAGCCACGCGCCGGTCGGCACCTGGACGAGGAGCGGATGCAGCGGATGGCCGGTCTGCCGACCGTGGAGCACGTCCCGTGCGCGACCGAGGGGCAGCGCCCGCACGGCCTTCTGCACGGGCGTGATCAGCGGATCGAGGCCGCCGGCGGCACCGAGGGCGTCGAGTGCCCTGACGGAGGACGCGAGCAGGCCCGCGGCGAGCCGCGGCAGCCGGGAGGCGCGCGGCGAGGGAGTCGGTGTTCCGGATGCGTGGCGTGACGGCGGGGGCATGAACCTCGGTGTTGCCTCGCGCGCCGTCTTCCAAACCCGGGGGTGCTCCCTGCGGGGCGGGGCCGTACGAAGTTCCGGGGTACGGCCCCGGGGTGGTTCACCGGCCAGGGTCGGCGACGCGGGCGGTCGGCAGCAGGGACCCGATGTCGCGGGGCAGGGCGTCGGTGACCTTCTTCATCAGCTCGGGCGCCACGGCGGCGTCGAGCGCCTCGAACACGGCACCCACGTACTCCACCGCCGCGTCCTCGTCCGCCTCGGCGCGCCAGGCCACCCGGCCGACGAACGTCGGCAGGTCGAAGCGCTCGGCCGCCGAGCCGTCGGGGCTCACGTCGGGTCCGGCCGCTTCCGGGCCCTCGACCAGGGCCACCAGGTCTGCGGGGAGCTGCGCGAAGAGGTGGCGGGCCGTGCCGTCGGGCAGCCGTTCCGCCAGGGTGGCGAGGACGGCGCGCGTCACCCGGGTGGCCGCGCCCCGATCGGGCAGGGCAGCTCCCGCCTGTACATGGCCGATCAACTCGTCGTACTGCATGAGCGTGTGCTCCCTTTCTTCGCTGCCGCCCTGACCGGGTAACCGGCAGGTCCCCGCCGAAACGGGCGGGCACGGCGGCCCCGGGCGGTCGGCTCACGGGAACAGGGCGATGCCGAGCACGACGAGCACGACCACCACCACGACGACGGCGACCAGGCCCCAGCCCTTGCGGCCCTTGGCGGGTTCGGCGGGGCCGCCGCGTGGACGGTCCTCGGGGAGCGTCGGGTGCTGCGGGCGGTCGTGGCTGTAGAAGTCGTCCTTCGGTGTCACGGGTCCACTCCTCACTGGGGGGTGCGCGGTCCCGTCCCAGTACCCAGGAAGGCGCGCGCCATGACCGCCGGGGCGCGGGGCGCGTTACGGGGGGGGTGCCCGTCCGCCGGGGTCAGTCCGCGAGGGCGACGGCGTCGGCCGTGGTGATCTCGGCGGCCATGTTGCGCTCCATCATGTGCAGGGCCGGATCGGCGAGCTCCCGGTGGATGTGCGCGACCGCGTCCCTGGGCACGGCGACGTCGAGGTGGCGGATGTGCGCGTCGAGGGCGGAGTAGAGCACGCACTGCTCGGTGACCTGGCCGGACAGCACGACGCGGCCGACGCCGAGCTGGGTGAGCAGATAGGCGAGCGGCGTCTCGTAGAAGATCGAGTGCCGGGCCTTGATCACGAACAGCGACTGTTCGTCGGGGCGCAGCGGCTCGACGAGGTCCGCGTGGGCGCCGGAGAGCGCCGTGTCGAGGATCTCGCCGTGGTGCGAGCGCCACTCGCCGAAGTTGTCGTTGACGTAGATGACCGGGGCGCCGCGCTCCCTGGCGCGCTCGATCAGCCGCACCACCGCGGGGACGGCCCGGCGGGCCGAGGGCAGCAGCAGCTCGGCGTCGGCGTGGTCATATGTGTTGATCATGTCGATGACGATGACGGCCGTCTTGCGCATGGCTTCCATGGTGCCCCACGCGCCGCTCCCGCCCCTCCCGCGCCACCTGCGCGGACGCGGCCGCGCGGCCCCGCAGTGTGTGAGGTCGGCCACGGACGGGTGAACCGCGGCGAGAGCCGCGTCATGAACAGGAAGCAGTCGGGTACTCGGCGTGGAGACCGAGCACACCGTGCGACAGGAGGCACACCGTGACGAAGAATCACACTCCGAGCTACACCGTCCCCGGCGTCGGCGTCGAGCAGGCCGGCGACATCATCGGCCACCTGCAGACCCGCCTCCATGCGCTGAACGACCTGCACCTCACCCTCAAGCACATCCACTGGAACGTGGTCGGTCCGCACTTCATCGCCGTGCACGAGATGCTCGACCCGCAGGTCGACCGCGTCCGCGACATGGCCGACGACGTGGCGGAGCGGATCGCCGCCCTCGGTGGTGTCGCCCACGGCACGCCGGCCGCCCTGGTCGCCGAGCGCACCTGGGAGGACTACAGCGTCGGCCGGGCCGACGCGATCGCCCACCTCGGCGCACTCGACCTCGTGTACACGGGCATCGTCGAGGACCTCAGGAAGGCCATCGACCACATCGGCCCGCTCGACACCGCCACCGAGGACCTGCTCATCGGGCAGCTGCGCGACCTCGAACAGTTCCAGTGGTTCGTCCGCGCCCACCTCGAGACCGCGGGTGGCGACCTGCGCACCGCCGGTGCGCACACCGAGACGGACGCCGCGCGCAAGGCCGGCTGACCGGGTGGCGCCGCCGGCCGCGGCGGCCGGCGCCACCGCTCCACCCCGAGGAGAGGGCACGGGACCATGCCCGAGCTTCCCGATGTCGAGGGTTTCCGCCAGGTGCTGCTGTCCTGCGGCCGGGGGCGCCGGGTGACCGGTGTGCGGGTGCGGGACGCGGGGGTGCTGCGCGGAGTGGGTGTGACGCGGCTGCGGAGTGCGCTGGAGGGGCGGCGGCTCGGGACTCCGTGGCGGCACGGCAAGTGGCTGTTCGTGCCGACGGAGGACGGCGCGCCGCCCCGGGGCGAGGACCCGGCAGGGGCCGAAGGGCCTGTGCTCGCCTTCCACTTCGGCATGACGGGGTCGCTGCGCTGCGGCGCGCGCGACGAGGCGCCCGCGCCGCACGACCGCATCGTGTTCACGCTCGACGGGCCGAGGTCCCTGCGCTACCGGGACCAACGCAAGCTGCAGGGCGTCCGGTTGACGGACGCCGCGGGCATCGACCGGATACGTGAAGGGCTCGGGCCCGATGCACTGAGCGTGCACAAGCCGGAGTTCGAGGAGGCGCTGGCGGGGCGGCGCGGCGCGGTCAAGAGCGAGCTGATGGACCAGTCTGTGATCGCGGGCCTCGGGAACCTGCTGTGCGACGAGATCCTGTGGCGTGCCCGGGTCGCTCCCCGCACCGCGGCCCGGGACATGGACGGGCGGACGCTGCGCGGTGTGCACACCGCGATGGGCCGCGTGCTCAAGACGTCCGTGCACGACCGGTGCGTACCGCCGCGCCGCGGCTGGCTGACCGGGCGCAGGGACGACGGCGACCCGCACTGCCCCCGCTGCGGCAGCAGCCTGCGCTCGGGGCGGGTCTCGGGCCGCAGAACCGTGTGGTGCCCGGTCTGCCAGCCCTGAACACACCACGTGGAGGGGCCGGGGCAGGCCCGGGCCCAGGGAGGTCGCCATGGACGAGCCGTACGACGCCGGCCCCTATCTGCCCGGCCGCGGCGGCCTGCCCGCGCACCGCCGCGCGGCCGCCGAGTGCCACGGCTGCCCCCTGTACCGGCCGGCGACACAGACGGTGTTCGGCACGGGTACGTCGACGGCGCGGCTCATGGTGGTCGGTGAGGAGCCGGGCGACCAGGAGGACCGGCAGGGGCTCCCCTTCGTCGGTCCCGCGGGCCGTCTGCTGCGCCGCGCCATGGCCGAAGCGGGGCTGCCCGTGGAGGGCGCCTATCTCACCAACGCCGTCAAGCACTTCACGTACGAGCGGCGCGGCTCGGGCAAGCGGCGTATCCACAAGCCGCCGTCGCTGCGGGAGTTGACGGCGTGCGCCCCATGGCTCGACGCGGAGCTGCGCCTCGTCGCGCCCGATGTGGTGGTGGCGCTCGGCGGTACCGCGGTGAAGGCGCTGCTCGGCCGGGACGCCCGCGTGGGCCGCGTGCGCGGCGAGCCCCGCCGGGGACGCGACACCGGGCACGCCGTCGTCGTCGCGACGCTCCACCCCTCCGCCGTACTGCGCGCGGACGACCGCGCAGAGCAGTACGCGGGCCTCGTGGCCGACCTGCGCGTCGCCGCGGAAGCCCTCGGCCGACGGGCTTGAGCCCGGGGCCGCACCGCGGCCGGGCCTGACGGCTCAACGGCACCGGGATACCGAGCTTCAGCACGGCCCCGACGTCAGTGCATCCCCGCCGCGGTCCGAGGCCGCACGGGGCGGAGGGTGTCGGCGGTATGCCGGGCGGTCCCTGGGTACCCGTCGGGGTCCGAGCGGGAAGTGTGGCCGCGGTGTGTGCGGCGGAGAGCCCGTCGCGGCGGCCCTCTCGGCCCTGCCGGGTGCCCTCCGGGTGCCGGGACGGGGGCTTGAGCGCGCGGGAGACCGGCGGGATGAGAGGTGACGGGGCATGGCGAGCACGCAGCAGGGCGGATCCGCCCTCGGCGGGCTGGTGAAACGGGCACTCAAGGAGGAGGCGTCGCGCCGGTTCGACGCGAGCGTGGGAGGGCTCGCCGACCGGGCGAGCGGTGCGGTCTCCCGCGCGACCGGCCTGCTCACGGATCTGGCCGACAACGACGGGCGGTTGCCACGCCCCGGCGGGCCGAGCGGCGGCGGTCCGCTCTCCTCGGTGGCCGCGCTCGCCGGTCTCGGCCAGTCGGCCCCCGCGGCGCTCGCGGGAAAGGCGAAGGACGCGGTCAAGGGCGCGAAGGACACGGCGGAGGGTGCGACGGGTTCCGGCGGCAGCGGGCACGCGGGCGACACCAAGGTCACGAGCATCATCGAGGTGCTCGACATCGGCAAGCCGCTGCGCACCGTCTACGACCACTGGACGCGGTACGAGGACTTCAACGTCTTCACCAAGGGCGTGCAGAGCGTGACCCAGAACGACGACGCGACGAGCGACTGGTCGGTGAAGATCGCCTTCTCCACCCGCAGCTTCTCCGCGACCGTCCAGGAGCAGATACCGGACGAGCGCATCGCGTGGACCTCCCAGGGGGCGAAGGGGTCGACCCAGGGAGCGGTCAGCTTCCACGACCTGGCGCCCGACCTCACGCGGGTCGTCGCCGTCGTCGAGTACTACCCCTCGGGCTTCTTCGAGAAGACGGGCAACCTGTGGCGCGCCCAGGGCAGGCGGCTGCGGCTCGACCTCAAGCACTTCGCGCGCCATGTGACGCTCACGGACGAGGAGCCCGACGGCTGGCGCGGCGAGATCCGCGACGGCGAGGTGGTCAGGAGCCACGAGGACGCGGTGCGGGACGAGGAAGCGCGCGACAACGGGGACGACGACCGCTGTGCCGACGAGGACGCCGAACCGGACGACTCCGCTGCCGCCGATGACGCCGCCGACTCCGACGACGCCGACGACGATGGGGATGGCGACTACGACGAGTATGACGAGGACGAGGAGTACGAGGGCGATGACGCCGGGGACGGCGAGGGCGCCGGGCGCCGTTGACGGGTGCGTGGAAGCGCCTGGGGGACGTCCGCGCGTACAGCAGGCCGCGGGGCGCGCGGGCGTCCGCGGCCCGCTCCCCCGTGCGAAGTTCAGTTACGGGGGCGCGGCCGGGCGTGCGGTGAGTACGCCACAGGCAGGCGCCCGGCCAGGAGGATTTCCCTGATCCCGACCGGCAGTCGGGCGAACTCCCGCATCAGGAGCCGTGGTCCGGGCGGCGCCTCCGGGACTCGCGGGTGCGCGCCGTGGACTTGCGCGCCGGTGCGGCCTTCTTGCGTGCGGGCCTGTCCGCTTCCGGCTTCTCCGGAGGGGGCTTCTTCGCGGCCTTCTTGGCGGGCTTCCTCGCGGGCGCGGGTTTCCCTGGCGGCTCCGGCCCGCGCGCCCGCTTCGCGGGGGCGCGGCGCCGGGCCGGGGGCTGCGCCGGCTCCTCGTCCTCCTCCTCGGCCTCGTCCTCGGGGAGCTCGTCCTCGTCGGTCTCGTCCTCTTCCGGCTCTTCCGGCGGTTCGTCCTCCTCGCCGCCGGCTCCCGGCACGCGGCTGCCGACCGCGCCGGTCACCGTGTCGAGCCCGCGGTCGGCCACGGAGGTCAGGGCCTTGCGGACGGCTTCGAGCCCCTCCGTCCTTATCTGCTCCTGGAGTTCGGCCACTTGCGGGACCTCGGCGAGACGCCGTGCACCCTCGGTGACGAGTTGTTTCGGTTCGAGGCCGAACCTGCGGCCGAGCAGGAACGTGACCGTCGTCAGGGCGAGCCGGGTCTTCTTCGTGCGGCCCAGCAGATAACCGCCCGCGACCGCCGCGGCGACCGTGAGCTTGGTGTCGTCCTCCATCACTGCGCCACCTTCGCGTCTCTTCGGGCGTCACAACTCCCCTCTCTCCACTGTGCGCCGCATCGCCGCGTCCCACCAGGCAGAGCGCCGCCGCCCATCTATGTCCCCGATGCCGGTTTTCTCCGTGGGCGTGCCACCATGGAGGGAGCAACTGGCCGCAGCACACGACTGAGGGGCCCTTCCCCATGTCCGAGAGCGCCCGAGACAGCGAGGAGCCGGAGGGGGACGTCGAGGACGCGGAGATCGTCGACTCCGCCGGCGCTGCCTACGAGGACGACGATCCTGCGGCGCGGGAGAGTCCCGACGTCTATCTCGACGTACCGGACCTGCGGGTCGACGAGATCAATCTGGAGGTCGAGAACCTCCGGGCGCAGGTGTCCCTCAGGGCCGAGGTGCTCGACCTGCTGAAGTTGCAGGTGGGCGCCGATGTGCGGCTGGACCGGGTGCATCTGGACGTGCAGGGCGTCGAGGCGCAGGCCCAGCTGAAGGTCCGGCTGCACCGCGTCGCGGCCATCCTGGACCGGGTGCTCTCGACCATCGACCGCAACCCGCAGATCCTGGAGCAGCTGACGCGCGGGGTGGGCGCGGCGGCCGAGGAGATCGGTTCGGGCACCGGCCGGGCCGCGGGCGAACTGGGCCGCGGCGCGGGCGAGGCCGTGGAGAAGGTCGGGCGCGGTGCGGGCGGCGCTGTCGAGGACGTCGGACGGGGTGCGGGCGGCGCCGCCGAGGAGGTCGGCCGTGGGGCGGGCGGCGCGGCGGCAGGCGTCGGGAGGGGCGCCGGGCGCGCGGCGCAGGGCGCGGGCCGGGGCGCGGAGGAGGCACTCGGCGACGTCGGATCCGCCGCACAGGACGCCACCGGCGAGACCGGATCGGCCGCGCAGAGCGCCACCGGCGAGGCCGGATCGGCCGCAAGGACCGCCGCTGATGACGTCGGGTCCACCGCGGAGAGCGCCGCCGACAAGGCGGGGTCCGCCGCAGACGAGGCCGACTCCGCCGCCAAAGACTCCGACGACGCCATCGGCGGGCGCGCCGCCGGTGCCGTGCAGCGCGGCGGGCGGGCCGCGGGGCGCGCCGCCAGGGCCGACGACGCGGAGGAGGCGGCGGAGGACGTCTCACCCTCCGCCCGGAGCAGGACGGGCGCGCCGCCGTCCCGCAGGGGCCGGACCACGCCCCGTGCCCGCGAGCGGGCGGGCGACGAGCCCCGTGCGCCGCGCAGGCGCCCAGTCGCGCACCGGCGCGACCGTTCCTGAGCCCGCGTCCGCGACCGGTCGCGGCACGTGCCGGCGTACCGCTCAGCGGACCGCGGCGACCAGCGCGTCGCTCGGCGAGCACCAGACGGCGCGCGCCTCGGCGAATCCGGCCTCCCGCAGGGTGGCGGTGTGCCACTCGACGGTGGTGGGCCGCGCCCGGCGGGCGGTGCCGCCGTCCGGCGCGGGTGTCCTGGGGTCACCCAGCAGCCCGAAGCGCCTGCGCGCGGGCTCCGCGAGTACGGGGTCGTCGGCGACGGCGCTCCACCACGCGGCCCAGTCCTGCGCGCCCTCGGCGCGTTCGCGTGCCATGCGCGCCTCGGTGTGGGCGCGGGCGGCGGCGTTGATGCGGGGTGCGGACGCGTCGGCCATGTGGTCGGCGTTGAGGAAGACGCCGCCCTCCCGCAGGACTCCTGACAGCCGGTGGTAGAGGGCGCGCAGCGGCTCGGTGTCGAGCCAGTGCAGGGCGGTGGCGGTGAGGACCGCGTCGTAGGTGCGCCGCGGCAGGGCCCGCGTCCAGTCCGGGTCGGTGAGGTCCGCGGTGACGAACTCGACGCGGTCGTCGGTGGCGAACGTGCCGGTGGCGATGGCAAGGAGCGCGGGGTCGAGGTCGACGCCGGTGCTGCGGGCGCCGGGGATGCGGCGCAGCAGGCGGTCCGTGATCGTGCCGGTGCCGCAGGCGAGGTCGAGCACCGCGGGCGCGGGGCCCGCGAGGGCTTCCACCAGGTCGAGCATGACGCGGAAGCGTTCCTCGCGGTCCGGCATGTACCACTCCTGCTGGCGGTCCCAGCTGTCCTGCCACTGCTGCCAGGCGGCGGGGCGGTCGGTCGTCGTGGTCACGGTGGCCTCCGGGGTGTGGTGGGTGCTGCGGGGTGGTGGGTGGTGGAATCTGCCGGGTGGCCGGGATCGCCGTACGCGTGGCCGGCGCCCCGGCGGCCCCGGTCAGAGCGCGGGTCTTGCGGCCTCGACGAGTGCGCGCGCCACCTCGCTGCGCGGGTGGTCGAACACGTCGGCGGTGGCGCCCTGTTCGGCGATCCTGCCGTGGTCGAGGACGACGACGCGGCCGGTGAGCCGGCGCAGCACGGCGAGGTCGTGCCCGATCCACAGCACGCCCGTGCCGTGGGCGTGGCGGGCCGCTTCGACCTCGGCGACGACCAGGGCCGCGGACTCCGCATCGAGCGCGCTGGTGATCTCGTCACACAGCAGAATGTCCGGCCGGGCCAGCAACGCGCGGGCCAGGGCGGCGCGTTGGAGTTCGCCGCCGGACAGTGACGCGGGGCGTCGGCCGATGGCCGTGGCGCGCACTCCGAGCCGCCGCAGCAGCGCGTCGGCCTCCTCCGCCGCCGTCGCGCTGTCGGCTCCGCGCAGCCGTACCGCGGTGCGGGCGACCTGCTCGCGCACGGTCCTGTGCTCGTCGAAGGAGCCGCGCGCCTCCTGCCAGACGTACTGGACGCGCCGCTTCTGCCCGGTGGTGCGGTGCCGGAGCGCCGGGAGGGGCGTCCCTGCCAGGAGTACCCGGCCGTCGGCCCGTTCGTGGAGTCCGGCGAGAACGCGGGCGAGCGTGGTCTTGCCGCTGCCCGACGGGCCGGTGACCCCGAGGTACTCGCCGGGCCGCACGGTGAGGCCGATGCCGTGGAGCACGGGGTCCCTGCGTCCTTTGCGCAGCCACGCGTCGAGGCCCCGTACCTCAAGGAGTGGGGCTCCGGGGGGCGCCGGGGCGGGCGGCGGCGCGCCGCGTACGGCCCCCGGCGTGCCGGGGCGCGGCAGCAGGCGCGCGGCGGGGCCCCGGTCCGCGACGCGGCCGCCGTCGAGCCTGACCACATGGGAGGCCAGGCGCCTGACGAGGTCCGTGTCGTGGCTGAGGAGGATCAGGGTGACGCCCTGGGCTGCCAGGGCGGCCAGTTCGTCCGCGAGGGCGCGGCGGGTGAGCGCGTCGAGGCCGGTGCCCGGTTCGTCGAGTACGAGCACGCGCGGGCCGCAGACCAACGTCTGTGCCAGTGCGACGCGTTGGCGCTGGCCGCCGGAGAACTGGTGCGGGAAGCGCCGCAGCAGCGCGGGTTCTGGCGGGAGTTGGGCGCGGCGCAGGGCGTCGCGGGCGTCGGCGCGTACGGCTTCCCTGCGCGCGGCGCGCGCGGGCGGCGGCGCGCGGTGCAGCGCGGCGAGTTCGGCCAGGACCCGGCCGGTGCGCCGGGCCGGGTTGAGCGTGCTGCCGGGGTGCTGCGGCATATAGGCGAGCGTGCGGCCGCGCACCGAGAGCGCTTCGGCTCTCGGGCCGCCGGGTCCGACGACGGCGACCCCGTCGACCAGGACGGTGCCGCACAGCCGCACGCCGGGCTCCGCTTCGCCCAGCAGGGCGAGCGCCGTGGTGGTCTTGCCGCTGCCCGAGGGGCCGACCAGAGCGGTCACACCGTGCCTGGGGACCGTGAAGGTGACGTCGTCCACCAGGACGGCGGACCCGGACCGCGCGGTCAGACCGGTCACTTCGACGACCGAGCCGTTCACCGGGCGGCCTCCCGCACTCCCGGCGCACGGCGCGCCGGCTCCCCCGGCCTGTCCTGCGGTGCGCCGGGGTGGCCGCGCAGGGCGCGCACCCACCGGTCGCCCGTGAGGTTCAGGCCGATCGCGAACATCACCAGCATGGCCGCAGGGGCGCACACCGCGAACGGCTGGACGAGCAGGGCCTCCCGTCCCGCGGCGATCGTCACGGCCCAGTCGGGGGACGTCGGTTCGAGGCCGAGGCCGAGGAAGTTGGCCGCCGCGACGGTGAACACGGCCGCGCCGACGCGGGTGCCGGCGTCGGCCGCGGCGACGGGCGCCACCGCGCGGCCCACAGGGCCGAGGAGCACCCGGGCGCGCGATTCGCCCTGCAGCCGCATGGCCTCGGCGACCGGGCTGCTCGCCGCGTCGAGCGCGGCGGCCCGCACCAGCCGCGCCACCGCGGGGACGTTCATCGCGGCGACGGCCAGCGCGATCGGCACCGGGCTGCCGCGCCATCCCACGGCCACCACGCTGATGACGAGCAGCGAAGGCAGCGGCAGCACGATCTCCACGGGCCGCAGCAGGATTTCGTCCACCCACCGGTGGCGCGAGGCGGCGGCGGCCAGCCCGATCGCCCCGCCGACGAGGAAGGCGAGCGCCACGGCGCACACCGCCATGCCCAGGGTGGTGCGGCCGCCGCGCAGCAGCAGCGCCAGCACGTCGCGCCCCAGGCCGTCGGTGCCGAGCGGGTGGCCACCGTCCAGCGCGTACGGCGCCCCGTCAGGCGGTGCCCACCGGGCCGCCGCTGGCGGCCCGGCCAGCGCGCAGAGGAGCGGCACGGCGAGGAGGGCGGGGCCCGTGCCGACGCGGCACAGCCGCCGGGCGCTCCGCCGGCTCATCGCAGCACCTCGGTGCGGGGGGCGAGGCGTTCGCACACCAGGTCGGCGGCGACGTTGATCAGCAGGGCGGCCGCGGCGAGCAGCAGGGTGAGCGCCTGGACGGTGGGGGTGTCCCTGCCGCGTACGGCGTCGATCAGCGCGGTCGCCACGCCGGGGATCGCGAACACCGCCTCGACGACGAGGACTCCGCCGAGCAGGTGGTCGCCGGTGCGCGCCAGCTCCTGGACGCCGGGGACGGCGGCGTTCGGCAGGACGTGCCGCAGCACCACCGTGCGCCGCGGCACCCCGAGACGGCGCGCCTGGACGGCGTATCCGGAGTGCAGGGCGCCGAGTGTGCCGGCCCTGACCTGGCGGGAGAGCAGGCAGACGGTGCGGGCGAGCAGCACGGCGACGGGCAGGACCAGCAGGGCTGGCCGCGCCGTCGGCCCGGTGCCGTCCGCGCCGATCCAGGTGGCGGGCAGCCAGCCGAGGCGCAGTCCGAAGACGGCGACGAGGGCGAGCGCGAGCACGAAGTCGGGCACCGCGTTCAGGGCCAGGGTGGCGGTGGTCAGGGCCCGGTCGAGGCGGCCGCCCTCGTGGAGCGCCATGGCCAGGCCGAGGGCGCCTGCGGCGGGTACCACGATCAGCAGGGTCACGGCGGCGAGTACCGCGCTGGGCCCGACGCTGCCCGCGATGATGTGGCCGACGGACTCGTCGCTGACGAGGGACGTGCCGAGGTGTCCGGAGAGCAGGTCGCCCGCCCAGTGCCAGAAGCGCTCGGCGAGCGGGCGGTCGAGGCCGAGTTGGGCGCGGAGCGCGGCGGCCTGTTCGAGCCCCGTGTACTCGTTGAAGCGCACGGTGGCCGCGTCGCCCGGCAGGAGGGACGTCAGCAGGAACACCAGGACCGCGAGGAGCGCGAGTTGGGCGGCGGCGAGGCCGAGCCGCCGTGCCAGGTAGGTGGCCACGGCCCGCCTCAGGCCAGCCATACGGTGTCGAACCTGGCCCAGTCCACGGTGTTGGGCGGCGCGGCGGCGACGCCGTGCAGCCGGGTGGAGACCGCGTTGAGCCAGTCCGACTGGCCCCACAGCAGCTCGCCGCCGGTGTCGCGCAGCCTGCGCTGCAGGGCGCCGTAGCGGCGGGTGCGCTCCGCTGTGTCCCGGGTGCTCTGGGCCGCGAGGAAGTCCCGGTCGAAGTCCTTGTGGTGCCAGGCGGTCGCGTTCTGCGGGGCGTCGGACAGCAGCCGCTCCGCGAGGTAGCTGGGGATCGGCATGGCACCGCTGCGGTGGCTTGTGAGGGTGCCGGTGCGCAGGATGTCGGTGAAGTACGTCTCGGGCGGTCCCGTGGTGACGGTGATCCGCAGTCCCGCGTCAGCGGCCTGCTGGGCGAAGAGGTGGGCGGCGCCGACGAAGCTGCCGGCGGCGGTCGACGTGTAGAGGGTGAGCTTCCTGTTGAGGGCGCCGGAGCGGCGGAGCAGGCGTTTCGCCTCGGAGACGTCGCGTTCCCGCTGGGGCACGCCGTCGGGGTAGTAGGCGAAGCCCTTGCCGTACATGTCGTTGGCGACGGCGCCGCGGCCGCCGAGCACCACGTCGACGAGGCGGGGCCGGTCGGCGAGGAGTTTCAGGCCGAGCGCCGCCTCCGGGTCGTCGAAGGGCGGCCGGTCGGTCTTGAGCAGGAGGCCCTCGATGCCGCCGTGGGGCGCGGAGACGATCCGCAGGCCCGAGCCGGGTGTGACGGTGCGGGCGAAGGTCGCGTTCACCTCGTGGGCGTAGTCGGTCTCGCCCGCGCGCAGCGCGTTGGTCCTCGCCTCCGACTCGGCGGAGAGGATGCGCACCCTGTCGAGGTGCGCCGCGCCGCCCCAGTGGCCGTCGAAGCGGTGTCCTGTGAACTCGCGGCCCGGGGTGAAGGAGCCGAAGCGGAAGGGCCCGGTGCCCACGGGCCGCGCCGGGTCGCGGTAGCGGCTGCTGACGACGGACGTCCCGGTGAAGGCGAGCAGGGAGGGCAGTTCCGCGTGGGGGCGGTGCAGGGCGAGTTCGACGGTCCTGGTGCCCACGGCGCGGCTGCGCCCCAGGTCGATCAGGGAGAGGGAGCTCTTGGCGAGCCGTTCGGCGCTCGACGGGTCGAGGATGCGGGCCAGGGTGAACAGCACGTCGTCGGCGGTCAGGGGCCTGCCGTCGTGGAAGCGCGCGGAGCGCAGGGTGAAGCGCCACACGGTCAGGTCGGCGTTGGACTGCCACCGCTCGGCTAGCCGCGGTACGGGCCGCAACCGGTCGTCCAGGTCGACGAGTTTGTCGAAGACGGCCTTGTGCCGCGCCATGTCGACGAACTGGCGCCCGACATGGGGGTCCATGGTCTCCCGCGCGCCGAACCCGGGGAACGCGGCGCTGAGCGTGCCGCCCCTGCGCGGTGCGGCCGCGCGGCCGGTCCCCGGCTCTCCCTCGCAGGCGCCCAGTGCGGCCGTCGCGGCCAGGGCGCCCGCCAGGCCGAGGAATCCGCGTCGACTGGCTGCGGCCGACACCACGCCCCCCTCCTGCAACTCTTGTGCAATAGCAAAAGCTATGCACAACGAGACCACGGGAGTCGCGTACCCGTCAAGATGGTGCGATCCGCGCCGCCGGGGTGAGGGACGGCGCGTAGAGGACCGCGTCGAAGGCCGCCGCGGCGTCGGCGAACACCGCGTCGCGCGGCGGCTCGCCGGTGCCGGGCGCCCTGCCGTCCGGGGAGGCGGGGCGTGCGGTGCGCCACGGCCGCAGGTCGAGAAGCGCGGTGCCGCCCGGCGCGGCGAGCAGCCCGGGGCCGCCGGCGGCCGCACGCTCCGCGATGCGGCGGCTCAGGTCGCGGTAGCGGCCCAGCGGGTAGGCGACCGACGGGTCGCCGTCGCGCCAGACGGCGCCGACGGTGCGGCAGACGCCGAGGCCGCCGCGCGCCAGACGGGCGCCGAGCGCGTGCGGCACGCGCGGGTCGAGGTGCTCGACCTGTTCGAACAGGAGGATCAGCCCCTCGGGGTGGCGGCGGGCGACCTCGCACAGGGTGGCGTACTGCGCGGCGTCGCGTCCGGCCAGGTCGCGGTGGTCCCCGCCCGCCGCGCGGTGCTCGGCGAGCCTGCGGCGCAACCACGCGGCGTGCCGCGCGTCACCGGGGTCGGCCGGCTCCTCGGCAACCGGGCCGCCGTCCGCCGGTTCCGCCGCCCCCGAGCCGTACATCTCCAGGCCGTAGAAGCGCACCCGCTCGGCCGGTGCGCGGCCGGCGTTGTGCCGGCGCAGCAGCCGCAGGAGCGCCCGGTTGTCGGCGAGGGCCGCCGACTGCGCCCAGGACCAGACGCCCCCGACCGCGGCGCGCGGGGGTTCCTCGGGTCCGGCACCGAGGGCGTAGGCGTCGGCGGCGCGTGAGCGGCCGAAGTGGGACTCGGCGGCCACCGCGGCGACGCGGTGGTGCCCGAGGAGGTGGCGGAGGACGGCGTTGCGTGCGACCAGGTACTCGCGGCGCAGGTGGACACCCTCGGACCAGCCGAGCACCCGGGCGCCCGCGGCGAGTTCGTCGACGAGCTCGGCGACCGGCCCCGCGAGCGCGGGGAGTCCGCCGTCCGCGACGGCGGCGGCCGCCCGCGCGGGGGAGCCGCCGCGGCCGCTCAGGATGCCTTCCCCTGCGCCGCGGCGCTCAGCAGGGGCAGATACCGGTCGAGCATCCACGGCAGGCTGAGCACGGACACGGCGCTCGTCGCGTACACCATCGCGGGGTCGGTCAGGGGCACGTACCCGTGGCGCCGCACGGCGGGCATCCGGCGGAACAGGGCACTGGACTCCAGCTTCCGCTGCACGGGCTTGCCCGCGTACCAGGAGACCAGGACGTCCGAGTCGATCGTGTCCAGCTTCTCCAGGCTGAGCTGGGCGGCGAACGAGGAGGCCGTGGCGGGCAGGCTCGGCGAGACGGAGAAGCCCAGCTGGTGCAGCAGCTGCACGCGGGAGTCGGAGGCGAGGTAGAGGTTGTAGCTGCCCGCGGTGGTGCCGGAGCCGAAGGCGACGGTGCGGTCGGCGAACTCCGGGTGCTTCGCCTTCGCCCCGGCGATCAGCCGGTCGGTGGAGCGTTCGAGCGCGGCGGCCTGCGGCGCCCTGCCCAGCGCCTTTCCGACCAGGCGCAGCTGGTCCTGCCAGGAGGTCAGCCATGGTTTGCCGGGGTAACCCACCGTAGGGGCGATGTGGTTGAGCTGCCCGTACTGCTCGGCCGTGAGCCCCGAGTCCACCGCGAGGACGGCGTCGGGGTGCAGCGCCGCGATCCGCTCGTACGGCACCTCGCCGGTGGTGTACTTGAGCAACTCCGGCTTCGCGCCCTTCAGTTCCGGCTTGTCCCAGGGCAGGATGCCGGAGCCGTCAGCGGTGTTGTCGCTCATGTCCTGCATGCCCACGGGCACGACGCCGAGGGCGAGCGCGACGTCCTGGCTCCCCCAGCCGATCGTGACCACCCGCTTCGGGCGTGCGGGGAGGGTGGCGCTGCCCACGGCCGAGCCGATGGTGACGGGGAAGGCCGCGCTGCCACCGGAGGCGGACGGGGTGCCCGCGGCCCCAGGGGACTCGCGCGCTCCGCCGGAACATCCGGCGAGGGCCAGGCAGAGCGCCGTGGCGGCGGCGGGGAGGATGCGGCCGAGCCTGATTCTCATAAGGTAAACCTTACCTAAGTTATAGTGGGCTTTCGAGACCGGCCCGCCGGTCATCGGCAGGGCCGCTGCCCTGCCGGGCCGTTTCCCATGCATCAGTTCTGCTGAACAGTGGCAGTAGAAAGCCGTCCCTGGTGAGGTGCCCGCGGTGCTCGTAGCGTCGTGTCCGCAAAGGCCGTACGAGCGCGGCCGGGACGCCCGTGACAGGCCCTGGCCCCCGCGGCTCACGGCCGTCCACGACCCACGAGGGAAGAGGTCTTGATGATCCTGACCGCCGCACTCATGCACGGACTCGGCATGCACACCGGCGCCTGGCTGGCGCGGGACGGCGCGGCGTCCGACTACCTGTCGGCGGCGATGTACAAGGAGATCGCCCGCACCGCGGAGTCGGGCGGCCTCCACGCGCTGTTCCTGGCCGAGCAGATGACCAACCAGGAGGTCGGCACCGAGCGGCCGTGCGGCGCCCTCGACACCGCGACCGTGCTCGCGCTGATGGCCGGGGTCACCGAGCACATCGGCCTGGTCGGCACCGCGTCCACCACGTACAACCAGCCCTACGACCTGGCGCGGCGGTTCGCGACGCTCGACCACCTCGCGGGCGGCCGGGTCGGCTGGAACTCCATCGCCACCCAGAATCCCACCGTCGTCGAGCAGTTCGGCGGCGGCGAGAGCCTCGACCACGAGCAGCGCTACGCGCGCGCCGACGAGTTCATCGACGTGGTGCTGCGGCTGTGGGACAGCTGGGAGGAGGGCGCGCTCGTCGGCGACAAGGAGTCCGGCGTGTTCGCCAGGGAGGACCTCGTCCACGAGATCGACCACGCCGGCCCGTACTTCTCCGTGCGCGGCCCGCTGCCCTTCCCCCGTACGCCGCAGGGCAGGCCGGTGATCTTCCAGGCCGGCTCGTCGCCGCGCGGGCGCGACCAGGCGGCCAAGTACGCGGATGTCGTCTTCACCGCACAGCACGTCCTGCAGGACGCCGTCGACTTCCGCACGGACATGCGCGAGCGCGCCGCCGCCTACGGCCGCGACCCCGACTCCATCAAGATCCTGCCCGGCATCTCCCTGGTGCTCGGGCGCACCAAGGACGAGGCGCAGCGGCGCAAGGACCACCTCGACGAGGTCTTCGGCACAGGACCGAACCTGCGCAAGCTCGCCAAGCGGGTCGGCCTGCCGGTCGAGGCGCTGGTGCTCGACGAGAAGTTCCCCGCCCATCTGCTCGGCCCCGACGAGGAGTTCAAGGGCTCCATCGGCTTCCGCCGCAGCATCGTCAATCTCGCGGTCACCGAGGGCCTCACGGTCCGCGAGCTGATCGCCCAGTACGGCGGCGGCCACCACCAGGTCGTCGGCACGGCGCAGGAGGTCGCCGACGACATGCAGGAGCGCCTCGCGGCGGGCGCGGCCGACGGCTTCACCCTGATGGTCGACATGCTGCCCTCGGGCCTGCACGACGTGGTCGGCCTGCTCGTGCCCGAGCTGCGCAGGCGCGGCCTGTTCCACGAGGAGTACGAACACACCACCCTGCGCGACTCGCTGGGCATCGGCCCGGCCGCCCCCGCCCCGAAGCCCGCCGCCGCGGCCGCCGTGTGACACGGCGCCCGTCCGGCGGGCGGCGCGCACGACCCGAACAAGCCGGACCACCCGCAAGACACCGGACACCCGGACGCTGACCACCGGACGGACGACGAGGACGGAACGGATGACGAGGACCGACATGACCCACGACCTGGCCCCCAGCGGGACACCGACCCTCACGGACACCGCGTGCACCCCGACCGTGCTCGGACTCGGCGGCACGCTGCGCCCCGGTTCCACCTCGGAACAGGCGCTCCGCCTCGCGCTGCGTGCGGCCGCCGGGCACGGCGCCCGTACGGAGGTCATCACGGCCACGGAACTCGAACTGCCCATGTACGACCCGGGCCACCGGCCGCTGACCGCGCGGGCGCACCGGCTGCTCGACGCGGTGCGCCGGGCGGACGGCATCGTCATCGCGAGCCCCGGCTACCACGGCGGCACCTCGGGCCTCCTCAAGAACGCCCTCGACTACCTCCAGGAACTCGCGGGCGACCCGGTCCCCTACGTCGACGGCAAGGCGGTGGGCTGCGTCGTGACCACGGCGGGCTGGCAGGCCGGCGCGACCACCCTGACCTCGCTGCGCTCGACCGTGCACGCGCTGCGCGGCTGGCCGACGCCGCTGGGTGTCGTCGTCAACTCCTCCGACAAGCCCTTCGGCCCCGACGGCGAGAGCACCGACCCCAAGGTGGCGGGCCAGCTCGCCGCGCTCGGCGGGCAGGTCGCGTCGTTCGCCAGGATGCGGGCCGCGCACCTGGTGTGAGCGGCTGACCCTCCTGGCCGCGCCGGCGCGGCCGGACCGTGCGCCGCCCCCCTGTCGGGCCCCGCGCCGACCGGCGATGATGGAGTGGCCCCTGCGCCGGCGCGGAAGGGAGGGGCCGCGTGCTCGACGTACGCCGACTGCAGATCTTCCTCGCCGTCGCCGAGGAGGGTTCCGTCACGGCCGCGGCGCAGCGCCTCTACCTGACCCAGTCGGCCGTCTCGCAGCAGGTGCAGGCGCTGGAGCGGGAGCTGGACGTGCAGCTGCTGCGCCGGGTGGCCCGCGGGGTCCGGCTCACCCCCGCGGGCGCCGCGCTCGCCGGGCACGCCAGGGACCTGTTCGGGCGGCTCACCACCGTGGAGGAGGAGATCAGGTCGTTCGCCGGGGGGAGCAGGGAGATCCGGCTCGGCGCGTTCGCCAGCGCGGGGGTCGAGCTGCTGCCGCAGGCGCTGCGCGCCTTCCGCGCCGAACGCCCCGACGTGCGGGTGCTGCTGAACTCCGTGCACGCCGACGACCCGCAGGCCGGGTTGCGGGACGGCCTCTTCCAGTCGGTGCTGACCTGGGAGTACGACTTCTCCCCGCAGGCGGCGGGCCGGGCGCTCGTCCAGTGGCACCTGCCGGACGACCCGCTGCGCGCGGTCCTCCCCCTCGGCCACCCACTGGCCGGGCGGGACGAGATCCCGCTCGCGGAACTCGCCGACGAGCGCTGGGTGGTGCGCGCCCACCGCGCGCCGTACGCGGAGGCGTACGAGACGATGTGCGCCGCCGCCGGTTTCACGCCCGCCGTCGCGTTCAGGACCGACGACTACCAGTCGCTCCAGGGCCTGGTGGCCGCCGGGATGGGGGTCAGCATCGCGCCCGCGCTCTCGCTGCTCCCGCACCGCGAGGACATCGCCGTGGTGCGGCTCGCGGCGCCGGCGCCCGCACGCCGGGTGACCGCGCTGACGCTCACGGACCCCGGGGCGGGGACGCCGCTGCGGGAGCTGCTGGAGATCCTCGGCGACACGGCGCGCTCGCTGCTCGCCGCGGGCTGACGCCCCCCGGGGGCGTGCACACCGGCCCGCGCACACTCCGGACCGTGTGCCCCGGGGACGGCGCTCGCGTCCTCAGCGACGGTCGAAGTGCGCCTCGCACGCGAGCAGTTCGCTCAGGTCGTGCCCGGTCGGCACCTCCTCGGGCTGCGCGCCGCGCCGGAAGACGACCGCTCCCGCCGGGGTGCCGCCGAGGGTGAGCCGGCCGTCCGTGCGGCGCAGCCAGGTGCCCTCCCGCAGGCCCACCACGGGCACGTCGTTCTCCTCCAAGAACTGCGCGAGCCGCTGCGCCCTGGTCTCGCCCATGTGGGCGCTGTCCGGTGCGGCGTCCAGGTAGTGCGGGTTGATCTGGAACGGCAGCAGGGCGAGCGCGTCGAACGACGGCGGCTGCACGATCGGCATGTCGTTGGTGGTGCGCAGCGTCGGGCAGGCCATGTTGGTGCCCGCGCTCGACCCCAGGTAGGGGGCGCCCGCCGCGGCCCGCTCCCGGATCGCGGCCACGAGGCCGAGGGCGTGCAGCGCCTTGAGGAGCCGGAAGCTGTTGCCGCCGCCGACGAAGACGGCGCCCGCCTCGCGGACCGCGGCCGCCGGATCGGCCGCCGTGTGGGCGCCGGTGACCCGGATGCCGAGCGGTTCGAGCGCGGCGGCGACCTGCGCGGTGTACGCGTCGTGGTCGGCCAGCGCGTACGGCACGAAGAGGAGGTCGGCGGCGCCGTCGAGCACCTCACGGATCTCCTCCTTGGCGTGCTCCAGGTAACGACGGCCGGGGGCAGTGGAGTTGGAGAGCAGCAGCAGCTTCATGGCGTCCTTGTCCCGTGGTGCGGATGGTTCGTGGTACGGAGGGCTAGTGGTGCGGAGGGGAGGGGCGTGGCGGTGCGCGGGGGCGGGCCGCGGCGTGGTGTGCGCACGGCTCAGCGCGCCTCGCCGCCGCGTACCGTGCGGGGCCTGCGCGGCGTGAGCAGTCTGCCGAGGTCCGCCGCGCTGCGCAGCAGCGGGGCGACCAGGTCGGCGCGGCGGCTGCGCAGCGCCTCGTGGGAGCCGACGACGGAGAGGGTGCCCACGGCGCGGCGGCCCACCGCGACGGGCGCGGCGAGCGCCGCGGTCTCCGGGTCGTACTCCCCCTCCGAGTACGCATAGCCGACGCGGCGCACCTCGGCGAAGCGCTCCTCCAGTTCGGCGGGGTCGGTGAGCGTGCGCCCGCCGAAGCGGCCCATGGGGCGGCTGTAGAGCAGGGCGGCCCGGTCGTCGGGCGGGAGCATGCCGAAGTAGGCGCGCGAGGTGGCGCCCGCGTGCGCCGGGTACAGCTCGCCCGCGAGGCCGTGCACCCTGAGCGGCCCGTGCACGCCGTCCGCCGCCGCCACGCAGCGCATGTGGATGCCGTCGGGCACGGCGAACAGCGCGCTCGCGTCCGACTCGTCGGCCAGCCGCTGGAGGACCGGCATCGCCAGTCCCGCGAGCCCGCCGTCGCGCTCCCAGCCCCTGGCCAGGTCCCACACCGCGGGGCCGAGCCGGTAGCGGCGGGAGCGCGGGTCGGAGACGAGGAAGCCGCGGTAGGCGAGGGCGGCGAGCAGCCGCTGCGCGACGGACTTGTCGAGGCCGAACTCCTTCGCCACGTCGGAGACGCCCCATTCCGGCCGGTCGCGGTCGAACGACTGGAGCAGGCTCAGCAGCCGGTCGGCGGTCTGGAGCGGCGGGCGCGAGGCAGGCGCGGCCACCGGCGGCGGCCCTGACGTTGCGCGGCGGTTGTCGGACATGACGCGCAGCGTAACAGTTCTCGTATATCGGGAAATAATTGCGCTCAGCGCACTGTCCGGGGAACTCTGGGCGCACCGGCGAACCGGAGAGCGGTCGTCCGCGGTACGGCGGCCGTGTGCGCGGTCCGCGGCCGCGGCCGTGCCCGGCGCGGCTGCGGGCGGTGGGCACCCTCCCCCGTCCGGCGCGCGCACCGGTCCGTCCGGCCGTTCCACCGCGGCGGCCGCACCCGTCGGGTCCGGCTCCTCAGAAAGGCGTTTCCCTTGTTGCAGCACGTCCTCGATGTCATCCGGCTCCTCGACCGCCCCCAGACCGGCGGCGAGCTGCTCGCCGCCCATCTGCGCTCCGTGCTCGCCGCGGCCCGCCGCGAGACCGCGGAGGCGGCCCGTTCCGGGGGCGTCCCCGACGCGGCGAAGGGCGTAAGGGCGGGCAGCGGCGAACCGGTGATCGAGGTGCGGGAGGTCTCGGGCGAGAAGGGCGCCACGGAATTCGTCTCGGTGACTGTCCCCGGCAGCAGCGGCCGGCTCGCCGGCGGTGAAGCGCCCACGCTCGGCGTCCTCGGCAGGCTCGGCGGCGTGGGCGCGCGCCCCGAGCGGATCGGCCTGGTCTCGGACGCGGACGGCGCGGTGGCGGCCCTCGCCGCGGCGGCGAAGCTGCTCGACATGCACGCGCGGGGCGATGTACTCGACGGCGACGTGGTGGTCTCCACGCACGTCAGCGGCTGGGCGCCGACCCGGCCGCACGACCCGGTGCCCTTCATGGACTCCCCCGTCGACGTGCTGACGTGCAACCGCGAGGAGGTGTCGGACGCGATGGACGCGATCGTGTCCATCGACACCACCAAGGGCAACCGGCTGCTCAGCCACCGCGGCGTGGCGCTGACGCCGACCGTGTGCCAGGGGTGGATCCTGCGGGTCAGCGAGGACCTGCTCTCCGTGCTGGAGACGGTCACCGGGGAGCAGGCCAGGGTCCTCGCGGTGACGACGCAGGACATCACCCCGTACGGCAACGGCGTGCACCACATCAACTCGCTGCTCCAGCCGGCGGTCGCCACCGCGGCGCCGGTCGTCGGGCTCGCCGTCACCGCGGGCACCGCGGTGGCCGGGTGCGCGACCGGCGCGAGCCACGAGACGGACATCGCAGCGGCGGCGCGCTTCGCGGTCGAGACGGCGAAGGAGTTCGGCCGGGGCGCGGCGCGCTTCCTCGACCCGGCCGAGTTCGAGCGGCTCGTCGAGCTGTACGGGCCGATGACCCGGCTCCAGGCGGCGGCCGGCTGACGCAGGGGGCCGCCCGCGAGGGCTCTCCCGTCCCGCGACCGGCCGGGTGGCGTCCGCCGTCCGGCCACAGGACCTTCCTCCGCGGGCGGCGCCCGCGATCCGCCCGCATCCCCGACCAGGCCCAGGAGGCACCCGTGCGACCCACCGCCCCGACCGGCCCGCCGGCCGCCGCCGACCCCGGAGCGCCGCCGCCCCCCAGGCACCCGCGCGCGCTCGAACCGGTCACCGCCGTGCTCACCGTCCTGCTCTCCGTGCTCGGCGCGCTGATCGGCGTCGTGCTGATCACCTCGCTCGGCGTCTCGCCCAACACGGCCGTGATCGGCGCGCTCGTCGCGATGGTCATCGGGCGCGTGCCGCTGCGCGTGCTGCGGGGCATGCGCTCGCCGCACCGGCAGAACCTCGTGCAGTCCGCGGTCTCGGGGTCCACTTTCGCGGCGGCCAACTCGCTGATGACACCGATCGCCGTGCCCTTCGCCCTGGGCCGCACCGACCTGGTCTGGCCGATGCTGGGCGGCGCCGTCATCGGCCTCGCCGTGGACAGCTGGGTGCTCTACCGGGTCTTCGACTCCCGGCTGCTGCCCGCTTCCAACGCCTGGCCCGCCGGGATCGCGGCGGCCGAGACCATCAAGGCGGGCGACTCGGGCGGGCGCAAGGCCGCCGTGCTGGGCGTCAGCGCGCTCGTCGGCCTCGTCGGCGCGGCCTTCAAGCTGCCGACCAGCGCGGCGGGCGTCGCGTTCCTCGGCAACATCTGGGCGCTGCTGATGTTCGGCGTCGGGCTCCTCGTCGCCCAGTACGCGCCCACCGTGCTGCACACCGACCTGTCGGCGGCGCACGTGCCGCACGGGCTGATGATCGGCGCGGGCCTCGTCGCGCTCGGCCAGGCGATCCGACTGATGCGCGGGGGCCGGGGGAAGCGGCCGGACGCGCGGGGCAGCGGGGCGGGCGCGGAGGATGCGGGCGCGGACGGCGCCCCCGCGGCTCCCGGGGCGGGCGCCGCCGGGCTGCCGGAACCCACGGTCGGCACCGGGCGGCTGCGCCGCGGCCTGCTCGAAGGGATGGGCCTCTTCCTCGTCGGCGCGCTGGTGGTCGCCCTGACCGGCGGGCTGATGGGCGGCATGGCGCCCGCCGCCCTGGTCGGCTGGGTGGCGCTCGCGGGGGTGGCCGCCGTGGCGCACCAGCTGATCGTGGGGCTCGCGGCGATGCACTCGGGGTGGTTCCCCGCGTTCGCGGTGACCCTGATCGTGCTGATCGTCGGCCTGTTCCTGCACATCCCCACCGTGCCGCTCGCGCTGCTCGTGGGGTACACGGCCTCCACGGGGCCCGCCTTCGCCGACCTCGGCTACGACTTCAAGGCGGGCTGGCTGCTGCGCAGGGACGCCGTGCCGTGGCAGCCGTTCGAGCTCGACGGGCGGCGCCAGCAGTACATCGCCCAGCTGCTCGGCTTCGGCGTGGCGCTCGTCGTGGTCGCCGTCGCCTGGCACTCGTTCTTCACCGACGGCCGCGTCCCCCCGGTCTCCAAGGTGTACGTCACGACCATCACGACGGGCCTCGACCCGGACGTCATGCGCACCCTGCTGCTGTGGGCGATCCCCGGCGCGCTGATCCAGCTGATCGGCGGCTCGTCCCGGCAGCTCGGCGTGCTGCTCGCCACCGGTCTGCTGGTGGCGACGCCGCAGGCGGGCTGGATGGTCCTCGGCGCCCTCGCCGTCCGCTACGGCTATGTGCGCTGGCGCCGCCGCGGCGCGCGGGACGCGGCCGAGCGGCGCCGCAGTGACGAGGAGGCCGACAACGAGCTGTCCCTCGTCGGCGCGGGTCTTGTGGCGGGCAGCTCGCTCAACGACCTGGGCCAGCTGACGAAGGCCCTGTGACACCCCGCCGGCCCCGGCGCGCCCGCGCCGCCCGCCGCCCATCCCAGGAGAGGTCCCCCCGATGAAGACCGCACACGACCCCGAGCAGGAGCAGGCCGCCGCGGCGGCCGCGGGTGGCCGGCGCCCGGGTGCCGCGCTCGGCCTGGTGACGATCGGCCAGGCGCCCCGCGACGACCTGCGCCCCGACGCGGAGCCGCTGCTGCCCGGCGTGCGGCTGATCGAGCACGGCGCACTCGACGAGGAGGACTTCTCCGGGGCGGCGGAGGCGGGGACCCGCAGCGCGCTGGCCCCCGAGCCCGGCGAGGCGCCCCTCGTCTCGCGGCTGCGGGACGGCCGCTCCGTGGTGCTCGGCCACGGCGCCGTCGTGCCCAGGATCGAGCGCGCCGTCGCGCGCGCCGAGCGGGACGGGGCAGCGGCGACCCTGGTGCTGTGCACCGGGCACTTCCCCTCCGTGCGCTCCGCCCGGCCGCTGCTGTACGCGGAGCCGCTGGTGCAGCACGCCGTGGCCGCCCTCGTGGGCGAAGACCCGGTGGGGCTCGTCTGCCCGCGCGACGACCAGGCAGGGGACGTGGGCGAGCGCTGGGCGAGGCTGCTGCCCGGCCGGGTGACCGCCGCGGGCGCAAACCCGTACGCGCCGCGCGACGAGGCGGTCGGCCTGGTCGCCGCGGCGGCGGGGGAGCTGGTGGGGGCCGGTGCCCGCTGGCTCGTCCTCGACTGCATCGGCTACACGGAGGAGATGCGGCGCGCCGCCGCGCGCGCCGCGGGCCGCCCCGTCCTGCTCGCCCGCTCGCTCGCAGTCAGGGCCGCGGGCGAGGCCGTCGCCGCCCACGGCTGACCCGCCCCGCTTCCCCACCCGTCCGCAACCCGACCCGAACGCCGGAGTTCCCGGCCCGCACTCAGGAGACGCCCGTGACCACAGCACGCCCCCTCAAGGCCCCCGCGACAGGCACCGCGGAGCGCACCGCGCCCGTCGGGGTGATCCGCGTGCTCACCAGCGACGACCCGGCCCTCGTCGACGACCACGGGCGGCTGCTGACCGAGCGCTACGGCTTCCCGACCGTCTCGCGCTGCATCCCCGGCCAGCCCGACGGCATCCACGACGACGCGACCCACCGGACGGCCGAACCCAAGATCGTCGCGCTCGCCCGCGAACTGGCCGCCGAGGGCGTCGGCACGATCGTCATCAGCTGCGCCGCCGACCCGGCGCTCGACGAGACGCGCGCGGCCGTGCGCGTACCGGTCGTCGGCGCGGGCTCGGCCGCCGCAGCGGTCGCCCTGGGGCTCGGGCGGCGCATCGGGGTGCTGGGCATCCGCACAGAGGCGCCGCCCGCCGTGGCCGCGCTGCTCGGGAACCGGCTCGCCGGGTCGGCGCGGCCCGAGGGCGTGCGCGGCACCCGCGACCTGCGCACCCCCGAGGGCACCGAAGCCGCGGTGGCGGCGGCCGCGGGCCTGGTGGAGCGCGGCGCCGACACCCTGCTCCTCGCCTGCACGGGGCTGACCTCCATCGGCGTCAGGAGCCGCCTCGAGGCCGCGCTCGGGGTGCCGGTCGTGGACCCGGTGCTCGCGGCGGGCCTGGTCGCCGCCTACCGCCGTACGGCCTGAGCCGCCGGGCGCCCGTCCCCCGCGCCGTGCCGGGCCGGGCGCGCGCTCAGCGGACCCGGCCGCGCGCCTTGAGCGGGGTGGACGGCAGCGCGGGCGCGTCCAGGCGTGCGCCGTCGTAGCCGTGGACCTCGCCGAAGCGGTCGCCCGCCACCCAGTCCTCGCGGGCCCGGGCGATCTCGTCCTGGGTCCTGCCGACGAAGTTCCACCACATCAGCAGCCTCTCCTCGAAGGGCTCGCCGCCCAGCAGCATCAGGGACGCGTCGGTGGCGGCCCGCAGCGGCAGTTCGCGGCGGCCCGCGCCGAGGTAGAGCATCGACCCCGGCAGCACGGTGACCCCGTCGGCCTCCGCCTCGCCCGCCATGGCGAGGACGCCGTACTCGAAGTCCGGCTCGACGGGGACGCGCTGCGCCGTACCCGCTGCGAGGGTGAGGTCTGCGCCCATCAGCGGGCTGTAGACGGTGCCTGGCGACGCGGCGCCGTCGAGGCTGCCGAGTACCACCGTGGCGGCGAGTCCCGGCGCGGTGACGGTCGGGAGTCCCGCGTGGTGCTCGAAGTGCGGTGCGACATGGCGGTGCGCGTCGGGCAGCGCCACCCAGAGCTGGGCGCCGTGCAGCAGGCGCGCGTGCTGCCGCGGGCTCTCCTCGGAGTGGGAGATGGCCCTGCCCGAGGTCATGAGGCCCAGTTCGCGCGGGCGGATCGTCTGCAGGCTGCCGAGGCTGTCGCGGTGCAGCACCTCGCCCTCGTGCAGCCAGCTGACGGTCTGCAGGCCCATGTGCGGGTGGGGCGGCACCTGCATGCCGGGCTCGTCTGCGATGTCGTCGGGGCCGTAGTGGTCGATGAAGGCCCAGGCTCCGATCATGCGGCGGCCGAGGTTGGGCAGCAGCCTGCGGACCTCGGTGGACTCTCCGAGCCGCACCCGGCGCGGGCTCAGCAGCTCACGGACCGGTGCGGCGCCCACGTCCTGCCGGCCGCCGCAGGTGGTGACGGTCGCCCGGCGCTCCAGATTGCTCATGGTGCCCAACGTAAGCCCGGGGGCACGGGCCGCGCACCGGCACCCGCGCAAAGCTTGTGGAATATTCAACTACTGATGCGGGTTGACGCCCGTGTCCGAGCAACCCGGCCCGTGAGGAGGCCCCGTGGAAGAGTCGAGCTACTTCGAGTACGGCACCCCGGCGGAGCGCTGGGACCGGGCACAGCTGTTCTTCGACGCCAAGGAGTACGTGACGGCCGCCCGCATCCTGCTGGGGCTCGTCGAGGAGGCACCGGAGCAGGTGGGGCCGCGGCTGCTGCTGGCGCGCGCCTACTACCACTCCGCCCGGCTCGGCAGGGCCGAGGAGCAGCTGCGCGCCGTCGTCGAGCGCGACCCGGTCGAGGCGTACGCGCACCTCATGCTCGGCAGGACCCTGGAGCGCCAGGGCCGGGCCGGGGAGGCCGCCACGCACCTGCGGATCGCCGCCGCGTTCGCGGGCGAACAGCTGGAAGGTCCCGGCAGCGCGCCGTCCGGTGTCACGCTGCGCTGATCAGCGCAGGGCCCGCAGGCGGCGCGCCGCGGGCCCGAGGCCGCGGCCCCTGGCCGGCAGATGGGACCAGGGGTCGCTGCGGGCCTGCTCCAGCACGTCGCCGACGCTCCAGCGCCGCGCGTGCACCCCGGGGTCGTCCAGCTGGTCCCAGGTCAGCGGCGTGGCGACCGGGGCGTCCGGCTTCGCGCGCACGGAGTAGGGCGCGACCGAGGTCTGCGCGTAGGCGTTGCGCTGGAGATCGAGGTAGAGGCGGCCGCCGCGCGCTTCGGTGCGCATCTCGGTCGTGAGGTGCTCCGGGTCGCGGAGGGTGAGCAGGTCGGCCGCCTCGCCCGCGAAGGCGCGCACCTCGTCGAAGCCGGCGGCCCGGTCGAGCGGCACGAGGACATGCAGCCCGCGCGAGCCCGTGGTCATCAGGGCAGCGGGCAGGCGGATCTCTTCGAGGAGTTCGCCGAGCCGCCTGGCCGCCGCCCTGACCTGCTCGAAACCACCGCCGTCCGCGGGGTCGAGGTCGAAGACGAGCCGGTCGGGGCGGTCGGGCCTGTCGGCGCGCGACTGCCAGCGGTGGAAGGTCACGCACGCCTGGTCGGCGAGGTAGAGCAGGGTCGCCGTGTCGTCGCAGACGGCGTGGGTGACCGTGCCGCCCTTCTTGGGGAGTTCGGCGCGGCGGATCCACTCCGGGTACGACTCCGGCGTGTTCTTCTGCATGAAGCGCGGCCCGCCGACGCCGTCCGGGTGGCGCTCCAGCATCAGCGGCCGCCCCTTGAGCCCCGGCAGCATGTACGGGGCGAGGTCCCGGTAGTGCCCGACCAGGTCCGCCTTGGTCAGCGGGGGCTCGCGGTCGGGGAAGAGGACCTTGTCGGGGCGGTGCACGCCGATGTTCCTGCGCCCCGCCCGTACCGTGCGGACGTCGCCGCCCGTGTGTCCACCGCTCACCGCGTGCTCCCTTCCGCCGTACGCGCCCGGCCCGGCCTCAGCCCTGCCAGGTCCAGTCCGCGACCTCCGGCAGGTCGGTGCCGTGCTCGCGGATCCACGCCTGGTGCCGGGTGCGTACGTCGGCCATGGCCTGACGCACCGACACCGCACGCACCCCGAGGCCGGGTACCCGGTCCAGCACGTCCATCACCAGCCGGTAGCGGTCCAGGTCGTTCTTGACGACCATGTCGAACGGCGTGGTGGTGGTTCCCTCCTCCTTGTACCCGCGCACATGGAGGTTGGCATGGCCCAGACGCCGGTAGGTGAGCCGGTGGATCAGCCACGGGTAGCCGTGGTACGCGAAGATCACCGGCTTGTCGCGGGTGAACAGCGCGTCGTACTCGGACTCGGTCATGCCGTGCGGGTGCTCCTCGTGCGGCAGCAGCCTGGCCATGTCGACCACGTTCACCACGCGCACGGCGAGCTCCGGCAGGTGGTGGCGGAGCAGTCCCGCGGCGGCCAGCGTCTCCTGCGTCGGTACGTCGCCCGCGCAGGCGAGGACGATGTCCGGCTCGCGGCTGCCGTCCTCGGTGCCCGCCCACTCCCAGACGCCCGCGCCGCGCGTGCAGTGCGCGATCGCCTCGTCCATGGTGAGCCAGTCGAACGTGGGCTGCTTGCCCGCCACGATCACATTGACGTAGTCGCGGCTGCGCAGGGCGTGGTCGGCCACCGAGAGCAGCGTGTTGGTGTCCGGCGGCAGGTAGACCCGCACCACCTCGGGGCTCTTGTTGAGCACGTGGTCCACGAACCCGGGGTCCTGGTGGGAGAAGCCGTTGTGGTCCTGGCGCCACACGTGTGACGTGAGCAGGTAGTTGAGCGAGGCGATGGGGCGGCGCCAGGCGAGGCGGCGCGAGGTGCGCAGCCACTTGATGTGCTGGTTGACCATCGAGTCGACGATGTGCGCGAACGCCTCGTAGCAGGAGAAGAGTCCGTGGCGGCCCGTCAGCAGATAGCCTTCGAGCCAGCCCTGGCAGAGGTGTTCGGAGAGCACCTCCATCACCCGGCCGCCGCGCGCCAGGTGCTCGTCGGTGGGGCGGGTGAGCGCGTCCCACGCCTTGTCGGTGGCGCCGTAGAGCGCTTCGAGGCGGTTCGACGCGGTCTCGTCGGGGCCGACGACGCGGAAGTCGCGGCGCCCTTCGGTGTCCGCCATCACGTCTTCGAGGAGCGCGCCGAGCACCCGGGTGGGCTCGTGCATCACGGTGCCCGGCCGCTCGACGGGCACGGCGTGCCGGGTCAGCGGCGGCAGCGGCAGCTCGCGCAGCAGGAGGCCGCCGTTGGCGTAGGGCGTCGCACCCAGTCTGCGGGTGCCCTCGGGGACGAAGCGCAGCACCTCGGGCCGGGGCGCGCCGGTCGCGTCGAACAGCTCCTGCGGGCGGTACGAGCGCAGCCAGCCCTCCAGTTGGCGCAGGTGTTCGGGGTTGGTGCGGACCTCGCTGAGCGGTACCTGGTGGGCGCGCCAGGTGTCGGCGACCGGCAGCCCGTCCACCTCGGCGGGTCCTGTCCAGCCCTTGGGCGTGCGCAGCACGATCATCGGCCAGCGGGGGCGCGCGGTCTCACCGCCCTCGCGGGCGGCGCGCTGGATCCCGCCGATCGCGTCGAGGGCGCGGTCCATGGCGGCGGCCAGGGCGCGGTGGACGGCCATCGGCTCGTCGCCCGTGACGTGGATCGGCTCGTGGCCGTAGCCGCGCAGGAGCGCGTCGAGTTCGTCCTCGGGCAGCCGGGCGAGCACGGCCGGGTTGGCGATCTTGTAGCCGTTGAGGTGGAGGACGGGCAGGACGGCGCCGTCGTGGACGGGGTCGAGGAACTTGTCGGCGTGCCAGGACGTGGCGAGCGGGCCCGTCTCCGCCTCGCCGTCGCCGACCACGCAGGTGACGAGCAGCCCGGGGTGGTCGAGCGCGGCACCGTAGGCGTGGGCAAGGGAGTAGCCGAGTTCGCCGCCCTCGTGGATGGACCCCGGCGTCTCGGGCGCGACATGGCTCGGCACGCCGCCGGGGAAGGAGAACTGCTTGAACAGCCGCTCCATGCCCGCCAGGTCCCGGCTCACGTCCGGGTACGTCTCCGAGTAGGAGCCCTCGATCCAGGAGTTGGCGAGGACGGCGGGCCCGCCGTGGCCCGGCCCCCAGACGGCGAGCGCGTCGATGCCCCGGTCCCGCACGACGCGGTTGAGGTGGGTGTGGACGAGGTTGAGGCCGGGCGAGGTGCCCCAGTGCCCGAGCAGCCGCGGCTTGATGTGCTCGGGCGCGAGCGGCTCCAGCAGGAGCGGGTTGGCCATCAGGTAGATCTGGCCCACCGCCAGGTAGTTGGCGGCACGCCAGTGCGCGTCGAGCGCCGCCAGGTCGGCGTCGGTGAGCTGCCCCGCCGCGGTCTTCGCCTTGCGCATCTGCCTCTCCCTGTTCGTGTCCCGGCGTCCGGCTGCCCCGGGCCGCGCGACGGTGTCAGTCTGCCGGGCCGTACCAGACCGTGGTGGCGTTCATGAACTCCCGGATGCCGTGGCCCGCCAGTTCGCGGCCGTAGCCGGAGCGCTTGACGCCGCCGAACGGGAGGGCGGGGTGGGAGGCCGTCATGCCGTTGAAGAAGACGCCGCCCGCCTCCAGGTCGCGGGTGAACCGCTCGGTCTCCGCATCGTCTCGGGTCCACACGTTGGAACTGAGCCCGAAGGGGGTGTCGTTGGCGACGGCGACGGCCTCGTCCACGTCGGCCACCCGGTAGAGGGTGGCGACCGGTCCGAAGGTCTCCTCGCGGTGGATGCGCATCGAGCCCGTGATGCCGGCGAGCACCGTGGGCTCGTAGAACCAGCCCGCGTCGCGGCCGGACGGGCGGCGCCCGCCGCACAGCACGGCCGCGCCGTGGCCGACCGCGTCGTCGACGAGCTCCTCCAGGTCGGTGCGGCCCTGCTCGCTGGAGAGCGGGCCGACGTCGGTGCCCTCGTCGAGCGGGTCGCCGACGGTGAGGGCGCGCATGGCGTCCGTGAACAGCGCGGCGAACGCGTCGTACACGTCCTCGTGGACGATGAACCGCTTGGCGGCGATGCAGGACTGCCCGGTGTTCTGCACGCGCGCGGTCACCGCGGTCTTCGCCGCCCTGGCGAGGTCGGCCGACGGCATCACGACGAACGGGTCGCTGCCCCCGAGCTCCAGCACGGTCTTCTTGATCTCGTCGCCCGCCACGGACGCGACCGCGCGCCCCGCGGGCTCGCTGCCGGTGAGGGTGGCGGCCGCGACCCGCCGGTCGCGCAGGATGTCCTCGATGGCGCCCGAGCCGACCAGCAGGGTCTGGAAGCAGCCCTCGGGGAAGCCGGCGCGGCGGAAGAGGTCCTCCAGGTAGAGGGCGGTCTGCGGCACGTTCGACGCGTGCTTCAGCAGGCCGGTGTTGCCCGCCATGAGGGCCGGGGCGGCGAACCGTACGACCTGCCAGAGCGGGAAGTTCCACGGCATCACTGCGAGCACCACGCCGAGCGGCCGGTACACCACCCGCGCGCGGGCGGCGCCCGAGTCCCGCACGTCGTCCTGCGCCGGGTGCTCGTCAGCGAGCAGTTCCTCGGCGTGCGCCGCGTACCAGCGCATCGCCTTGGCGCACTTGGCGGCCTCGGCGCGGGCCTGCGCGAGGGGCTTGCCCATCTCCTCGGTGATGGTGCGCCCGATGTCCTCGGCGTCCTTGTCCAGCAGGTCGGCGGCGCGGCCGAGGAGTGCGGCGCGCTCCTCGAAGGAGGTGGTGCGGTAGGTGCGGAAGGTGGCGTACGCGGTGCTGAGCCTGCGCTCGATCTCCTCAGGGCCGATCGGTTCGAACGTCCTGAGCGTCTCCCCCGTGGCGGGGTTCACCGTTGCGATCGGCATGGCCGATTCCTCCTGGAGTCGATGGTTATGAGCCTGGGGTGCGCCGGTGAGCCGCGCAACACGGACTCCGCCGCCCGTCGGCGTGGCCGAGGGGCGGCGGAGCGGGGGCTCACTGCCGAACCCTCCCGGGAAGGGTTGGGAGCCGCGCCCGCACGGGACGGGTATCCACTCGGCCGGGGTTCTCACCTGTCGGCGCCGACCCCGGCGGGCGCGGGCCCGGTGTCAGCGGATGATCTTCTCGGCGAGCAGCCGGACGCCCGCGGCGACGGACTCCGCGTCGATGCCCGCGGCCCTGCGCTGCTCCTCGCCGGTGGCGGAACCCGGCAGGTTGGTGACGGCGAGCCGCACCAGGCGCCGCGGCGCGGGCCTGCCGTCGCCGAACGCCTCGGCCACGGCGTCGCCGAGGCCGCCCTCGGGGTGGTGGTCCTCGACGGTGACCAGGCACTCGGTGTCCTCCGCGGCGGCCGCAAGGGTGTCCCCGTCCACGGGCTTGAGCGAGTACATGTCGATGACGCGGACCGCGATGCCCTCGGCGGCGAGCGCGTCGGCCGCCTCCAGGCAGGAGTGCACGGTGACGCCGGTGCCGATGAGGGTGACGCGGTCGGCGTCGGAGCGGCGCAGCACCTTGCTGCCGCCGATCGGGAACTCCTCGTCGGGCCCGTAGACGACGGGGGTGCCGCTGCGCATGGTGCGGACGTAGCGCACGCCCTCCAGGTCGTACGTGGCGGCGACGAGCCGTGCCGCCTGGTTGGCGTCGCACGGCTGGAGCACGGTCGAGCCGTGGATCGAGCGGAACATCGCGAGGTCCTCGACGCCCATCTGGGAGGGGCCGTCCTCGCCGATCGACACGCCCGCGTGCGAGCCTGCGACGGTGATCGAGGCCCTGCTGACCGCGGCCATCCGCAGGAAGTCGTGGGCGCGGGTGAGGAACGCGGCGAAGGACGCCGCGTACGGGGAGTGCCCGACGGCCTGCATACCGACGGCGGCCGCGATCATCTGCTGCTCCGCGATGTAGCACTCGAAGTAGCGCTCGGGGTGCTCCTTGGCGAAGTACTCGGCCCTGGTCGAGTCGCCGACCTCGCCGTCGAGCACGACCACGTCCTCGTGCGCGTGGCCGAGCGCGGTGAGCGCCTCGCCGAAGGCGTCCCTGGTGGGCACGGTGTCGCCGATCTCGTAGCGCGGCAGGGACAGCGGGCGGCTGCGCGCCGCCCCGTTGCCCGGGGCTGCCTGCGGGCGTGCCACGTCGACGCGGATCGAGCGCCTGCCGCCGAGTTCCGCGATGGCCTCCTCGGCGTCCTTGACGGGCTTGCCGTGCATGCCCTCCCGGTCCTCGACGGCGCGCACGCCCCGGCCCTTGCGGGTGCCCGCGATGATCGCCGTGGGCTTGTCCGAGGTCGACTCGGCCTCGTTGAAGGCGCGTTCGACGGCCTCCACGTCGTGTCCGTCGATCTCGACGGTGTGCCAGCCGAAGGCGCGCAGGCGCCTGCCGTAAGCGTCGAGGTCGCGCTGGTGGCGGGTGGGGCCGCGCTGCCCGAGCCGGTTGACGTCGACGATCAGGGTGAGCGCGTCCAGGTGCTGGTCGCCCGCGTTCTCGGCGGCCTCCCAGACCGAGCCCTCGGCCATCTCGCTGTCGCCCGACAGCACCCAGACGCGGTGCGGCGTGTGGTCGAGCCGGCGGCCGGCGAGGGCCATCCCGACGCCGACGGGCAGCCCCTGCCCGAGCGAGCCGGTGGCGACGTCGACCCACGGCAGCCGCGGCGTGGGGTGGCCTTCGAGGCGGCTGCCGAGGGTGCGGTACGTGCCGAACTCCTCCTCGTCGAGGGCGCCGGCCGCCAGGTACATCGAGTACAGCAGCGGCGAGGCGTGGCCCTTGGAGAAGATCAGCCGGTCGTTGCCGGGGTGGTCGGGGTGGTCGAAGTCGTAGCGCAGGTGGTTGGCGAGCAGCACGGCCATCAGGTCGGCGGCCGACATCGAGGAGGTGGGGTGCCCCGAGCCCGCCGTGTCGGCGACCCGGACCGAGTCGACCCTCAGCTGCTGGGCGAGCTCAGTCAGTTCACTGGTGTCCATGTCACTCCTTGGGGGTTCGCGGTCCGCCGGGGGCCGGCGCGCGGCCCGTCAGCGGCGGGTGGTGGGGGTCGGGCGTCACCGCGCCCTCGCGGGCTCGGGCGGCGATGACTCCAGGGGCACGGCGCCGGAGCGTACGAGGCCGAGCTGCACGGCCTGGCGCGGCAGCGCGGCGTCGAGCAGCCAGTCGGCCGCCACCCGTATCCGGTTGCCCGGCATGGCGGCCAGGTGGTAGCCGCGGGTGACGGCGCCGGCGAGGGGCCCGGCGAGCGGCACGCCGAGCGGGTTGGCCGCCGCCTGGACGCCGCCGAGGTCCACGACGAACCCGAGGTCGTCGTGGCGGTAGGCGCGCCAGTCGCCGAGCCCGAGGGACGCGGCGACGTTGCGGCCCGCGGCCTTGCCCTGCCGGGCGGCGTGCTGCGCCGTCATCGGGGTGTACTGCCCCGGCCGTGTCAGGTCGGGCACCGCGGCGGCGTCGCCGCAGGCGAACACCTCGGGCCTGCCGGGGACGGTGAGCCGCGCGTCGACGACGAGGCGGCCGCGCTCGACGGGCAGCCCGAGCGCCGAGACGAGGGGGTCGGGGCGCACGCCCACGCACCAGACGAGGGTGCGGGTGGGCAGGTGTTCGCCGTCGTCCAGGGTGATGCCGTCCCGGGTCGCCTCCGAGACGGACGTCCGCGTGCGGACCTCGACGCCCCGCCGCCGCAGGACCCGGTCGGCGGTGTCCGACAGGTGCAGGTCGAGCTCGGGCAGGACCCGCGGCGCGATGTCGAGCAGCAGCCAGCGCGGCGGGCCGCCCTGCCACCACCTGTGCCGCCTGCGGACGAGCGCGTCGGTGAACATCGTCCCCTGGGCCGCGACCTCGGTGCCGGTGTAGCCGGCGCCCACCACGGCGAAGGTGGAGCGTGCGGCACGCTCGCCGGGGTCGTCGGCCGCGGCGACGAGCTCTATCTGCCGGGTGACGTGGTCGCGCAGGTAGAGGGCCTCGGCGAGGCCGCGGAAGCCGTGCGCGTGCTCGGCGACGCCGGGGATCGGCAGCAGCTTGTTGACGCTGCCGACGGTCAGGACGAGCCGGTCGTAGCCGAGCGTCCCGCGGTGCCCCTCGGGGTCGGTGTAGCCGACCCGGCCCGCTTCGAGGTCGACGTGGTCGGCCGTGCCGAGCACGAGGCGGGCGCGGGGCAGGGTGCCCGGCAGCGAGACCGTCACCCTGCGGGGCTCCAGGATACCGGCGGCCACCTGGGGAAGCAGCGGCAGATAGAGGAAGTAGTCGGTCGGGTTGAGCAGGACGACCTCGGCGCGGTCCCCCACCTCGCGGGTGAGGGTGCGCGCCGTCTCGTACCCGGCGAAACCCGCTCCGACGATGACGATCCGCTGTCGGCTCACGCTCGGCTCCGGTGGTCGTGTCGTTCGCTTGGCGCCGCCCGCGGGAGCGCGGCCGCCGCGGGCGGCCTGCTCCCGGTGTCTCCCTGCGGACGGAACCACCGCGTGCCCAGGGGTGGCACGGGCAAACACACGCCCGGTCCGACCTGCGGTTTGACAGCGCACCGTTTGGTGGCAGCGTTGTCCTGGGAAGGGCCGGCGGACGGCCGGGCCCCGGGTGCGCCCGGGCGGGCGGCCGCCGTGGATAGTGCGGGCTGCGCCGGGTAGCCGGGCTGAACGCAATCGGACTCGACGAGGTGATCCACGTGACCGCGGACAACAGCGACCCCATGGCGGACGACGTCTACCAGCCCGACGCGGACGCCGACGTGACGGAGGACGAGGGCATCCTCGACCCCGAGGACACCCTCAACGAGAGCGAGCTCGACCCGTACGACCAGGGCTACTCGCCGCCGGAGAAGCCGCTCGGCGTGGAGTCGGACGGCACCACGGCTCAGGAGCAGCACGAGGGCGAGAGCCTGGACGAGCGGCTGGCCGAGGAGGTGCCCGACCCGCCGCTGCCCGGCGGCGACGGCATCGGCGACCTGGACGACGGCGACGGCGAGGTGCATGACGACGAGGTGGGCGCGGAACGGTCGGGCCGGCTCGTCGCGCCGGACGAGGGCGCGCACGCGGACGCGGAGAAGGACATGATCGCCGAGGACATCGGCATCGACGGCGCCGCCGCGTCGGCCGAGGAGGCCGCGGTGCACACGGTGGACGAGGACAGCGCGCTCTGACGGACGGCTGACGGCGGGCGCGGGCGTGCCCCGTACCCCCTGGGGTCCCTCGCTTCGAGGGCCCGCGGGGTGCGGGGCACGTGCCGTGCTCGGGCGGTGCCGCCGCCGTCCTGGTCCGCGGCGTCAGGCCGGTTCCGGGACGCGGGGTGCGCGGGGCGCGGGCTCCCCGGCGGCCGGCACCGGCTCGGCAGCGGGTTCGGCGGCGCGCAGGGCGGTGTCGACCGGCGTGGGCGGCACGGCGGGGACGCGCGGCTCGGACACGGGCGCCTGGACGCTGCGCGTGAACCAGACGACCTTGCCGTCCTCCGTCGGGCAGGTCCCCCAGCTGTCGCTGAGCGCGGCGACCCGGGCGAGTCCGCCGCCACCCGCGCTGAGCAGGCGCGGCATGCGGGGCCCGTCGTCGGTGACGGAGGCCGTCAGATGGCGGCCGCTCAGGCGCAGTTGGAGCACGCACCTGCTGGTGTCGCCGACATGGCGGTGGACGTTGGTCAGCAGTTCGTCGACACCGCGGCAGACCGCCGGTACGTGCGGACCGAGGTTCCAGTACCGCAGGTACGCGGCGACGATGCGCCGGACCTGGGGCACGCGCTCCTCGGAGACGTGCAATTCCAGCTCGTAGTGACGGTCGAGTGGAACTGTCATGGTTGAGGCTCCTCACAGCGAGGCCCACGTGCTTCAGACCGCGGACGGCCCCCGAGCACGAAGCGTGAGCAACAGCCACTTCTGGGTCACCCACAGCCTCGCCCCGCTGGGCCGAATGCGCAACACGATCACCCGGGCACACTCCGTGACCTGCGGCGGCGCGCCGACGCGGGGACCGGTCCCCCGGTCCCCCGTGCGGCGGTCAGCGGGTGGCGAGCCGCAGCTGGACCTCCTGCTCCTGGTCGCCCGACGAGGTGCCGACGATGCGCACGGCGAAGGCCGACTCCAGCGTGGAGCGCACGCCGTCGACGGCCTGCGGGCCGCCCTGGAGCACGGCGGTGACGGGCGCGCCGAGCGCCACGGGGCGCGCGTCGCCGTGCGGGGCCGCCGTGTCGAACGTCGCCGTCCAGACCGTGGTGCGGCCCTCGGCGCCCGCACCGCTCGGCGCGTCGTCGCGGTCGCGGTCGGAGGCGTAGGCGCTGTGCAGGACGCCGAAGACGGCCTGCGCGTCCTCGGGCGCCGGTCCTGTGAGTTCCACCGCCACCTCCGCAGCCGGGTGCGCGGAGGGCTCCGTGCTGGTCATGTGCTGACTCCTTCCGGTCGCCTGACCCGGGGGCCGTCCCCCGGACCAGGGCCGGGTACCCGGGGTCGGCCCGCGCAACCGCGGGCCGGGGCGCGGTGCGCCGCAGGGCCCTGCGTCCCGCCCGCAGCCGGGGGTAGACGGCAGCCATGACCGTCGCGAAGACCACCGTGCTCGTACTGGACGCCGCGGAACCCGCGGAACTCGCCGACTTCTACGCCGCGCTCCTCGACGCCGAGCCGCGCCCGGGTGACGACCCCGACTTCATCGAGGTCGTCGGCGAGAACGGGGTGCGGCTCGCCGTCCGCAGGGACCGCGGCTACGCGCCGCCGAGCTGGCCGCGCCCCGAGACCTCGCAACAGGCGCATCTGCGGGTCCTGGTGGACCGCGCCGACATCGACGAGGCGGAGCGCGAGCTGATCGCGCTCGGGGCCAGGCCGCTGGACACCAAGGACAACGGCGGCCCCCGGGACACCCGGATCTACTCCGACCCCGCGGGCCACTCCTTCACCCTGGCCGTACGGATGTGACGGCCGTACGGATGTGACGCGGCGCGGAGGGGGCGGGACCGTACCGGTGCGACCGGCGGGGTCCAGGGGTCCGACGGGTCGGTGTGCCGCCGTACGGCGGCCCCCGGGGCCCGGCCGCTGCCGGGCCCCGCGCGCTGCGGGGCGCGCCTCAGCCGCCGAGCTGGGTGACGAGCGCCTCGCAGAAGGCCGGCAGGTCCCCGGGGTTGCGGCTGGTGATGAGGGGGCTCGGCGCCGCCGTGCAGACCACGACCTGCTCGTCGACCCAGGTGCCGCCCGCGTTGCGGATGTCGGTCTGGAGGCTCGGCCACGAGGTGAGGGTCCTGCCCCGCACCCGGTCGGCCTCCACGAGCGTCCACGGCGCATGGCAGATGGCGGCGACGGGCTTTCCCGCCTCGAAGAACGAGTCGACGAACGCGACGGCGCCCTTGTCGGTGCGCAGGAAGTCGGGGTTGGCGACGCCGCCGGGCAGCACGAGGCCGTCGTAGTCGTCCACGGACGCCTCGCCGACCGTGCGGTCCACGGGGAACGTGTCGGCCTTGTCGAGGTGGTCGAAGCCCTGGATGCGACCGGCTTCGGTCGAGACCAGATGGCGTTCGCCGCCCGCGTCGCCGACCGCCTTCCAGGGCTCGGTCAGCTCGACCTGCTCCACGCCCTCCGGAGCCATCAGAAATGCGACTCGCATGTGTGTCACGTCCTTTCCGCTCGCACGGGAATCCCGGGCCGGTGGGCCCGAAAGCTCCGTGTGCCCAGCGCGGCCCTTCTCACACCGCGGCGCGAGAGGGGTCAGGACGCGCCGACGCGCCCGGCCGGCAGCGCGGGGCCGCCCGCGCGGCCGGTGCGGAGGACCTGCGCGGCGACCGGGAGGGGCGCGGCGACCGGCGCGGGCCTGGGGGCGGCGAGCTGCGGGTCGACGGTGAGGGCGGTGACCCCGAGGGGCAGGGCGAGGGCGCGCAGCGCCGGCTCGGCGAGCCTGATCCACGGCCGGTCGGCTCCGAGGGTGGCGGCAAGCAGCCGCGGTGAGGTGAACGCGACGGCCGTACGGCCCCCGAGGGGGGTGCGGAACAGGCGCAGGCGGTACCCCGTGCCGTCCGGCAGGACCGGTACGACGAGGGTTCCCGCCGGCCCGCTGGGCGCGGGCGCGGCCTCTTCTGCGCTGGGCAGCTCCGGCATGGGGTCACTCCTGACGGCGGGCGGGACGGCCCTGCCGCCCGTGGGGACCGGCGTCCGTCAGGACCGGCGGGGTGCCGGTCCTACGATATGCCCCTTGGGCGGCACCCGGTGCCGTCCCCCGGCGCCCCGCCCCGGGGACGGGCTCAGTCGTCGGACGACGGCGCGGTGTCCTTCACGAACTCCGTGGTGTACGTCTTCTCCACGTCGACGTCCACGTTCTGGAGGTTGGGGTCGAAGGTGGACAGGACGCGCTTGACGGTGGAAGGGCCGTCGGGCGGCATCACGCCGTCGGTGGTGAACATCGGCAGGCTGTTCTTGACGGCCTGCGCGTAGAGCGCCCTGCCGCCGCCCTGCTGGTAGTCGGCGGGCATCTTCGCCGCGATGTCCTCGGGGGTGTGGGAGGCCATCCAGCGCAGGGTGCGCACGAAGGCGCGGGCCAGCCGGTGCACGGTGTCCTTGTGGCCGTTCACCCACGCGGTGTTCATGTAGAGGCTCGACGAGGGGTAGAGGCCGCCGAGCGCGGCCCGCGACCCGTCGGGGGTGCGCAGGTCGACCAGGACGGATCCCGCCTTCTTGTCGAGGATGGTCGACACGGTCGGCTCGGTCGTCATCCCGGCCTGGATGGAACCCTGCTGGAGCGCGGAGACGAACGTCTGGCCCGCGCCGACCGCGACGGGGGTGAACTCGCTCGTCTTCAGCCCGCCGTGCACGGCCAGGTACTTGGTGAGGAAGTCGGTGGACGAGCCGAGCCCGGTGACGCCCAGCTTCTTGCCCTTGAAGTCCTCGGGGCCCTTGATCTCGTCTGCCGCCTTGGTGGAGACGACCTCCACCTCGCCGGGCGCCTGCGCCAGCTGCACGACCGACTCGACCTGCTTGCCCTTGGCCTGGAGGTCGAGGGTGTGGTCGTAGAAGCCGACGGTGCCCTGGACGTCGCCCGAGACGAGGGCCGTCTCCGCCTGCACCCCCGCGGACTCGGTGAGCAGCTGCACGTCCACGCCCTCGTCCTTGAAGTAGCCGAGGCGCTGGGTGAGCATCGCGGGCAGGTAGATGACCTTGTCGAGGCCGCCCACCATGATCTTCACCTTGCCCGCACCGCCCGCCGAGTCGGACGAGCCGGAGGCGTGGTCGGCGCAGCCGGTGAGCGCGGTCAGGGCGAGGACGCCGGTGAGGGCGACAGCGGCCCGTGCCGCGCGGGTGGCGCGGCGGGTCGGGATACGCGGGGTCGGAGCACGCATGGGAGGTCACGTCCTTGTGAGGTGCGAAAGCCTGAAGTGTGGTGCCTGCGGATGGCGGGGTTGTGACGGGCCGGCGGGAGGTGTGCGGCGGCGGTGTGCGGGTGTGGCGCACGCGGCGCCGGCCGCCGTCCGGTGCACGGGTGACGCGGGCGGCCGGTGGGGCGCGCGGGTCAGCGGCCGTCGCCCGGCTCGGCGGGCTTCCAGCGGAAGAGCCGCCGTTCCAGGAAGGTCAGCAGCCCCTCGGCGAGCAGCGCGACGACCGCGAGGATGACCATCGCGGCGTACACGCCCGCCGCGTTGAAGCTGCCCTGCGAGGCGGAGACCAGCAGGCCGAGGCCCTTGGTGGCGCCGATGTACTCGCCGACGATCGCGCCGATCAGCGCGAACCCGAAGCTGACGTGCAGGCTGGTGAAGATCCAGGAGGTGGCGGAGGGGATCACCACGCGGTAGGTGACCTGCCGGTTGCTCGCGCCGAGGATGCGCGCGCCGTCCACCAGGCGGCGGTCCACCTCGCGGGCGCCCTGGAAGGCGTTGAAGAAGACGGGGAAGAACACGAGGACGACCGCGGAGGCGATCTTGGAGGCGGGCCCGAGGCCGAACCAGATCAGGAAGATCGGGGCGAGCACGATCCGCGGCAGCGCGTTGAGCACCTTGATGTACGGGCCGAGTACGTCGGCGAGGAAACGGACGCGGCCGAGCGCGATGCCCAGCACGACCCCGCCGAACACCCCGGCGAGCCAGCCGAGGAGCGCCTCGTAGAGCGTGTACCAGATCTGCTCGGCGAGGGAGCCCTGCGCGGTGCCCTCGGTGGTCCACGCCCAGATCTGGGACCAGATCTTCGACGGCATCGAGAAGTTGAAGGGGTCGATGATCCCGGCGCGGGCGAACCACTCCCACAGGCCGAGGACGGCCACAAGGACCAGGACGCGTACGGACTGCACCAGGCGGCCGCGGCGGCGCGCGGCGCGCGCCCTGCCCCGGGTGCGGGCGCCGTCCGGGGCGGCGGACGGCGCGGCGAGAGCGGTCTCAGGCGGCATGTCCCGCCCCCCTCTCGCGGGTGATGCGGACCTCTTCGCCGAGCGAGGACCAGATCTCCCGATAGATGTCGGTGAACTCCTTCTCCAGCCGCACCTGTTCGACCTTGCGCGGGCGCGGCAGGCCGATCTCGAAGACCTCCTTGACGGTGGCGGGCCCCGCCGTCATGACGACGACCTTGTCGGCGAGGGCGATGGACTCCTCCAGGTCGTGGGTGACGAAGACGACGGAGGCGCCGGTGCCCGACCACAGGTCGAGGAGCTCGTCGGACATGAGGGCGCGCGTCTGCACGTCGAGCGCGGAGAACGGCTCGTCCATCAGCAGGATCTCGGGGTCGCCGACGAAGGTCGCGGCGAGGGCGACACGCTTGCGCTGCCCGCCCGAGAGCTGGTGCGGGTAGCGGTCCTCGAAGGCGCCGAGGCCGACCCGGTCCAGCCACCGCCTGGCGCGCTCGCGCGCCTCCGCCTTCGGCACGCCGCGGAAGCGGGGGCCCGCCATCACGTTCGACAGGACGGTCCGCCAGGGGAAGACGGCGTCCTGCTGGAAGACGAAGCCGACGTTGTCGGGAATGCCGCGCACGGGCTCGCCGCCGATCAGCACCTCACCCTCGGTGGGTTCCGTGAGGCCGCTGACGAGGGTCAGCGTGGTCGACTTGCCGCAGCCCGTGGGGCCCACGACGGCGACGAACTCGCCGCGGCCCACGGTCAGGTCGAGGTCGCGTACGGCGGTGTGCGGCATGCCCGAAGGGGTGCTGAACACCTTGCTTGCGCCCCGCAGTTCGATGGCGGGGCCGGTCCGACTGTCCATGGCGCCAGACGGTAGGAGCGGGGTGCGGCGCGCGGGAGCCTTGTTCGCACTACCGGCGTTGTGCGCACAAGCCGGTGTTCTGCCCGTTCTGCTCACCGCGCGGCGGACGAATCCGGGAGAGGGGCTGGGCAGCGGGCCCGCCCTCGGTCTACCGTGCGGCGACGCGGGCGCGGACGGCCCGCGTCGCCGGCGGGGCCGCCGGTGGCACGGACGGAGGAGTCGCATGCGCATCCGCTGGCCGCGCCGTGTCTTCGCCCAGGTACTGCTGGTCCAGCTGGCCACCACGACCGGGGTGCTGATGCTGGTCACCGGCCTGTTCCTGGCGCCGCTGAGCCGCCAGCTCGACCAGGGCTCGATGCGGCAGGCGCTGTCCATCGCGCGGACCACAGCGGCCGAGCCCGGGCTCGGGCGCCTGCTGGCCACCACGGCGCCGAGCGCGTCGGGCCCGGTGCAGGCGGAGGCGGACCGGATCAGGCGCTCCACGGGCGCCCTGTACATCGTGGTGATGGACCGGCGCGGTGTGCGCTGGTCGCACACGGACACGGCCAGGATCGGCGAGCGGGTGTCGACGGACCCGAGCGGCGCGCTCGCCGGGCGGGACGTGATGGACATCGAGCGGGGCACGCTCGGCCTCTCCGCGCGCGGCAAGGCGCCGCTGCGGGACGGCAGCGGCCGGGTCGTCGGGGCGGTGTCGGTGGGGATCGCGTACGGCAGCGTGCGGGACGAGCTGGTGCGGGCGGTGCGCGGGCTGCTGCTGTACGCGGGCGCGGCGCTCGCCGCCGGGGCGCTGGCCGCGTACGCCGTCTCGCGCCGGCTCCAGCGCCGCACGCACGGGCTGGCGTTCGCGGACATCTCGGCGCTGCTCGACGAGCGGGAGGCCATGCTGCACGGCATCAGGGAGGGCGTGGTGGCGCTGGACGGGCGCGGTCGGATCCGGCTCGTCAACGACGAGGCGCAGCGGCTGCTCGGGCTCGGGCAGGACACGGCGGGCCGGCGCCTCGACGAGGTGCTGCCGCCGGGCCGCACGGCCGACGTGCTGGCGGGCCGGGTCGCGGGCGCCGACCTGCTGACCGTCTCGGGCGACCGGGTGCTCGTCGCGAACCGGATGCCGGTACGGGACGGCGGCGCGGTCGTCACGCTCCGGGACCGTACGGAACTCGAGCTGCTGGGACGGGAGCTGGACAGCACGCACGGGCTGCTCGACGCGCTGCGGGCACAGGACCACGAGCACGCCAACCGCCTGCACACGCTGCTCGGGCTGCTGGAGCTCGGGCTCTACGAGGAGGCGGCGCAGTTCGTGGCGGACGTGTCGCAGGCGCACCGGGCGTCGGCCGAGCAGGTCGCCGAGCGGGTGCGCGACCCGCTGCTCTCCGCGCTGCTCGTGGGCAAGGCCGCGATCGCGGCCGAGCGGGGCGCCGTGCTGCGGATCGCGCCCGCGACGCTGCTGCGGGAGCGCGTGGTGGACCCCAGGGACCTGGTGACGGTGCTGGGCAATCTGATCGACAACGCGCTGGACGTGGCGCGCACGGTCGAGGTGGAACTGCGCGCCGAGGGCGGGAGGACAGCGGTGGTGCGGGTGAGCGACGACGGTCCCGGGGTGCCGCCCGCGCTGCGGGAGCGGATCTTCGCCGAGGGCTGGACGACCAAGAGCTCCCCCGCGCACCGGGGGCGCGGGCTCGGGCTCGCGCTGGTACGGCGGCTCGCCCAGCGGTACGGCGGGATGGCGCGGGTCACGGCGCGTGCGGGCGGCGGCGCCGTGTTCACGGTGGTGCTGCCCGAGGCGCTCGCGCCTGACGCCCCCGCGACCGGGGCGGAGCGGGGCGGGGTGCGCGCGTCGGGAGGCGGGAGGTGATCGAGGTGCTCGTCGTCGACGACGACTTCCGGGTCGCGGAGATCAACGCCGCCTATGTGGCCAGGGTCCCGGGCTTCCGGGTCGCGGCCCGCGCCCACACGGCGGCGCAGGCGCTGATGACGCTGGAGCAGCACCGCGTCGACCTGGTGCTGCTCGACCACTACCTGCCCGACGCGCCGGGGCTCGCGCTGATCCGGCGGATGCGGCAGGAGGGCCACCACGCCGACGTGATCATGGTCACGGCCGCGCGCGACGTGGCGACGGTGAGCGCGGCGATGCGCCACGGCGCGCTCCAGTACCTGGTGAAGCCGTTCAGCTTCGCCGGGCTGCGCGCCAAGCTCGAAGGCTACGCGGCGCTCAGCCGCACCCTGGACGCGGTCGGCACGGGCGGCGGCGAGGCGGGCCAGGAGCAGGTGGACCGGATCTTCGGGGCGTTGCGGCCCCCCGAGCCCGGGGGCGGCCCGCTGCCGAAGGGCCACTCGGCGCCCACCGCGGACCTGGTGCGGCGGGTGCTCGGCGAGGCGTCGGCGCCGCTCTCCGCCCAGGAGGTGGCGGAGCGCGCGGGCATCAGCCGCTCGACGGCGCAGCGCTATCTGAAGGTGCTCGAACGGGCGGGCCGGGTGACGCTGACGCTGCGCTACGGCGACACGGGCCGCCCCGAGCACCGCTACGGCTGGGCCCGCAGGGGCTGAGCCGCAGCGCTCAGCCGTCGAGGTAGCGGTCCAGGTTGATGGCGGAGCTGATCAGCGCGAGGTGGGTGAAGGCCTGCGGGAAGTTGCCGAGGTGCTCGCCGTTGAGCCCGATCTGCTCGGCGTACAGGCCGACATGGCTGGAGTAGGTGAACATCTTCTCCAGGGCGAGCCGCGCCTCCTCGAGCTGTCCGGTGCGGGCCAGCGCCTCCACCCACCAGAACGAGCAGATGGAGAAGGTGCCCTCGGTGCCGTCGAGCCCGTCGGGTGCCTGCTCGGGGTCGTAGCGGAAGACCAGGCTGTCCACGACGAGCCGGTCCCGCACGGCGTCGAGCAGGTCGAGGAAGCGCGGGTCGGTGGGCGCGACGAACTTGACCATCGGCATCAGCAGCAGCGAGGCGTCGAGGACCGGCGCCTCGGGCACCGGCGAGCCGTCCGCGATGCGCTGGCCGAAGGTGCGGGCGCCCTCGTGCCAGCCGTGTTCCATGATCTGCCGGTAGACGGCGTCGCGCACCGACGTCCAGCGGTTCAGGTCGCCCGGCAGGCCGCGCCGGCGGGCCACGCGGATCATGCGCTCCACCGCGACCCAGGTCATCAGCCGGGAGTACGTGTGGTTGCGGCGGCCCGCCCTGGTCTCCCAGATGCTCTCGTCGGGGCGGTCCCAGTGGTCGAGGAGCCATTCCAGGATGGTGCACAGGTCGGTCCACGCCTCGTGCGAGATGCCGGAGCCGTACTTGTTGAACAGGTAGACGGAGTCGATGAGTTCGCCGTAGATGTCCAGCTGGACCTGCCCGGATGCGGCGTTGCCGACCCGGACGGGCGCGGAGCCGCGGTAGCCCTCCCAGTGGCCGAGCTCCTCCTCGGAGAGGTCCGCGTGGCCGTCGATGGAGTACATGACGCGCAGCGGCCCGCCCTCCGCGCCCCGGCAGGCCCGCCGGAGCATGCGGGTCAGCCAGCCGATGAACGCGTCGGCCTCCTCGGTGAAGCCGAGGCGCAGCAGCGCGTAGAGGGAGAAGGCGGCGTCCCTGATCCACACGTAGCGGTAGTCCCAGTTGCGCGCGCCGCCGATGCGCTCCGGCAGACCGAGCGTGGGGGCCGCGACGATGGCGCCGGTGGGCTCGTGGGTCAGGAGCTTGAGGGTGAGCGCGGAGCGGTGGACCATCTCACGCCACCGGCCGGTGTAGGCGGACTGCCGCAGCCAGCCGCGCCAGAACCGCACGGTCTGCTCGAAGAGTTCGTCGACTGCGGCGGGGTCGGCGCAGGGCACCGGCGCCCCGGGGGCCGCGGGCGCGGGCCCCGGTTCGAGTACGAACAGCGCCGTGGCGCCCATCTCCAGGGTGAAGCGGGCGGCCGCGTCGTCGCCCTCCACGTCGAGGGGGACGGTGGAGCGCAGGGTGAGGGCGAGGTCGTCCGAGGTGAAGCGGACGCCGTCGTCGAACCGTTCGGTGCGGTGCCGGCCGCGGCCGTAGTCGAAGCGCGGGGCGACCCGCACGGCGAGGTCGACGGAGCCGCGCACGTTGACCACGCGCCGGGTGAGCCGCTGCACGTGGCCGGGGTCGTGGGGGCGGACGACCGGCATGAAGTCGTGGAGCTCCACGATGCCGGTCTCGGTGTGCATCCGCGTCACGAGGATGTTGGTGTCGGGGAAGTAGAACTGCCGCCGTTTGACGGGTCCTGGGCAGACGGTGGTGATGTCCCAGTGGCCGCCCCCGCGCGCGTCGAGGAGCGCGCCGAAGACGCTCGGCGAGTCGAATCGCGGTGTGCAGAACCAGTCGACGCGGCCGCCCGTCGTGACCAGCGCGGCGGTCCGCAGGTCCCCGATGAGGCCGTGCTCGCTGATCGCCGGGTAGTCGTCCGCCGCGCCTCCGTGCCCGCCCGCCGGGGGCGTGCGCTCCGTCGCCTCCATCCGGGCAGTGTCTCGCAGGGCGGGGCGGCCCGCATCCGGCGGCGCCGAATGCGGGCCCCCTGCCCGGGCGGTGCGGCCGGGCGCGCGGGGCGGGCGCCCGGCCGCACCCGCGGCTCAGGCGGCGGTGCCGGAGGCCGCGGCGGGCTGTCGCAGGCCCGCGGCCACGGCCGGGTCGGCGAGGGCGGAGAGCACCCGGGCGGCGACCGCCGTGCGCTCGGTCATCCCGGCGATGCTGATGTGCTCGTCCCGGGCGTGGGCGCCGGCGCCGACCGCGCCGAGGCCGTCGAGGACGGGCACGCCGAGCGCGGCGACGAAGTTGCCGTCGCTCGCGCCGCCGACGGCGCACTCGCGCAGTTCCACGCCCTGTTCCGCGGCGCACGTCCTGGCGAGTTCGAACAGCCGGGCGATGCCGTCGGTGCGGGCCATGACGGGCCGGTTCCAGCCGCCGGTCAGGGCGAGCGAGGCCCGCGGGTCGTGCGGCCGCAGCGCGGCGAGCGCCCGGTCGACGCGCTCGGCCTCCGCGCTGTCGGAGACACGGATGTCCAGGTCGGCGACGGCGCGCCCCGCCGCCACGTTGGGCCGGGTGCCGCCGGTGAGCACGCCGACGTTGACCGTGGTCCCCGCCGCGGTGTCGGTCAGGGCGTGCAGGGCGAGCACCGCCCTGGCGATCTCGTCGACGGCGCTGACGCCGTTGGCGGGGTCGAGTCCCGCGTGCGCCTCCACGCCGGTCGCGGTGACACGGAAGAGGCCGACGCCCTTGCGTGCGGTCTTGACCGCGCCGTCGGCCGACGCCTCGAAGACGAGGGCGGCGGGCGCTTCGCCCGCCTCGGCCTCGATGACGGGGCGGGAGCCCGGGCTGCCGAGCTCCTCGTCGCCGTTGAGCACGAGGCGCAGCGGCGGCCTCGGCAGGCCGAGCGCGTCGAGGGCGCGGAGGGCCCACACGGCCTGGACGAGCCCGGCCTTCATGTCGAAGACGCCGGGCCCGGTGGCCGTGTCGCCGTCGAGGGCGAAAGGACGCTCGGCGACGGTGCCCTTGGTCCACACGGTGTCGTAGTGGCACAGCAGCGCGACGGGCGGCGCGCCGTCGCCGTGGCCGGTGCGGGCCCCCGGCCAGTCCAGGACGAGGGTGTCGCCGTAGACGCCGCCGTCGGCGCGGCGGCGGGCCGCGGGGGTGCCGAGCGAAGCGGTCAGCCACTGTTCGAGGCCCGGCAGGGCGGCGTCCAGGCACTCCTTGTCGTCGCTCGGGGTCTCCGTGTCGACGTAGCGGGCCAGTTCGGCGACCATGTCGTCGCGGTGGGAAGCGACCCAGGCGGTGAGGTCGGCGGGGGTCGCTGCGGGGGTGCGGGGTGCGGTGTTCACGGTCACTTCCGGGGGGTGGCGGGGTCGTACAGGTCGGTCAGGTTGGCCGGGGCCATGGGGCGCTCCCCCGACTCGACCTCGGCGAGCAGGGTGAGCAGGCGGCCGAGCAGCGGCACGGGCACGCCGTGCCGGGCCGCGGCCTCCCGCACGGGCCGGTAGTGGTGGTGCACCTCCACCGGCCGGTGGCGCACGGCGATGTCGCGCCAGATGCCGCTGCGGTCCTTGGCCTGGCCCGCGAGCCATGCCACGAGGGTGTCGGTGGCGCGCTCGCGCAGGTCGCGGGGCGCGCCGGGCAGGTAGGCGGCGGGGTCGTAGGCGTCGAAGGGTTCGAGACCGTGCCCCTCGGCGGTGGCGACGGCCTCGACCTCGGCGGCGAGCGCGTACATCAGGGGCCTGTGGACGTCGATGACACGGGCCATCGGCGCGTCGACCAGCGCGGTGGCGGTGAGCATCGTGCCGAAGGCCAGCTTGGACCAGAGGTATCCGGAGACGTTGCCGGTGGCGCGGGCGGGCCCCCAGGCGGCGAGGTCGGCCACGAGGGCGGCGACCCGCTCGCTCGGGGAGCCGTCGAGCTCCCCGACGACGAGGGCGCCCGCCCCGCCGTCCTGCACGACGCCGGGCGCGACCACGTCGGCGAAGAGGTTGACGAACGCGCCCACGGTCCTGTGCGCGCCGACCCGTTCTGCGATGAGCCCTTCGTTGAGGCCGTTCTGGAGGGAGACGACCCAGCCGTCGGGGGCGAGCCGGGGGGCGAGCCAGTCGGCCGCGGCGGCGGTGGCCTGCGCCTTCACGCACAGCAGCACCCGGCGCGGGGTGTGGTCGAGCGCGTCGGGTGTGGTCGCTGCGACGCGCACCGTGCGCTCGCCCCGCGGCCCCCTGAGGGTGAGTCCACGCTCGCGCAGGGCCGCCACATGGGCGGTGTCCGTGTCCACGACGTGGACGGTGTGCCCGGCGTCGGCGAGATGGAAGGCGAGGGTGCCGCCGATGGCGCCGCAGCCGACGACGGTGTACTCGGCGCGGGGCCCCGCGGCCTCGGGGGCGCTCATGACACCGCCTGCTCACGGTCTGCGCCCGCCTGGGTGCCGGAGAGTCCCGGCCAGTGGCGCGGCAGCGTCGTGGTGCCCGCGGACGCGCCCCCGTCGAGGCGTACGACGGAACCCGTCATCCAGGACGCCTCGGGGCCCGCGACCCAGCGCACCGCGCGCGCGATGTCGGCGGGCTCCCCCGGGCGGCCGAGCGGGTTGACGGAGACGGCGGCCGCGTACTCCTCGGTGACGGGGTTGACGGCGCTGTCCACGGTCACGAACCCGGGCGAGACGGCGTTGACACGGATGCCGTGGGGCCCGAACTCGACGGCGCAGGAGCGCGTCAGCATCTCCAGGGCGGCCTTGGACGCGCTGTAGTGCGCGGCGCCGAAGCGGGCGCGCAGCGCGGCGCCCGAGGTGATGTTGACGATCGCGCCCGGGGTGCCTGCGGCGGTCAGCAGGCGGGCGAGGGCGGCGCTGGTGAGCATCGCCGCGCGGACGTTGACGTCCTGCACGCGGTCCCAGAGCGCCGCCGTCATCTCGGCGAGGGGCACGGCGGGGTAGATGCCGGCGGCGTTGACGAGCACGTCGGGCGGGCCCGCGAGGTCCGCGGCGCGGCCGACGAGCGCGGCCGCCGCCTCGGCGTCCGCGAGGTCGGCGGGGAGCGCGCGTGCGGTGCCGCCGTACTCGCCGAGGCGCGCCACCAGCCCGGTGAGCGCGGCGGAGGGCAGGTCGCTCGCGGTGACGGTGCAGCCCTCCTCGGCGAAGGCGGCGCACACGGCGGCGCCGATGCCTCCGGCGGCGCCGGTGACGAGGACGTGCCGGCCAGGGGGCGGCTCGGCGTGGGGGCTCATGCGATCTCCTTGTTCTTCGTCTCGGGCATGGCGGTGTAGACGATCACGCCGACGAGTGCGGCGGCGGCCAGGTAGAGCCACACCAGGTCGCGGTGGCCGCTCGAACTCATCCAGGTGGTGAGGTAGGGGGCGGTGCCGCCGAAGACGGCGACGGCCAGCGCGTACGGCAGGGCGATGCCCGTGGTGCGCACCTCGGGCGGAAACTGCTCGGCCATGATGACGGCACAGTTGGCGGAGTAGCCGACCAGCAGGACGATGCCGACGAGCTCGACGCCGAGCAGGGTCCAGAAGTTGTCGTCGAGCACGTGGAACAGCGGCCACGCGAGGACCAGGAAGCCGCCCGCGAAGGCGGTCATGGTGGCCTTGCGCCCGATCCGGTCGGAGAGCATGCCGCCGAACGGCAGCAGCACGATGAACACCGCGAGGGAGAGGGTGTTGGCGAGCAGCGCCTTGTTGAGCGGCATGCCGGTGGTGACGTGGACGTACGACGGCATGTAGCTGACCCACAGGTAGTAGATCAGGGTGCCCGCCACCGTCACGCCGACCACGCGCAGCGCGGCGCGCGGGTGCTGCACGAGCATGGCGCGCAGCGGGTTGGCGCGGGGTCCCTCGGCGCGTTCGAGGCGCTGGAAGGACTCGGTCTCCTCGACGTGGGTGCGCAGCCAGAGTCCGACGAGGCCCAGCAGGCCCGCCACGGCGAAGGCGATCCGCCAGCCCCAGGTGTCGAGGGCGTGGTCGTCGAGGGTGCTGGTGAGGATGGTGCCCATCAGGGAGGCGATGAGCGTGCCCGCGCCGACGGACACCTGCTGCCAGGAGCCGGCGAGGGCCCGCCTGCCGGGGGCCGCGGACTCGATGAGGAAGGCGGAGGAGGTGCCGAACTCGCCGCCGGCCGAGAAGCCCTGCACGAGCCGCGCGAGCACCAGGACGACGGGGGCGCCGACGCCGATGATGGAGTAGCCGGGGCACACCGCGATGACGAGGGCGGCGCCGGCCATCATCGAGATGGTGAGGGTCATGGCCTTCTTGCGGCCGTGCCGGTCGCCGTAGGCGCCGAGGACGGCGCCGCCGACGGGACGCATCAGGAAGCCCACGGCGAAGACGGCGAGCGTCGAGAGCAGGGCGGCCTCCGGCGCGTGCGAGGGGAAGAACGTGCCGGCGAACACGGAGGAGAACGTCGAGTAGACGGCCCAGTCCACCCACTCGACGGTGTTGCCGACGGCGCCGGCCCACAGGGCGCGGCGGCGCCGTGCCGCGGCCTCCCTGTCCCCGGGGCCGGGCGCTGCGGTGTGTTTCGCGGATGCCGGCGGTGTGCCGGGGGGCGTGGCGTGCTGCGTCATCGTCATGGCCCTTCGTGAGCTGCGGTGCGCGGGGCGGATGGTGTGGTGCCTGCGGGGAGCCCGGCCTGCGCGGCCACGTGGCGGGCGAGGTCGGCGTGGGTGGTGAACCAGACGCCGGGGTGGGCGGAGATGTGGTCGAGCAGCTCGGCGAGTACCGGCAGCCGGGAGCGGTGGCCGATGAAGTGGGGGTGCATCGTCAGCTGGAAGACGCCGCCCTCGCGGTACGCCTGGTCGAACTCGTCGCGCCAGATGCCGAGGACGGAGCGCGGCGGCGTGTAGGGGCGCAGCCCGGTGTAGCGGTCCATGTTGAAGTAGGGCGCATCGTCCCTGATCCACTCGACGGGGATCTCCACGACGCCGGTGGCCTCGCCGTCGGCGAGGAGTTCGTACGGGTCGTCGTCGGCCATCAGGGACGAGTCGTAGAGCAGGCCCATCTCGCGGGTGATGGCCAGGGTGTGGTCGGAGAAGTCCCAGGACGGCGTGCGGATGCCGACGGGGCGCTGCCCGGAGACGCGCTCCAGGGTGTCGGCGCTGCGCAGCTGGAGCTCGCGCTCGGCCGCGGGCGGCAGCTGCATGTTGCGCTCGTGGATCCAGCCGTGGATGGCCACCTCGTGGCCGCCTTCGGTGTAGGAGCGCGCCTCGCCCGGGTGGAGCAGTGCGGAGACCGCGGGCATGAAGAAGGTGGTGGGCGCCTGGTGCCGGTCGAGCAGCCGGAGGATCTTGGGGACGGCGACGCGGGAGCCGTACTCGCCCTGCGCGAGCTTGCCCGGGCGCACCTCGCCGTCGCGCAGGGACGGCGTCTCGTGGTCGGAGTCGAAGGAGAGGGCCACGGCGACGCGGGCGCCGCCTGGCCAGGACGCCGGGACCAGGGAGCGGCCCGCGCGCACCCGCTCGACGTGGCCGCGCCAGGTGGGCTCGTCCCACTGCCAGGGCTCCCCGGCCGTCTCCGGGGCTTGGGGGGTGCGGGAGGGTTCGTCTGCCATCGTGGTCTCCTGGTTCGTTCGGCCGCCCGGCCTCGCCGGGGCGCGCGGGCGCTTCCGGTGCGCCGTCGGGGAGGGGCGCCGGGCGCGGGCGCGGTACCGCGCCGGTGTGCGGGGACGCCCGGGTGCGGCGGCGCCGCTCTCCGGGTGCGGCCGCGGTGCGGTGGTGGTGTGTGCAGTGGTGGTGTGTGCGGTGGTGCGGTACGGGTGTGGTGCGCTGGTGCGATGCGGGTGTGGTGGTACGGGGGGTGGTGTGTGCGGTCGGTGTGCCGGTGGAGGCGTGCGGGGACGCTGGGTCCACGGTGGCGGGCGGGCCCCGCGCCGGGCCAGGGACTTCAGCCCTCGAAGATGTCCATCTCCCGGCTGAGCCGTTCGCCGGCCTCCAGCCGGTCGGAGCCGAGGTGGCCGACGACGCCGAGGGTGAGCGCGAGGCCGAGGCTGACCGCGGCCGTGGTCGACGGCAGCCCGCCGGGCGCCTTGCCCGAGATGCGCAGGACCAGCTCGGCGTCCTTGGCGAGCGACGGGCTGCCGTCGTCCGTGACCAGCAGGACCGGCACACCCCGTGCGGCGAACATCCGGCCGATGTCCGCCGTGCTGCGGGTGTAGCGGCGGAACGTGAAGGCGATGAGCAGGTCGCCGGGGCCCACGTCGAGCAGCGGCTGGTAGTCGTGCAGGATCGAGGAGTTGACCCCGCGGACTCCGTCGCGGACCCGGGCGAGCGAGAAGGCGAGCGCCGCGGCCGACGACTCGGACGCCCGGCCGCCGAGCACCCAGACGGTGCCCGCGCGGGCGATCATCCGGGAGGCGGCGTCGAGCACGTCGTCGGGCAGCTCCCTGAGCTGTTCGAGGTTGCGCGCCTCGCGTTCCCAGACGCGCGCGTATCTCCCTTCGCCGCCGGTGGGCGCGGTGGGCGGGGCGAGCACGGCGCGCAGGTCGCCCCGTACGCCGTCCTGGAGGTGCGGGTATCCGTCGAACCCGAGGCGCTGGGCGAAGCGGGTCACGCTCGCGGCGCTCACCCCGAGCCGGTCGGCGATCTCGGCGGCCCGCAGGAAGGGCACGTCCTCGATGTGTTCGAGGAGGTGGTCCGCGATCAGCCGGTCGGTGCGCGACAGTCCGGAGGAGCACGACGCGATGCGTTCTGCCAGCACGGTTCCTCCGGGAGCTCGGTGGTCGCAGGAGGTGGGGGCTCTTGCCGCCACACCTGCAATCTCGATTTCAGTTGCCGGAACCTTACAAGCAGTCTTGCGGAATGGGAAGGGGGTGCGTCGCCCCGGGAAATTCCCGGAGGCCGACGCCCCGAAAGCGCCCTGACCGGCCGGGATACCGGCCGGTCTGCCACGGTGGCCACCGTACGTAACCGGCGGGGAACACACTCGTAACAGGACAAGCCGGAAGTCTCCCGCAGGCTGCCCCTTCTGCCGTGGTGACAGCCGAATTAAGGTGATCACCCATGGAATACCGTCACCTCGGGCGCAGCGGCCTGCGCATCAGCGAAATCTCCTACGGCAACTGGCTCACCCACGGCTCCCAGGTGGAGGAGGACGCGGCGACCGCCTGCGTGCGGACCGCCCTCGACTCGGGCATCACCACCTTCGACACGGCCGACGTGTACGCGGGCACCCGGGCGGAGTCCGTGCTCGGCCGTGCGCTGAAGGGCGAGCGCCGCGAGGGCCTGGAGATCTTCACCAAGATCTACTGGCCCACCGGCGAGGGGCAGAACGACCGCGGATTGTCCCGCAAGCACATCAGGGAGTCGATCGACAACTCCCTGCGCCGCCTCCAGACCGACTACGTGGACCTCTACCAGGCCCACAGGTTCGACCTGTTCACCCCGCTGGAGGAGACCATGTCGGCCTTCGCCGACGTGGTGCACTCCGGCAAGGCCCACTACATCGGCGTCTCCGAGTGGACCGCCGACCAGATCCGCCGCGCGCACGCGCTCGCCACCGAGCTGCGGATCCCGCTCGTGTCGAGCCAGCCCCAGTACTCGATGCTGTGGCGGGTCATCGAGGGCGAGGTCGTGCCGGCGTGCGAGGAGCTCGGGCTCGGCCAGATCGTCTGGTCCCCCATCGCGCAGGGCGTCCTGACCGGCAAGTACGAGCCGGGCAAGCAGCCGCCCGCAGGGTCGCGGGCGACCGACGAGAAGGGCGGCGCCAACACCATCAAGCGCTTCCTGCGCGACGAGGTGCTCGAGCGCGTGCAGCAGCTGAAGCCGCTGGCGGACGAGGCGGGCCTGTCGCTCGCCCAGCTCGCCGTCGCCTGGGTGCTGCAGAACCCGAACGTGGCCTCGGCCATCGTCGGCGCCTCCCGCCCCGAGCAGGTCACGGAGAACGTGAAGGCCGCGGGCGTGCGGCTCGACGCCGACCTGATGGCGAGGATCGAGGCGATCGTCGGCCCCGTCGCGGTCACCGACCCCGGGCTGACCCGCCAGCAGGTGCCTGCCGCCCGCCCCTGACCGGCCAAGGCCCCGCCGGGCCCGGCGGGGCCCGTGCGCCCCGCCGGGCCCGGCATACGGGTCAGCGGCTGGTGCCCGAGGGGGTGCCGGGGCCCGTGCGTGGCTGGAACGGGCCGACGTGCGGTGCCCCCGCGGCCGGCGGGTGCTCGCTGACCGGGCCGCCCTTCCAGGACACCGTGAGGTACGCCGTCTCGTCCGGCGGGGTGATCCTTACCTCGGCCGGGGTCGCGGTCCTGCCGCCCACCACGCCCGGGTTGGGGAAGCCGAGCGCGGCCCAGGCGCTGTGCCCGGGTGCCAGGCGCACCGTCTGCTTCTGGCCGCCCACGCGCTGCGGGTCCTGCGTCACCTGGCGGCCCGAGGAGTCGACGAAGGCGAAGCCGGGGAAGCCGTGGACCGTGCAGGTGCGGCCGGAGGTGTTGGTGAGCACCAGGGCGTAGTTCTCCTGGCCGGCGCCCGGGTCCTCAGGACCGACGGACGCCCGCAGCTGCGAGGTGTGGCAGCGGGAGACGCCCGCGGGCGCCGCGGCGGTCCTGCCGCCGTCCGCCGCGCGGGCGCCGACCGAAGCGGAGGGCGCGGGCGAGGCCGTCCCTGCCGTCGGCGCCCCGGAGTCCGCGCTGTCCGCCGCGCCGGCGGTGGACGCCGGGGGCGCGGCCGCCGTCTCCGGCGTCCCGGAGGCGGTCCCGGCGTCCGTGCCCGTGGCAGGCGCCGCGCTCCCGCGGTCCGCCGCGGGCCCCACGCTGCCGCGCGGCGTCCCCGGCGCCCCGGCGCCGCAGCCCGCGAGGGCCACCCCTGACGCCGCCACCAGGGCCACGGCGGCCGCCGCGCACCGCACGCGGGGGCGGGTGCGCCCGGTGCCGGGTACCGCCGTCCGCCCCCGCTCGCCCTGCTCAAGGTTGCTGACCATGCCTGCCATCCCGTCCGCCCGCGCTCCCCGCGGCCCGCGCACCCGTGCGCGGGCCGTCCTGCGCGTGCACCAGATCCGATGACGGCGGGGCCGGAAAAGTTCACGCCCGTTCCGGCTCCCCGGCCGTGCCCGCCGCGCGGGACGGCGGGCAGTGCTCCGGGTACCCCCCTCAGGCCGTCACGTGCAGGCTGCGCAGGATACGGTCGGTCGTCGCGCCGGAGTCGTCCCCGCTCCCCCGCCTGACCTGCACGTACACCTCCGGCGGGCGGCCGTCGGACGGGGCGAGCGCGACCTCGTCGAGCGCCCGGCCCGACGTCCCGCAGGACGTCCAGGTGCGGACCGTGCCGCGCCATGACGCGTCGGAGAACGTACGGCTTCCGTCGTACGTGCACGCCTTGTGGTGCACGGCCCCGACCTTCGCCGCGAGGTCCTTCGCCGTCCCGCCGTAGGCGCCGACGAAGACGCCGCTGACGTCGGTGCCCAGGTCCGGCCAGTCGCCGACGTCCTGCGCCACGGTGAGCCCCGGCTGGTGGCCGCCGCTGAGCCCGAGGCCCTTCGGGTCCCAGCCCGAGTCGACGAGCTGGCGGCCCCAGGAGCGCGGCACCGCGACGCTGACGCGTCCGGTGGCGTCCGCCACCCGCTCGGTCCTCGGACCGCCGTCGTGGCGCAGCAGCGCGGCCGCGGCGGCTGAGCCGCCGCCCGCCACCACGACCAGGGCGGCGACCCCGGCGAGCACCGTGCGGGTGCGGCTGCGGCGCCGCGGCCCCGCGCCCGGCGCTGCGGGACGGCCGGCCAGCCGGTCGAGCTCGTCCGCGAACGCGGCGGCCGTGGGCCAGCGCCGCTCGCGGTCGGGCTCCATGGCCCGCAGCACCGCGCGCTGCACGTCCTTCGGCACGTCGGGCCGCACCTTGACGGGCGGCAGCACCTTGCCTGGCGGGCCCGGCACCGAACCGGTGACCAGGTGGTACAGGACCGCGCCCAGGCTGTAGACGTCGGCGCGTGCGTCGATGCCGTCGAACGGCTCCGCCTGCTCGGGCGCCATGTACCCGGCGGAGCCCGCGACGACGGTGAGACCCGAGGCCTGGGCGAGGTTCTTCGCGAGGCCGAGATCCGCGAGCAGGACCCGCTCCTGGCCCTCGCCGCCGCTCGCGAGCAGGACGTTCGACGGCTTGATGTCGCGGTGCACGATGCCCGCCTCGTGCAGGTCGGCCGCGCCGCGGGCGGCCCGCGCGGCCAGCGAGAGGGACTCGGCGAGGGCGGGCGCCCCGGCGGTGAGCCGGTCCTCCAGCGTGCCGCGGTCCGCGTACTCCATGACGAAGTAGGGCCGCTCGTCCGGCAGCTCCCCGACGTCGAAGACCTGGACCACTCCGGAGGACGTCCCCTTGCGCAGCAGGCGGGCCTCCGCGAGGAAGCGCTCGCGCACGTCCATGCGGTAGGCCCAGTTGTCGGCCATCACCTTGACGGCTACGGGGGCGTCGAGGCGGTCGTCGTGGGCCAGCCACACCACTCCGAAAGCGCCTGTGCCAAGGCGTCGTTCGATGCGGTAGCGGCCGATCAGCTCTGGTCGGGACATGTGGTTATCATGCCCGGGTGACCGAGCGACCCGTGCAGACCCCGTGACCGACAACGACGACACCGAGGCCCTGGCGGCCCGTGCGGCCGCCGGCGACGACGCGGCACTCGACCACCTGCTGCGCGGGATCAGACCCGAGATCGTACGGCGCTGCGGCCGGTTCCTGCCCTTCAGGGAGGATGCGGAGGAGGCCGCGCAGGACGTCCTGCTCCAGGTGTCGAGGAACATCCGGCGCTTCGAGGCGCGGAGCAAGTTCAGCACCTGGCTCTATACGATCGTTACGAACTGCGCGCGCCAGAAGTACCGCGAGCTCAAGCGCCGGGCGGCGGAGCACCCCCTCCCCGACACCGAGGCTGCGGGCCCCGACCCGCGCACCACCAGCGTGATCGCAGGCTCCCGGCTCGACCTCCTGGACGCCCTGGAACGGCTGGAGAAGGACAGCCCGCACCTGGTGGCGCCGCTCGTCTACCGGGACATCTGCGCGATGGATTACGCGGAGATCGCGGAGCGTACGGGCATCCCCGTGGGCACCGTGAAGTCCCGCCTGCACCACGCCCGCAAGCAGATCCGCCCCTGGCTGCTCGGCGAGCGCCCGTAGCACAGCCCGCGCGCCCCGACCGTCCGCGCCGTCCACCGACAGGGGGGCCTCCACCGTGCGCGCCACCATGCTCATGTTCGACGGCCTCGACCGGCACCTGCTCGCCCCGTACGCGGACACCGTGGTCGACGCCGCGGCGCGAGCCGCGCACCCGCCGCTACAACTTCCTGCACAGCTCGTGGGGCCGCTCGAGCCATTCGACGACTCCATGCCGGAAATCCTCGGCGAGGCCGGCCTGCACACGCACCTCGTCTCCGACCACCCCCACTACGGGGAGGGCAGCGGGGCCACCTACCGCACGCGGTACACCACATGGCAGTTCTTCCGCGGTCAGGAGGACGACCCGTGGAAGGGCGTGGTGGACGGACTGCGCGAGGGCGAAGGGCCGGCGCTGCGCCGACAGGACGCCGTCAACCGCGCCTACATGCAGACGGAGGACACCGCACAGCACGACGTCGTTCCCGCCCCCTCGGACACCGCGCCCGCCTGCTGCGCCCCGCGCGCGAGGACGGCCCCGTCGGGCCGCCCCAGGGCGACGGCTTCCCCGCCGACGGCGAGGGCCAGGTGCGCCCGGTCGAGACTCCCGGGAGCCGGCCCCGCGGGCATAATCCCCATGGTCGGTACGGTTGACGGGAGGGCCGGGAACGCCCGGGTACCGACCATGGGGAGACGAGCAAGATGACGCGACCGACCGAGCGCGCAGTCCTCGCCGGAGGCTGCTTCTGGGGCATGCAGGACCTGATCAGGCGCCTGCCCGGGGTGATCTCGACGCGCGTCGGCTACTCAGGCGGCGACATCCCCCACGCGACGTACCGCAACCACGGTACGCACGCGGAGGCGATCGAGATCCTCTTCGACCCGACGCAGACCACCTACCGCGACCTGCTGGAGTTCTTCTTCCAGATCCACGACCCGAGCACGCTCAACCGCCAGGGCAACGACATCGGGCTGAGCTACCGCTCCGCGATCTTCTACACGAGCGACGAGCAGAAGCGGGTCGCCGAGGAGACCGTCGCGGACGTGGACGCGTCCGGCATCTGGCCGGGGAAGGTCGTCACCGAGGTGGCGCCCGTGGGCGACTTCTGGGAGGCCGAGCCCGAGCACCAGGACTACCTGGAGCGCTACCCCGACGGGTACACCTGCCACTTCCCCCGCCCGAACTGGAAGCTGCCGCGCCGCCAGACCACCGTCTGAGCCGGCCGCCCCGCGCGGCGTACGGGCCGGCCTCCGGCCCGTACGACCCCGGCCCTCTGTCGTTCTCCTGTGCGAAAATCGGTCCCGCCGATCAGGTACAGGGCGGCTCCGGGGGGCCGGGGGCACGCGGGAGGGACGGGTGAGGGGCATCCTGCGCGAGACGGAGTTCCGCAGCGAGGACCTGCCGGTGCAGGACCGGTTCGACGCCTGGCGCGCGCTGATGAGCAGCACCCACGCGCCGATGCGGCTGGAGAGCGAGCGCGCCGCCGACTTCCGGGCCCACCAGCGGCTGATCGACCTGGGCGCGGTGGCGGTGTGGCCCGCGCGGTTCGAGCAGCTGGTGTTCCTGCGGACGCCGCAGCTGATCCGCCAGGCCGATCCCGAGGTCTACCACCTCTCGCTCCTGCGGGACGGCAGGGCAGGGGTGTCCTGGGGTCGCGAGCAGAACGTCTACCGTGCGGGCGACTTCCATCTCAACGACTCGTCGCGCCCCTACGAGATCTGGACCCACCGGGGCTGGATCTCCTCCGTGGGCGTGGAGATCCCCAAGCAGCTGCTGCCGCTGCCCGCCGCCACCGTGGACCGCGCGGTGGGCCGCCACCTCGGCGGCCGCTCGGGCCCCGGAGCGCTGCTCGCGCACTTCCTGACGCAGCTCGCCGCCGGCACCGGCGGCTACCGGCCGGCCGACGGGCCGCGGCTCGCCACGGTCCTCGCCGACCTGGTCGCCGCGGTGCTCGCGCACGCCGTCGAGGACGAGCGGGCCCAGCACGCCGAGACCCGTACCCGCGTCCTGACGCTGCGCGCCAAGGCGTTCATCCGGCAGAACCTGCACGACCCGGACCTGACGCCGGGCCGGGTCGCCGAGCACCACCACATCTCGCGCGGCTACCTGCACCGCCTGTTCAGGGCCGAGGGCGAGACCGTCGCCGCCTACATCCGCGGGGCCAGGCTGGCGGGCGCGCACCGCGACCTGGCGGACCCGGCGCACGCCGGGACGCCCGTGCATGTGATCGCCGCGCGCTGGGGGTTCCCGCGCGCCGCCGACTTCACCCGGGCCTTCCGCAATGCCTACGGCATGCCGCCGTCCGAGCACCGCAGGCTCGGCGCCGGGGCGTGACGGCGGCGCGGCCCCGGGTGCACCCGGCGCCCCCCGCCCGCCAGGTGCACCGCCGCGCCGCCGCCCCGCGGCGAGCAGCCGGGCCCTGGTCCCGGCCCGCGGTGCTGCTCACAGCCTGCCGTGCGGCGGGTCCCCCTGTCGTTCGCACCGGGTGCCCGACCTCCTTGGCACTGCGTGCACCGGGCCGGTGGCGCACCGGGGGCACAATGGCCCGGGAGGTGAGGCGGATGTCCTTCGATCGCGCGGCCGCCGCGGGCACGGCCAGGATGGGCCTCGGGCTCGCGGCCGTCGGCAGGCCCGCGTACATCACGTCGGGCAGGGCGGCGGAGCTGCCCGCCGCGCGGACCGTCGAGGCCCTGCGGGAGCGGGCCTTCGAGGTGCTGGACGCGGCGTACGAGAACGGTGTGCGCTACCTCGACGCGGCGAGGTCGTACGGCCGGGCAGAGGAGTTCCTCGCCGGCTGGCTCACGCACCGGCCCGCGGCCTGCGACGTCACGGTCGGCAGCAAGTGGGGCTACACGTACGTCGGGCAGTGGCGTCTCGACGCGGACGTGCACGAGGTGAAGGACCACAGCGCTGCGGCCTTCGAGCGCCAGCTCGCCGAGACGCGCGCGCTGCTCGGCGACCGGCTCGACCTGTACCAGGTGCACTCGGTGACCCCGCAGAGCCCGGTGCTCACCGACCGGGCGCTCCAGGGGCGGCTCGCCGCGCTCGCCGCCGACGGCGTCACGGTGGGGCTGTCCGTGAGCGGTCCTGGCCAGGCCGAGGCGATCCGCGCGGCGCTCCGACTCGACGTGGACGGCGTCCCGCTCTTCTCGACGGTGCAGGCGACGTACAACCTGCTGGAGACCTCGGCGGGCCCCGCACTCGCGGAGGCGCGCGCGGCGGGCCGCACGGTCATCGTGAAGGAGGCGCTGGCGAACGGCCGGCTCGCGGCCGGGGACCGGCTGCCCGCCGAACTCGCCGCCGTGGCACGGGAGTCGGGGGCCGCGCCGGACGCGGTGGCGCTGGCGGCCGTCCTGTCAAGGCCGTGGGCAGACGTGGTGCTCTCCGGCGCCGTGACGGCCGCCGACGTGCTCAGCAATGTGCGTGCGGCGGGCGTTGCCCTGGACGAGGCGGCGCTCGGGGAGCTGTCGGCTCTCGCGCAGCCGCCCGACGACTACTGGCGCGAGCGCGCGGCGCTCCCCTGGTCCTGAGGGCGTGATGTCACGAGGCGTACCGGCGCACGCGTACACGCTGCGCGTGCAGCGCGCCCTCTACGAGGCCGGGACCGCGCCCGAGCCCTGGCGTGACGCGCTCGACCTGAGCGACCGCCCGCTGCGGATCACCGCGGCCGAGGCGGTCGCCCTCGGGGAGGAGCTGCGCGCCGTGACCGAGCGCCACCGGCGCGACTCCCCCGGCTCCCGTGGCGACGCGCCGGGCGGTACGGAGCGGGTCTCGGTGATCACGTTCGTCCTGCCCGAGCTCTCCTGCGCCGAGCAGGACGCCCCGTGAGGCCGGGCCCCGCAGGGGGCATACCGGCAGCCGGCACCACCCCGGGGCCGCGCAGCCTGCGTCCGCTGGTCGGCGTGCTCACGGCGACGCTCGTCTCCCTGACGGGCACCCGGGTGTCGGCGATCGCCCTGCCCTGGTTCGTCCTCGCCACGTCGGGCAGCGCCTCGCGCACCGGCCTCGTCGCCTTCTGCGAGATGGCGCCGTACGTCCTGGTGAAGGCGCTCACCGGGCCCCTGGTGGACCGGGCGGGCCCACGGGTCGTGTCCTGGACGACGGACCTGGTGAGCGCGGCGGCCGCCGCTGTCGTGCCGCTGCTGCACGCGCGCGGCGCGCTCAGCCTGCCCCTGCTGCTCGCCCTGGTCGCGCTGATCGGGGCCGCGCGGGGCCCGGGCGACCTGGCCAAGGAGATCATGGTGCCGGAGGCCGCGGACCGGGCCCGGGTACCGCTGGAGCGGGCCACCGGCGTCACGGGGGTCAACGAGCGCCTGGCCTCGACGGTGGGGCCCGCGGTCGGCGGCGCCGTGGTGGCGCTGTTCGGGCCGCTGACGGCCCTGCTGCTCAACGCGGGCTGCTTCGCGCTCGGTTCGCTGATCGTGGCAGCGGCGCTGCCGCGGGGCATGGGCCGCGCCGTGGCCGGCGAGGCGCTGCCCTCGGGGGAGCAGCGGGCCCCGGGCTACTGGCGGCGGTTCGGCGAGGGGTTCGCCTTCCTGCGGGGCGAACCGCTGCTGCTGACCGTCATCGTCATGGTCGGCGTGACGAACCTGCTGGACGCCGCCTACGCCGGCGTGCTCGTGCCGGTGTGGGCCCGCGACTCGGGCGGCGGCCCCGCGGTGATCGGCCTGACCTCGGCCGTCGGGAGCTGCGCGGCGATCGGCGGCAGCCTGATCGCCGCCGCTGTCGCGTCCCGGATGCGGCGCAGGCCGGTGTTCTTCGCCGGGTTCCTGCTCGCGGGGGCGCCCCGCTTCCTGGTCCTGGCGTTCGGCGCGCCGCTGTGGGCGGTGCTCGCGGTGTTCGCCGTCGGCGGGTTCGGGGCGGGGTTCCTCAACCCGATCATCGGCGCGATCTCCTTCGAGCGGGTGCCGCGCCGCCTGCTCGGCCGGGTCAACGCGCTGGGCAACGCCACCGCCTGGGCGGGCATCCCCTTGGGCGGACTGCTCGCGGGCGCCGCGGTGGGCGCCTTCGGCCTCGTGCCCGTGCTGCTGGTGGGCGGGGTCGCGTACTTCCTCACGACCAACCTGGCAGGACTGCGCCCCGAGTGGCGCGAGATGGACCGCCACCGCGGCCGCGCCGCGAGCGCCACGGCGCCCGCCGCCGTCGCAGGGGCCGAGCCGGGCGGCGGGGCGCCCTGAGCCTGCGGAACCCCCGCACGCTCGGGGCGGCCACGGCCGGCTGCGCACCGCGGCGGCCCGGCTCGTCGCACCGTTCAGAAGGTGTACGCCTCCACCTCGGCGAGGTACGCGGCGCGGAGGTCCTCGGCGTCGTCGAGGAAGGCGGCGTCGAAGGAGTTGCGGGCCAGCAGGCGCAGCTGGTCGTCGCCGAGCCCGAGCGCGTCGGCCGCCGCGCGCAGGTTGTCCTCGGCGTACCCGCCGAAGTACGCGGGGTCGTCGGAGTTGACCGTCACGACGAGACCGGCCTCCAGCATGGTCCGCAGCGGGTGCTCGGAGAGCACGTCCACGGCCCGCAGCCGCACGTTCGACAGCGGGCAGACCGTCAGCGGCACCCGGTCGCGCACCAGCCGCTCCACCAGGGCGGGGTCCTCGACGCTGCGCAGGCCGTGGTCGATCCGCTCGACGCCGAGGACGTCCAGGGCCTCCCGTACGTACGCGGGCGGGCCCTCCTCCCCCGCGTGCGCCACCCGGCGCAGCCCGAGGCGCGCCGCCTCCTCGTACACCGCGCGGAACAGCGAGGGCGGGTTCCCCGCCTCGGCCGAGTCGAGGCCGACGCCGGTGATGCGGTCCAGGTACGGGCGGGCCGCCGCGAGCGTCTCGGCGGCGGACTGGGGCGACTCGTCGCGCAGGAAGCACAGGATGAGGCGCGTGCTGACGCCGTGCCGCTCGGGGGCGCGGTCGAGGGCGCGCGCGAGACCGGCCACGACGGTGCCCATCGGCACGCCCCGCGCGAGGTGCGCCTGCGGGTCGAAGAAGATCTCCGCGTGCCGCACGCCCTGGGCCGCGGCACGGGCGAGGTACGCCTCGGCGAGGTCGGTGAAGTCCTCCTCGGTGCGCAGCACCGCCATCAGCTCGTAGTACAGGTCGAGGAAGGACTGGAGGTCCTCGAAGCGGTACCGCGCCCGCAGCTCCTCCGCGTCGGCGTACGGCAGGGCGACGCCGTTGCGGGCGGCGAGGGCGAAGGCGAGCTCCGGCTCCAGGGTGCCTTCGATGTGGAGGTGGAGTTCGGCCTTGGGGATGGGCACGGTTTCGCCAGTTCCTTCGTCTGCGGACACGGAGTGCCCATCCTAGACGCGCCGCAGGTCAGGCCGGGTGCCGGGCGGGTGCGGGAGGGGGTACCTGCCCGGGCGCCGGGCGCTGGGTATCGCGCCCGGCGCCCGGCTCGTCCGCGCTCAGCCCCGGTACGCCTCGAGGAGCCTGAGCCACACCTCACTGATCGTGGGGTAGGCGGGCACGGCGTGCCACAGGCGCTCGACCGGCACCTCGCCCGCCACCGCGATGCTCGCCGAGTGGATCATCTCGCCGGCGCCCGGGCCCGCGAAGGTGACGCCGACGAGGACCTCGCGGTCGAGGTCGACGACCATGCGGGCCCGCCCGGTGTAGCCCTCGGCGTAGAGCGCGGCGCCCGCGACGGCGCCCATGTCCTGGTCCACCGCGCGCACCCGCAGGCCCTCGCGCTCGGCCTGCGCGAGGGTCAGGCCGACCGAGCCGACCTCCGGGTCGGTGAAGACCGCCTGGGAGACGGCCAGGCGGTCGGCGGTCGCCGCGTGCATGCCCCAGCGGTCCGTCTCCAGCAGCGGCACGCCCTGGGCCCTGGCGGCGATGGCGGCGCCCGCGATCCTGGCCTGGTACTTGCCCTGATGGGTCAGCAGGGCCCGGTGGTTGACGTCGCCCACCGCGTAGAGCCAGTCGTGGCCCGGCACGCGCAGCGACTCGTCGACGTCGAGCCACGCGCCGGGGGTGAGGCCGACGGTCTCCAGGCCGAGGTCGTCGCTGCGCGGGGCGCGGCCGGTGGCGAAGAGGAGCTCGTCGCCCTCGACGCGCTCGCCCGATGCGAGGACGACGGTGACGGGGCCCTCGCCGCCCGGGCGCTTGACCGCGACGGCCGAGGAGTTCGTCCGCACGACGGCGCCCGCCTCGGTCAGCGCGTCGGCGACCAGCTCGCCCGCGAAGGGCTCCATGCCGGGCAGCGGGCGGTCACCGCGGACGAGGAGGGTCACCTGGGAGCCGAGTGCCTGGTAGGCGGTGGCCATCTCGCTGCCGACGACGCCGGCGCCGACGATCACGAGGCGCCCGGGGACGCGCTGGGAGCTGGTGGCCTCGCGGCTGGTCCACGGCCTGGCCTCGGCGGCGCCCGGCAGGTCGGGCACGACGGCGCGGCTGCCGGTGCACACGGCGACGGCGTGGCGGGCGGTGAGCAGGACCTCGCCGCCGTCCTTCCCGCTGACGGAGACCTGCTTCGGGCCCGCGAGCCTGCCGTGGCCGCGGTAGAGCGCGGTGCCGGTGCCCTCGACCCACGAGACCTGGCCGTCGTCCTTCCAGTGCGAGGTGAACTCGTCGCGGTGGGCGAGCGCCGCGGGCACGTCGAGGGGGCCCTGCACGGCGGCGCGCAGGCCGGGGATCCTGCGCGCGTCCGCGCGGGCGATCACCGGCCGCAGCAGCGCCTTGCTCGGCATGCAGGCCCAGTACGAGCACTCGCCGCCCACCAGCTCGCTCTCCACGATCGCCGCGCTCAGCCCGGCGGCCCGCGCCCGGTCGGCGACGTTCTCCCCGACCGGTCCTGCGCCCACGACGACGACGTCGTACTCCATTGCTTCCGTCATGGGCACAGTCTGCTGCGGCCGGGGCGGCATGGCCAGACGATCAATGGGAAGGGGCGCGGGGAATACGCTCCGGGCGCACGCCGTTGTCCGAAGCGGCTGAACCGATAACAGGAAGAGGTATTCAGCTCATGGCCACGATGGAACTCACGAAGGAGAACTTCGACCAGACGGTGTCGGAGCACGACTTCCTCCTCATCGACTTCTGGGCTTCCTGGTGCGGTCCCTGCCGCCAGTTCGCACCGGTCTACGAGAAGGCGTCGGAGCGCCACGACGACCTCGTCTTCGCGAAGGTCGACACGGAGGCCCAGCAGGAGCTGGCCGCCGCGTTCGACATCCGTTCGATTCCGACGCTGATGATCGTCCGGGACAACGTCGCCGTGTTCGCCCAGCCGGGTGCGCTGCCCGAGGCGGCCCTTGAGGACGTCATCGGCCAGGCGCGTGCGCTGGACATGGACGAGGTCCGCAAGTCCATCGCGGAAGCCGAGGCAAAGGGCGGCGCCACGGAGAACCCCCAGAGCGCCGAGTAACAGCCCCCTCCTCTCCCCACCCCGCGCGCCCACCACGCGCCCCGCACCGCCACGACCCGGCGGCCGCCCCTCCCAGCCCCACCCAGGGCTCGGGAACGGGGCCGGCACGCCGGGTCGCCGCGCGTGCGGGCGGCGACAGGAGCCCGGTCGGCTCGGTCCGGCGCCCCTCCCCCGCCCCGGGCCCTGCGGTCATGGCAGGGGAAGGCCGGTGTAGTGGGTGGCCAGTTCGGTGGCGGCGGCTTGGGAGGTGGTCAGGCGGTGGAGGCGGGCCAGTTCGATGCGGCGGTCGAAGGCGGTCTGGTCCGGCGGGACGTGGAGCATCGTGGTCATGTCGTACGAGAAGCGGGTCGCCTGCCAGACGCGGGTCAGGGCGGTGACGGGGTAGGCGTCGAGCAGGTCCGTCGAGCCGGTGCGGTGCAGAGCCTCGAAGGCGCGGCCGAGGAGGCGCACGTCGGAGACGGCGAGGTTGAGTCCCTTGGCGCCGGTGGGCGGCACGATGTGGGCGGCGTCGCCCGCGAGCAGCAGCCGGCCGTGGCGCAGCGGCTCGGAGACGAAGCTGCGCATCGGGGTGACGGACTTGGCCGTGACGGGCCCGCGGGCGAGCCGCCTGCCGGGGTCGCCGCCGGCGCCGAGGCGCGCGTCGAGCTCGTCCCAGACGCGCTCGTCCGGCCAGTCGGCGGGGTCGGTGCCCACGGGCACCTGGAGGTAGAGCCGGGAGACGGTGGGCGAGCGCATGCTGAGCAGGGCGAAGCCGTGTTCGCCTCGTGCGTAGACGAGTTCGTCGTGGGACGGGGCGACGTCGGCGAGGACGCCGAGCCAGGAGAACGGGTAGTCGCGCTCGTACGTCGTGCGCAGCGCGGCGGGTACGGCGTCGCGGGCGACGCCGTGGAAGCCGTCGCAGCCCACGACCCAGTCGCACTCCAGGGTGCGGGCGCTGCCCTCGTGCCGGTAGTGGACGAGCGGCCTCTCGCCCGTCGCGCCCTCGACGGCCTCGGCGCGCGCGCCGAACAGCAGCGGCGGGCCCTCGGCGAGCTGGAGGGCGACGAGGTCCTTCACGATCTCCGTCTGCGCGTAGACGGTGACGGTGCGGCCGGTGAGCGCGGGGAAGTCGAGGCGGTGCGTGACACCGTCGAAGCGCAGCTCGATGCCGCGGTGTTCGAGGCCCTCGGCGTCGAGGCGGCCTGCGGCGCCGACCGCGCGCAGCGCCTCCACGGTGCCCGCTTCGAGCAGCCCGGCGCGCTGGCGCGCCTCGATGTAGGCGCGGTCGCGGTTCTCCAGGACGACGCAGTCGATGCCCGCGAGGTGCAGCGTGCGGGCGAGCAGCAGCCCCGCGGGCCCCGCGCCGATGATGCCGACCGTGGTGCGCACCTGGCGCCCCCTCAGCGTTCGAGGACGAGGGCGAGGCCCTGTCCGACGCCGATGCACAGGGCGGCGAGCCCGGTCCCGGAGCCGGCGGCGGCGAGCTGGTGGGCGACGGATCCCGCGATACGGGCCCCGGAGGCGCCCAGGGGGTGGCCGATGGCGATCGCACCGCCGCGCGGGTTGACGACCGCGGGGTCGAGGTCGGGCCACTCGGCGAGGCAGCCGAGCGACTGGGCGGCGAACGCCTCGTTCAGCTCGAAGACGGTGAGGTCGGCGAAGGTGCGGCCGGACCTGGCGAGCGCGCGTCGCACCGCTTCCACGGGCCCGAGGCCGAACAGGTTGGGCTCGACGCCGGTGACGGCGGAAGCCCCGATCCTGGCGAGCGGTTCGCGGCCGGTCTCGCGCAGTCCGTCCTCGTCGACGAGGAGGAGCGCGGCCGCTCCGTCGTTGAGGGGCGAGGAGTTGCCCGCGGTGACCCGGCCGGTGCCGTCCGTGCGGAAGGAGGGCTTCAGCTTGGCGAGCGCCTCCAGGGACGTGCCGTCGCGGATGGACTCGTCGCGGGCCAGGTCGGTGCCGGGGCAGGGCACGACCTCGCCGTCGTAGAGGCCGTCGGCCCACGCCTTGGCGGCCTTGCGGTGGCTGTCGAGCGCGAACACGTCCTGCGCCTCGCGGCTGATGGCGTGCTTGTCGGCGATCTGCTCGGCGCTCTCGCCGAGCGCCACGGTCCACTCGGCGGGCATGCCCGGGTTGGTCATCCGCCAGCCGAGGGTGGTGGACCACAGCTGCTGGTGGCCCGCGGGGAAGGCGCGCTCCGGCTTCTGCACCACCCAGGGCGCGCGGGACATCGACTCGACGCCGCCCGCGAGGACGACGGACGCGTCGCCGAGCGCGACGGCTCGCGCCGCCTGGACGACGGCTTCGAGTCCCGAGCCGCAGAGCCGGTTGACGGTCACGCCGGGCACGGTCACGGGCAGCCCGGCGAGCAGGGCGGCCATCCTCGCGACGTTCCTGTTGTCCTCGCCCGCGCCGTTGGCGTCGCCGAGCACGACGTCGTCGATGCGCGCGGGGTCGAGGGCGGGGGTCCGCTCCACCAGGGACCTGAGCACGTGCGCGGCCAGGTCGTCGGGGCGCACGCCCGCGAGGGCGCCGCCGAACCTGCCGACGGGGGTGCGGACGGCGTCGACGACATAGACATCGCGCAGGCTCATGGCTCTCGTCCCTCTCCCCCGGCCGGGGGCACGGCGGCGGTGTGCGCATCGCGCACACTCGTTCGGATCGGCCCTCCGAGTCTCTGCCCCGTGCCGTGCGGTGTCAACGTCCCCCGGCGCGGGACCTGGTGGCGGGGGCACAGGCGGCAGGCTCTACGGTCGTGCCCATGACGCCCTACTCCGACGTGCACGACCACCAGGACAGCGGCGTGCCGGGCCGCACCGGCCCCGCCGCGACGACCGAGGCCGACCCCCGCGAGGTGGGGGCGGTGCGCACCGAGTACTCCCCCGCGCACGACGGGGACCCCGACCCCGGCGAGATCGTGTGGACCTGGGTGCCGTTCGAGGAGAACGACGGCCGCGGCAAGGACCGCCCGGTGCTGGTGGTCGCCCGCGAGGCGGCGGGCACGCTGCTCGCGGTGCAGCTGTCGAGCAAGCGGCACCGGGGCGACGCGGACTGGGTGGCGATCGGCCAGGGCCCGTGGGACCGGGAGGGGCGCGACTCGTGGGTGGCGCTCGACCGGGTGATGCGGCTGCACGACGCGGGGATGCGCCGCGAGGCGTGCGCGCTGGACCGCGGCCGGTTCAACCTGGTGGTGAACCGGCTGCGGGAGCGGTACGGCTGGAGCTGACGCGCCGCGGCGGCGCAGGCCCCCGTGCGGGGCCCGCGCCGCCGAGCGGCCGGGCGTGCGCCCTTGCCTCAGCCCGCCGTGGCCAGCGAGAGCGCGAAGCGGTCCGCCTCGTCCGTCCACCAGCGGGTGGGCGCGAATCCCGCGGCGTCCAGCTCCGCGTCGATGCCCTCCTTGCGGAACTTGGCGGAGATCTCCGTGCGCAGTTCCTCGCCCCTGGCGAAGTGGGCGACGAGGTCGAGTTCCGGGATCTTGACGGTGAGGTCGCGGCGGGCCCGCAGCCGCATCTCGATCCACTCGTTGGCGCGGTCCCAGAGCGCGACATGCTCGAAGTCGGCCGGGTCGAAGTCGGCGCCGAGCTCGCGGTCGACCACGCTGAGCACGTTCTTGTTGAACTCCGCCGTCACCCCTGCCGCGTCGTCGTACGCCCGTACCAGCACGTCCTCGTCCTTGACGAGGTCCGTGCCGAGCAGCAGGGTGTCGCCGGGCCTGAGCAGGGCCCGTACGGAGGCGAGGAAGCGGGCGCGCTCCGCGGGCAGCAGGTTGCCGACGGTGCCGCCGAGGAAGGCGACGAGCCTCGGCCCCTCGGCCGGGGGCAGTTCGACGCTGCGGGTGAAGTCGGCGATCAGCGCGTGCACCCGCAGCTCGGGGCGGTCGGCGAGCAGCGCCTCGGCTGCGCCGGTCAGCGCGCTCTCGCTGACGTCGACCGTCACGTAGTCGCGCAGGCCGGTGGCCCGGCCGAGGGCGTCGAGCAGGTGGCGGGTCTTCTCCGAGGATCCTGAGCCCAGTTCGACCAGGGTCCGCGCGCCGGTGACACGGGCGATCTCGGGCGCGCGGGCGAGCAGGATCTCCCGCTCGGCGCGGGTCGGGTAGTACTCGGGGAGCCGGGTGATCTCCTCGAACAGGTCGCTGCCGCGCGCGTCGTAGAACCACTTGGGCGGCAGGGACTTGGGGGTCGCGGTGAGGCCGCTCCGCACGTCGTCGCGGAGCGCGGAGCCGGTGGCGTCCTTGGGCAGGGTGCGGATGACGGTGTAGGGGCTCACGATGCGGGCTCCTTGAGTGGGGTGAGCGTGACGTCGGCGCGGGTCGCCACGAGCAGCGTGCGGTCGGGGACCTCGCGCCAGCGGGGGTCGTCGTCGTAGGGCTCGGAGGCCACCACCGTCCGGCGGCCCCGGTCGTGCAGGTACCAGAGGGTGTCGCCCCAGGCGGTGGCCGCGACGGCCGCGCCGTCGGTCAGCAGGAGGTTGAGGCGGGATCCCGGCGCGGCGCCCGCCGCGTCGTAGACGGTGTCGGCGAGCGCCTGCCCCGGGGTGTCCCCGGCGCGCAGCCGGTGCAGGATCAGCGCCCAGAGCAGCGCGGAGTCGTTTCGCGCCGCGAGCGAGAGCATCTCCTGCGCGGGCAGCGCGGCGGCGAGGGGTGCGAGGCTGTGCGGCCAGCCGGTGACGGCGCCGTTGTGGCTGAAGAGCCACGGCCCTTCGGCGAACGGCGCCGCGGCCGCCTCGCCGTCGGCGCTCGGCACCGTGGCGTCCCGTACGGCGGCGAGCAGCGCGCCGGTGCGCACCACGCGGGCCAGGTCGGCGAAGCCGGGGTCGGCCCAGATCGGCCCTGCGCGCCGGTAGCGTGCGGGCACGGGGTCGTCCTCGGCGTACCAGCCGACGCCGAAGCCGTCCGCGTTGACCGTGCCGTGGCGCTGGTGCCTCGGCGCCCAGGACTGCTGGTACAGGGCGTGCGGCGGCGCCACGAGCGCGGCGCCGAGCGGTTCTGCGGGGCCGAGCAGCGCCAGGTGGCGGCACATCAGGCGTCCCGCGCGGTGCGGAAGCCGGAGAAGATCTGCCGGCGCACCGGCAGGTCCCAGTTGCGGAAGGTGCCGCGGCAGGCGACGGAGTCCACGGCGAAGGACCCGCCGCGCAGCACCTTGTGGTCGCCGCCGAAGAAGACCTTGGAGTACTCCGGGTACGGGAAGACCGTGAAGCCCGGGTACGGCAGGAAGTCGCTCGACGTCCATTCCCAGACGTCGCCGATGAGCTGCCGCACGCCGAGTGGCGACGCGCCGGCGGGGTAGCTGCCGGCGCGGGCGGGCCGCAGGTGGCGCTGGCCGAGGTTGGCGTGCTCGGCCACGGGTTCCGCGTCGCCCCACGGGTAGCGGCGGGAGGCGCCCGTGGCGGGGTCGTGGCGCGCGGCCTTCTCCCACTCCTCCTCGGTGGGCAGGCGCCGCCCGGCCCACCGGGCGTAGGCGTCGGCCTCGTACCAGCTGACGTGCAGCACCGGCTCGTCGTCCGGTACGGGCTCGACGGTGCCGAAGCGGCGGCGCAGCCACTGGCTGCCCTCGCGGCGCCAGAACAGCGGTGCCGCGATGCCGTGTTCGCGGATCTGCGCCCAGCCCGCGGGCGCCCACCAGCGCTCGTCGCCGTAGCCGCCGTCCTCGATGAACGCCTTGTACGCGCCGTTGGTGACGGGCACGGTGTCGAGGTGGAAGGCGGGCACGAGGCGCTGGTGCTCGGGCCGTTCGTTGTCGAGCGCCCAGGGTTCCGTCGAGGTGCCCATCGCGAAGGGACCCGCGGGCACGAGGACCTCGGCGGGCAGCCCGGCCGCGTCCTCGGCGGCCGGGGCCGGCGGCTCGGGGGCGTGCAGCACGGCGGGGCCCTTGCGCAGCTGGTGGGTGATGAGCATGGTCTCGTCGTGCTGCTGCTCGTGCTGGGCGATCATCCCGTAGGCGAACCCGGAGCTGAGCAGGGGCGTTTCGGGATCGAGCGGGGTGCGTCCGATGACGTCGAGCACCCGGTCGCGGATGTCGGCCGCGTAGGCGCGGGCCTCGGCGGGCGGCAGCAGCGGCAGCGTGGGCCGCTCGGAGCGCGGGTGCTCGAAGGCGTCGTAGATGGAGTCGATGTCGGGGCGCACGGCGTCGCGGCCGCCGACGGTGCGCAGCAGCCACTGCTCCTCCTGGTTGCCGATGTGGGCAAGGTCCCACACGAGCGGCGACATGAGGGGCGAGTGCTGGGCGGTGAGGTCGTCCTCGTCGACGCAGGAGGTCAGCAGAGCCGTGCGGGCGCGCGCCCTGGTCAGGGTGGCGACGGCGTGGTCGCGCAGGGCCTCGGCGTCCTGGCCGGGTATCAGCAGCGGGGCCGGGGCTTTCGCGGGCTCGGCCGGTGCGGCGGAGGCCTCGCGGGGCCCGGCGTGGCGGTCGGTCATGTCCTGGGGTCCTTCTCGGGTTCGGGGAGGCGCAGGTCGTCGGCGGGACATCGCCCGCGCAGGACGTAGCGCTCGGTGAAGTCGGCGACGGCGTCCTGGACGTCCCGGCCCGCGCCGATGCGCGGCAGGGCGGCGAGGGCGGTCTCGAAGCAGACGGCGGCCGTCGCGCGCAGCTCGGGGTCGGCGAGTCCGTGCCGTGCGGCGTTGAGCCACAGGAGGTTGCCGGGGGCGGGCAGCGGCCCGGCAGTCTCGGCGAGCGGCTTGACCGCGCGGTAGACGGTCTCCGCGGCCTCGGGGTCGTCGAACAGGGCGGTCGTCACGGCGAGCGGGACGATCCAGCCGTCCTCGCCCGGCTGGGCGTCGATCATGCGCAGCTCCAGGTGGCCGCGCGGTCTGACCGGGGGGAAGAGGGTGGTGAGGTGGTATTCGAGGTCGGTGCGGTCGGGCGGGCGCGGCAGCCCGCGTCTGATCCACTCCCGGAAGGTGAGCCCGTCGGGGACGGCCCAGGGTCCCTGCTCCGCCCTGACGCACATCACGGGCGCGTCGAGGGCGTGGGCCGTCCAGCGGGCGCGCGGGTCGCCGCCCATGGCGGGGGCGCTGGTGCGTGCCGGGTCGAGCTTCGTCCACACGGCCTGCCGGGTGGAGCGCCAGCCGGTGGGGCGGCCGCGCCGCACGGGCGAGTTGGCGAAGGCGGCGACGAGCACGGCGCCGAGGAGGTGCGCGAGCTGCCAGCGGCGTCCGTGGCCGAGCGGGCCCGGCTCCTCGTGCCCCGCGTCGAGGCAGACCTGCACGGACGCGGTGGTGCGCATCATGGCGCGCCCGGTGTCGTCGTACTGGTCGAAGTACGCCTCCATCGCGTCGTAGCGCGGGGCGTGCAGCATCCGGTCGGGGTGGTGCCAGGGGTCCTGCCCGTATCCGGCGAGTGCCAGGCCGTGGGCGCCGAGGCCCGTGCGGACGGCGGCCAGGTCCGCCGCGACGGTGGCGATGCATGCGGTGAGCGAGGGGGCGGGCGGCGAGCTGAGCTCCAGCTGCCCGCCGGGTTCGAAGGTGAGTGCCGACGTGAGCGGCAGGGTACGCAGCCCGTCGAAGGCGGTGGCGCGGCGGTCGGCCGCGACGCCCTCCTCGGGGCGGCTCCGGTCGTGGACGAGCCATTCGAGCTCCACCCCTACGGTGCGGGGCGGCCCGGTCTTGAAGCAGATGCCGTCGAGCAGCGCCTCTGCTGCCTCCTCGGTGAGCACACTGCGCCCATCCGCGATGGTGTCGGGTGGCATGGCCGGTTCCTCCTGTCGAGGGCCGTGGCGGTCGGGGCCCTGGTCGGGCCCGAACCGCTCCGGCTCCAACCTAAAGCCACTCGTTTCCGCTCGCACAAGAGTGCCCGGGGCCCCGTCAGGAAAACGTCAGGTATTCGGCGTGCCGGACTGCCCGGCCGCGGCCCGGCGTCCGCGCTCCCCGCGCCGCCGCCTGCCAGGCACGGTGCCGCCGGGCGCGGGCGGCCGGACGGGCGACCCGGGCGGCAAGGACGCCGCGGCGGAAACCGGCCTGAGGGTGCGCCCCGGGTGAGCGGCCGGGCGCCCGGGGCCTGCCGTCGCGTCCGCCGGGTGGACGGCCGTCTCGTGCACCGGATGTACGGGCGTCCCGTCCGACCGGTGGACGGCAGTCCCGTCCGCCGGCTGCGCGGCGGGCGCGCCGCCCTGGACGGCCCGGCGGGCCGCGGCGGCCAGGGCCCGGCGGTCGGGGAAGGATCCTGCGGGGATCGGCGGCAGGACGGTGAGCTCGGCGGTGAGCCCGCCCGCCGTCGCCACCCGCCACAGGGACGCGGGCAGCGTGTCGTCGCCGACGAAGGCGGGGGCGCCGGAGGCGCGGCCCTCCGCGGTCCTGTAGGCGATCCGTACGGGCCGCACGGCGGCGCCCGCGTCGAGCGCGGCCTGGAAGACCGCGGCGGTGAACCGGCCGCTCCCGCTGCCGCACCAGGTGCACGCCTCGGGGAAGACCACGACGCGGGACCCGGCGCGCAGGGCGTGTGCGAGCGTTTGCACGGCCCCCGGCAGGGCCCGCAGCCGCTCGCGCTCCACGAAGAGGGTGCCGCCGCGCGCGGCCACCGGGCCCAGCAGCGGCCAGCGCCGTATCTCGCTCTTGGCGAGGTTGCGGCCGGGGAAGACCGAGGCGACGAGGGCGATGTCGAGCCAGGAGATGTGGTTGGCGACGACGAGCATCCCCTGCCCCGGCACCGCCGGGTCCTCGGCGCCGCGGAGCCGCACCCGTACGCCGAAGCCGCGCAGGACGCCGCGTGCCCAGCGCCGGGTGACGCGGTCCCGGCGCGCCGGGCCGAGCGCGGCGGCAGCCGGGGCGAGGGCGACGCCCGCCACCAGGAGCGCGACGCCGCACACCAGCCGTCCCGCGGCCCGCGGTACGCCCACGGCCCGGCCGCCGTGCACGGCGCAGCCGCGCGGGGTGCACGGCGCCGTGGGCAGCCAGGCGCTCATGACGCGGGGACGAGCGAGAGGAAGTGGCGCAGGTAGCGCTCGCTGACGCGGTCCATCGAGAGCAGGACGCACAGGTCGGCGACGCCGAAGTCCGGGTCGTGCGCGGGCGCGCCGCACACCTGGGCGCCGAGCCGCAGGTAGCCGCGGAGCAGGGCGGGCAGTTCCGCGCGGGATCCGGCGGCCGCGGGCAGCGCGGGGGTCCAGGGGCGGTACGGAGTGACCCGGTACTGCTCGGGGGCGAGGTGGCGCTCCCGCACCGTCTCCCAGGCCGAAGCGGCCAGGGCGCCGCCGTCGGCGAGCGGCACGGAGCAGCAGCCGGTCAGGTAGCGGTGGCCGGTCGTCGTCATGTAGCGGGCGAGTCCGGCCCAGATCAGGCTGATGACGGCGCCGGTGCGGTGGTCGGGGTGGACGCAGGAGCGGCCGACCTCGACCAGCTCGCCGCGCAGGGGCGCGAACGCGGCGAGGTCGAACTCGCCGTCGGAGTAGAGCCCGCCCGCGGCGCGCGCCCGCTCGGGCGGCAGCAGCCGGTAGGTGCCGACGACCTGGCCCGTCTCCTCCTCGCGCACCAGCAGGTGGTCGCAGTGCTCGTCGAAGCGGTCGCCGTCGAGGCCGGGTTCGGGGCCGTCGAGCAGGGCGCCGAGTTCACCGGCGAAGACCTGGTGGCGCAGCCGCTGCGCGGCGCGGACGTCGGCCGCGTCGCGGGCGAGGACCACGCGGTAGCGGATGTCCGCGGGGACGGGGGCGGCGGCGGTAGGGGGTGCGGCCGGGGCGGTGCGGGGAGCGGGGACGACGGCGGACATGGCTGTCTCCAGGACCGGTAGGGGGCACGGCGGCCGGGGCGCACGCGTGCGGGCCCGGCACCTCGTTTCTTCCGCGACGGGCTGGACTCGGCATGGCCGCTCGGGAGAGCCGGCATGTGGGGCGGCTGAATGGACGGGGCGGGCGGGCAGGAACGCGGCGCGCCCGCCCGCCTGACCGCGGCGGGCGGGTGCGCGGGGCGTCAGACCCTCAGGCCGTCAGACCCTCAGGTGTCGGAGCCCTGCCCCGTGCCGGTGGGCTCGCCGCCCACCGGCTTGCCCTCGGGGACGACGAGCTCGGTCATCGCGAGCCCGGCCTCGCCGGAGACGGCGGCGAGCTCCTCGCCGAGCGGCTCGGGCGAGACCATCCCGTGGCTGCCGCCGGGCTTGCCGGTGAGCAGGGACGAGACCACGGCGACGGCGCAGGCGGCGATGGCGAACCAGAAGGCGACGACGAGGCCCGAGTGGAACGGCCCCGAGATCAGGTGCGGGAAGAACTCCTTGCTGGTGATCGAGGCGCCGTGGTCGGGGAGCTTGGAGAGCTGGGGGCCGAGCAGCTGCTGGAACGGGTTGTAGCCGAGGAACGCCGCGAACAGCACGGCGATCGGCGGGAGCTGGGAGACCCCGCCGGCGACGTTCTCCGGCACGCCCTGGTGGACGAGCCCCGCGTGCATGGCGGAGGGCAGGGTGTGCGAGAGGCCCGCGATCATCAGGCTGAAGAAGATGCCGATGGAGAGCACGGACGCGGAGTTCTGGAAGGTGGCGCCCATGCCGGCGCCCACGCCGCGGGCGTCGGCGGGCAGCGCGTTCATGATCTCGGCGCGGTTGGGCGAGGCGAACAGGCCGGAGCCGAGGCCGTTGACGAACAGCAGGACCGCGAAGACCCAGTAGTTGAAGTCGGTCGGAAGGACCATCAGCGCGACGAAGCCGCCGCCGGTCACGACGGCGCCGCCGACCGTGAACATGCGGGCGCCGACCCGGTCGGAGAGCCAGCCGGACAGGGGCGCGGAGATCAGGAAGCCGACGGTCAGCGGGATCATGTAGATGCCGGCCCACAGCGGGGTCTTCTCGAAGCTGTAGCCGTGCAGCGGCAGCCAGATGCCCTGGAGCCACATGATCAGCATGAACTGGAGGCCGCCGCGGCCGAGCGCCATCATCAGGCTGCCGATGTTGCCCGCGGTGAAGGCGCGCAGCCGGAACAGCGAGAGCCGGAACAGCGGCTGCTCGACGGTCCGCTCGATCCACACAAAGATGCCCAAGACAACTACACCGCCGATGAGAGCGGCGAGCACCATCGGGTTGGCCCAGCCCATCGTGGAGGAGCCGTAGGGCTGGATGCCGTACGTGATGCCGACCAGCACCGCGATCAGGCCGACGCCGAAGGTGATGTTGCCCCACCAGTCCATCTTCGCGTGCACCCGGACCCCGGTGTCGTGCAGCTTGATGTACGCCCAGACGGTGCCAAAGATGCCGAAGGGCACGGAGACCAGGAAGATCAGCTTCCAGTCGACCGGCGCCAGCACGCCGCCGAGGATCAGTCCGATGAAGGAGCCGGCGATGGCGGCGATGGAGTTGATGCCGAGCGCGGTGCCGCGCTGGTGCGTGGGGAAGGCGTCGGTGAGGATGGCCGTCGAGTTGGCGAACAGCAGCGCGCCGCCGATGCCCTGGACGATGCGCCAGCCGATGAGCCAGAGCGCGCCCGCGCTGCCGTCGAGGTACGTGAGCGAGAGGGCGATCGAACACAGGGTGAAGACGGCGAAGCCCATGTTGTACATGCGGACCCGGCCGAACATGTCGCCCAGCCTGCCGAAGGTCACCACGAGCACCGCCGTGACGACCATGAAGCCCATCAGCATCCACAGCAGGTAGCTGGTGTTCCCCGGGTCGAGCGGGTTCAGGTCGATGCCGCGGAAGATGTCGGGCAGCGCGATCAGCACGATCGACTGGTTGATCATCACCATCAGCACACCGAGCGTGGTGTTGGAGAGCGCGATCCACTTGTAGTGCTCTCCGGGGCCGGTCCGCGAGGGTTCCGCTGCGGTTGTTCGGCTCATGCCCACAATGCCTTTACTCCTTCGCGTACACGTGCCGGCGCGCAGCCCGTGCGGACGCAGAACGTTGGTCGATGCAAGTAATCTATCTCCTCCATATGACTTCCATATGTCCGGTAGATAGCTCCGGCAGGACCACAGAGGCCACAGAGGTCACTCACTCCCCGCCGATCAGGGACGCAGCGCCGCAAACGGCAGGTCGGAACCTCATGGGTATGTGATGCACATCACAGTTACCCGGTGGAACGGGCGGGAGAGCACGGGTGCGCGGCGGGGCGCGCACCCCCGCGCCCCTGGTCCGGACACCCGGGCGGCATGCCCGGATGCGCCCGGCCGGAGGGGTTTCGGAGGAGGTGCGGAAGCCCCCGGGACCGTGCCGCGTTGACGCAGCCATGAGCAGCGCAGCGCAGGACCCCGCCAGGGTCCCCTTCTCCGTACTCGACCGCTCGCGTACCCGGGAGGGCCGGGAGCCCGGCGAGGCGCTGCGGGACACCGTGGAGTTCGCGCGGCAGGCGGAGGCGCTCGGCTACCGCAGGTTCTGGGTGTCGGAGCACCACAGCGTGCCCGGTGTCGCGGGCTCCGCGCCCACGGTGCTCGCGGCGGCGGTGGCCGCCGCGACCTCCGCCATCAGGGTCGGCACGGGCGGGGTCATGCTGCCCAACCACCGGCCCCTCGTGGTCGCGGAGCAGTTCGGAGTGCTCGCGTCCCTCTTCCCCGGCCGGATCGACATGGGGCTCGGCCGTTCCGTGGGCTTCACCGACGGCATCAGGGCCGCGCTCGGCCAGGGCAAGGAGGCCGCCGACCGCTTCCCCGAGCAGCTCGACGAGCTGCTCGGCTGGTTCACCGGCGGGCAGCCGGCCCATCCGCAGGTGCACGCGAGGCCCGCGGAGGGCCTGCGCGTCCCGGCGTTCGTGCTGGCCACCGGGGCGGGTGCGCGGACCGCGGCCCGCGCGGGGCTGCCGCTGGTGATCGCCGCGGTGCGCGGGCAGGACGCCATGCTGCGCGCGATCGACGACTACCGCGCGCAGTTCCGCGCCTCCGCCTGGGGCGAGCGGCCGTATGTGGTGGTCTCCGGCACGGTGGCGCTGGCCGCCACCACCGGGGAGGCGCGCAGGATCCTGCTGCCCGAGGCGTGGTCGGCCGCCTATTCGCGCACCCGCGGCAGCTTCCCGCCCCTGGCGCCGGCCGGTGCGGTCGAGTCCGCCGCGATGACGGAGCGCCAGCGCGCCCTGTTCGACGAGGCGATGACCGGTCACCTCTTCGGCACCGAGGAGGAGGTGGGGCCCGCGCTCGACGGGCTGCTGAAGCGGAGCGGCGCCGACGAGTTCCTCGTCACCACGAGCACCTACGACCGTACGGCGCTGCTCGACTCCTACCGCAGGCTCGCCCGGCTGCGGGGGCTCACCGCCTGACGCGGCGCACAGGGCCCCGGACACCTGGGGTGTCCGGGGCCCTGCCGGGTGCGGCCCGCGCGGGCCGCCGCTGCCGTGCGGGTCAGTACCGGCTGCCGCTGCTGCCGGTCGCGGTGCCGCTGGGGCTCGCGCTCCCGGTGGCGGTGCCGCTCGGGCTCGCGCTCTCGCTCGGGCTCGCGCTGCTCTTGGCGGGCATCGCGGTGACGCGCTCGCCCTGCGGGTCGACGACGTACCACTTGGCGCCGAAGGCGGTGACGCCCTGGCCGTTTACCTGGCCGGGCTTGGTGTCACCCGCGAAGTAGTACAGCGGGTGCTTGTTGTACGTGGCCTGGAGGGTGCCGTCGCTGCGCTTGGTGGTGCCGAACAGCTCCGCCTTGAGCGCGCCGGCCGACGAGGTGGGCGAGGCGGAGGCCGTGTCGGACGGAGAGGCCGAGCCGGTGGGCGACGCGCTCATGGTCGCGCTCCCCGACGGGGAGGCGGAGTCGCCCGGCGTCGCGGCCTTGGGGGTCGAGGTGACGATGGCCGGCGGCCAGCCCTTGGCGCACTCGCCCGTGCAGGTCGACTTGTCGGTGGTGTCCTTGGCGAACAGGTACAGCGTGTGGCCCTTGCTGTCGACGAGGATGTCGCCGAGCCCCTGCACGCTGCTGGTCATGATCTTCGATGCCGCGTCCTTCATGCCTGCGGACGCCGAAGGCGACGAGGTCGCCTGCTCGGCCGCCGCCTTCACGTGCGCGGCCGTGTCCTCCTTGTGGTGCGAGGACGAGCCGCTGTTCGAACAGGCGGTCGCCGTCGTCGCGAAGAGGGCTGCCGCCGCCACGGCGGCCGCTCTCACAGCGGTGTTCTTCATCCGGACTCCTTCGGAAGCCGCCGGGTAGGCGGGCACGGCTCACCCGAGTGGGGCCGCATGGAGTCCAGTGGATGTCATGATCGCGCGCGGAGCGAAGCGGACAGGGCCGTCCGGTGCACCGAACCGCCCGATGGGAGGTATCCGCGCCCCGCGTCCGCGGGGCCGGGGGCCGGGGCGCGCGGCGCGGCCCCGGCTGCTCCGAACGGGTGGCCGGGCGTGCGGCCCCTCAGCGGGCCGCCTTCACCCCGGCCCGCAGCCACTCCCGGTTCATCGACGTGATGGACATCAGCGGGATGCCCTTGGGGCAGGCCGTCGCGCACTCGCCGGTGAGGGTGCAGCCGCCGAAGCCCTCGTCGTCCATCTGGGCCACCATGTCGAGGACGCGCGTCTCGCGCTCGGGCGCGCCCTGCGGCAGGGTGTTCAGGTGGTTGATCTTGGCCGAGGTGAACAGCATCGCCGAGCCGTTCGGGCAGGCCGCCACGCAGGCGCCGCAGCCGATGCACTCGGCGTGCTCGAACGCCGTGTCAGCGGCGGGCTTCGGCACGGGGGTCGAGTGCGCCTCGGGTGCCGCGCCGGTCGGCGCGGTGATGTAGCCGCCGGAGCCGATGATCCGGTCGAACGCGGAGCGGTCCACGACGAGGTCCTTGACGACGGGGAAGGCGCCCGCCCGCCAGGGTTCGACGTCGATGGTGTCGCCGTCCTCGAAGTGCCGCATGTGCAGCTGGCAGGTGGTGGTGCGCTCGGGCCCGTGCGCGTCGCCGTTGATCACGACGCCGCAGGCGCCGCAGATGCCCTCGCGGCAGTCGTGGTCGAACGCGACCGGCTGGTCCCCCTCCAGGATGAGCTTCTCGTTGAGCGAGTCGAGCATCTCGAGGAAGGACATGTCCTCGGTGATGCCGTCGATCTCGTAGGTGACCATGGCGCCTTCTGCGTCGGCGTGCTGCTGCCGCCAGACGCGCAGGGTGAGCCTCATGCGTAGCTCCGCTGGGTGGGGTGTACGTCATCGAAGACGAGGTCTTCCCTGTGCAGGACGGGCGCCTCGCCGGTGCCCGTGAACTCCCAGGCCGCGGCATAGGAGAACTCCTCGTCCCTGCGGGCCGCCTCGCCGCCCTCGGTCTGGGACTCCTCGCGGAAGTGGCCGCCGCAGGACTCCGTGCGGTGCAGGGCGTCGAGGCAGAGGAGTTCGGCGAGCTCCAGGTAGTCGACGACGCGGTTCGCCTTCTCCAGGGCCTGGTTGAGCTCCTCGCCGGTGCCCGGCACCTTGATCCGGCGCCAGAACTCCTCGCGGATCTGCGGGATGCGGTCGAGTGCCTTGCGCAGCCCCTCGTCGGTGCGCGCCATGCCGCACTGGTCCCAGAGGAGTTCGCCGATCTCCTTGTGGAAGGAGTCAGGGGTGCGGTCGCCGTCGACGGCGAGCAGCAGCCGCAGCCGGTCCTCGGTCTCCGCGACCGCCTCGGCGACCTCGGGGTGTGCGTCGTCGACCCGGTCGAGCGAGGGGTTGCGCGCGAGGTAGTCGTTGAGCGAGGGAGGCAGGACGAAGTAGCCGTCGGCGAGGCCCTGCATCAGCGCGGAGGCGCCGAGCCGGTTGGCGCCGTGGTCGGAGAAGTTGGCCTCGCCGATCGCGAACAGGCCGGGCACCGTGGTCTGGAGGTCGTAGTCGACCCACAGGCCGCCCATCGTGTAGTGGATGGCGGGGTAGATCCGCATCGGGACCTCGTACGGGTTCTCCGCGGTGATCCGCTCGTACATCTCGAAGAGGTTGCCGTACTTCTCCTCGACGGCCTTGCGGCCGAGGCGCTCGATGGCGTCGGCGAAGTCGAGGTACACCCCCTGGCCGCCGGGGCCGACGCCGCGGCCCTCGTCGCACACGTTCTTCGCGGCGCGGGAGGCGATGTCGCGGGGCACGAGGTTGCCGAAGGACGGGTAGATGCGCTCCAGGTAGTAGTCGCGCTCGTCCTCGGGGATCCGGTGCGGCGGGCGGTCGTCGCCGCGCTGCTTGGGTACCCAGATGCGGCCGTCGTTGCGCAGCGACTCGCTCATCAGGGTCAGCTTGGACTGGTGGTCGCCCGAGCGCGGGATGCAGGTGGGGTGGATCTGGGTGAAGCAGGGGTTGGCGAAGTAGGCGCCGCGCCGGTGCGCGCGCCAGATCGCGGTGGCGTTGCTGTTCTTGGCGTTGGTCGACAGGTAGAAGACGTTGCCGTAGCCGCCCGACGCGAGGACGACGGCGTCGGCGAAGTACGTGGAGACGGCGCCGGTGACCAGGTCGCGGGCGACGATGCCGCGGGCCCGGCCGTCGACCACGACGAGGTCGAGCATCTCGGTGCGGGGGTGCATCTCGACGTTGCCTGCGGCGATCTGGCGGGAGAGCGCCTGGTAGGCGCCGAGGAGGAGCTGCTGCCCTGTCTGGCCGCGCGCGTAGAAGGTGCGGGAGACCTGCACGCCGCCGAAGGAGCGGGTGTCGAGCAGGCCGCCGTACTCGCGGGCGAACGGCACGCCCTGGGCGACGCACTGGTCGATGATCTCGACGGAGACCTCGGCGAGGCGGTGGACGTTGGACTCGCGGGAGCGGAAGTCGCCGCCCTTGACGGTGTCGTAGAACAGCCGCTGGACCGAGTCGCCGTCGTTGCGGTAGTTCTTCGCGGCGTTGATGCCGCCCTGGGCGGCGATGGAGTGGGCGCGGCGCGGCGAGTCCTGGTAGCAGAACTGGACGACGCGGTAGCCCTGTTCCGCGAGGGTGGCGCCGGCGGCGCCGCCGGCGAGCCCGGTGCCCACGACGATGACGGTGTGTTTGCGGCGGTTGGCGGGGTTGACCAGCTTGGCCTCGAAGCGGCGGCGGTTCCAGCGCTCCTCGACGGGCCCGTCAGGGGCCCTGGTGTCCGCGACCGGCTCGCCTGTGGTGTATCGGATGTATTCGTTCATGTCAGCTCACCAGTCCGGTCATGACGGCGACGGGTACGGCGATGAATCCCGCGGTCAGCAGGACCGCGAGCACGCATGCGACGGCCTTGAGGGCACGGTCGCGGGTGGCGCTGCCGGCGCCGAGGGTCTGGGCCGCGCTCCAGAAGCCGTGCTGGACGTGGAGTCCGAGCGCGAGCATCGCGACGATGTAGAGGACGTCGTTCCACCACTCGTGGAAGGCGGCGACGACGTTGGCGTACGGGTGGCCCGGCACGAAGCCCGGCTGCACGGTGCCGGTGGTCAGGTCGAGGATGTGCCAGACGATGAACAGGCCGAGGATCACGCCGCCCCATCGCATGGTGCGGGTGGCGTAGCTCGTGCGGGCCTTCTTGTGCACGTACTTGGTGGGGCGCGCCGCGAGGTCGCGGCGGCTGAGCTGGTACGCGGAGACGGCGTGCGCCACGACCGCGGCGACGAGCACGACCCGGACGATCCACAGGACCCACGAGTAGTGGAAGAAGGGCTCGCCGACGACGCGGAGCCAGTGGGCGTACCCGTCGAAGGTGCCGGGCCCGAAGAAGATCTTGAGGTTCCCGTACATGTGGACCACGAGGTAGGCGAGCATCAGCAGGCCGCTGACGGCCATCACCGTCTTCTTGCCGACCGTGGAGTCCCACACCGTCTTGGGCAGGGAGGGCCGCTTGTCCGTCCGCGTCGCCAGAGCCATGTGCCTGACGCTAGGGCCGAACGGCCCCAGAGGTCCAAGACATGGATTGGCTCATGTCCATAGCCTGTCCCTATCATGGGATCGTGCAGTTCCATCAGCTCCACTACTTCGTCGCCGTGGCCGAGACGCGCCACTTCACCCGTGCCGCCGAGCGGGTCCATGTCTCGCAGCCGTCGCTCTCCCAGCAGATCAGGGCGCTGGAGAACGAGCTGGGCGCGGAGCTGTTCAGCCGGGCCAGGGGGAATGTGGCGCTCACGGAGGCCGGTGAGTCGCTGCTGCCGCTGGCCCGCAGGATCCTCGCGGACGCGGAGACCGCGCGGCACGAGGTGCAGGAGCTCGCCCAGCTGCGCAGAGGCCGGGTGCGGCTCGGCGCGACGCCGAGCGTGTGCACGGGCCTGCTGCCCGACGTGCTGCGCGCCTTCCACGACCTGCATCCGGGGATCGAGCTGCGGATCGAGGAGAGCGGGTCGCGCGACCTGGTGCGGGAGCTGGCGCGCGGCGCGGTCGACCTCGCCCTGGTGGTGCTGCCGCTGCCGACGCCCTCCCCCGCGCTGACCACGGTCGAGCTGCTCCAGGAGGACCTGGTCGTGGTGTCGTCGGCGGCCGGGCCCGCGCCGCGGCGTCCCGTGCGGGTCGCGGACCTCCAGGGCGAGCCGCTCGTGATGTTCCGGCACGGCTACGACCTGCGGGAGCTGACGGTCGCCGCCTGCCACGCCGAGGGCTTCGAGCCGTCGTTCACCGTGGAGGGCGGGGAGATGGACGCCGTGCTCGGCTTCGTCCGGGCGGGGCTCGGCGTCGCCGTGGTGCCCAGCATGGTGGCGCAGCGGGCGGGCCGTGACCTGCGGGTGACCGAGCTCGCGCCGCCCGGGCTGCGCAGGACGATCGCGCTCGCGCACCGCAGCGACGTGGCGCCGCCCCGCGCGGCGCGCGAGCTGATGCGGCTCCTGCTGGAGACCCGGATACCGCCGGGCACGGCGCCCTGACCGCCGCGCCCCGCCCGGCCGTGCGGGAGGGGCGCCGGTGCGGGCGGCGCCTCAGACGGCGTCGGCCAGCGAGAGCTCGCGCAGCCGCTCGGGCGGCCCGGGGCGCGCGTAGTACCAGCCCTGCGCGGTGTCGCAGCCGAGCCGTCTGAGGTGGTCGGCCTGCGCCCCGGTCTCCACGCCCTCCACGGTGACCGTGAGGCCCAGGCTGTGGGCGAGCGAGACGATGCCCTCCACTATCTTCAGGTCGACGGGGTCAGCCGGGTGCTGCTGCATGCCCTGGGTGAAGGAGCGGTCCAGCTTGAGCACGCCGACCGGCAGCCTGCGCAGGTTGGCGAGGTTGGAGTAGCCGGTGCCGAAGTCGTCGAGCGCGATGTGCACGCCCATCTCGGCGAGTTGGCGCAGCGGCTTGAGCAGGTCCTCGTCGGCTCCTATCAGCGCGGACTCCGTCACTTCGAGGCAGAGCGCGCCGGGCGGCAGCCCGACACGCTCCAGGATGTCGACCGTGTCGGCGACGAGACCGGGGTGGTGCAGCTGCGCGGGCGAGAGGTTCACGTTGACCCGCAGCGGGGTGTCGCGCTCCTCGGGCGGCAGCGCCTCCAGCCACACCTTGGCCTGGCGCGCCGACTGTTCGAGCACCCACCGGCCGAGCGGGACGATCAGGCCGGTGCGCTCGGCGAGGGGGATAAAGCGGTCGGGCCCGATCACCCCGTGCTGCGGGTGCGCCCAGCGGACCAGGGCCTCCGCGCCGCGCACGCTGGCGTCGCCGAGGCGGACGAGCGGCTGGTACTCGATGAAGAACTCGCCGCGTTCGAGCGCCGCGGGCAGCGCGGTGGTCAGCCCGTGCCGGGTGATGGCGCGCTCGTCGGACTCCGGGTCCGCGATCTCGTAGCGGTTGCCGCCCGCCGCCTTGGCCCGGTACATGGTGATGTCGGCGCTGCGCAGCACCTCGGCCGCGGTGTGCTCGGCGGTCGGGCCCTCCACGATGCCGATGCTGCCGCGCACGGTGAACTCCCGCCCGTCCAGGCGGATCGGGGTGGTCAGCACGCCCAGCATCCGGGAGGCCAGGTCGGCGGCCTCGGTGCGGGTGTCGGGCCCCGTGGTGAGGGCGACGAACTCGTCGCCGCCGAGGCGCGCGACCATCTCGCCCGGCGCGGTCGCGCAGCTCTGGAGCCGGTCGGCGACCTCGACGAGCAGCCGGTCGCCCGCCGAGTGGCCGAGGCTGTCGTTGATGGCCTTGAAGCCGTCGAGGTCGAGGTAGCACAGGCCGAAGCGGGTGCCGTCGCCCGCCGCGAGCGTCTTGTCGAGGCGCTCGAAGAACAGGGTCCTGTTGGGCAGCCCGGTGAGGGCGTCGTGCGTCGCCTCGTACCGCAGCCGGAGGTTGAGCAGGCGCCGCTCTGTGGTGTCCTCCATCAGCGCGAGCTGGTACTGCGGCGCGCCCTCGGCGTCGCGCAGCAGCGAGACGGTGAGGTTGGTCCACAGCACGGTGCCGTCGCCCCGGTAGAAGGGCTTCTCGATGCTGAAGTGCTCGCGCTCGCCGCGCACCAGCTCGCCGTGCATCCGCCAGACCTGCGGCTTGTCCTCGGGGTGCACCCACTCGGTGACGTTGCGGCTGCGCACGTGGTGTTCGAGGCCGCCGAACATCTTGGTGAGCGTGTCGTTGACCTCGAGCACGGTGCCGTCGAGGTCCGCGATGGCGATGCCGATGGCGGCGCCCTCGAAGACCGCGAGGAAGCGCGCCTGAGTGGCGCGCAGCGCCTCCTCCGCGTCGGAGCGCGCGCTCAGCGCGGAGCGGGCGATGGCCTCCTGCTCGGCGAGGGTGCGCTCGCGCAGCGCCTGCGCGAAGCCGCCGGCCAGGGCGTGCTGGAGACGGGAGCAGCGGGCGCGGTTCTCGTCGCCCGCGAACTCCTCGGCCCCGCAGTACAGGACGAGGTAGGACTCGACGACGCCGAGGGTGCGGGCGAGCGCCTCGGGGTCGGTGCAGTGCGCGGCCACCAGTTCGGCGCCGACCTGCTGGGCCGGCGCGGTGTCGAACCTGGGGGCGCGCAGCGCCTCGTTGAGCCTGCGGGCGAGCGGCAGCAGGTGCTTCTCGAACTCGGGGCGGGTCAGGGAGGTCGCGGAGGACGGGAAGACCGCGCGGCTCCAGATGGTCGCGAACCGGCGGAGCCTGTCCTCCAGGGCGTCCTGTGCGTCGTGGGTGCCCGACGTCGGCTGGGGAAGCGTCACGCCTTGCGCCCCACCCCGACGAAGGCCGACGAGGCGTAGGGATCGGCCTGCGCCGGCGGGATCTCGGGCCGCCAGTGGGACATCGCGACAAGCCCGGGGGCGACCGTCTCGAAGCCGTCGAAGAAGCGGGCGACCTCGTCGCGGGAGCGCAGCACGATGGGGCTGCGGATGTCACGGTAGACGTCGACCGCCCCCTGGGTGCGCTCGCGCGGCACGGGCACGCCCTCGTAGCCGGCGTGGGAGAGGATCAGCAGGCTGCCGGGGGCGAGGGCGTCGCGCAGCGCGGCGACGGCCTTCTGCGGCTCGTCCGCGTCCTCGATGAAGTGCAGGACGGCGACGAGCAGCAGGGCCACCGGCCGTGTCAGGTCGAGGAGTCCGGTCACGACGGGGTCGGCGAGCAGTTCGGCCGGGGCCTTGAGGTCCCCTGCGGTGACGGCCGCGCCCGGCACGCCGTCGAGCACGGCTCGGCTGTGGCTGACGGCGACCGGGTCGCGGTCGACGTAGACCACGCGGGTGCCGGGGGCAGTCTCCTGCGCCACGTCGTGCACATTGCCGTAGGTGGGAATTCCGGACCCGACGTCCAGGAACTGCCCGATGCCCTCGGCCAGCGCGTATTTCACGGCCCTGCGCATGAATGCCCGGTTGGCTTTCATGATCGTCGGGAGGCCCGGCATGAACTCCATTGCCCGGCGCGCGGCTTCCCTGTCGACCTCGAAATTGTGCGAACCGCCCAAGTAGTAGTCGTACATGCGGGAGACGCTCGGCACCGATATGTCGATGTCGTGCGGGGCCCACGCGGGACGTTCCATCGAGGTCTCCAACGATTCGCCACGAGTCACGGCCGACCGCCCGGCCGGGTGTTCGAGCCGAGGCTACTGACACCGCGCCAGGAGAGCGACCCCGGACGGGCGTCCGCGCACCGATCTCCGTCACACACCGCAGGCATGTGCCCCTCCCCCTGCCCCGTCCGTAGCTGACGGTGGCCTGTTCCTGACCGTACGCGTCGGTAGCGGCGCCGTCCTCGCACCCCACCCCCCGTGGGACCGGCACTTCACCACGCGCTCCGTTAACTCAGGGAGCATACAAGCGTGTTGGCCGGTTCGCCGGATCGGGTGAACGACCGGGAAACCACGGTTGCGCCACATCCCCCTATCCGGGGGAATCCTGACGCGTTTCGGCGTGGCGGTGCAATTCGGCGTCCAGGCTTCGGCCGTGTACGCATCCCACGCGGGACGGCTGTTGGCCGCCTGCGCCCTCGTCTGCCTGTCCGCCGCAGCGCTGCCCGCGCCGGCCGCCGCGGACAGCTGCGCCTACGCCTCGATCGGGCCGGACGGCGTGTGGGCGGTCGCGGTGGCGGGCGGCCACGGCTGCCGCCCGTGTCCTCCGCCCGCCTCGCCGCCTCCCCCGCCGCCGACCACGCCACCGCCGCCACCGCCGACCAGGCCGCCGACTCCCCCGCCACGCCCGCCGGTGCCGCCTCCACCGCCCCCGCCGACCACGCCGCCACCGCCTCCGGCGCACACCCCGCGGCCGCCGCGCACCAGCCCCGCGCCGCCGCCGCGCGCCGCTCCCCCGGCGCCGCCGCCTCCGCAGCCTCCCGCGTCGCACGCGGCCCCGCCGCCCCGCAGGACACCGGCCCCACGGCCGACACCGACGCCGTCGGCCCGCCCCGCCCCGACGCCCGTGGCGCTCCCGCACTACCGCAAGGCCGTGCGCAGGCAGCCGGTACGCCACACCTCGCCCGTCCTGATGATCCTGGTGATCACCGCGCCCGCCGTGCTCGCCGTCGCCGTCCTGCGCCCGCGCTCCCGCTGAATCCGGAGACCCCATGTCGGAATGGTTCGTCCTGACCCTCGCGATGGCGGCGGCAGCCGTCGTCGTCCTGACCATCGTGGTCGTCAACCACCGCTGGGTACGGCGGCGGTTGGGCGACGACGACGACCCGACCCAGACGCCCGACGTGCTCGACTACATGGTGATGATGATCGGTGTCGTCTACGCCATCGTGCTGGGCCTCGCGATCGCGGGCGTCTGGGAGGCCCGCAGCGCCGCCCAGGACAACGTCCGCCAGGAGGCCCAGACGCTGCACGAGATCAGCGAGCGGGTCGCCGTCTACCCGCCCGCCGAGCGCGACCGCATCCGCGACGACGTCGACACGTACGTCTCCTACGTGGTGCACACCGAGTGGCCGCACATGGCGCGGCACGAGGCGCTGAGCCCGCGCGGCACGCAGCTGTTCGACCGGCTGCGCGCCGACGCCTCCTCGTACGCGCCCCGCACCGACCTGGAGGGGCAGGTCTACCAGCCGCTGATGGACGACGTCGCCGCCGCCGACGACGCGCGCGGCGCCCGCGGGCAGAACGCGGGTGCGACCATGCCGGGCGTCGTCTGGTTCGGGCTGATCGCGGGGGCCGTGGTCACGGTCGGGCTGATCTTCCTGCTCCAGATCAGACGCACCTTCCGCGAGCTGCTGCTGGCCGGCCTCTTCAGCGTCCTGATCGCCTTCCTGCTTTTCCTGATCTGGGACTTCGACGCGCCGTACGGGCGGGGTGTCTCGGCCACCGCGGAGCCGTTCCTCGCCCTGTTCCCCGGCATCACGTCCTGACGCGGCGTCGGCCGCACGGCACGCGTGTCCGCCGCCCGGGGGACACGCGTGCCCCATTCGTCCGTCTGCGATCGCGGCTGTGGTACGGCGCTCCTAGCGTCGGCGTCATCGAGGTGCATCTCCCACGACCGGCGGAAACAGGTTCCGCAGGCTGCCCCTCGGGACCCGGAGGACTGCCCCATGCGCACGATACGTGCCGCATCCGCCGCCGCCCTGACGGTGGCCGCCATCGCGCTCACCGCCCCCGTCGCCGCCGCCGCGCCCGAGGGGGGCGACGTGACGCCCTTCGGCTTCTCGGTGACGCCCTCCTCGATCGCGCCAGGGGGCCGGGTGACCCTGTCCGTGACCGACTGCGGTTCGACCGCGACCGCCTCGTCCGCGGTCTTCGACACCACCACCATCCCCCGCGGGCGCACCGCCGCGGCCACGGTCGACCGGGACGCCAAGCGCGGCGCGGTGTACCGGGTCACCTTCACCTGCGGGGGCCGTTCCGGCACGGCCGATCTGACCATCGTGGGGGCGACGGCGCGGCCGACCCTCCCCGGCGGGGTGAACGGCGGCCTCGGCGGCAGCGCGGGCGGCTCGGGCACCGCGGAGATCGCGGCCGGTGCCGCGCTCGTCGCCGCGGCGGCAGCGGGCACCGTGATCGCCGCACGCCGGCGGACGGCGGACCGGGCCCACTGATCCCGGCACCGCACGCACGCCCGTCGCCCCGAGTCCCTGTGGAGGACTCGGGGCGACGGGTCTGTGCGGCTCCTGCCGCCCCCGCGGGCGGCAGACCCCGCGGCGCGTATCCGGGTCAGGCCGCGCCGAGCGTGCGGCGGCGCCGCACGACGAAGGCGGTGCCGCCGACGGCCGCCGTGGCGACGAGGCCGGCGCCCACCTCGGTCTCGGTGGCGCTCGGGCCGACCGAGCCGCCGAGCCCGCCGAGCGCGCCGCGGCCGGGGACGACGCGGAACTGCCGGGTGGCGACGCGGCTGTCGTCGCCGCACCTGACGGCGAGGTTGTAGGTGCCGGGCGTCGCCTTGTCGTAGACCCGCGCGGTGGCGGTGGAGTGCCCCGAGGCGTTCACCGAGACCCTGGTCTTCGGGAAGGCGTTGGACGTGACCGAGCCGCCGTGGCCGCAGCCGTCGACGGTGATCCGGATCGTGCCGCCCTGGTGCACCGTGTACGGGTCGGCCTGGACGTTGACGGGACCGCTGTTGGCGGCGGCCAGCGGGGCGGAGAACGCCACCGCCGCGCAGGCGGTCGCCGCGACCGCGAGAACGCGTGGAGCACGCATCGTTGAACCTCCATGGAAGACGCCCCGGAGCGGCGCCCCGGGTTGATCGACGAGAACGCCTTCCATGACGAACCTTCATCGGATGGTCAAATCGGTGCATTCCGGCAGCCGCTCGGCCGTCGTGCGACACGCCGTCAGACGGCGCGTGCCGCGGGCCGACGCGGCAGGTCAGCGCGGGTCCCGGCCCGTCGGGAGTTTTCGCCCCGCCGAATACTCCGAACATGTCGGCGGGTCAGGAGGCCGCAGGGCGCCACCCGTTCGCCCGCCAGTGATCGCCGGGGCGGCGGCCCGCGCCTACCGTGCATACAGGCCGCCCACGAAGGGAGAACCATGCGCCTGGACGATCTGGGCCAGGAGAAGAGGCGGCGCTCCCCCTGGGGGGCGCTCGCGCTGGTCCTGCTCACCGGGGTCGCGCTGCTGCGCAACGGCGCCGACGCGCCGCTCGGGCCGCCGCAGCCGGCGGCCGCGTCGACGCCCGACGCGCAGCACCGCGACCCGGCGGCGGGAGCGCTGCCCGCGGCGTCCGTGCGGCCCCTGCCGTACGCCCCGCCCGCGCGCGTCCGCATCCCCGAGATCAAGGTCGACGCCCCGCTGATGGACGTCGGCCTGGACAAGAAGGGCTGGATCGAGGCGCCGCCGCCCTCGGACCGGAACATGGCGGGCTGGTACCAGAACGGCGTCGCGCCCGGCCAGTCGGGCACGTCCGTGATCGTGGGCCATGTCGACAACGAGACAGGCCCCGCGGTCTTCTACGGCCTCGGCTCGCTCAAGAAGGGCGACCACATCGAGACCACGCGCTTCGACGGCAGGACCGCCGTGTTCCAGATCTACGACGTCGCGGTGTTCTCGAAGGCCGACTTCCCCGGCGTGCGGGTCTACGCCGACACCGGCTACCCGGAGCTGCGGGTCCTGACCTGCGGAGGCGGCTACACCAAGGCCACCGGCTACGAGGGCAACGTGGTCGTCTTCGCCCGGCTGGTCGCCACCCGCTGAGCCGGGGCCGCCGTACCCGGCCGTGTGACGGGTATTACCCGTCCTGGCTCGAACGAACGGCCCGCGGGACGCCGTATTCCCTTGTGTGAACGTTCCACGTACCGGGGCAGGTCCGCTGCCCGCTCCCCCCGCCGGGCAGGCGGGGGCCGACGCGTTCGCGCGGCGGCTGCGGGCCAGGAGCGCGCAGCGCGAGGAGGCCGTGCGCCGCCAGCGGCGGCGGGGCGCCCGCTCGGCGCACGAGCGGATCGGCGCGCTGCTCGACCCCGGTTCGTTCACCGAGCTCGGCTCGCAGGCCGTGCACCGCTCGGACGCGCCGGGGCTCGCCGGGCACCGCCCGCCGGGCGACGCGGTGGTGACGGGGCACGGCACGGTCGGCGGGCGCCCGGTGTGCTGCTTCGCGCAGGACTTCACGGTCTTCGGCGGCAGCCTCGGCGAGGCCGCGGGCGAGAAGATCGTCCGGCTGATGGACCTCGCGATGGACGCGGGCGCGCCCCTCGTCGGGATCAACGACAGTGCGGGCGGCCGCATCCAGGAGGGCCCGGTCGCCCAGAGCCTGTACGGGCAGATCTTCGCGCGCAACGTGCGGATGTCGGGCGCGGTGCCGCAGATCTCGCTCATCGCGGGGCCGTGCGCGGGCGGCGCCGCCTACTCGCCCGCCCTCACCGACTTCGTGGTGATGGTGGACGGCCTCTCCCACATGTTCGTCACGGGGCCCGAGGTGACCCGCAGCTCGGTCGGCGAGGTGGTGGGGCTCGACGAGCTCGGCGGGGCGCGCATGCACAGCGCCACCTCGGGCACCGCGCACTGCCTGGCCGCAGACGAGGACGATGCCTTCGCGTGGATCCGCGCGCTCATCGGCCTCCTGCCGGGTCCGGGCGAGCACCTGCCGGGGCTGCGGCCGCCCCCTGCCGCGTCGTGCGGGGACCCGGCGGACGCCGGGCAGCGGGGTGCAGGAACGTTCCGTGACGCGCGCGAGACCGCCGCGGCGCTGCTCGACGGCGGCGGCGGCCTCCTCGAAGTCCACGCGGGCTACGCGCGCAGCGTCGTCGTGGCCTTCGGACGGCTGGGCGGCTGCGCGGTCGGGGTGGTGGCGCCGCAGCCCCTGGTGGCGGACGGGGCGCTGACGGCGGCCGCCTGCGACAAGGCGGCGCGCTTCGTGCGGACCTGCGACGCGTACGGGCTGCCGGTGCTCTCGCTGGTGGACGCGCCCGCCGGCCCCCCGCCCGGCGCGGAGCGCGGCGGGGCGCGGCTGCTGCACGCCTACGCCGAGGCGACGGTGCCGCTGCTGACGGTCACCACGGGGACGGCCGCGGGGCTCGCCCACACGGCGCTCGGCTCCCGGCGGATCGGCGGGGACCTCCATCTCGCCTGGCCCGGGGCGCTGATCGAAGGACGCGACGCGTGGTCGGCGGCCGGCGCCGGCGTCGTGGACGAGGTGGTGCTGCCCCGGGAGACCCGAAGGCACCTGCACCGCGCCCTGTGGCTGCTGCGGCACAAGCGCCAGGAGCGTCCGCCGAAGAAGCACGACAACCTCCCGCTGTGAGCGGCCCGGACGCCCGCCCCCTCCCGGTACGGCCCTCCTGTGCCGGGCCCCGGCCGCGCCGCGACCGGACAGGACACTCCAGGACACCTCCCCGCAACTCCGGTACGCCCGCCGGGCACCGGCGACCTGACGAAGGCTGAGCGCTGATGAAGACTCCCCCGCCCCCTCGCTCCGATCGCTCCCATCGCTCCGACATCGCCGTCGTCGGCCTGGCCTGCCGGCTGCCGGGGGCCGAGGGGCCCGAGGCGTTCTGGCGGCTGCTGTGCGCGGGCACGGACGCGGTCGTCGCCCGGCCGCCGGGCCGCGCGGGCGGCAGGCCGTCGGGCCGCGCCGGCTATCTGCGCGCGCCGGACACCGGCCGTGAGGCGGCCTCGGCTGAGGCCGCACTCGCCGCGGTCCACGGCTTCGAGCCGGAGTTCTTCGGGATGTCGCCGCGGGAGGCGCGCCGCACCGACCCGCAGCAGCGGCTCACCCTCGAACTCGGCTGGGAGGCGCTGGAGGACGCGAACATCGTCCCCGGCTCGCTCCGGGCCTCCCGTACGGGCGTGTTCCTCGCCGCGGGCAACGGCGAGTGGTCGGGGGCGCTGCGGGCCGCGGGCGCTGCCGCGGACGTGCACGCGTACACCGGGACGCAGCGCGGGATGGCGGCAGGCAGGCTGTCGCACGTGCTCGGGCTGACCGGTCCGAGCCTGACCGTGGACACCGGGCAGTCCTCGTCGCTCGCCGCCGTGCACCTGGCGTGCGAGAGCCTGCGCGGCGGGGGCGCGGAGCTGGCGCTCGCCGGCGGGGTGAGCCTGCTGCTCGACGACGAGGCCGACGCGGCCGTCGCCGGTACGGGCGCCCTCTCGCCCGGCGGGCGCAGCGCCGTCCTCGACGCGGCGGCCGACGGCTTCGTCAGGGGCGAGGGCGGCGCCCTGGTGGTGCTGAAGCCGCTGGCCGCCGCGCTGGCCGACGGCGACCGGGTGTACTGCGTGCTGCGCGGGAGCGCGCTCAACCACGACGGCGGTGCCGGAGCACTCACCGTGCCGGACGGCGCGGCGCAGGAGGCGCTGCTCGCCGAGGCGTACCGCGCGGCGGGTCTCGGTTTCGAGGCGGTCGGGTACGTGGAGCTGCACGGCACGGGCACGAGGGCGGGCGACCCGGTGGAGGCAGCGGCGCTCGGCGGGTTCGCGCGCCGGGCCCGGCGGGGTGCCGCGCTGCCCGTCGGCTCGGTCAAGACCAACATCGGCCACCTGGAGGGCGCCGCGGGGATCGCCGGGCTGGTCAAGGCGGCACTCGCGGTGCACCACGGCATGCTGCCCCCGAGCCTGCACTTCACGCGGCAGCACCCCGCGATCCCGCTGGACGGCCTCGGACTGCGGGTGCAGACGGCGCTCGACGCGTGGCCGGGGCCGCGGGTGGCGGGGGTCAGCTCGTTCGGCATGGGCGGTGCGAACTGTCATGTGGTGATGGCACAGGCACCGGCGACGCCCACCGCGCCCGGTGCGCCGGGCGCCGGGTCCTGCGGGCCGGGCGCCGTCGTCTGGCCGGTGTCCGCCCGGTCGCCCGAGGCCCTCGGGGACCAGCTCGCCGCGGTCCGCGCCCGGCTGGCCGCGCAGGCGGGCGGCGCCGCCGGCGACGGCCTGCTCGCGGACGCGGCCCGTACGCTGGCGCTCGGCCGCACCCACTTCCCGCACCGGTGCGCCGCCGTGGCCTCGTCGCCCGGGGAGATGCTCGACGCGCTGGCGGAGCTCGCTGCCCTCGACGACGCCTCCGGCGCCGTCGTCACCGCGCCCTCTGCCGATCCGGCGGGGCCGCCGGCCGACGTGGCGCGGCGCCATGTCGGGGGCGCGGCGGTCGACTGGGCCCCGGTGTGCGGGGACGGCCCCCGCGCCGCCCTGCCCCCGTACCGCTTCCAGCGGCGCCTGCTGCTGCCGGGCGACGGCGCCGCGGCGGTCGCCGCGACGCCCGAGCCGAACGCGGGGCGGGGTCCCGGCGCGGCGGCCGGACCGTGGAAGCCCGCCTCGAACGGCGCGGACGGCGGGCCGGACGAGCCGTTCGACCGGATGCTCGCCCTCGTCCTGCGCGAGACCGCGGCCGTCCTCGAACGGGACGGGCAGCACGCGGTCCCCGCCGACGCCGCGTTCGCCTCGCTGGGGGCGGACTCGATGACCGTGGTGGAGCTGACGGACCGTCTCCAGGAGGCGCTGGGGCGCCCGCTGCCCAGCAGCCTGGTCTACGACCATCCGACCCCGCGCGAGGTGGCCCGCCGCCTCGCGCGCCCCGCAGGACCGACCGCCGCGGAGTCCGCGGCTCCCGCTCCGGTCCCCGGCGGTAAGGGCTCCGGTACGGAAGGCGGCGCGGGCCACGAGCCGATCGCGATCGTGGGCATGGCCTGCCGCTTTCCCGGGGGCATCCGCTCGGCCGAGGAACTGTGGGCCGCGGTCGCCGGGGAGCGCGATCTGCTCGGCGGCCCGCCGCAGGACCGCGGCTGGGGCGGCGCGGGGCTCCCCGAAGGGCCGTGGCGCGGCGGGTTCCTGGACGACGCGGCCGGTTTCGACGCGGCGTTCTTCGGGATCTCGCCGCGCGAGGCGACCGCCATGGACCCGCAGCAGCGCCTGCTGCTCGAAGTCGGCTGGGAGGCCGTGGAGCACGCCGGGATCGACCCGGCGTCGCTGCGCGGGACGCCGACCGGCGTGTATGTCGGCGTCATCCCCCAGCAGTACGACGCGCTGGTGCAGCAGGCGGGGGACGGCCTCGACGGCTACGTGTACACGGGCAGCACGCCGAGCGTCCTGGCAGGGCGGCTGTCCTATGTCCTCGGCCTCGAAGGCCCCGCCCTCGCGGTGGACACCGCGTGCTCCTCGTCGCTGACGGCCCTGCACCTCGCGTGCCGGGCGCTGCGTTCGGGCGAGGTGTCGACCGCGCTCGCCGGGGGCGTGACCGTGATGTCGACGCCGTGGATGTTCACCGACTTCACCGCACAGGGGGCCCTCTCCCCCGACGGCAGGTCCAAGGCGTTCGCCGAGGCCGCGGACGGCACGGGCTGGTCGGAGGGCGTCGGGGTGCTCGTACTCGAACCGCTGTCGCGGGCCCGGCGGGAGGGGCACCGGGTGCTGGCCGTGGTGCGCGGCAGCGCGCTCAACGAGGACGGCGCGAGCAACGGCCTCACCGCGCCCAACGGCTCCGCGCAGGCGCGGGTCGTGCGGGCGGCGCTCGCCGACGCCGGCGTACGGGCCGCCGAGGTCGACGCGGTCGAGGCCCACGGCCCCGGCACCCGGCTCGGCGACCCGATCGAGGCGAACGCGCTGCTCGCGGTGTACGGCGCCGAGCACCCGCGGGAGCGGCCGCTGTGGCTCGGCTCGGTGAAGTCGAACATCGGCCACACCCAGGCGGCGGCGGGAGTGGCCGGGGTGATCAAGACGGTGATGGCAATGCGCCACCGCGTGCTCCCGCGCACCCTGCACGTGGACCGTCCGACCAGCCGGGTCGACTGGAGCGGCGGCGGGGTGCGGGTGCTGACCGGTGCGCGGCCGTGGCCTGCGACCGGGCGGCCCCCGCGGGCCGCGGTCTCCGGCTTCGGCGCGGGCGGCACCAACGCGCACGTCGTACTGGAGGCGGTGGACGACCCGGCAGGGGCGCGGACCGCGGAGGCGGCAGTTGCCGCAGCGGCGGCGGGAGCGGTGGCGGCGGAGCGCGCCGTGACTGCCGAGGTGGCGGGCGGCGGCACCGGGGGCGCCGGGGCGGCAGAGGCCGCGCGGCCGGTGGCGTTCCCGCTGGCGGCCAGGTCGGCGGCCGCGCTCGCCGACCAGGCCGACCGGCTGCGCACCCGGCTCTCGGCCGAGCCCGGCACGCCGCTGCCGGACGTGGCGTGGACGCTCGCCCGGCGCACGGCCTTCGCCCACCGCGCCGTGGCCGTGGCGGGCGACCTGGACGGTCTGCTGGCGGAGCTGGCCGGGATCGCGCGCGAGCACCGGGGCAGCGGCGCCGAGCCCCCGGCAGGCGCGGACGGCGCGGTGTTCGTCTTCCCTGGGCAGGGCGCGCAGTGGGCCGGGATGGCCGAGGGGCTGCTCGGCAGCGACCCGGTGTTCACCGAGACGGCCGAGCAGTGCGCGTCGGCGTTCGCCCGCCATCTGGACTGGTCGGTGCTCGACGTGCTCGCGCGCGCGCCGGGCGCCCCGCCGCTCGACCGGGTCGACGTGGCGCAACCCGCCCTGTTCACCGTGATGGTGGCGCTCGCGGAGACGTGGCGCGCCCGCGGTGTGCGGCCGGCCGCCGTGGTCGGCCACTCGCAGGGCGAGATCGCGGCCGCCTACGTGGCGGGCGCGCTCGGCCTCGACGACGCCGCGCGGATCGTCGCGCTGCGCAGCCTGGCCCTGCGCCCGCTCCAGGGCAGGGGCGCCATGGCCGCCGTGTCCCTGCCGCCCGGCGCGCTGCTGCCGCGGCTGGCCGCCTGGTCGGGCGCGTTGGAGATCGCCGCGGTCAACGGGCCCGCGGCGACCACGGTCGGCGGCACCCCCGAGGCGCTCGACGGCCTGCTGGCCGCGCTCGCCGCCGACGGGGTGGCGTACCGCAGGCTCCCGGTGGGCAACGCGGGCCACAGCCGGCAGATCGAGCCGCTGCGCGAGCAGCTGCTCGCCGCCCTCGCGCCGGTCGCCCCGCGCGACGGCGCCACGCCCTTCTACTCGACGGTGACCGGTGACCGCTTCGCCACCGGTGGCCTCGACAGCGGCTACTGGTGGCGCAACGCCCGGCAGCCGGTGCTGCTCGAACCCGCGGTCCGGGCCCTGCTGGCCGCGGGCCACCGGGTGTTCATCGAGGTCAACCCGCACCCGCTGCTGCGTTCCGCACTGCTGGAGACCTTCGAGGACGCGGGCGTACCCGCCGTGGCGCTCGGCACGCTGCACCGGGACGAGCCGCCGCGCGACCGCCTCCTCGCGTCGACGGCGGAGGCGTTCCGCGCGGGCCTGCCGGTGGACTGGAGCGCCCTCGCCGGGCCCGGGAGGCCGGTGGCGCTGCCGGGCTACCCCTTCCAGCACCGCCGCTACTGGCCCTCCCCCGCGGCCGCCGCGCCGCCGCGCGACCCCGGCGGCAGGCACCCCTTCGTCACCGGGTCCCTGCCGCTCGGGCACACCGGCGGCGAGCTGGTGACCGCCCGGGTGTCCACCGCCGAGGCCCCCTGGCTCACCGACCACGCGCTGTTCGGGGCCCCGCTGGTGCCGGGTGCCGCCGTGGCCGAGCTGGTGGCGTACGCGGCCAGGCGTACCGGCGCCGGCCGGGTGGCGGAGCTGGTCCTGACGGCGCCGCTGCCGCTGCCCGAGGAAGGGCGCGCGCTCGACATACAGGTGGCGATCGAGCGGCCGGGCGCCGACGGCGCCCGCGGGGTGTCGGTCCACGCGCGGGAGCGTGGCGACGGCGGTGCCGCGTGGGTGCGGCACGCGCACGGCACGCTCGCCGCAGCCCCCGGGCCCGAGCCCTTCGCAGAAGCTGCCGCCTGGCCGCCGCGGGGCGCGCGCGAGGTGGACCTCGCGGACGCCTACGGCCGGCTCGCGGACGCCGGGTACACCTACGGTCCGCGGCTGCGCGCCCTGCACCGGATGTGGCGCGGGGACGGCGAGGTGTTCGCCGAGGTCGCACTCGGCCCAGGGGCCGGTCCTGCCGCCGGGTGGGACGCCCACCCGGTCCTGCTCGACGCGGCCCTGCACGCCGTGCTGCTCGCCGAGGCGCCCGCCGACGGCGGGTCGGCGCCGCTGATGCCGTTCGCCTGGAGCGGGGTGCGCATCCGCCCCGCGGACACCGCGTCGCTGCGGGTGCGCGCGGCGCGCGGCCCCGACGGCAGCTGGCGGATCGACGCCACCGACCCTCAGGGGGCCGCGGTGCTCGGCGTCGACGCGGTCTCCTTCCTGCCCGCGCCCGGCCTCCACCCGCCGCTCCTGGCCGAGGAGTGGCGGCCCGCCGCCCTGGACGCGGCCCCGATCACGGCCGCTGACACCGCCGTCGTGGGCCCGCCGCACCCGGCCCTGCCCGCGGTGCCCGCCGCGGACGGGCTCCCCGCGGCGGGTGCGCGGGTGCCGCGCACCCTGGTCGTCCCGCTGGACGGCGGGCCGCTGCCGCTCCCTGCCGCCCTGCACACCGCCGTCGCCCGGCACGCGGCGCTGCTCAGGGCGTTCGTCGCGGAGCCGGCGTTCGCCGGGTCCCGGCTGGTGCTGTGCACGCGCGGGGCCACCGGCCGGCGGCCCGACCCCGTCGCCGCGGCCGTGGCCGCCCTGTGGCGCAGCGCGGCCGCCGAGCACCCCGGCCAGTTCGCCCACGTCGACAGCGACGGCGCGCCGGAGTCCGAGGCGCTGCTGCCCGCCGCCGTCGCCGCGGACCTTCCGCGGGTGGCGCTGCGCGGCGGGCGGGCCCTGGCGCCCGTACTCGCGCCCGTACGGGACGACGGCCTCCTCGTCCCGCCGCCGGGCACCGGCGCGTGGCGGCTCGCCCTCACCGGGCCTGCCCGCCAGACCACGCCCGAGCGGCTCGCGCTGGTGCCTGCGCCGGAGTACGAAGCGCCGCCCGGGCCGGGCGAGGTGCGGGTGCGGGTGCGGGCGGCCGGGCTCAACTTCGTCGACGTCATCACCACCCTGGGGCTCTTTCCCGGGGACGCCGCGCTGGGCCGGGAGTTCGCCGGGGTGGTCACCGGGGTCGGCGACGGCGTCGACGGCGTGGCGCCGGGCGACCGGGTGATGGGCATCGTCGCCCTCGACCGCGGCGCGATCGCCCCGTATGTGGTGACCGACCACCGGCTGGTGGCTCCGGTACCCGGCGGCTGGACGTTCGCCGAGGCCGCCACGGTCCCCATCGCGTTCCTGACCGCCCATCACGGCCTGGTCGCCCTCGGCGGCCTCGGGGCCGGGCAGCGGGTGCTCGTCCACGCGGCGACCGGAGGCGTCGGCATGGCCGCCCTGCAGCTCGCCCGCCATCTCGGGGCCGAGGTGTACGCGACGGCCCACCCCGACAAGTGGCCGGTGCTCGCCGGGCTCGGCGTGCCGCCAGGGCGCACGGCGTCCTCCCGCACCGGCGCGTTCGAGGAGGCCTTCCGCGCGGCGACCGGCGGGCGGGGCATGGACGTCGTGCTGGACGCGCTGGCGGGGCCGCTGGTGGACGCCTCCCTGCGGCTGCTCGCCCCCGGCGGGCGCTTTCTCGAAATGGGCAAGCTCGACATCCGTACGCGCGAGCAGGTGGACGCCGTGCGACCGGGCGCGGACTACCGCCCGTTCGACGTCCTGAGCCTGCCGCCCGACGGCATCGCCTCCGCCTTCCGTGACCTCGCCGCGCTGTTCGCCGCCGGGGCGCTGCGGCCCCTGCCGCTGACGGCGTGGGACGTCCGCGAGGCGCGGGAGGCGCTGGTGACGTTCAGGGACGCCCGGCACACCGGCAAGCTGGTGCTCACCCTGCCGCGGGACCCGCGCCCCGACGGCACGGTCCTGATCACCGGCGGCGCCGGCACCCTCGGCGCGGAACTCGCCCGCCACCTGGTACGTCACGGCGCGCGCCGCCTGCTGCTCGCCGGGCGCACGCCCGCGCACGACTCCAGGATCGCCGCGCTGCGGGCGGAGCTCGCGGCGCTCGGCGCGCACGCCGACTACCGGCGCGCGGACGTGGCGGACCCGGCCGAGGTCGCCGCGCTCCTCGCTGCGGTGCCCGCTGCTCACCCACTGACGGCCGTCGTGCACGCGGCGGGGGTGCTGCGGGACGCCACCGTGGCGTCGCTCGACCCCGCGCAGGCCGCGGCGGTCCTCGCGCCCAAGGGCGACGGCGCGTGGCACCTCCACGAGCAGACCCGCCATCTGGACCTGGCCGCCTTCACGCTGTACGGCTCGGTCGCCGGGGTCGTCGGGCTGCCGGGCCAGGCGGTCTACGGCGCCGCCAACGCGTTCCTCGACGCGCTGGCCGCCGGGCGGGCGGCGGACGGACTGCCCGCGCGCTCGCTTGCCTGGGGGCTGTGGGAGCAGCGCTCCGGCATGAGCGGCCACCTGAAGGACGCGGACATCGCGCGGATGGCGGCCGCAGGCGTCGCGCCGCTGCCGACCCGGCAGGGGCTCGCGCTGTACGAGGCGGCGGCCGGGCGGCCCGAGGCGCGCCTGGTGGCCATGCGTCCCACCGGCCCCTCCCCCGCGGCCCCGGGCCCCGCCGAGCCGGGGGCCGCCGCGCCCGAAGCACGGGGCCGGGAACGGGAGGGCGGGGCGCCGGGGCTGCGCGGGCTGCTGTCGGCGCAGCCTGCCGGGCGCCGTACCGGGCGCGCCGCGGAGTGGATCGCCGAGCAGGCCGCGGCGGTGCTGCGGCTGCCGGGCCGGGCGGACGTCGGACACGGCCTGGCCTTCCGCGACCTCGGCTTCGACTCGCTGACCTCCGTGGAGCTGCGCAACAGGCTCAACGCGGCCACCGGGCTGCGGCTGCCGGTCACGGTGGTGTTCGACCGCCCCACGCCCGAGGCGCTCGCCGCCCTCGTCGTGGAGCGCCTCTTCCCACCCGCCGCCGACGGGGCCGTACGGCCGGACAGCCTACGGCCGTACAGCGCCCCCGCGCGGTCGGAGGGCGGCGGCCTGCCCGCCGACCTCGCCGCGGCGGACGGCGCCGACCTGCTGCGGCTCATCGACACGGAACTCGGCCGCCCCGGCGGCGACACGGCCGGGGAGGCCAGATGAACGACCAGGAGCAGCTCGTCGGCTACCTCAGGCGGCTCACGGCCGAACTGCGCGCGGCCAAGGACCGCGTGGCGGAACTGGAGGAGCGCGCGGACGCGGCGCACGCCCCCGTCGCGGTGGTGGGCATGGCCTGCCGGTATCCGGGCGCCGACTCGCCCGAGGCCCTGTGGCGGCTCGTCGCGGAGGGCAGGGACGCCACCGGGCCCGTACCAGCGGAGCGCGGGTGGCTGCCACCGGCGGGCGGCGAGCCGTGGCGCGGCGGTTTCCTCGCGGACGCGGCGGGGTTCGACGCCGCGTTCTTCGGAATCTCGCCGCGCGAGGCCACCGCCATGGACCCGCAGCAGCGGCTGCTGCTCGAAGTGGCCTGGGAGGCGTTCGAGGACGCGGGCATCGACCCCCGCGGCCTGCGCGGCGGTGACACCGCGGTGTTCGCCGGCGCCAACCAGCAGGCGTACGGGCCGCCGCTGCACGAGTCGCCGCCCGAGGTGGCGGGGCACCGGCTGACCGGCATGGCGGGCAGCGTCGTCTCCGGCAGGATCGCCTACGTCCTGGGGCTGCGCGGGCCCGCGCTCACCGTGGACACCGCCTGCTCGTCCTCCCTGGTCGCCGTCCACCTGGCGTGCCGGGCCCTGCGCTCGGGCGAGACGGGGCTCGCCCTCGCCGCCGGGGTGACGGTGATGAGCACATCCGGCACGGCCGCCGAGTTCGGCAGGCAGGGCGGGCTCGCGGCGGACGGGCGCTGCAAGGCGTTCGGGGCGGGGGCCGACGGCACCGGGCTCGCCGAGGGCGCCGGGGTGCTCGTGCTGGAGCGGCTCGCGGACGCCAGGCGGCACGGGCACCGGGTGCTCGCCGTGCTCAAGGGGTCCGCCGTCAACCAGGACGGCGCGAGCAACGGCCTCTCCGCGCCGAGCGGCCCCGCGCAGCGCGCGGTGATCGAGGCGGCGCTCGCCGACGCGGGTCTTTCGGCCGCCGACGTCGACGCGGTGGAGGCGCACGGCACCGGCACACCGCTCGGCGACCCGATCGAGGCCGGCGCCCTCATCGGCGCGTACGGCGGCACCCGTCCGGACGGGGCCCCGCTGTGGCTCGGCTCGCTGAAGTCGAACATCGGCCACGCACAGGCGGCCGCGGGCGTCGGCGGCCTGATCAAGACGATCGGCGCGCTCCGGCACGAGGAACTGCCGCGCACGCTGCACGCCGAGCCTCCGACGCCGCACGTCGACTGGTCGGCGGGCACCGTCAGGCTGCTCGCGGCGGCCAGGACCTGGCCGAGGACCGAGGGCAGGCCGCGCAGGGCGGGGGTGTCGTCCTTCGGGATCAGCGGCACCAACGCGCACGTGCTGGTCGAGGAGGCGCCTGCGGACGCCGCGGCGCCGGACCCCGACGGGCCGGGCGGGGCGGCGCTGCTCGCGCTCTCCGGCCACAGCGAGGACGCGCTGCGTGCCCAGGCCGCCAGGGTCGGCGCGCACCTCGCCGACCACCACGTGCCGCTCCGGGACGTCGCCCGCACGCTGGGCGGCCGTGCGGCGCTCGCGCACCGCGCCGCGGCCGTCGTACGCGACACGGCCGAGGCGCGCGCCGTGCTCGCCGCGCTCGCCTCGGGCACCGGCAGGGCCGGGCTCACGGCGGGCCATGTGCCCGGCGGGCGGCGGCGCGCGGCGTTCCTGTTCTGCGGCGCCGACGGGGTGCGGGCGGGCGCGGGCGCCGGCCTGTACGCCGCGTACCCGGTGTTCCGTGCGGCCTTCGACGAGGTGTGCGCGCTCGCCGACCCGCTGCTCGGGACGTCCCTGCGCGGCCTCGCGCTCCCCGGGGGCGGCAGCGCGCGGCGGATCGAGGACGCCGCGGCCGCGCAGGCGGCGCTGCTCGCGCTCCAGGTGGCGCAGTTCCGGCTGCTCGGGCACTGGGGTCTCGTGCCTGACGTGGTCCTGGGGGACGGCGCGGGTGAGGTCGCGGCCGCCGTGGCCGCCGAGGTCTTGTCGCTGCCCGACGCGGTGGCGCTCACCGTGGCGCGTGGCCGGGCGGCGCGCCCGGGCTCCGCGGCGTCGGTCGCGGCGGCCGAGGACCGGCTCGGTCACCGAGCGGCGCTCCAGGGCGGCGAGGTGCGGGTCACCGCGGTGTACGGCGCGGAGTCGGTGACCGTAGCGGGCGGGGACGCAGCCGTCCGCGCCCTGCTCGACGGATTGCGCGCGGACGGCGTGCGGGGGCGGCTCCTGCCGGGCGTCGGCACGGTCCCTCCGGCGCCCGGCGCGCCGGGCCTCGTCGGACTCGCCGCGCTCGCCGCGGGCTTCGCGCCGCGGCCGGCCGGGATCCCGGTCGTGTCCGGGCTCACGGGCCGCGGCGGCGACACCCTCGCCGAGCCCGGGTACTGGGTGCGCCAGGCGTCGGAGCCGGTCCGGTTCGCCGACGCCGTACGGACGGCGGTCGAGGTCCACGGCGCCGACACACTGCTCGAACTGGGCCCCGGGGCCGGGCTGGTGGCGCACGCCGCGGCGGTCGCGCCCCCTGAGGCGCTCGTCCTCGCGCTCGCACCCGCGGGCCACGGCCCCGCGGAGGACCCGGCCGGGACGGAGACCGCGGCGGCGCTTGAGGCGGCGGGCCTGCTGTACGTCCACGGGCTGCACCCGCGCCTGCCCGCGGTGGTGCCCGGCCGCCATGTCGACCTGCCCGGCTACGCCTTCCAGCGGGAGCGCTACTGGCTGCCCGACCGGGCGCCGCAGGCCCCGCAGCCGCGGCCAGGACCTGTCGGGCCCCGGCCGGGCGGGGAGTGCCTGCTGACGGAGCGCTTCGACAGCGGCACCCGTCCCTGGACGGCCGACCACGTCGTCGGGGGGCGTGTGCTGCTGCCCGCGACCGCCTTCCTCGAACTGGCGCTGCGGGCGGGCAGGCGCGCGGGCCACCCGTATGTGACGGAGCTCGTCCTCCACACGCCGCTCGACCTGACGGGTGCTGCGGCGACCGACGTCCGCGCCACCGCCGTGCCCGGCGCGGCGGGCGGGCTCGACCTGGTCATCGCGTCGCGGCCCGCGGCGGGCGGCCCGTGGACGGCGCACGCGGCGGGGCGGCTCGGGCAGCACCCGCCTGCGGGCTCCCCCGCCCCCGGCCAGGCGCGCCCGCCGCTTGACGCCGTGCCCAGGCCGCTCGACGGCCACTACGCCCGGTGCGAGCGTCTCGGCCTCTCCTACGGGCCCGCCTTCCGGACGCTCGCGGAGGTCAGCTCAGCGGACGGGGTGCTCTACGCGCGGTCCACCGCGACGGCGGAGCCGGGTGGCGTGGCGGAGCCGCTGTTCGCGCCCGCCGCGCTCGACGCCGTGCTCCAGGCACTGCTCACCGGGCCCGGCGCGGGGCAGGACCCGGCCCGGGGCACCGCCCCGCGGCTGCCGTTCAGCTGGTCCTCGGTCACCGTGCACCGCACGGCGGCGGGGCCGCTGAGCGCCCGCATCACCCCCGTCGCAGCGGACACCTGCGCGGTGGAGGTCGAGGACGCCGACGGCCTGCCCGTGCTGTCCGTGGGCTCCCTCGTCCTGCGCCCGGTGCCCGCCCGGCACGACGGCAGTCCTGAACCGGCGTTGCTGCGCCCGGGCCTGTCGCCGCTGCCGCCCGGCGGGGCGGGGGCCGCGGCCCCCGCGCCGTGGCTGCTCGGCACCCCGCCGCATGGGCTGCGGGGGTTCGTACGGTCCGCACCCGACCTGCCGGCGCTGCTGGCCGCCGTGGACCGCGCAGGGGGCGCGCCCGCCGCGCTGCTGGTCGCGCCCGGCCCGGCTGCGGCACGGCCGGGCGACCCGGTGTCCGCCGTCCACGCGGCGGCGGCCGGGCACCTTGCCCTGCTGCAAGGGTGCCTGCACGCCGCCGCGCTCGCGCAGACGGTCCTGGTCCTGGTGACCCGCGACGACACCGCGGGTCCTGGGCTCGTCGCGGCCGCGGTGCGCGGGCTGTGGCGGTCGGCAGCCCGTGAGCACCCGGGACGGCTCGGGCTGCTGCACCTGCGCGGCGCGCCGGGCCCCGACGGTGCGGTGGCGACGGCGGTGGCCCGGCTCGCGCGGGAGGCGCGGGACGCGGCAGGCGTCGCGGAACTGACGCTGGTGGACGGCGTGCCGCACGCGCCTTCGACGGCGCGGGCCGCCGAGGCCCCGCCCGGGGCACCGGCGTTCGACCCCGAGGGCACGGTCCTGGTCACGGGCGGCGGCGGGGCGCTCGCCGCGGCGCTGGTGCCGCACCTGGTGGCCAGGCACGGCGTGCGGCACCTGGTGCTCGCCTGCCGGTCCGGGCGGCTGCCCCGCGGGGTGGCGGGCCTCGGGGCCGACGTGAGAGCCGTCGCCTGCGACGTCGCCGACCGGGCCGCCGTACGGGACCTGGTGGCCGCGGCGGGTGAGCGGCACCCGCTGCGGGCGGTCGTGCACGCCGCCGGGGTGCTGGACGACGCCACCGTCGCGCGGATGCGCCCCGAGCAGCTCCACCGCGTCCTGCGGCCGAAGGCGGACGGCGCGTGGCACCTCCACGAGGCGACACGCCGTCTGCCCCTGACCCGCTTCGTCCTGTTCGGTTCCGCGGCTGCGTCGCTCGGCACGGCGGGCCAGGCCAACTACGCGGCGGCCAACGCGTTCCTCGACGCCCTCGCCGTCCACCGCGCCGCGTCGGGCCTGCCCGGGCTCACCATCGGCTGGGGCTGGTGGGAGGAGACCGGTATGACGCGGGGCCTCCCGCAGGACGCCCTGCAGCGGCTGCGGGGCCTCGGGCTGCGCCCGATGGCGCCTGCGGAGGGCCTCGCGCTGTTCGACCGGGCGCTCGGGGCCCGGGAGCCCGTGGTGCTCGCCGGGCGATTCGACACCGACACCGGCACCAGCACCGGGCAGGAGGCACCGCTCCCACCCGCCCCCGAAGCGGCGCCCGCGCCGCCGGAGCCCGCCGACGGCGCGGGCGCGCGTCCTGCGACCCGGCAGGAGTGGGTCGACCGGGTGCGCGCGCTGGCGGCAGCCGTGCTCGGGCACCCCTCGCCCGACCGGCTCGACCCGGACGCGGAACTCTCCCTGGCCGGGCTCGACTCGCTGGGCTCCCTGGAGCTGCGCGACCGGCTCGTCGAGCTGTGCGGCCGCCCGCTGCCGCTGACCGTCCTGCTCGAACACCCGAGCGCGGCGGCGCTCGGTGCCCATCTGCACGGGCTGCCGCCCGCCGGGGACGGCGGCGCGCCCGGGGCCCCCGCGGAGCGGGAGGGCGGGCAGTGACCGGGCCAGGCTGCCTCCGGAGGTTCGCGCCGCGACCGCACGCCCGGCTGCGCGTGGTCTGTCTTCCCCACGCGGGCGCCTCGGCCGGCGCCTACTTCCCGTGGGTGCGGGCACTCCCTTCCGACGTGGAGCTGGTCGCCGTCCAGTATCCGGGCAGGGCCGACCGGTTCGCGGAGGTGCCGTACGAGGAGATGGCGGACCTGGTCGCCGAGGTCCGCGACGCGCTGCTCGGCGGGCTGGAAGGGCCGTACGCGCTGTTCGGGCACAGCATGGGCGCCGCGGTCGCCTACGAGACGGCACGCGCGCTGCGCGACGCCGGGGTGCGGGAGCCCTGCCGCCTGGTCGTGTCGGGGCGGGCGCCGGTGCCGCGCACCCTCGCCACAGGGCACCCGCCGGGCTCGGAGGAGGACGCGCTGGCCACCCTGCGGCTGCTCGGCGGCACCCCGTCCGGCCTGCTGGAGGATCCGGAGGCGCGGGCGCTGCTCCTGCCCGCGTTCCGTGCCGACCTGCGGCTGATGCGGGCCTACCGCCACACGCCGCCCGACCCGCGGCTCGACTGCCCGGTGACGGCGCTGCTGGGTGCGGACGACCCGCTGACGGACGCCGAGGGGGCCGCTGCCTGGTCGGCCGTGACCACGGGGCCCTTCGCCTCGTTCGTCCTGCCGGGAGGCCACTTCTACCTGGCCCAGCACTCCCGCGAAGTGCTCGCCCGCCTGACCGCCTGACCGCGCCAGAGCCGTGTTCCGGGCGCGGCGGCGGTGCGGGGGCGGCTCAGGGGTGCGGCAGGGCGGTGGCGTAGCCGCGGCGGGGCAGTTCGGGGAGGTAGCGGCGCAGGGCGGCGACGGTCTGGCTGCGGACGCCGCCGCCGTCGTGGGAGAGGACGACCCGGCCGGGGCCGAGCCCGTCGAGCACGCTCCGCACGATCTTCCCGGTGCCGGGCTCCGACCAGTCCATGGTGTCGACGTACCAGGCGAGCGGCTCCATGCCGAGCTCGGCATGGAGCTGGTAGGTGTAGGCGTTCCAGGAGCCGTACGGGGCGCGGAACCACTGCGGCGCGCTGCCGGTGGTGCGCTCGACGATCTCGCTGGTGCGGCCCATCTCGTCCTTGATCCTGGCCTTCGACTGCTTGGGCAGCTCGGGGTGGGTCCAGGTGTGGTTGCCGATGAGGTGGCCCTCGTCGGCGGCCCGGCGCACCAGGTCCGGGAAGTAGGAGACCATCTCGCCGCAGACGAAGAACATGGCCCGCACGTCGTGTGCGCGCAGGATGTCGAGGATCTGGGGCGTGTAGGTGGGCTCGGGGCCGTCGTCGAAGGTGAGGACGACGGAGCGGCCCACCTCGGGGAGTTCGAGGAAGGGCTCCTTGCGCACCGGCGGGGCCGTGCGGTGGCCGGGCGGCAGCTCGCCGGTCATGGGCTGGAGGCGGTAGGCGGCCGGGTTGCGCGGCACGGCGGCGGGCGGGCCGGCGGCCGGCGGGGCCGCGCTCGGCGGGGCGGTGCCCGGGGCGGCCGGCCCCTGGGCGTCCGACTGGCAGGCGGCGACGAGTCCGGTGGCGGCCGCGGCGCCGAGCCCCGCGACCAGGCGCAGCGCACCGCGCCGCCCATGAATCAGTTCATCGTTTTTCATGATTAATAGCTCGCACGGCCGAACCGCGGAGCCGCCGACCAACACGGCGGTCGTGGAACAAGCACCCGAAGCGCCTAGGCAGCGGGGTCCCGGGTTGACAGCACGCGTGCGCCCGCACGGACGCACGGACGCACGGAAAGCCGCCCGTTCCCGCCCTCCTCGCCCCCGCTTGCGCTCCCCGGCGCCCTCCGGACCTGGACACTCGCGCCGGAGGGGATAGCCTGCGTGCCGTGACGGAGCCCGAGCAGCAGCACACCAGATTCGAACGCGGTACGGACGGCCCGAAGGTGATCGTCGTCGGCGTGGACGGATCGCAGTCCTCGTTCCGCGCCGCGGCCTACGCGGCGGGGCTGGCCCGCCGGCAGAACGCGCTCCTCGCCATCGTCTATGTGCAGCCGGTGCTCCCGGCGGGGTCCGCGCTCGGCGCCCCCGTCGCCGACGCCACCGGCGAGATCGCCGAGAACCTGATCGAGGAGCTGCGCAAGAACTCCGAGCGCATCAAGGGGATATGGGATCTGCGCTGGGAGTTCCACACCTTCCGCGGCGACCCGTACAACGGCCTCGTCACGGCGGCCGACGAGCTGACGGCCGACGCGGTGGTGGTGGGCGCCTCGGAGTCGGCGGGCCACCGGATCATCGGCTCGGTCGCCGTGCGCCTGGTCAAGGCGGGGCGCTGGCCCGTCACCGTGGTGCCGTGAACGGACCCGCCACACAGGGCGACCCGGCGGCGGCGGGCGAACACGGAGAGTGATGGCGCGCCCCCGCGGCCGTGTCCCTCGCACCACAGGACGGCACCCGCGTCACAATCCCGGCCGCCAGGGGCCCCGATCCGGGACTTCTGGCCACGCGCGGCGCCCGCCGCCGGTTCAATGCTCCCTGAAGCAGGGCCGCGCACAGCGGCCGGAGCAAGGAAGGCGGGGACCATGCGTCAGGAACGTGCCGAGGGGCCCGGTGGTGGCCTACTGGTGCCGATGGCGTGGATGCACGCGGAGTACATCGCGGACGAACTGCTGCGCGGCGGCGATCTGATGCCGCCGGCCACGCTGGAATACCGGGCGGGGCGCAGCGCGCTCGCGCTCACCATCTTCCTGTCGGAGGCGCCGGCCGACCGGCCGCGCGCCGCCGACAGGATCGCCGAGTGGCGGTCGCTGACGGAGCACGGCCCCGTGTGGCGCGCCTGGGTGTGCGAGCGCCTCGACCGCATGGAGGCCCGCGCCTTCGAGCTCGGCGCGGGGACGGAGAGCGGGCCGCGCACGCCCGACCTCGAACTCGCCTCCGAGGCCTGGCGCGGGCTGGAGGAGACGGAACTGCTCGCGCCCGACCTGGACGCCGTGGTGCCGCCTGGGCGCGGCGGGGCACGGCGGCCCGAGCAGGAGGCGCCGCAGGTGTGGACGCCCGCCTGGCAGCTGGGGCTGCCGCTCGGCCACCTCGCGACCCACCTGTACTAGAGCCGGGCGCCGCGGTCGGGCACCGCGGGGCACCGGAGGCCCGGCACTCTGAATGATCTGGGGCTGTGACGCGTACGAAACAGTATGCGGACATCCGGGAACCCCCATCACGACGCGGCCTCCTACGCGCTCGGCGTACTGGACCCCGGGGACGCGTACCGGTTCGAGGACCATCTGATGGAGTGCCCGCACTGCTCGTTCGAGGTGACCGGCTTCGGCGCCGTACGCGGGCAGCTGGACGCCTATGTGCGCGGTACCCCGCCGGGCGTGCCGCCCTTCGCCGCGCCCGCCGGGTCCGTGCTGCGGGGTGTGCTCGACGCGGTGGCGGCCGACCGCAGGACGGGCACGAGGCGGCGGGCCGCGCTGGCGGCCGCTGCCGCCGTGCTCGTCGCGGGCGCGCCGCTCGGGGTGCTCGCGGGCAGCGGCGGGCCGTGGCACGCGCCCGCCCACTGGAGCGCGGCCGACCCGGCGACCGGGACGTCCGCGCGGGTCACCGCCGCGGCCAGGGCCTGGGGCTCGCAGATCAGCTTCGAGCTGCGCGGCCGCGAGGTGCGGGGGCCCTGCGCGCTGGTCGCGGTCGGCAGGGACGGCTCCCGCGAGACGGTCACCACCTGGTCGGGCACGGACGGGCACACCACGCTGATCACCGCGGGCGGGGCCGCGCTGCCGCCCGGCGGCATCGACCACTTCGAGGTGCGCGCGCCGGGCGGGCGCACCCTCGTCACCCTCGGCGGCTGAGCCGCTACTTCAGCAGGCGGGACATCCTGCGGTCGGCGAGCGGCCTGCCGCCGGTCTGGCAGGTGGGGCAGTACTGGAGCGACGAGTCGCTGAAGGAGACGGAGCGCACGGTGTCGCCGCACACCGGGCAGGGCTCGCCCGCCCTGCCGTGCACCCGCAGCCCGGACTTCTTCTCGGACTTCAGGCTCCCCGCGGCCACGCCGCGCGACCGCTCGACCGCCCCGGTCAGCGTGGTGACCATCGCCTCGTAGAGGGTGGTGACCTCGTCGTCCGACAGGTTCTTGACCGGCTTGAACGGCGACATCCTGGCGGCGTGCAGGATCTCGTCGCTGTACGCGTTCCCGATGCCTGCGATCAGCCGCTGGTCGCGCAGCGCGCCCTTGACCTGCCGCCGCTCCCCCGCGAGCAGCCGTGCGAACGCGGCACGGTCGAAGGCGGGGTCGAGCGGTTCGGGCCCGAGCGTGGCGACGGCGGGCACGTCGGCGAGGTCCCTGACCAGGTGGACGGCGAGCCGCTTCGTGGTGCCCTGCTCCGTGAGGTCGAACCCGGAGCCGTCCGCGAGCACGAACCTGGCGGCGAGCGGACCCTTCCCCGGGCGTGGCGGCGGCCCGGCGGGGAAGGCGTCACGCCACCGGAGCCAGCCGGCGCGCGCCAGGTGGACCGCGAGGTGCAGCGGCGTGCCGTCGGGCCGCCGGGTGGCGATGTCGAGATATTTGCCACGTCGGCCGACACCGGTCGCCGTGGCACCCTCCAGGGCGGAGAGGGGCGGATCGTACGTCTTCAGGACATTGACGGCCAGCGGCAGGGCACGCACGATTTCCTTGCCCACCAGCCGGCCGTCGAGGAATTCGCGCAGCGCTTCGACTTCGGGAACTTCCGGCATGCCTCCAGCGTGCCGGAAGTGGGGCGTGAACGCCCGGCGGACCACGGAAGGAAAGACCGTGCACGAGGCGGTACGAGAGCGGGCACCGGTGCGGCCCGCGCTGGTCCTCGACAGGACCGAGACGAGGCCGCGTGCCGCGGTGCTCGTGCTGCACGGCGGGCGCGCCGACGGCGAGGCGCCACCGCCGCGGCTCAACGCGGCCGCCGCGCGCATGTGGCCGGTGACGCGCGGCCTGCTGCGCGCCACCGAGGGCTCAGGCGTGGTCATGGGGCGGGTGCGCTACCGCTGCCGCGGCTGGAACGGCGGCCGGGCGGACGCGGCGCGGGACACCCTGCGCGCACTCGACGAGCTCGGCCTGCTGCTCGGGCGGCTGCCCGTGGTGCTGGTCGGGCACTCGATGGGCGGCAGGGCCGCGCTCTGCGCCGCGGGCCACGACCTGGTGAGCGGCGTGGTGGCGCTGGCCCCCTGGTGCCCGCCAGAGGACCCGGTGCTGCATCTCGAAGGGCGGCGCGCCGTGCTGCTGCACGGGGAGCGCGACCGGGTCACCGATCCGCAGGCCACGGTGGACTTCACGGCGCGTGCCCGGCGGATCGGCGCCAGGGCGGGGGCGGTGCTGGTGGCGCGCGGCGAGCACACGATGCTGCGGCGCGCTGTCACCTGGCAGTCGCTGACCACCAGGACGGCCGCCGCGCTGGTGGGCGCGGGCGGGCTGCCCGACGTGGTGCGCCAGAGCCTCCTGGACGGCACGAGCCCGGTCCAGCGGGCGTAGGGCGCGGCCGCCCGCCGGCCGGCGGCCGTGGCCAGGACCCGGTTCCTGTGTGCCGCTCAGGCGGGCGGCAGGCCGTAGACGCGGCGGGCCGTGCCGCCGAAGACCTCGGAGCGCTCGCTCTCGGTGAGCGCAGCGGTCAGGGTGCGCGCCGTGTCCACGACCTCCGCGTAGGTGGCGGCCAGGGTGCACACCGGCCAGTCGGAGCCGAACATCAGCCGCCCAGGGCCGAAGGCGTCGACGGCGGTGTCCGCGTAGGGCCGCAGGCCGTCCGCGCTCCAGGCGGCCCAGTCGGCCTCGGTGACGAGCCCGGAGAGCTTGCACACCGTGTTGGGCCGCTCGGCGAGGCGCGCGAGGTGGCCGGCCCACGGCTCGACGGCGCCCGAGGCGACCTGCGGCTTGCCCAGGTGGTCGAGGACGAAGGTGAGGCCGGGCAGCAGCTCGGCGGCGCGCGCGGCGGCGGGCAGCTGGTGGTCGAGCACGACCAGGTCGTACGCGAGCCCCGCGGCGGCGACGGCCGCGAGCCCCCTGCGGACCTCGGGCCGCAGGATCCACTCGGGGTCGGGCTCGCCCTGGATCTGGTGGCGTATGCCGACGAGCTTGTCGCCGCCCGGCGCCTCCTTGAGCGCGGCGAGCCGGTCCGCCACGGCGGGGTCGGTCAGGTCGGTCCAGCCGACGACGCCTGCGACCAGGTCGCTGCCGTGGGCGAGGGCGAGGAACTCCGGTGTCTCCTCGGGCACCGCGATCGTCTGGACGAGGACCGTGGCGCGGACGCCCGCGGCGCGCGCCCGCGGCTCCAGGTCGGCCGGGCCGAAGTCGCGGCGGATGGGCGCCGTCCCGGGCCCGGTGATCCACTCCTGGTCGCGGACCGAGAGGTCCCAGAAGTGGTGGTGGGCGTCGACGAGGTCCTGCTGGGGCATCAGGCTGATCAGAGCTCCGGGGTCGTGGGGTCCTCGCCGCATATTCATCGGACGACTCGGCCCGCGTCAACTCCCGTGCCTCACGCCCGGGGCGCACTCCCACGGGGGACGGCGAACTCGCACCACACGCTCTTGCCGCTGCCCCTCGACTCCACGCCCCACCCGTCGGCGAGGCCGTCCACCAGGACGAGGCCGCGCCCCGAGAGCCCCGCATCCCCGGCGTCGCGCTTGCGGGGCAGCGCGCTCGAAGCGTCCTCGACCTCCACCCGCAGCCGCCGCTCGGCGCCCGAGACGACCCGCACCGTGACCACCGCGCCCTCGTCGGTGTGCAGGAGCGCGTTGGTGATCAGCTCGTCGGAGGCGAGCTCGATGTCGTCGGAGCGGTCCCTGCCGCCCCAGGCCCCGACCGCGGCGCGGATCATCCGGCGGGCCGAGCGCAGCGCCGCCGGGTCTCGGGGCGGGACGGACTGCTGGAGGCGGCCGCCCGCCAGCGGCGTGTAGGCACCCCTGCGGCGCAGCAGCAGTACGGCCACGTCGTCCTCGCCGCCGCGCTCGTCCACCACCGCGCAGAGCCGGTCGGCAAGGGCCTGGAGGTCGTGCGGGCCGTCGCGCACCAGCTCGGACAGGTGGAGCAGGCCGTCGTCGAGATCGGTGCCCGGCAGTTCGACGAGCCCGTCGGTGTACATCACGAGTATCTGGCCCGGGTCGAGTTCCAGGGTCTTGACCGGGTAGTCGAGCCCACCGAACTGCGCGGACAGGCCGAGCGGCAGCCCGCCGGGCACGGGCAGCCTGCGGCAGGCGCCGTCGGTGTCCCGCAGCAGCGGGTCGACGTGCCCGGCCCGTACCAGCTGGACGACGCCCGTGGTGAGGTCGGCCTCGGCGTAGGTGCAGGTGGCGAACCTGTCGGTGTCGAGTTCGTGCAGGAAGACCGAGGCGCGTGCCATCACGGTCGCCGGCGTGTGGCCCTCGGCCGCGTAGGCGCGCAGCACGATCCGCAGCTGGCCCATGACGGCGGCGGCGTGGGTGTCGTGCCCCTGCACGTCGCCGATGACCGCGCCGATGCGGCCGCCGGGCAGCGGGATGACGTCGTACCAGTCGCCGCCGATGTCCCGGCCGAGCCGGGCCGAGCGGTAGCGCACGGCGATCTGCGCGCCGGGCACCTGCGGGATGCGGCGCGGCAGCATGGCCTGCTGGAGGCCCTCGGCGAGGTCGTGGTCCTGCTCGAACAGCATCGCGCGCTGGAGGCTCTGGGCGATGCTGCTGCCGAGGGCCACCAGGAGGTTGCGGTCCTCGGCGCTGAAGCCGCTCTTGTCGCCGTAGAGCAGGCCGAGGCCGCCGATGGGTCTGCCCTGGGCGATCAGCGGCAGGTACGCGGCGGCCGTGATGCCGAGGCCCGCGATGTGCTGCCACAGGTCGGGGTAGCCGGCCGCGAAGTCCTCGGCGGAGTCGATGAAGCGCGGGCTGAGGGTGCGGACCGCCTCGCTCATCGGACAGGGCTCGTCGATCCTGGTGACGCGGGTGCCGGGCACGGAGGAGCCCTCGGACCCCTCGGCGACGAGCCGGATGCGGCCGGACTCGACGAGGCCCATCACGACGCTGGTCGCGCCGAGGTGTTCGAGTCCCGCGGACTCCTTCAGCACGTCGATGACGTCCTGCACGGTGCGCGCGTGGGCGAGCGCGGCCGTGGTGCCCTCCACCACGCTCGTACGGACCCGGCGCACCTCGTCGAGTTCGAGGCGGGCCGCGGAGTCGGCGAGCTCCTGCGCGGCGTCCCTGACGATCCCGATGACGCGGTACGGCCGACCGCCGCCGTCCCTGCGCAGGGTGCCCTGGGTGTGGGTCCAGCGCAGGGAGCCGTCGCGGCGCCTGACCCTGAAGTAGGCGCCGTAGCTGTCGTCGCCGCCCCTGAACGCCGCGAGGATCACGGAGTCGAGGCGGTCGGCCTCGTCGCGCGGTACGCGTACGGCGAGGGACTCCGGGCGCCCGTCGTACTCGTCCGGCCGCAGGTCGAAGACCCCGAGGGCCGGCTCGTCCAGGTGCAGGAGGCCGCCGTCGAGATCCCAGTCGAACGTGCCGAGGCGATTGAGGGAGAGGTTGACGTCGGAAGGGGCCGGCCAGTTCTCGGGGAGCGACAGAGGACCTGCTGCCCGCTCGACCATGGGGCCACTCTGTCACTGTTTGCGGCATTCTTCGACCCCACTGCGGCGCGGACCGGCCCGTTCGGGGCCTGATCAGTCCGGGATGTTGACCGGTCCGATCAGGATCGCCGAGTCGTCGGAAGCGGCCGGGCGCGGGTCGCCGCCCCTGGCTCCCCCGTCCGCCGCCGCCTGCTCGCCGGAGGGCCGCGGGGCGTCCGGGCCGCCGGTCGCCGTGTCGGTGGGGGCGCTCGGCTCGGCGGGTCCGCTGGGGGCCGCGGAGCCGGTGGGCTCGGGGCTCGGCGCGCCGGTGGGCTCCCCCGTCGGGTCGTCGGGCAGCGCCGGGTCGGGCGGCGCCACCTGCCGCGGGTCGAAGAGGTCCGCGTCGGGGCTGTACGGCGGCAGGGCGGCGGGGACGCCGTCCTCGTCGCCTTCGGTGCCCGTGGCGCGCTCCATCCAGGTGTTGTCCGCGCTGTCGACCACGGTCAGCCTGCCGGCCCTGCGGGGCGCGGGCGAGATCACCAGGACGCGGTCGGGCCGGTAGCCGTCCCAGGCGGTGCCGCGGTGGGAGACGGAGCCCTCCATCGCGACGGCGGGCCCGAGGGGGTTGCCGCAGGAGCAGCGGACCCTGGGCACTCCGCGGTCGTCGGCGAGGACGGCGGTGCCCGCCTGGAGCACCGCCTGGTACGCGGTGGGCGCGCCGTCCCGGTAGCCGTGGCCGGTGACCCGGGCATCGGCCCGCAGCACGACGGGGGTGAGGCCGCGCAGGTAGTCGGGGACCCGGGTGGAGCCGGTGCGGGCCGCCTTGGCGAAGGCCGTCGCGCGGGCCTTGTCCTGGGTCAGCAGACGGACCTGGCGTTCGACGTCGCAGCTGGAGAGGCCCTGGACGGCCGCGTACACGCCGGGTGTGGTGCCCGGCAGGGTGCGTGCCCTGCCGCCGGTGCCTGCGGCGCCCGCCGCCTTTCCCGTCCCGGTCCCCTCGCTCGCCGCGGGGGCCGAGGGCCTGGCGGTCGCCGTGTCGGCGACGGTGGACGGCGTGAAGGGGTCGGGGCCGCGCGCCCCCGCGGGCAGGAACACGAGGCTGCGGACGCTCGCGGCGCCCTCGGCGCCCGCCCCCTCCGCGCAGCCTGCGGCCAGTACGGCTCCCGTGCACAGCGCGGCCAGTGCCGCGGCCCGACGACGGATGGGTGAACGCACCAGGGGTCTCCCGCCTGCTCCGGTCCTTCTGCTGCCCGCGTGTCCCTCCATGTCTGCCCGATCATGATCGGGCCCGCAAGCGGACCGCCACGCGATCGGAACCCTCCGTGCCGCGGCCCTTGCAGGGCCGGGCGGCCGGGCCTACGCTCGACCCTGACTTGAACGCGTTCAAAAGAATCGGACGGTGCCATGTCGTCACAGGTCAGCCGGGCGGCGGCCGGGCCGTCCCGGGAAACGGCGCCGGTCCCCCGGCCCACGGCGGCCGCGCGCCGTCGGGGCCCGCGGCCCGGCAGAGGCGCGCCCGCCGCGCTACGCCGCCGGTGTCCCGCCACGCGGGAAGCGCCCCGCGGGGCGGGCGCGGGAGGCCCCGCGTGACCGGCCGCGCCCTGGGTCCCTTCACCTACCCCGAGGTCGGCGCGACCCGGCTCGGGCCGCTGCCCGAGGGCTACCGCCATCTGCACCACACCGCGCGGATCGGCCGCGGCAGGGCCGTCTTCGACGCGGCGGGCGCCGCGGTGACGACCTGGCGCATGCACCGGGCCACCGGGGTGCGGGTGCGGGCCGACTCGCCCTGGGCCCGCCCCGGCGCGCTGGTCGAGCTCTCCCTCGGCGTGGGGCCGCTGCGCGGCGCGGCCCGGTGCGAGGTGGTCTGGACGGCGTACGAGCGCGGCCGTACGGGCTTCGGCTACGGGACGCTGCCCGGCCATCCCGAGTCGGGCGAGGAGTCGTTCGTGGTCGACCTGCGCGAGGACGGCTCCGTCTGGTTCACCGTCATGGCCTTCAGCCGACACGGCCGGTGGTTCACCCGCGCCTGCGGGCCGCTCGTGCGGCTCCTGCAGCGGGCGTACGCGCGGCGGCTCGGCCGGGCGCTGCGCCGGCTTGCCGCCGCCTGAGGCGCGGGCGGGAGGCCGGGCCGCGCCCCCCAGCCCCCTCAGGCGAGCAGGCCGCTCCCGAGCCAGTCGGAGCCGTCGCGCACGCCGGGCAGCACATAGAAGTAGCCGCCGCCGAACGGCTTGATGTAGTCCACCAGCGGCTCGCCCGCGAGACGCTTCTGGACGGCGGCGAACTGCCGGTCGATGTCCTGCTGGTAGCAGCAGAAGATCAGGCCGGTGTCCAGGTCGCCGTTGTCGCGCACGCCCCGGTCGTAGTTGTAGCCGCGGCGAATCATCCGGCTGTCCGCGGTCCCTGACGTGCGGGGGTTGGCGAGCCTGATGTGCGAGTCGAGCGGGATGATGTTGCCCTGCGGGTCCTTGGCGAACTGCGGGTCGTCCATCTCTTTGCGGCCGTCGAGCGGCGCCCCGGTGTCCCGGGCGCGGCCCATCATCCGCTCCTGCTCGCGGATGGAGACGCGGTCCCAGAACTCGACCAGCATGCGGATGACGCGGACCACCTGGTAGCTGCCGCCCGCGGCCCACGCGGGCTCGCCGCCGTCCTTGCCGACCCAGACGAGCCGGTCCATCATCCGCGCGTCGGTGGCGGCCGGGTTGGCCGTGCCGTCCTTGAAGCCCAGCAGGTTGCGGGGGGTGCCGGAGGGGCGCGGCGGCGACACGAAGCCCTCGATGCGCCAGCGGATCTGCATCGCGCCGCGGGTGTGCCGCGCGAGGTCGCGCAGCGCGTGGGTGACGGTGTCGGGGTTGTCCGCGCAGAGCTGGAGCATCAGGTCCCCGTGGCACCACGCGGGGTCGAGGTCGTCGTCGGGGAAGGTGTCCATCGGGCGCAGCCTGCGGGGCTTGCGGTCGCCGAGGCCGAAGCGGTCGTCGAAGAGTCCCGAGCCGACGGCGAGGGTGCCGGTGAGCCCGTCGGCGGGCACGACGGGGCCGAGGACGCCCGAGTCCGGCAGTGGCGCCGAGATGCCCACGGGGTCGGGCACGCCGCCCTTGGTCAGGAACCGCAGGCGCTCCGTCACGGTCTTGAACAGGTCGGTCAGTTCGGCCCGGCTGCGCGCGGTGACGTCGAAGGACGTGAAGACCGCGCTGCGCTGGAGCGGGGTGAGGACGCCCGCCTGGTGCTCGCCGTGGAAGGCGATGACGCGGTCGCCCTGGGCGCCCCCGTCGCCCGGGCCGGCGCCGGCGCTCGCCGTGCCCTCGGCGGCCCGGGCGGCGGTGCCGGCGCCGCCCGCGCCGAGTGCGGCGCCCGCGGCGCCGGCCGCCAGGGCGCGGCCGAGGAAGGAGCGTCTGCCGACGCCGTGCCCCATCGGGCAGGTGCCCTCCTGCGGCCCGCCGGGGTCGGTGGTGGGGTCGCCGCTGGTCATCGCTCCGCCTTCCGGGGCCGTGCCGTGGGTGCCTTCGCCGGTGGTGCGGCGCGCCGTCATGAGGTCCTCCGGATGTCGAAGATGACAGCGACCGGGGCGAGTCGCTCGGCGAGATCGCCGAAGTCCGCGTTCAGGCGCTCCCTCTCGGTCCGTGACAGGGAGTCGGGGGCGCGCCACCTGCCGTCCTCGCGGCTCGCGTCGAGGTCCTTCTCCGCCGTCGTCAGGGCCGCCTGGAGCTTCGGCAGGCCGGGGTCGCGCGGGGCGAGCAGCGGGTGGAGTACGTCGAGCAGTTCGACGGTGCCGTCGAGTCCGGCGCGCGCGGTGGCGAGCGAGGTGCCGCTGCCGAAGTCGGAGCGGCCTGTCAGGTCGAGCTGGATGCTGTCCTCGGTGATCTCGTGCGCCCGCAGCCCGGTGTCCAGCGGGTCCATACGGGTGGTGGACCACTCGTCGCTGAGGTCCTTGACGTCCTTGGCCAGCTGGTCGGTCGGGGCCTTGAGCCGCGCGGCCGACTCGCCGTGCCACAGGCCGTACTCGACCCGGTGGAAGCCGCTGAAGTCCTTGTCGTGCACGCCGTCCGGCAGCCCTGCGTCGGTGCCGTCGACCGCCCCGCCGAGGTCGCCGAACGCGCCGTAGGCGCCGCCGAGCCGGGTGTAGGCGAGGTGCGCGGGCAGCCATGCCTTACGGGCGGCCGCGAGGTCCCCGCCGTCCACGGCGGCGCGCAGGGTGTCGACCTTGCCGAGTACGCCCTTGAAGCCGTCGGCCACCCACTTCTGGTACGTGAGGGTCGGCGGGATCACGTCGTGCTGGTTGACGGGGCTGACCGCGGGGCCGCCGGCCGCGGGGCCCTTGGCGACCTTGACGACGGGCCCGTCGACCGCGTCGGTGTCCTCGACGAGGCAGCGGAACGTGTAGCTGCCGCGGCCCAGTTGGACCTGAAGGGGCCGGGTCGTGCCCGGCCCGAGGCCGTCGATCTCGCCGAGCAGGGCGCCCGAGGAGTCCGTCAGGTAGACCTCGGCCGCGTCGGTGGCGACGTTGTGCACGTCGAAGACCTGGAGCCCCGCGCGGGGCTCTGTCCAGCCCTTGCCGCACTGGTCGGCGGAGGAGGACGCCTCCACCGCAGTGTGGTGCAGGCCGTCGGCGACGCCGACGGAGGTCGCGGCGGGCCGCCCGCCGCCCGAGGTCAGGGCGACGGCGAGGCCGCCGCCCGCCGCGGCCACCACCACGCAGGCGGCGAACAGCACCCAGCCGCGGCGCACCCGGCGCACGGGTCTGCCGTCGGGGGCCGGGTCGTCCGGCCGGGACGGGGGTGGAGCGTCCTGGAAGTCGTTGCGTATCGGCACGGAACCGGATGTTAGTTCCGCCAACCCCGCGGACCGGGGAGCATCCGGTGAAGTTCCCCCGAAGTTCAGGTGTCCTGACGCGCGGCGGCCCGGCCCCTGCGGCAGTATCGCGCGCGGGGCCGGGCCGGTGCGTCAGTCGATTCCCTGGAGGATGTGGGGCTCGGCGAGGTCGTCCTCGTACCCGGCGAGCCGGATCGGGGCGGACCGCGCCCACACGTCGAGGCTGCCGAGGGATTCGGGGCCGCGGCCCCGCCGCTCGCGGCCCTCCGGTGCCCGGTCTTCCTGTTGCGTCGTTTCTGGTGTCACCGCGAGACTCCTCCGTGTCGCGTACCTCTGGGGCAGGGGCAGTTCCGTCGCGGTGGCGCCGTTACTCGGAACGGGATCGCGGCCGTGTGCATGGCCTGTCCCCGCGGGCGGCCGGAGGATGGTTGATCCCTGGTGGCCGTCCGTGCACACCAGGTTAACCAGATGAGCGCGTTCTCGCTCCGCCGAGCTCACTTTCGGGTGAGGTTTTCGGCCGGACGGGCCTCACCAGTTGGCGCGGGCGTAGTCCTTGAGGAAGCAGCCGTACAGCTCCTCGCCCTGCTCGCCGCGGACGATCGGGTCGTAGACCCGGGCGGCGCCGTCGACCAGGTCGAGCGGGGCGTGGAAGCCCTCCTCGGCGAGGCGCACCTTGTCCGGATGCGGTCGCTCGTCGGTGATCCAGCCGGTGTCGACCGCGGTCATCAGGATCCGGTCGGACTCGAACATCTCCTGCGCGCTGGTGCGGGTGAGCATGTTCAGCGCGGCCTTGGCCATGTTGGTGTGCGGGTGGCCCGCGCCCTTGTAGCCGCGGCTGAAGACGCCCTCCATCGCGGACACGTTGACGACGTAGGCGCGGCCCCCGGCCGCGGCCATGGCCGCGCGGAGCCTGCTGATCAGGATGAACGGCGCCGTCGAGTTGCACAGCTGCACTTCGAGCAGCTCGACCGGGTCGACGTCGGAGACGGTCTGCACCCAGCTGTTGGTGTCGTGCAGGTCGGGCACGAGGCCGCCCGCGTCGATGGCGGTGCCCGCCTCGATCCTGGCGACGGTGGCTGAGCCGCCGACGAGCGCGAGGCCGGTCACGTCGGACGCGGTCAGCGACTCGCGCCCCGAGGGCAGCGCGGCCCGGGCGCCGCTGCCGAAGGCGCCGATGACCTCGGCCGCGGGCAGTTCGCCCGCGGGCAGCGGCGCGGACTCGGCGGCGACCAGCTCGCTGTAGGCGCCGGGCGAGCGGCGCACGGTCTGCGCGGCGTTGTTGATCAGGATGTCGAGGGGGCCCTCGGCGGCGACGGAGTCGGTGAGCGCCACCACCTGGGCGGGGTCGCGCAGGTCGATGCCGACGATCTTGAGCCGGTGGATCCAGTCGTCGCTGTCCTCCATCGCCTTGAAGCGGCGGATGGCGTCGTGGGGGAAGCGGGTGGTGATCGTGGTGTGGGCGCCGTCGCGCAGCAGCCGCAGCGCGATGTACATGCCGATCTTGGCCCGGCCGCCGGTGAGCAGCGCGCGCTTGCCCGTCAGGTCGGTCCTGGCGTCGCGCCGCGCCCGGTTCTCCGTGGCGCAGGACGGGCAGAGCTGGTGGTAGAAGGCGTCGACCTCGACATAGCGGGTCTTGCAGATGTAGCAGGAGCGCGGCCGCTTGAGGACGCCCGCGATGGTGCCCGCGGTGGAGGACGACGGCAGCAGGCCCTGCGTCTCGTCGTCGATGCGCTCGGCCGAGCCCGTTGCGGTGGCCTCGGTGACGGCCTTGTCGTGGGCGGTCTTGGCGGCCCTGCGCTCCTGCCGCCTGCGGTGCTTGACCGTGCGGTAGACACCGGCGGTCGCGCGGCGCACCGCGACGGCGTCGGGGTGGTCGATCTCCAGTGAGTCGAGCTCGGCGAGGACGGCGAGGCAGACGGCGAGCCGTCCGGGGTCGATGCCGGGGCCGAACTCCTGCGCCTCGCCCGCGGCCGGACCGGCCGCGGAGGGCGCGCCACCGGACTGGGGCGGGAGCGCGGCGGACGGCGCTGCCTCCGCCTCGGGCCCGGCGCTCCCGTCCTGTACGGAGGTGTCCTGGGTCACCGTCATCGTCGCTGCCGTTCCTCGCTGATCGAACCCACAGCTGCCAGCATTGTGGGCATTTATCCGGTATTGCGACTATCGCCGCAGGTCAGGAGCATACCGACGGGCCGGACCCCGGCAAAATCCGAAATCCGGGCCGGCCGGGGGCCGCAGGGGCCGTCCGCGCGGCCGGTGGCGGCGGACCTCAGGCCTCCGGGACCCGCACCCCGGCGAAGGTGATCTTGCGCCGCACCGTGAAGCCCAGCGCCTCGTAGAGCCGCACGGCGCCGGTGTTGGCGGCCGCCGCGTGCAGGAAGGGCCGCTCGCCGCGCTCCTGGACGACCGCGGCGACGGCCCTGGTCAGCCGGCCTGCGATGCCCTGGCCCCGGTGCCCGGGGTCGGTGCAGACGGCGCTGATCTCACTCCAGCCCCGCGGGTGCATCCGCTCACCCGCCATGCCGACGAGCCGACCGCCGCTGCGGATACCGAGGTACGTCCCCAGCTCCACGGTCCGCGGCAGGAAGGGGCCGGGTCGGGTGCGCTCCACCAGGTCGAGCATCTCCGGCACGTCGGCGGCGCCGAGGCGCACGGCCGCCGGCTCCGCGGCGCCGCGTACGCCGGAGCCGTCCAGCTGAACGCCGTCCGCCTGGAAGAAGACGTCCCAGTCGGCGGGCGGCGCCTCGTCGAGGCCCGCGACGGAGAAGGTGTTGCCCGCGCCGACCAGCTCCGCCACCTCCGCCCAGCTCCAGCTCTCGCGCGCCGAGGGCAGCGCGAGCCAGGGCGCCATGTCGGTCGGGTAGCGCAGCAGCTCCCCGTGGCGCTCGGCGAGGTGCGCGTGCGGGCCCGTCAGGGCGGCGTGCGCCGGGTTGTCGAGCGGATGGGCCGCTGCCGTGCTCACTGTCTCTCCTCGACCGCTACGGGCGGTGCCCCTCGCGCCGCCTCCCCCTGGTCAAGGCCGATGGTCTCAGCCGTGTTCCCGGCGTCCTGGCCCCGCCCCCGCGGTGGGGGCGCGGCCAGGACCGCGCGTCAGGAGGTGCGGACCGAGAGCGAGACCAGGCGGGCGTCGTGCGGGCGGCGGCCCGTGACGGACAGCGCCACATAGCGGGCCGTGCCGGGCGCGCGGAGCGTCGCGGTGCGGCCCCTGCCCCGCAGGCGCCCCGCCGTGGTGTACGTCACGCCGTCGGCGCTGTACGCGACGGCGGCCTCGGGGACCCGCCCGCCGGTCCACACGGCGGCGGCCTCCACGACGTGCAGCGCGGCGCCGAGGTCGACCACCATGCGGCCGTCGCTGCCCGGGTCCCACGCGGTGCCCGCCTCGCCGTCGACGGCGGCCGCCGGGTCCGTCATGCCGTGCGGCAGGGGTGAGGTGGGGAAGGTGGGGCGGCCGAGCGCCGCGTCGGCGAGGGGGTACGGCGTGACGCCGCGCAGCACGACCCGCCGGCCGCGCCCGCGCGCCACGGTGACCCGGACGGGACGGGCGCCGGGCGCAGAGACGAGCAGGCGGCAGGCGGGGCCCGACAGTTCGACGGTGGCGCCGTCGACCACGTCGGCGCGCAGCCCGCGCGGGACCCGGCCGCCGCCCTCCGCGCGCACGGTGAGGCGCGCGGGCAGGACGGCGGCGCTCGCCGCGTCGAGCCGTACCTCGTGGTCCACTCCCCGGGCGGTGACGGTCGACGCCCCGGCGAACAGGGTGAGCGACCGGGTGTCCTGCGGGACCGAGACCGTCGTGCGCACCGGCGCGCCCGAGAGGTTGAAGACGCTGAGGTGGCCGCCCGCTGTGGAGGCGAGGACCGCGTGGTCGGCGGCGCGCGGTGCGGGGCGCGCCGCGGCGGCGCGGACCGCGGCGGGCCGCCCGTCCGGCAGGCCCTCCGCGAGGAAGGGCTCGGCGGGCCCGTCGGAGAGCACCAGCGTGTCGCCGTACACGGCGATCGGGTTGCGGCCGCCGCGCACGACGAGCCCTGCCCTGCCGTCCACGGAGATCCAGCCGCCGGTGCTGGTGGCGTCGGCGTGCGGGTAGCGGGCCAGGTCGGTCCATGCGGTGCCGTCCGCCGAGCCCTGGATCACGTAGGCGCGGCCCGCGGCGGCCTCCCAGCTGAGCGTCACCCGGTCGGCCTGGCGCGCGCTGCCCAGGTCGACGGTGAGGCTGCTGTCGCCCTCGGCGCGGTCGGCGACGGCGACCGCCCATCGGGTCGCCGGGTCGCCGTCGACCGCGAGGGCCGCGCCCTTGCCCGTGTCGGAGGATGACGCGGTGGCGGTGGCGCCCTCGGCGAGGTCGGGTCCCGAGGCGCCGTCGCGCACCTCGAAGGAGTAGAGCGAGTAGCCGTACGCGGGATCGCCCGTGACGCCCTGCATGCGCAGGTGGCGCCAGGCTGCGCGGGGGAAGGCGAGGGTGTCCGTGCGGGGCCCGGCGCCGGGCCCCGAGCCGCCCGCGTCGGCTGCCTCGACGGTGACGCTGCCCTCGGCTGTGGTGTGGGTGCGCCGGCCGTCGAGGCCCGCGATCCCCGGCATGGTCAGGTTGAAGATCTCCAGGTGGCCCTCGCCCGGCGCCGTGCCGCTTGTCGCGTAGACGACCTCGCCGCCCGGCAGGGTGGTGAATCCGGCGCGGCCCGCGTCCAGGGTGAAGACGGTCGCGGTCGCGTCGATGCCGTCCCGCAGGGCGGTGTACGTGGCGGCGCCGCGTCCGGTGACGGCCGCCGAGGTCGCGGGCAGGAACATCGGCGTGCTGCCGCTGAGGGTGAACAGCCAGTCGTCGTGCGCGGGCTGCCAGGCGAACTTGGTGAAGCCCGGCTTGCTGACGGCGGCGGCCCAGGCGGCGGGCGACTGGTGGACGACGAGCCCGGGGCCGGCCCCGAAGTCCCGTACGCCCGAGGCCCTGGCGAACAGCTCGCGGTCGGTCAGGGCGCGCACGGCGCCGCCCTTGCGGGCCCGCCACTCGTGCAGCAGGTAGCTGATCGCGACCTCGGCGCGCGCCTCGGGCTCGTACTTGGGCTCGCCGGAGAACTTGGTGATCCGGTTGGCCGGCGGATAGGCCTGGTAGGCCGTCAGGCGCTCGGCGAGCGCGGCCTCGGCGCGGGCTGCGGCGCGGTCGCCGAGGACCTGCGCGAGGAACGCGACGGGGATGACGTCGCGGCCGTAGAGGTGCTCGCGGTCGTCGACCATCGGCATCAGGGGCTCGCCCGCGTCGCTCATCACCAGGAGCAGGCTCTCCCAGAGCTGGTCGCCGTTGGGCTGGGAGGTGAGCACCTCGGGCAGCGGGCGGCCCGCGGTGAGGAAGTGGATGGTGTTGCGGCCCGACGTGCGCCACAGCTCGCACTGGTAGTGCGGGCCGAAGGAGCCGTGGTTCTCCACGATGAAGGTGTCGTACAAGTTCTTCGCGGTGTTCTCGCTGACCGGGACGCCGTCGACCACGGCGGGGTTGGCCAGGTCGGCGGCGGGCAGGCCGGTCTCGTTGCGGCTCCAGCGGCCGTACGCGGTGCTCCACGCGGCGTGCCGCGGGTCGTCCGCCGCCCAGGCGAGGCCGGGCGCGAGGGACTGGGCGTAGACGCCCATCTCCTCCAGCTTGGTGTCGCCGACGAAGCCGCCGGTGAGGCCGTGCGGGGTCCAGTCCCCCGAGAGCGGGTCGTCGCCGGTGCCGAGTCCCGTGGTGTACGCGGCCTGTTCGCGCACGAGGGTGTCGACGTTCGTGCGCGTGGCGTCGTCCAGCTGGTCCCAGAGGAGCCGGGCGGCGAGCACGAAGTACAGCTGGAAGGTGGTGTCGAAGAACAGCGTCTTGCCCCACTCCGTGCCGCCCGTGAGGCGGTTGGAGGCGGCGAAGTGCTTGAGCGTGGCGAGCGTCCGCGCGCGCAGCGTGTCCTCGTCGATGCCCGCGAGGCCCGCGTCGTAGCCCGGGCGGGTGAGCAGCAGGGCGTGGCCGAGGACGACGGCGAAGCCGAAGTCGGTGGCGGTGTAGTGCCCGGCGGCCGCGTCCCACTGGGTCTCGGTCCACCGGGTGTGGGTGAGCAGGACCTTGTGGTAGGTCGCCGCGATGCCGTCGGGCGCTCCCACGCCGGTACGGGCGGAGGTCTGTGCCGCGGCCGCGGCGGGCGAGGCCGCGGCCAGGCCGGCAGGCGCGGCGACCACCGCGGCGGCGAGTCCAGCCAGTTGGGCGAAGCGGCGACGGCTCAGGGCCTGCGGTGGGCGGTGCACGCGGACGCGCCTCCAGACGAGGTGGTAGACAACGTTGTCAAGGCGCGCTCATTCTTGGCGGGGCGCTCGGCGCGCGTCAAGGCCCGGGACGGGCCCGGTCGTCCCCGCGGCGGCCGGCCCCGCACCCCTTTGACGGGCACGGCCCGCCGCACGCGCGGCAGTTGGGCGCTCGCGAGCGCGGTGCGCGATTTTCCCCCGGAGGCGGGCGCACCGGCCCATGAGCCCGGCGGATGCGAGGGACTCCGGTCGGCGCCTCTGCCCCGCCAGGGCGGGGCCCTGCCGCCGGTCGACGCCCCGGCGGCAGGCCCCAGTCGGCGGTGGTGCGCCGGGGGTTCAGGCGACGCGCTGGGCCTTGCCGAGGGCGATGACGCCGTTCGGGGAGACGGTGTAGAGCTCGGCGTCGCGCTGGGCGTTGACGCCGATGGTGGCGCCCGGCGGCACGTCGATGTTCTTGTCGAGGATGGCGCCGCGCACGACGGCGCCCCTGCCGACCGTCACGTTGTCGTGCAGGACCGAGCCCTGGACGACGGCGCCCTCCGCCACCACCACGCCGGGCGAGAGGACGGAGCGGGTGACCTGACCGCGGATCACGCAGCCGGGGCCGACCACGGACTCGCTCGCGATGCCGCCCGCGACGAAACGCGCGGGCGGCAGCTGGTGGGCGTCGGTGTAGAGCGGCCAGCGGCGGTTGTCGAGGTTGAAGGCGGGCTGCGGCGAGACCAGGTCCATGTGCGCGTCGTAGTACGAGTCGAGGGTGCCCACGTCGCGCCAGTAGCCGTGCTCGCGCGCCGACTCCCCCGGCACGTGGTTGTCGTGGAAGTCGTAGACCTGCGCCATGCCGCGCTCGGTCAGCATCGGCAGGATCGAGCCGCCCATGTCGTGGACGGAGCCGGGGTCCTCCGCGTCCCGGTGCAAGGCGTCCACCAGGACCTTCGTGGTGAAGAGGTAGTTGCCCATGGACGCGAAGACCTGTGACGGGTCGTCGCGCAGCCCCGGCGGGTCTGCGGGCTTCTCGAGGAAGCTCTCCACCTGGACGCCGTCAGCACCCGGGGTGATCACACCGAAGGCCGACGCCTCGGTGCGCGGCACCCTGATGCCGGCGACCGTGACGCCCGCGCCGTTCTCCACGTGCTGGGCGAGCATCTGGCGCGGATCCATCCTGTACACGTGGTCGGCGCCGAACACCGCGATGTAGTCGGGCCGTTCGTCGTGGACGAGGTTGAGCGACTGGAGGATCGCGTCCGCGCTGCCGAGGTACCAGCGCGGGCCGAGCCGCTGCTGCGCCGGCACAGGGGTGACGTAGTTGCCGAGCAGGCTCGACATCCGCCACGTCGTGGAGACGTGCCGGTCGAGCGAGTGCGACTTGTACTGCGTCAGCACGCAGATGCGCAGGATGTCCGCGTTGACGAGGCTCGACAGCACGAAGTCCACGAGGCGGTAGGTCCCGCCGAAGGTCACCGCGGGTTTCGCCCGGTCCGTGGTGAGCGGCATCAGGCGTTTGCCCTCCCCGCCCGCGAGGACGATCCCCAGTACCGAAGGTCCACCGCGCATCCCGGCCCCCTACCCCTCGTCCAGCAGCTTCTCGTAGACGTCGACCGTGCGGCGCGCCACCCGGTCCCAGCCGAACTCCGACACCGCGCGCTCCCGGCCCGCCGCGCCCATCCGCGCGGCCGCCTCGGGGTCGCCGACGACCCGGTCGAGCGCCTCGGCGAGCGCCGACTCGAAGGCGTCCTGGTCGTCTTCCGCGTACGGCACGAGCAGCCCCGTGCGGCCGTCGTCGACGACCTCGGGGATGCCGCCGACCGCGGAGGCGACCACGGCGGTGCCGCACGCCATGGCCTCCAGGTTGACGATGCCCAGCGGCTCGTACACCGAGGGGCAGACGAACACCGCGGCGTGCGTCAGCAGTTGGATGACGTCGGGGCGCGGCAGCATCTCCGGGATCCAGACGACGCCGTCGCGGCTCGCGCCGAGTGCTGCCACCAGCTCCCTGAACTCGCGGTCGATGGCCGGGGTGTCGGGCGCGCCCGCGCACAGCACGAGCTGCACGGACCGGTCGAGGGCGCGGGCGGCGCGCAGCAGGTGCGGCACGCCCTTCTGCCGGGTGATGCGGCCGACGAACAGCACGTAGGGCCTGGCCGGGTCGACTCCCGCGGCCACGAGCGCCGCGGTGTCGGGGTCGGGGCGGTACAGGCCGGTGTCGATGCCGTTGTGGATGACGTGGACGCGGCCGGGGTCGAGCGCCGGATAGCAGGCGAGCACGTCCTCGCGCATGCCGTGCGAGACGGCGACGACCGCGTCGGCGGCCTCGGCAGCGGTGCGCTCGGCCCAGCCGGACAGGGCGTACCCGCCGCCGAGTTGCTCGGCCTTCCAGGGACGCAGCGGTTCGAGCGAGTGCGCGGTCATCACGTGCGGGACGCCGTACAGCAGCTTGGCGAGGTGGCCCGCGAGGTTGGCGTACCAGGTGTGCGAGTGCACCAGGTGCCGGTCGGCGAGGCCTGCGGCCATCGCGAGGTCGACGGAGAAGGTGCGCAGCGCGTCGTTGGCGCCGTCCAGGCCCGGGTCGGCACGGTGGCGCACCACGCCCGCCGCCGCGGGGCCCGCCGCGGGGCCCGAGCCCCAGCAGTGCACCCGCAGGTCGGTCAGGGCGCGCAACTCGCGGGCGAGGAACTCCACATGGACCCCCGCGCCGCCGTACACGTCGGGCGGGAACTCCCGGGTGAGCAGCCCCACTTTCACGCCATTCCCCCGTCGTCGCAGGACCGAGCCCTGACATGGTCACCCGGATCGGCCCGGTGCGGAAGACCGCGGCGGCCGGAGTTACGAACCGGCGCGCCGTGGAAGCCGCGCGCGGGGGCCCCGGACCCCACCCCGGGTGGACGGCCCCTGCCCCCGGGTACTCCGGGGGCAGTACCCGGGAAGAGGCTCCAGGCGGACGACTGCCGGGCGCGGGGGCGGCAGGGTGGTGGCCATGAGCAGTCTCGTCCTCGCCGTCGCACTCGCCGCGGTCTCCGCCGTCGCCTACGCGGCCGGCGCGGTCGTCCAGGAGCGGGTGGCCGCGGCCTCGCCCGCGGCGCCGTACGGGCCGCTGCACAGCGCCCCCTGGTGGGGCTCCGTGCTGCTGAACGGGGCCGGCGGCCTGCTGCACGTGGGCGCGCTCGCGTACGGCCCGCTCAGCCTGGTGCAGCCGCTCGGCGCGCTCACCATCGTCTTCGCGCTGCCGATCGCGGCGCTGTGGGCGCGGGGCCGTGCGCCGGGGGCGGGGCGGCGCGCGTGGGCGGGCGCGGTGGCGGCGACGGCCGGGCTCGCCGGGCTGCTCGCGCTGACGCGGGGTTCCGAGGGGCGGGTGCTCGAAGGTCCGGTGCGCCTGCTGCTCGCCCTGGTGGCGCTCGGGCTGGTCGGCGCGGCTTGTGTGGCGGCCGCGCTGGTGCGGGGCAGGGCGGCGCGCAGTGTGCTGCTCGCCGCGGCCGGCGGGGTGGCGTTCGGGGTGTCGTCGGTGTTCGTGAAGACCGTGGCGCAGGGCTGGTCGGCGGTACCGCCCGGGGTGCAGTGGCCGAGCCTCGGGGCGGTGGCCGTGCTGACGGTGGCGGGGCTGCTGCTGTCGCAGGCGGCGTACCGGGGCGCGGGGCTCGCCGCGCCGCTCGCGGTGGTGACGGTGGTCAATCCGGTGGTCGCGGCCGCCGTGGGGCTGACGCTGTTCGGCGAGGGCTTCCGCTTCGGTGCGGCGGGCGGCGCGGGTGCGCTCGCCCTCGGCGCTGTGGCGGCCGCCGGCCTGGTGGCGCTGACCCGCGCGCGGCCGGGCGCCGGGCCTGGCGGGCCGGCCGCTGCGGGCCCGCCGGCTCTTTCGAATCCCGCGGGCCCGCCGGCTCTCCCGGGTCCCTCAGATGGTGACGCCGTGCGCCCGCAGGTAGGCGAGCGGGTCGATGTCGCTGCCATAGGCGGGGCCGGTGCGCACCTCGAAGTGCAGGTGGGGCCCCGTCACGTTGCCGGTCGCCCCTGACCTGGCGATGCGCTGGCCCTCTGCGACCTTCTGGCCGACGCGGACGCTGATCGCCGAGAGGTGCCCGTACTGGCTGTACTTGCCGTCCGGGTGGCGCAGGACGACCTGGTAGCCGTACGAGCCGCCCCAGCCGGCGGTGACGACGGTGCCCGCCTCGACGGCCTTGACCGAGGTGCCGGTGGGGACGAGGAAGTCGACTCCGGTGTGGTAACCGCTCGACCAGGAGGCGCCGGTGGCGTGGTACGGGGTGCCGATCGCGGCGTGCACGGGCGCCTCGGCACCGCTCGCCGCCTTCGACGCGGTGTGGTGGGGCGCCGCCTTCTTCGCGGGGTGCGCGGCCTTGGCGGTGGTGTGGTGCGGTGCCGGCTTCTTCGCCGGGGGCGCGGTCCTGGCCGTGGTGTGCGCGGGCTCCGGCGCGGGCTTGTGTGCGGGCTCTGCGGTGGTGCGGGCGGACTTCGGCGCCGTGGTGCGCGGCGCGGGCTCGGCCTTGTCGGGCTTCTGGGCCTTCGCGGTGCCCGCGGAACGCTGCGCGGGCACGTGCAGCACGAGCCGCTGGCCGGGGAAGATCAGGTCGGGGTCGTCGCCGACGACCTTGCGGTTGTCCTCGTAGACCTGCTGCCAGGTGCCGGCGAGGTGCTCGTCGACGGTGATCTGCGAGAGCGAGTCGCCGCGGGCCACGGTGTAGCCCTCGCGGTGCGTCGGCACGGCGGTGGGGGACGCCGCGTACTGCGCAGGCGCGGCCGCGGGTCTCGCCTGCGCCGTGTCGGTGTGCGTGGTACGGACCTTCGCCGGTGCGGTGTGCCGTACGGTGTCGGCCGCTGTCGTCAGGTGCGGTGTGCCACCGCTCCTGGTGAGCCCGGCGTGTCCGGAGCAGACGGGCCAGGCGCCGGGGCCCTGGCCGCCGAGCACCTTCTCGGCGACCGCGATCTGCTGGTCCCTGGTGGCGAGGTCGGCCCGCGCCGCGTACCGCGTGCCGCCGTACGCCTCCCAGGTGGACTGGGTGAACTGGAGCCCGCCGTAGTAGCCGTTGCCGGTGTTGATCTGCCAGTTGCCCGAGGACTCGCAGGCGGCGACCTTGCTCCACACGTCCACCGAGGCGCCGTGCGCCGCCCCCGCGCCGATGAGCGGGAGCGCCATCCCGGCGCCGCCCGCGGTGACGGTGAGCGAGGCGCGGTTGATGCGGCTCGGCTGGTAGCGGCGGTGGCGACCGGTTACGGCCATGGGTCAACTCCCCGTTGAGACGCAGGACGTGTCGCGATCCGTCAAGTTACGGGCCCCGTACGCACCGTGACAAGGGGCAGCGGCGGGACTGTCCATTTCCCGCCAGTGCGGGGCCCGTTGGGCCCGCGCGGGTGACGGTGCGTGCTCATGCGGGCGGGGTGCGGTGCGCTGCGGGCCGCGCTCCGGCGCACCACCCCCGCGGTCAGCCGGACGACTCGGCAGGGGCGGGCGCGGGGGCGCGCGGTGCGGGCGGCTCTGCGGGCAGGGCGGGCCGCCAGCGCACCCCCGCGGTGCCGGCCGCGGTCCCGGAGGGCGCGGGGAGCCTGCTGCCGCCGCGCGCGAGGAACGCGGCGAGCGGCAGTGTGGCTGCCCCCACCGTCACCGCGTCGGGGCCGAGCCTGCCCATCTCGATGGTGGTGCGGGCGGCCGCGTGGCCCAGCGAGTAGCGCCGCGCGTGGTGGCGGATCGCGGGCAGCAGGCGGGGTCCGATCAGCAGGCCCGCCCAGCCGCCGAGGAGCACCCGGTCGGGCAGGAACACGTTGATGAGGTCGGCGAGTGCGGCGCCGAGGCACTCGGCGGTCTCGTCGAGCAGGGAGACGGCGAGCGGGTCGGGCGGCGTAGCGGGATCGGCGGGGAAGGCCGCGGCGAGCAGCGCGGCGAGCGCGGTCTCGTCGTCGGCTCCTTCGGGCAGCGGGCCGCCCGCCTCGCCCCACCGCTCACGCATGGCCTCGGCGCCCGCGTACGCCTCGAGGCAGCCGATGGAGCCGCACCGGCAGCGCCGCCCGCCCATGTGCACGGTGGTGTGCCCCCACTCGAAGGCCGTCCTGCGGCGGCTCTCCTCGACCAGGGCGTGCCCGTTGATGACACTGGCGCCGACGCCCGAGCCGACGAGGGCGATGGCGGCGGTCTCGGCGCCGCGGCCGCCGCCGAACCACATCTCGGCCTGGCCGAGCGTCTTCGCGCCGTTGTCGATGAAGAGCGGCACCTCGGCCGGGACGCCGAGCGCCGACCTCAGGAGCCGCTCGAAGGGCACTTGGCTCCAGCCGATCGTGGGTCCGTGCACCACGGCGCCGTCAGGACCGCCCGACTCGATGATGCCGGGGGTGCCGATCCCGATGCCGAGCAGCCGCGCCGGGTCGGCCCCGGCGGCCGCGAGCACCTCGGCGACGCCGCCGCCGACATGGGAGACGATGAGCTCCACGTCGTAGTCGTACTGTTCGAGGAGCCGTTCGGTGCGGGCGAGTTCCGTCAGGGACAGGTCGAAGAGCTCGACGCGCACCCGGGTCTCGCCGATGTCGACGCCGATGAGCAGCCCGCCCGCGGCGGCGACGCGCAGCAGCGTGCGGGGGCGCCCGCCGTCGGAGTCGACGACTCCGGCCTCCTCCAGCACGCCCTCCGCGGCGAGTTCGGCGACGACGTTGCTGATGGAACCTGAACTCAGGCCGGTGCCGGCGCCGAGCTCCTGGCGGCTCAAGGGCCCGTCGAAATACAACCGTTGCACGACCCGGGCGCGGTTGCCCCGCCGCAGGTCACGCACCGTTCGTCTGCCGCGCTCAGCCATGTGGCTCCTTCCCGTGACGCAACATACCCCCGTCACAAACCTTGACGCGACCTTCTCTCACCTCTTAAATCACGGCATAAATTAAGTCATGGAGGCCGTTCGACTCTCGAACGCTGCCACCCCCGGAAAGGGGCCACCTCACATGCGCAAGACCAGAGCCGCAGCAGCCGTCACCGCCGTCTCCGTCATCGGATCCCTCCTCGCCGCCTGCGGCGGGGGTTCGTCGTCGGACGGCGGCGGCAGCAACGAGTCGCCGAAGACGCTCACCTACTGGGCGTCGAACCAGGGCCCCAACGTCGACTACGACAAGAAGACCCTCGGTCCCGAGCTGGCCAAGTTCCAGAAGCAGACCGGCATCAAGGTCAAGCTGGAGGTCATCCCGTGGTCCGACCTGCTCAACCGGATCCTCGCGGCCACCACGTCGGGCCAGGGCCCCGACGTCCTCAACATAGGCAACACGTGGTCCGCCTCGCTCCAGGCGAGCGGCGCGCTGCTGCCCTGGAACAAGGCGAACTTCGACGCGATCGGCGGCCGTGACCGGTTCAACACCTCGGCGGTCGCCGCGGCGGGGTCGCCCGACAAGGACCCGGCGGCGGTCCCGCTGTACTCCCTTGCGTACGCGCTCTACTACAACAAGAAGATGTTCAAGGACGCCGGGATCACCACCCCGCCCACCACCTGGTCGGACGTGGTCGAGGACGGCCGGAAGATCTCGAAGAACGGCACCTCGGGCAAGTGGGGCCTCGGCCTGGAGGGCAGCAACCTCCAGGAGAACATCCACATCTCCTACGTCCTCGCCAAGCAGCACAACGCCGACTTCTTCGACACGTCGGGCAAGCCCACCTTCACGTCCCCCGGCGCTGTCGACGCGGTCATGCAGTACGTCGACATGATGCAGAAGAACAAGATCATCAACCCGGGCAACGCGGAGTACGCCCAGAACCAGTCCCTCCAGGACTTCGGCAAGGGCAAGACGGCCATGGTCATGTGGCAGGCCGCCGCCAGCAACTTCACCTCCCAGCACCTGTCCGCCGACGACTGGGGCGCCGTCCCGATGCCCGTGCAGTCCGGCACCCCCGGCACCGGCTCGCAGGTCAACTCGATGGTCGCCGGCATCAACATGGCGATCTTCAACAACACGAAGAACATCGACGGCGCGAAGAAGTTCGTGAAGTTCATGACCAGCGACACCGAGCAGGTCATCCTCAACAAGGCGTACGGCTCGGTCCCGCCGGTGAAGGCCGCCGACGGCAACGCCGCCTTCCAGCAGAGCGACATCCAGGTGATGGCGAAGACGCTCCAGACCAGCGCGACGCCGCTGCCCCAGGTGCCCTCCGAGTCGCAGTACGAGACCCAGGTCGGCACCGCGCTCAAGAACCTCTGGGCCGACGTGGCGGCGGGCAAGACCGTCACCAAGGACACGGTCAAGAGCGAACTGTCCAAGGCCCAGCAGCAGATGACCCAGTGAGGCCGGCTCCATGACCGCCACCGTGACATCCCCCAGTGCGCGCGACGCGGGCGGCGAGGAGCCGGGGACCGGGGGTGCGCGCAAGAGGCCGCGCATCCCCGGCCGGCTGCGCCGCATCGGGCTGCCGTACCTGCTGCTCCTGCCCGCGATCCTCTTCGAACTGCTCGTCCATGTCATCCCGATGGTCGTCGGGGTCGTCATCAGCTTCCGCCAGCTCACCCTGTTCTTCATCCACAACTGGGGCGCGGCGCCCTGGTCCGGGCTGTCGAACTACAAGGTCGCCGTCGACTTCGACAGCGCGGTGGGCAAGGCGCTGCTGCACTCCTTCTTCATCACCGTCCTGTTCACCGTCCTGTCGGTGGGGCTGTGCTGGCTGTTCGGCACCACCGCCGCGGTCATGCTCCAGGACAAGTTCAGGGGCCGCGGCACGCTGCGGACGATCTTCCTCATCCCGTACGCGCTGCCGGTCTACGCCGCCGTCATCACCTGGGCGTTCATGTTCCAGCACGACAACGGCATGGTGAACCACCTGCTCCACGACCAGCTGCACCTCACCGACCAGCCGTCGTTCTGGCTGATCGGCAACAACAGCTTCTACACGCTGCTCGTGGTGTCGCTGTGGAAGGGCTGGCCGTTCGCCTTCCTGATCGTGATGGCCGGCCTGCAGAACATCCCGTCCGAGCTGTACGAGGCCGCCTCGATCGACGGCGCGGGCATCTGGCAGCAGATCCGCAAGATCACCCTGCCGTCGCTGCGCTCGGTCAACCAGGTGCTGGTCCTGGTGCTGTTCCTGTGGACGTTCAACGACTTCAACACCCCGTTCGTGCTGTTCGGCAAGAACGGCAACGCGCCGGGCAGCGCCGACCTGATCTCGTTCCACATCTACCAGTCGTCGTTCTCCTCCTGGAACTTCGGCTCCGGCTCGGCGATGTCCGTCCTGCTGCTGCTGTTCCTGCTGGTCGTCACCGGCGTGTACCTGGCCGTCACCTCGCGCGGAAGGAAGGCCTCCGATGTCTGACACCACCAGGTCGGCCATGGCGCCGCCGCGCTCCTTCCTGTGGACCCGCCGGATCGTGCTGACGATCCTGGTGCTGTTCACCCTGCTGCCCGTGTACGTGATGGTCTCCAGCTCGCTGAAGCCGCTGGAGGACGTGCAGGGCAAGTTCACCTGGATCCCCTCGCACCTGACGATCCGGCCGTACATCGACATCTGGTCGACGGTGCCGCTCGCCAAGTTCTTCGTGAACTCGGCGATCGTCTCCGTCGCCGCGACGGCCTGCTCGGTCGTGATCGCGGTGTTCGCCGCGTACGCGGTGAGCCGCTACCGCTTCCGCGGCAAGCGGCTGTTCACCGTGACGGTGCTCTCCACGCAGATGTTCCCCGGCATCCTGTTCCTGCTGCCGCTGTACCTGATCTTCGTCAACATCGGCAAGAGCACCGGCATCGACCTGTACGGCTCGCGCGGCGGACTGATCATCACGTACCTGACCTTCTCGCTGCCGTTCGCCATCTGGATGCTCATCGGCTACTTCGACTCGGTGCCGCGCGATCTGGACGAGGCGGCCATGGTGGACGGCTGCGGCCCGTTCGGGGCGCTGTTCCGCGTGGTCGTGCCGGCCGCCGTGCCCGGCATCGTGGCGGTCGCCGTGTACGCCTTCATGACGGCGTGGGGCGAGGTGCTGTTCGCCTCCGTGATGACCAACGACAACACCAAGACCCTGGCGATCGGCCTCCAGAGCTACTCGACGGAGAACAACGTCTACTGGAACCAGATCATGGCCGCCTCGCTGGTGGTCAGTGTGCCCGTCGTCGTCGGGTTCCTCCTGCTGCAGCGCTACCTGGTCACAGGACTCACCGCGGGCGCGGTCAAGTGACCCTTTCAGAAAGGCAGTTCGTGAACGAGCTCGACGCCCTTCCGGCGGACTTCACCTGGGGCGTGGCCACCGCGTCGTACCAGATCGAGGGGGCGGTGGCCGAGGACGGCCGCGCCCCCTCGATCTGGGACACGTTCTCGCACACCCCGGGAAAGATCGCCGGCGGCGACAACGGCGACGTGGCCTGCGACCACTACCACCGGGTGCCCGAGGACATCGGCCTGATGCAGGGCCTCGGTGTCGACGCGTACCGCTTCTCGCTCGCGTGGCCGCGGATCGTGCCGGACGGCGGCGGCCAGGTCAACAAGGCGGGGCTCGACTTCTACGACCGGCTGGTCGACGGCCTGCTCGAAGCGGGCATCCGCCCCTTCGCCACGCTGTACCACTGGGACCTGCCCCAGGCGTCCCAGGACCGCGGCGGCTGGCCCGAGCGCACCACCGCCGAGCACTTCGCGCGGTACGCGGGCATCGTGGCCGAGCGCCTCGGCGACCGCGTAAAGGACTGGGCGACCCTCAACGAGCCGCTGTGCTCGTCGTGGATCGGGCACCTGGAGGGCACCATGGCGCCCGGCGTGCGCGACCTGACGGCCGCCGTACGCACCTCGTACCACCTGCACCTGGGCCACGGCCTCGCGGTGCAGGCGGTCCGCGCGGCGTCCTCCGACGCCCGGGTCGGCATCGTCAACAACCTGAGCCCGATCCTGCCCGCCTCGGACAGCGAGGCGGACCGCGCCGCCGCCGTGCGGGCCGACGGACACACCAACCGCTGGTGGCTCGACCCGATCCACGGCCGCGGCTACCCGCAGGACATGGTCGAGGTGTACGGGGTCGACCTGCCGGTGCGCGAGGGCGACCTCAAGACCATCGCGGCGCCGCTCGACTGGCTCGGACTGAACTACTACTTCCGGCAGTTCGTGCAGGACGACCCCGAGGGGCCCGCGCCGTTCGCGAGGATGGTGGACGCGCCGGTCGCGGACCGCCCCCACACGTACATGGGCTGGGAGGTGTACTCCGACGGCCTGGAGGAGCTGCTGCTGCGGCTGAGCGACGAGTACGGGGCCCGCCGCCTGTACGTCACGGAGAACGGCTCCGCCTACCAGGACACCGTACGGGCGGACGGCACGGTCGACGACCCGGAGCGCACCCGCTACCTGGAGGACCACCTGGCGGCCGTGGCCCGCGCCGCCGCCAAGGGCGCGCCGGTCGCCGGGTACTTCGCGTGGTCGCTGCTCGACAACTTCGAGTGGGCGTACGGCTACGACAAGCGCTTCGGCCTGGTGCACGTCGACTACAAGACCCAGGTCCGCACGGTCAAGTCGAGCGGGCACCGCTACGCCGGGATCATCAGGGCCGCGCGGGAGCGGGCGGCGCGCGCCGCCTGACCCGTGCCCCCGCCGGCCGGTGTCAGGACGGCCGGAAGCCGCGGGGCCGCCGCCCTTCCCCCTCGGGGAGTGCGGCGGCCCCGTCGTCATGGGCCGGGCCTCAGGCCCGTGCGGGCACCGGTCCGGCCAGCGCGGTGCCGGGGCTCGCCACCACGGAGGCGGCCGCCCGCCCGGCGAACTCCAGGATGTCCGCGGCCCGTTCACGGCTCACCCGGACCGGGGCGCCGGGCTCGGGGCCGAGCGCCACGATCCGGTGCAGGGCCCCCGCTGCGAACGCGTCGCCCGCGCCGATGGTGTTGACCACGGTCACGGGCGCGGCGGCCACCTCGACCCGCTCGCCGTCCGGGGTGAAGGCGACACTCCCCCGCGCTCCCCTGGTGAGCAGCACGAGCTTGTCCCGCGCCGCGAGGTCGGCGCAGGCGTCCTCGGGCGCGCGGCCCGGCCACAGGACGGCGATGTCCTCGTCGCTCACCTTGACGACCTGGGCGGTGGCGCACAGGTCGCGCAGCCGCAGCGCGCCGCTCACCGGGTCGATCGTCCGGTCGCTGCGCACGTTCGGATCGACCACCAGGACGCTGGAGCGTGCGGCGGCGCGTGCCGCCGCGGCGACCGCGGTCGCCGCGGGCTCGACCACGGCGGCCAGGCCGCCCGCGTAGACGGCGGCGAAGCCGTCCACGCGGGCGGACAGGTCCGCGATCCTGAAGGTCGCGGTGTCCGCCAGGTGGAAGTGGTACCCGTTGGTCTCGGGCCGCGGGTCGGTGACGGCGAGCGTGGTCGGCAGCGGCGAGCGCGCGGTGAGTGTGAGGTCCACGCCCGCGCCCGTGAGGACCGCCTCCAGATCGCCGGCGAAGGCGTCGCCGCCGAGCGCGCCGGCGAACCAGCTGGGGGTGGCGAGCCTGGCGAGCCCCACGGCGACGTTGACGGGCGCGCCGCCCGGCTCGGCCGCGTAGCGCCGCGCCGCGCCCGGCGCCCGCCCCTGCGGTACGAGGTCGATCAGCGCCTCGCCCAGCACGAGGACGGCGCCCGGCGGCGGCGTGCTCACGGCTCGACCACGATCTTGCGGCCCTTGCCCGCCTTGAAGCGGTCGAGGGCCTGCGGGTAGTCCTCCAGGGACAGCCGGTCGCTGATGAACACGGACGGGTCGAGCACCCCCGTGGCGAAGAGCGCGGCGGCCCGCTCGTAGCTGTGCAGCACCGCCATCGAGCCGGTGATGGTGATCTCCTGGTTGTAGATCTTGTACGGCTCGATCACGGCGGTGGTCGCGTAGTCGGCGACCCCGAACTGGAGGAACGTGCCGCCCTTGGCGACCCGGCCGAGGCCGTCCTGGATGGCGCGCGCGTTGCCGGTGGCGTCCACGACGACGTCCCAGCCGCGCCGGGTCTCCAGCTCGTCGGCGCTGCCCGCGGAGCGCGAGCAGCCGAGCTTGACCGCGGTGGCGAGGCGGTCGGGGTTGACGTCGAGCATGTCGACCGAGGCCGCGCCGGTCCGCTTGGCGAGCTCCAGCATCATCAGGCCCATGGTGCCGGAGCCGTAGATCAGCACCTCCGCGCCGAGGGTGGAGCTGAGCACGTCGTAGCCGCGCACCGCGCAGGAGAGCGGCTCGATCAGCGCGGCGTCGTGGACGTCGACGTGGTCGGGCAGCTTGACGCAGTTGGCGACCGGGGCGACGGCGAACTCGGCGGCCCCGCCCGGCTTGCTGACGCCGATGGCGTTCCACCGCTCGCAGAGGTTGCCCCGGCCGATGCGGCAGTAGTGGCACTCGTGGCAGTGCAGCGAGGGGTCGACGGCGACCCGGTCGCCCACCGAGAGCTCGGTGACGTCGGTGCCGAGCGCGACGATCTCACCGGCGAACTCGTGGCCGGGCACGATCGGCAGCGTCGGGGCGAACTCGCCCTGAAGGATGTGCAGATCGGTGCCGCACAGGCCGCAGGCCGCGACCTTGACGAGTACGTCGCGGGGGCCAGGCGTGGGATCGGGCACCGTTTCGACGGACACCTTGCCGGGAGAGGCGATGATCGCTGCCCTCATTTGACTGCTCCAAGAGACAGGCCCTGGACGAGTTTGTCCTGGGCGGCGAAGCCGGCGGCGAGCACCGGCAGGGACACGACGACGGACGCGGCGCACAGCTGGGCGAGGAACAGGCCCTGGCTGGTGACGAATCCGGTCAGGAACACGGGCGCGGTCTCGGCGCGCACACCGGTGAGCACCCGTGCGAACAGCAGCTCGTTCCAGCTGAAGATGAAGCAGATCAGCGAGGTGGCGGCGATACCGGGCGCGGCGACGGGCGCCACCACCCGCAGCAGCACCGTGGGCAGCCGCGCGCCGTCGACCTGCGCGGCCTCGATGATGGAGACCGGCACGTCGGCGAGGAACGACTGCATCATCCACACCGCGATGGGGAGGTTCATCGAGGTGTAGAGGATGACGAGCAGCCAGACGTTGTCCAGGAAACCGGTGTTGCGCGCGAACAGGTACACCGGGAGCAGGCCCGCGACGATGGGCAGCATCTTCGTGGACAGGAAGAAGAACATCACGTCCGTCCACTTCTCGACGCGCCTGATGGACAGCGCGTAGGCGGCGGGCAGCGCGAGGACGAGCACCAGGGCGGTGGAGACCACCGACGTGGTCACCGAGTTGATCAGCGGCGGCCAGGGGCTCGCGCCGCCGCCCGAGCCGAAGAAGACGCGGTAGGCGGAGAGCGTCAGGGGCGCGCCCGGCGAGGGCGGGTTGGTCGCCGCGTCCGCCTCGGAGTGGAAGGACGTCAGCAGCATCCACAGCGCGGGCGCGCAGAAGAGGATGCCGATGATCCAGGCGACGAGTCCGGTCCAGGCCGTCCTGCGCCGCTCCTTGCGGGAGCGCGCGGTGTGCGGGGACGCGGGCCTCGCGGGGGCCGCCGCGGTCGCCGGAGTGATGGTGGTGGTCATGCCCGTCCCGCCTCCTCGGTGAACAGGGACGAGACGACGCGCAGCGCGAAGGTCGCGATGATGATCGTGCCGATCACCACGACGACGCCTTCCGCGGAGGCGAGTCCGTACTCGTGGGCCTGGTAGAAGGTCTGGTAGATGGTGTAGGGGAGGTTGGCGCTGCCGAGTCCGCCCGCGGTGATGGTGAACACGGCGTCGAAGTTCTGGACGATGTTGATCGAGCCGAGCAGGATGCCGAGTTCGAGGTAGCGCCGCAGGTGCGGCAGGGTGATGAAGCGGAACATCTGCCAGGGTCCCGCGCCGTCGAGGCGCGCGGCCTCGATCGCCTCGGCGGGCCTGCTCTGGAGCCCGGCGAGCAGGATCAGCATCATGAAGGGGGTCCACTGCCACACCAGCGCGATCTCCACCGCGGTCAGCGGCATGTCGGAGATCCAGTCGGGCTGGGCGGCGGAGTGGTCGCCGAAGAGGGACGCGATCCAGCTCCAGGCGCCGTTGAGGAGCCCGTACTCGGGGTTGTAGAGGACGTGCTTCCACAGCAGTGCGGCGGAGACGGGCACCAGCAGGAACGGTGTGATCAGCAAGGTGCGCACCAGGCCGCGGCCGAAGAACTTACGGTCGAGCAGGAGCGCGAGCAGCAGCCCGACGACGACGCTCGCGACCACGACGGCGACGGTGAGCAGGATCGTGGTGAAGACCGCGTCGCGCAGGTCGGGATCGGTGAAGACAGTGGCGTAGTTGCCGAGGCCGTGGAAGGTGCGGCCCCGGGGGGAGAGCTGGTTCCAGTCGAAGAGCGAGATCACCAGGGTCGCCACGAAGGGCAGCTGGGTGACCGCGATCAGGAAGATCAGGGCGGGCATCAGCGGTGCCCTGGTGGCCCAGGCGCGCGCCCTGCCGGGGGTGCGTCCTGAGCGGGCCGCGCGGCCCCCGGACGCGGGGGCGTCCGGCGCGGTGGGGACGGTTGTCGTGGTCATCGCTGCTCCTGTGCGACCTTGTCGGCGAGATCCTGCGAGCGCTTCAGCGCGGTGCCCACGGACTGCTTGCCCGCGATGGCCGAGCTGATCTCCTGGGACACCTTGGTGCCCAGGTCCGTGAAGTCGGGGATGTCCACGAACTGGATACCGGGCGTGGGGCGCTTCTGCACGCCGGGGTTGCGCGGGTCGACGCCGGCGATGGACGACTTGGTGACGGCGGCGAACGCCTCGGCGCTGTTGAGGTAGTCGGGGTCGGCGTAGGTGGAGGCCCGCTTGCCTGCGGGCACGTTGGACCAGCCGAAGGTCTTGCCCGCGAGCCGCTCGTACTCCTTGCTCGACGCCCAGGAGATGAACTTCCAGGCGTCGTCCTTGTTGCGGGACGCCTTCTGCACACCCCATGCCCAGGTGTAGAGCCAGCCGGAGTGCTGGGTCTTGTCGACGGGCGCGGGCACGTAGCCGATCTTGCCCTTGACCGGGGATCCTGAGCCTTCGAGGGAGCCGGCGCCGGCCGTCGAGTCGTACCACATGGCGGTCTTGCCCTGGGTCATGTTGTTGAGGCACTCGGCGTAGCCGGACTGGGCCGCGCCCGCCTCGCCGTGCTTGCGGACCAGGTCGACGTAGAACTTGGTGGCCTTCTCGAAGGCGGGCGAGGTCAGCTCCGCGTTCCAGTCCTTGTCGAACCACGTGCCGCCCATGGTGTTCACGACGGTGGTGAGGGGCGCGATCATCTCGCCCCAGCCGGGCAGGCCGCGCAGGCATATCCCCTTCACGCCGGGCGAGGCGCCGTCCACCTCGGCGGCGAGGTCGGCGACCTGCTGCCAGGTGGGGTGGGCGGGCATCGTCAGGTGCTTCTTGGCGAAGAGGTCCTTGCGGTACATGAGGAACGACGACTCGCCGTAGAAGGGCTCCGCGTACAGGTGCCCGTCGGTGCCGCTGAGCGACTCGCGCATGGGGGCGAGGACGTCCTGCTGGTCGAAGGCGGCGTCCTTGGCGGCGTAGCCGTCGAGCGGGGCGAGCCAGCCGTACTTGGCGTAGAAGGGCACCTCGTAGTTGCTGATGGTGGCGATGTCGTACTGGCCCGCCTGGTTGGAGAAGTCCTGGGTGAACTTGTCGCGGGCGTCGTTCTCGGGGAGCACGGTGAAGCGGACCGTGATGCCTGTCTTCTTGGTGAAGTACTTGGCCGTGAGCTTCTGCAGGTCCGTCATCTGCGGGTTGTTCACCATGAGGATGTTGAGCGAGGGCCCGCCGCCGGAGCCGAGTCCCCCGCCGCCCGCTCCCGCGCACCCGGCGAGGAGCACCAGAGCCGTCGTACTCGCGCCAAGACGTACGTACCTTCGACGGCCTCGCCGCTTGAGTGCCATGGGGGTTCTCCCGATCGTCGTCGTTCGGTGGATGGTTGTCGGTGGATGGTCATGGGTGGGTGAGGGGGCCCGCCGGTCCCGGTGGTACGTGCGGGAGCGCGGCGGGCGGGGCCCGGGGGCCCGGCCCGCTCAGACGCGCAGGACCTGCGGGCCGAGCAGGGTGTAGCGGTGGGCCTCGGCCGAGGAGAGCCCGGCGTCGGTGACGATGGCCTCGAAGTCGGAGACCTCCGCGAACCGGCAGAAGCTGACCGCGCCGAACTTGGTGTGGACACCGGTCAGGACACGGCGCCTGGCGCTGCGGATGGCCTGCGCCTTCACCTCGCTGACCGCGGGGTCCGGGGTGGTCATGCCGTACTCGCGCGAGATGCCGTTGGACCCCATGTACGCGAGGTCGATGACGAACTCCGAGAGCATGCGGGTGGTCCAGTGGTCGACGGTCGCCATGGTGGCGCCGCGCACCCGGCCGCCGAGCAGCAGCACCGACGTCTTCTCCGCGCCTGCCAGGACGGTCGCCACGGCGAGGGAGGCGGTGACCACGGTCAGCTGGCGGTCCCTCGGCAGCGCCTCTGCCACCAGCTTCGGTGTGAAGCCCTCGTCCACGAACACGGTCTCCGCGTCGCCGAGCAGGTCGGCGGCGGCGCGCGCGATCCGCGACTTCTGCGGGACGAGCCGGGTGGTGCGCACGGCGAGCGTGGTCTCGAACCCGGCGCTCTCCACCGGGTAGGCGCCGCCGTGGGTCCTGCGGACGAGGCCGTGCTCCTCCAGGGCCCGCAGGTCGCGCCGTACGGTCTCCTTGGCGACGCACAGCTCGGCGGCGAGCTCCGTCACCTCCACGGAGCCGTCCCTGCGGGCGACGTCGAGGATCGCTCGTCGGCGTTCGTCGGGGTCCACTTGCACACTTCCCTGCTTGCTGCTCACACGGCCCTGTGCCCGGTCGGGTCCCCTACCCGTTCGGGCGCATGCGTCGTTTGTACAAGCAAGGACCCCCGCTCGACCAGGTTCTTCGCCATGGCTGCTGTGTCCGTTCACGCCCGTTTCACAGGTCGCCTTTGAGCAGGTCATGACCGATCGGGCGCCCGGCAGGGCCCGCCGCCGTGCCCGATCGGGCCCGCGGGCCGCCCGCTCCGTGCCCGCGGCACGTGGATCGCGGAATGAACGCCGCTGCCCGACCATTGGTGATCAGATGGAAGCAGACATCAGCGGACACGCATCAGGAGTACTCGTATGAGTGGTACTGCCCAGATCGGCGTCACGGGCCTCGCGGTCATGGGCCGCAACCTGGCCCGCAACTTCGCACGGAACGGGCTGACGGTCGCCCTGCACAATCGCACCACCGCCCGCACCCGGGCCCTCGTCGACGAGTTCGGCGACGAGGGCTCCTTCGTGGCGGCGGAGAGCGCGCGCGCGTTCGTCGACGCGCTCGAACGGCCGCGGCGGCTGATCATCATGGTCAAGGCGGGCGAGCCGACCGACGCCGTCATCCAGGAGTTCGCCCCGCTCCTCGAAGAGGGCGACGTGATCATCGACGGCGGCAACGCGCACTACGAGGACACCCGGCGCAGGGAGCGGGAACTGCGCGAGCGCGGCATCCACTTCGTCGGCGTCGGCATCTCGGGCGGCGAGGAGGGCGCGCTGCACGGCCCGAGCATCATGCCGGGCGGCTCGGCCGAGTCGTACGCGTCGCTCGGCCCGCTGCTCGAACGGATCGCGGCGAAGGCGCCCGACGGCACCCCGTGCGTGACGCACGTCGGCCCGGACGGCGCGGGACACTTCGTGAAGATGGTGCACAACGGCATCGAGTACGCGGACATGCAGCTGATCGCGGAGGCGTACCACCTGCTGCGGTCGGTCGCGGGCTATTCGCCGCAGCGGATCGCCGACACGTTCCGCCGCTGGAACACCGGGCGCCTCGACTCGTATCTGATCGAGATCACCGCCGAGGTGCTGTCCCACACGGACGCGGCGACCGGCGGCGCCTTCGTCGACATCGTCGAGGACCGGGCCGAGCAGAAGGGCACGGGCCGCTGGACGGTACAGACCGCGCTCGACCTCGGCGTCCCGGTCTCGGGCATCGCGGAGGCCGTGTTCGCGCGCTCCCTCTCCGGCCACCCGGCGCTGCGCGAGGCGTCCAGGTCACTGCGGGGCCCGGTGGCGGAGCCGCTGGACGAGGAGGCCGCGGCCCGCTTCGCCGACCAGGTCGAGCAGGCGCTGTACGCGTCGAAGATCGTCTCGTACACGCAGGGCTTCCACCAGATCCAGGCGGGCGGCGAGGAGTACGGCTGGGACATCGACCTCGGGTCGGTGGCCGCGATCTGGCGTGCGGGCTGCATCATCAGGGCCGCGTTCCTCGACCGGATCCGCGGCGCGTTCGACTCCCGCCCCGACCTGCCGAGCCTGCTCCAGGACAAGCAGTTCGCCGAGGAGATCGGCGCGGCCCAGGACGACTGGCGGGCCACACTCGCCACGGCGGTGCGCCAGGGCGTGCCGACGCCCGGCTTCTCCGCCGCGCTCGCCTACTACGACGCGCTGCGGGCCGAGCGGCTGCCCGCCGCGCTCACCCAGGGCCAGCGGGACTACTTCGGCGCGCACACCTACCGGCGCACCGACAGGCCCGGCTCGTTCCACACGCTGTGGGGCGGCGACCGCACCGAGGTCGCCGCGGACTGACCGCCGGGCCGCGGGCTGCGCGCGGCACGAGGAGGGGCAGGACCCGGCGTGCGGGTCCTGCCCCTCCTCGTGCGTGCCGGGACTCAGCCGAGCGGCCCGGGCGCGGGCTCCGGTTCCGGCACCGGGTCGGGCCCGGGCGGCTTCGGGATCGGATCGGGCGAGGGGAGCGGCTCGGGCGGTACGGGCGTCGGCCCCGGCACGGGTCCTGGAGCAGGGCCCGGCTCGGGTCCTGGACCCGGGGGGCCCGGCGGCGGGGTGGGCGTGGGAGGCACCGGGTCGGGGTGCGGACTGGTCATGTCGGACCTCCAAACACGGGACGTCTCCGACAAAGGGGACGTCTTCTCCACTGTCTCCCCGTCGCGTGCCCAGCCGCGCAGCGCCCACGCATGATCCGCCGGGATCGGCCGCCCCGCCGGCTCACCGCGTCACGCGCGGCCCCGGCGCGCCGCCGCCTGCCGCCTGGCCTCGGCCACCAGCGCGGCGGGCGGCTCGGGCGCCTCGTCGGGGTAGCGCTCGGCCCAGCGGGCGGCGTACGGGCACAGCGGCACGACGGGCACGCCCTCTGCGGCGGCCATCCGGTAGAAGTGCCGTACGAGCGCGCCCGCGATGCCCCTGCCCTCGTGCGCCTCGTCGACGACGGTGTGCACGGCGACCAGCGCCGGCGGGTCCGCGTCGAGGACGAAGTAGGAGACGGCGCCTGCCTCGGTGCCGTCCTCGCGTGCCGTGAGCCGGCCGCGCGGGCGGTCGTCGCTGATGTCGATGTCTGCCATGCCGTGAGTCCTCTCCGGCCGGCCGCGGAGCCAATCCTCCGTGCATACGCGGCGCGGCGTGCGCGTCAGGAGTGGCGTGCGCGTCAGGAGTGGCGTGCGCGTCAGGAGTCCTGCGCGCCGTCCGGCTCGGCGGGGGCCGCCTGGGCGAGGGCGGCGGCCCGCCTGCGGATGACACAGGCGGCGGCGATCCCGCTCACCACGAAGGCGGCCGGGACCATCCAGGAGCGGTCGAGCCGGTGGCCCGTGACATGGTCGAGGCTGTAGCGGCCCGCCCCGGTCAGGCCGAGGGCCGCGGCGCTCCAGCCGAGGTAGCCGGGGTGTTCGAGGCCGCCCGAGGTGCTGAAGAAGCCGTTGGGGGCGTGCACGGACGCGGCGCCCGCCATCGTCCCCGCGGCCGCCGCGCCCGCCGCGGGCGTCGCGAGCCCGAGCGCGATCAGCACCCCGCCGCCCGCCTCGCCGAGCCCGGCGGCCAGGGCGTTCTGCCGGCCCGGCTTGAAGCCCATGGACTCCATCGCCTGGGCGGTTCCTTCGAGGCCGCCGCCGCCGAACCAGCCGAAGAGTTTCTGCGCGCCGTGCGCGGCGAGCACCGCGCCGGTGCCGAGCCGCAGGGCGAGCAGGCCGAGGTCGCTGTGGTCACGGTGGAGGACACGCTTCTTCATCGGGCGACTCCCAGAAAGTGGAGGACGGTGGGACCTGGCGGTACGGGGCGGCCTCGGCGGCGCGCCCGCGGTTCCCACTCTCCGCCCGGCGGTGCCGCACGGCAGCCGTGCGGTACGCCGATCGGGTGGGCCGCGCGGCCGCGGTCCGCTCGTGTGCCGGGTCCAGTGTGCCCGACCGCGTCCGGGGAACCCGGTGCCGCGTGAGGAAAAAGAAGAAGATGAAACTGCCGCTGATGTACAAGCCCCTCGGGTTCGCACTCGGCTGGGCCGGCGGAGCGGTGGCGGGCGCCCTGTTCCACACCACGTGGAAGGCGATGCGCCACGAGGACGACGCGCCGGACGCGCTCGACCGCGAGCGCGGGTGGGGCGAGGTGCTGATCGCCGCCGCGCTGGAGGGTGCCCTGTTCGCGGTGGCACGCAGTGTGGTGGACCGCGCGGGCGCGAAGGCCGTGGAGCGGGCGACCGGCACCTGGCCCACGAAGGACGAGGGCGGACGGAACTGAGGGCGGCCCGCCGGCACGCGGCAGCCGCCCACGACGACACGGAGGTGGACGCGATGGCTCGCAGGAGCCAGGGGGACACCGTCGAGCAGCTGCTCGACACCTACGGGAGGACCTACGCCGACGAGGCGGGTATCCGGCTGCGGGACACGCCCCAGCCGCTGTACCGCCTCCTGGTGCTCTCACTGCTGCTCAGCGCGCGGATCAGCAGCGGGATCGCGCTGGCCGCCGCGCGTGCCCTGTCGGACGCGGGGATGCGCTCGCCGCGCGCGATGGCGGACGCGACCTGGCAGCAGCGGGTGGACGCGCTCGGCGAGGGCGGCTACCGGCGCTACGACGAGCGGACCGCGACGCAGCTCGGCGAGGGCGCCCGGCTCCTTCTCGACCACTACGGCGGCGATCTGCGCCGCATGCGCAAGGAGGCGGACGGGGACCGGGACGCGCTGCACCGGCTGCTCCAGCAGGTGCCGGGGATCGGCCCGGTCGGCGCCGACATCTTCCTGCGCGAGGTGCAGGACGTCTGGCCGGAGGCCGCGCCCTATCTGGACGCCAAGTCCCGCAAGGGCGCCCGCTCGGTCGGGCTGCCCGACGACCCGCGCAGGCTGGCCGGGCTCGCGGGCGACGACCCCGCGGTCTTCGCCGCCGCGCTCGTCCGCGTCTCGCTCGACCGGCACGCCGAGCTCGCCGGCGCCTGAGAGCCGGCGGCCGTACAGGCACCGCCGCCCGGGTCCGCGGCTTCGCCGACCAGGGCGGCGGTGTGCGCGTCCGCTGTCACGGGCAGGAGCCGCGGGCGGGCGCCGGTGTGCGCCGCACACGGGGTGCGGCGCACACCGGCGCCCTGGGCACGAGGGGGGATCAGCCGCGGCCGTGCTCCCCTGACGAGGAGTCGTTCCCGATCTGCTCGTCCATCTTCTTCTGGGCGGAGTCGACCTGGCTCCCGTACTTGTTGCCGGTCTTCTTGTCGACGGCGTCCCCCGCCTTGTCCACGCCCTTGCGGGCCGTGTCCTCGTGCCCCTTCATCATGCCCTTGAGCTTGTCGAGCATCGACATGGCTTGGCTCCTCACTCGGGACGTACTACTCCCCACCATCCATGCCGGGCGGCGATCCCGCATCCGCAGGAGGCCGCGGCGCCCGCGTCAGGGCGCGTACGAGTAGGCGCGGGCCCTGCTGCACGGGTCGGTGCGGTGCCCGCTCGCCGCGTCCACCGCGTCGTCGGGCAGCCGGGCCGCGCCCTGGAGCGCGGCGCTCACCAGGGTGACGAGGAGGTCGATGTCGGCCCCTGTCTCCAGCCGGACGGTGACCCATCCGGAACCGGGCCGCAGCCGCAGCGCGGTCGAGTTCTTGAGCGCGGGACGCAGCTTGGTGATCATGGCCCCGGTGAGGTGCACGTCGGCCTCGTGCTCGCCGTGGAAGTGCACGATGTCGCGGGCGCCCGCGCGCAGGCACGCGTCTGTGCCGCAGTAGCCCTGTCCGGCGCTGAGACCCGGCCAGGCCATCAGCCGTTCTCCGGCATGTCTGGCACCGTTCATGCGTTCAGCCTGCCCTATCGGGGGCGCCCGGCACAGGGGATCGCGATAACGGAGCGGACTCGGAATCGGGCCCGGGCCCGGCGCCCGCCCGCCGCGCGTGCGGCCCGCCGGGGCAGCGCCGGTTCACCCGTACGTGGCCCCGGCGGCGGCGCCTGCGGGTAGGGTGCGGCCACCATGGAACTCACCGATCACGTGACCGCGCTGCTGCGCGGGCCGAGCACCTGTTACCTGACCACGCTGATGCCCGACGGGTCTCCGCAGATCACCCAGGTCTGGGTCGACACGGACGGCGAGCACGTCCTCGTCAACAGCGTGCGCACCCACCTCAAGACGAGGAACGTCACCCGCGATCCGCGCGTGGCGCTGGCCGTGGCCTCGCCGAAGGACCCGGCGCGGTACCTGCAGATCCGCGGCCGGGTCGTCCGGGTGACGGCCGAGGGCGCGGTGGACCACGTGGAGGCGCTGGCCCACAGGTACCTGGGCGGCCCCTACCCCTGGTACGGCGGCCGGGACCAGGAACGCGTCCTGCTCGTCATCGCGGCGGACAGCGTCACCGCCTCGCCCTGAGCCCCGGCCGCCGGGCGGGGCTCAGCCCGTCACCGCGCGCAGGGACTGCTTGAGCGAGCCCATGGTGGCGAGGACCGCCGTCGGCTCGTAGCCGCAGTGCGCCATGCAGTTGTCGCAGCGCGGGTCCTTGCCGCGGCCGTACTTGTCCCAGTCGGTCTCTTCGAGGAGCTCGCGGTAGGTCTTGGCGTAGCCGTCGCCCATCAGGTAGCAGGGCCGCTGCCAGCCGAAGAGGGAGTACGAGGGGACACCCCAGGGGGTGCACTCGAACTCCGCCTTGCCTTCGAGGAAGTCGAGGAACAGCTCGGAGTGGTTGAGGCGCCAGCGCTTGCGCCTGCCGTCGGCGAACGCCTTGCGGAAGACCTCGCGGGTCTGCTCGACGCCGAGGAAGTGGTCCTGGTCGGGGGCCTTCTCGTAGGCGTAGGCGGGCGAGATCTCCAGCCGGTCGACCTTCAGCTCGTCGTTGAGGAAGTCCAGCACCTCGATGACGCTCTCGGGGGTGTCCGTGTTGAAGAACGTGGAGTTGGTGTAGACGGCGAAGCCCGCGGCCTTGGCCTGCTTGATCGCGGCGACGGCCTTGTCGAAGACGCCTTCCTTGCTCACCGACTCGTCGTGCCGCTCGCGCATCCCGTCGATGTGGACCATCCACGCGAAGTTGCGGTGCGGGGTGAACTTGTGGATGTGCCGCGGCAGCAGGACCGCGTTGGTGCACAGCACGACGAACTTGCCGCGGTCGAGCAGCTCCCGCGTGATGACGTCGATCTGCGGGTGCATCAGCGGTTCGCCGCCGGCCAGGGAGACCATCGGCGCGCCGCACTCCTCGACGGCCCCGATGGCCTGGGCGACGGGCATGCGCTGCTTCAGGACGCCCGCGGGGTGCTGGATCTTGCCGCAGCCGTTGCAGGCGAGGTTGCACGCGAACAGCGGCTCGATCTCGACGATGAGCGGGAATTTCTCGACCCGTTTCATCTTCTGTTTGACGAGGTGGCTGCCCATCTTGACGGTCAGGTTGAGCGGGAGGGCCATGACCTTTTCTCCGTTCTCACGGAGCCGGGCTCCGTCGCGGACGCGTACCGTGCATGCCCCTGTTCTCACGCATACACGATGCTCTGAACATACAGACTGTATGGGACAGAATAAAGGCATGCCAGCGCAACCGAAATCCGTGCCGAGCCGCCGTGCCGACCATGTCGCCGACACCCGGGGGGCGCTGCTGGGCGCGGCGCGGTCCCTGTTCGCGAGCCGGGGATACGCGGCCACGGGCACGGAGGACATCGTCTCCGCCGCCCGGGTGACCCGCGGCGCCCTCTACCACCACTTCCGGGACAAGGCCGACCTGTTCACCACGGTGATGGAGCAGTGCGCGCGCGAGATGGCGGAGCGGCTGATCGAGCAGGAGACGCGGCGCGCCGAGGCGGAGCACCAGGAGGACACCTGGAGTCTGCTGCGCACCGGCTTCCAGTCCTTCCTCGACGCGTGCGCGGACCCCGACTTCCAGCGGATCGTACTGATCGAGGGGCCCGCGGTGCTCGGCCACAGCGCGTGGGACGCACTGGTGGAGAAGCACGGGTACGTGCTGCTCGAAGAGGTGCTGTCACAGGCGGTCGCCGAGGGCCGGGTCGACCCGATGCCAGTGCGTCCGCTGACCCGGATGCTCGGGGCGCTGATCTCCGAGGCGAGCCTGTACATCGCGCGCTCCGAGGACCAGGAGCGGGCGCGCGCCGACGCGGGCGCGGTGCTCGACCGGATGCTCCTCGGCCTGCGCAGGCAGGACGCGGGCTGAACCGCCCCGGCGGGCGGTGGCCCCGCCCTGAGGTGCGGTGCGGTGGCCCCGCCCGGTGGCGTGTGCCCGTCAGCCGTCGCCCATCGCCGTGTACGCCTCGTCGAGCAGGTCGTTGACGCGGGCGACGGTCCGCTCCTCCTTGGGGAGTTCGACGCACGCCTTCAGCGCGGAGAGCAGCGGCGAGATGGCCGCGCTCGCGAGGACGCGGGCCCGGAACGCGAGGTCGGGCGGCGACGCGGGGCCGGGGGGCGGGGGCGGCGCGGCCTCGGGCTCCGCTTCCCCGCAGGGGGCGAACGGCAGGGCGAGCAGGCGCACGGTCGGCGCGGCCGCCCCCGCGAGCCGGGGGCGCAGCCCGTCGGCGAGGCCCTCGCAGAACTCCTCGATCATGCGGTGCATGCCGGGTCCCGACTTGTCGAGCAGCCGCTCCCCCATGTCCCGCACGAGCAGGCCCATGACATGCGGATGCAGGTGCTGGAGGGTGCGCAGCGCCCGCCACACGGCGGTGAAGGGGCGCTCCTCCCGCGGCCGGCCGGCGGTGAGGTCGCGCAGGATCGGGATCAGCCCGCGGACCTCGGCGAGCACCAGGTCGTCCTTGAACGGGAAGTAGCGGTACACGGTGCGCTCGGTGAGCGCGCAGGCGTCGGCGATCTGCCGCATGGTCGTCGCCTCGAAGCCCTGCTCCCCGAAGAGGCGCAGCGCCGCCGCGAGGATCCTCGCGCGCGTGGTCTCTCGGCCGCCCTGCCGTTCCACATCCGTCACGCGGACAGTTTCGCACGCCGGTCAGCCGGGGCGGCCCGGCAGATGTCAGGTCTGACAGGGGGGCGATGTCAGGTCTGACACGAGTGCTAGCGTAGGCCCGGATGTCAGACATGACATCGGGCGCGTCCGCCTGTATGCCTGTACGCCACCGCACCCGTCAACACTTCCGGAGAGCCAGCATGGCGAGTCTTCTCTACCGTCTCGGACGTTTCTCCTTCCGCCGCCGACGGCTTCTGCTCTCGATCTGGCTGGCCGCGCTCGCGGCGATCGTCACCGGGTTCGGGGTGGCGGGCAGCGCGCTCGACGAGCAGTTCTCCATCCCCGGCTCGCAGTCCCAGCAGGCGCTCGACCGGCTCAAGGAGGTGGAGCCCGCGGCGGGCGGCGTGAGCGGCCAGATCGTCTTCACCGCTCCCCCGGGCCACCGGCTCACCGAGCGGGCGTACGCGGCGGGCATGCAGGCCACGCTGCGGGAGGCCGCCCACGCGCCGCAGGTCGGGGCGGTGATCCCGCCGCAGAAGACCGGCACGGTCACCCCCGACGGGCGGACGGCACTCGCGCAGGTGCAGTACGCGGTCTCCGCGCCCGCTGTGAAGACCAGCAGCCTCGACGCGCTCAAGGACACCGCGGGGCCCGCGGAGAAGGCGGGGCTCACGACGCGTGTGGGCGGCGCGGTCTTCGGCACCCGGGGCGTGCAGATCGGCTCCACCGAGGTGATCGGCGTCGTCGTGGCGCTCGTGGTGCTGGTGATCACCTTCGGCTCGCTGCTCGCGGCGGGGATGCCGCTGGTCACCGCCGTCGGCGGGCTTGCCGTTGCGCTCTCCGGCCTGATGCTGCTGACCCATGTCTTCTCGATCTCGTCCACGGCCATCACCCTGGCGGTGATGCTGGGCCTCGCGGTCGGCATCGACTACACGCTGTTCATCCTCTCCCGGCACCGCTCGCAGCTGGCCAGGGGCATGGAGCCGGAGGAGTCGGCGGGGCGGGCGCTCGGCACGGCGGGCAGCGCGGTCGTGTTCGCCGGGCTCACCGTCGTCGTGGCGCTGGCCGGGCTCTCCGTGGTCGGCATCCCGTTCCTGACCGTGATGGGGCTCAGCGGAGCGGTGACCGTGGTGGTGGCGGTGCTCGCCGCGACCACGCTGCTGCCCGCGATGCTCGGCTTCGCGGGACGGCGGCTCGTGCCGAAGCCCACCTCGCGCGCCGCGCGCCGCGAGCGCAGCGACCGGCCCGCCATGGGCGCCCGGTGGATCACGGCCACCACGCGCAGGCCGCTGGTGACGGTCCTCGCCGGCGTCGCCGCCCTCGTCGTACTGGCCATCCCGGCACGGGAGTTGCAGCTCGCGCTGCCCGACAACGGCTCCGCGCCCCAGGGTTCGACCCAGCGCGAGGCGTACGACACGGTGTCGGACGCCTTCGGCCCCGGGTTCAACGGGCCGCTGCTGATCCTCGCCGACACCGCGCACGCCGACGGCGGCGCCCGGGGCGCGCGCTCCGAACTCACCCAGGTGGCCTCGGATCTGAAGAAGCTGCCGGGCGTGGCCGCTGTCACCCCGCCGCAGCCCACCTCGTCCCGCACCGACCAGGTGCTCCAGCTGGTGCCGGCCACGGCGCCCGACGCCGAGGGCACCCAGGACCTGGTGCACACGGTGCGCGACTACGCGGACGGCGTGCGGGACCGCTCGGGCGTCTCGCTCGCGGTGACCGGCACGACCGCGGTCAACGCCGACGTGTCGAGCAAGCTCAGCGCCTCGCTCGTGCCGTTCGCCGCGGTCGTCGTGGGGCTCTGCCTGATCATCCTGCTGATCGTGTTCCGCTCGCTGGTGGTGCCGCTGAAGGCCACCATCGGATTCCTGCTCTCGGTGGCCGCCGCCTTCGGCGCGGTGGTCGCGGTCTTCCAGTGGGGCTGGCTCGCCGACGCGCTCGGCGTGACGAGGACGGGCCCCGTGGTCAGCTTCCTGCCGGTGATCCTGATGGCCGTGCTGTTCGGACTCGCCATGGACTACGAGGTGTTCGTGGTCGCGGGCATCCACGAGGAGTACGCGCACCGCGGGGACGCGAAGGAGGCGATCAGGCGCGGGGCGCCCGGCGCCTTCCGCGTGGTGACGGCAGCCGCGCTGATCATGATCGCGGTGTTCGCCGGATTCGTGACGCTCGACGACGCGATCGTGAAGCCGATCGCGTTCGCCCTGGCCTTCGGTGTGCTGGTGGACGCCTTCGTGGTGCGCATGACCCTGGTGCCGGCCGTGCTCGCGCTGGTCGGGCGGGCCGCCTGGTGGCTGCCGGGGTGGCTGGCCCGGATCCTGCCCACGGTGGACATCGAGGGCCGGGGCCTGCCGCCCCTGGCGGCGGACGGCGCGGCGGACGACGACCGGGCGCGCGAGGTCTCGCGCGGGCGGTGACGGGCGGCCGGGGGCGCGGCGGACGGGGCCGCGCCCCCGGCTCGGTCAGCCGAGCCGCAGGACGCGCACGCCGTACGGCGGCAGGGTGACCTCGTCGACCGGCGCGCCGCCGCCCAGCTCCCGCAGGGCGGCCCCGGCGCGGGGGCGCACCGTCTCGTCGGCGCCGCTCTGGCTCACCAGCCACACGAAGCGCCGCCCGTCCTCGTGCCGCACGGTGTCGGCCCCGACGAACGGCGAGTCGACGGTGACCGGCCGTGCGGCGCCCGCGACCTCGGCGAGGGCCGCGTACAGGCGGTGGGTCGCGTCCGGGTTGACCCGCGCGGTGCGGGCCGCCATGTGCTCGACCGGGTAGGTCGCGAGGACCGTACGGCCCCGGCCCACGGCGTGTTCGAGCAGGGCGGGCCTGCCGTGCGCGTCGGTGGCGAGGACCCGCGCGCCGCGCGGCTGCACCGGGAGGTACGCGCGGCTGTCCTCGTTGCCCGCGACCGGGAAGCGCAGGGTCTCCCCCGCCGCGATGCCGCCGAAGTCCGCGGTGAAGGTGAGCGCGAGCTCCCGGTCGTCGACGGGCTCCGCGACCCCGTAGGTGAGCTGGTGCTCCACCCCGAACAGGCCGTCGAGGCCGTCGAACCAGGGGCCGCGGGTGCCGGGGTGCTCGCCCGAGCAGAACGACAGGTAGACGGTGGCGCCCGTGCGCGCCCTGCGCTCCAGCTCCCTGCGGGTCCTGGTGGTGAACTGCCGGGTGGCGGGCAGCAGATAGAGCGCCGCCTCGCCCGGCAGGCCGTCCGCCTCGCGGGTGAGCGCGACCGGCAGGTCGGCGGCGCGCGCCGCCACGTACGCCTGGTGCAGCGAGGAGAAGATCAGCGGCCGGTCGGCTGGGCGGCTGTAGGGGTAGCCGCGTTCGAGGAAGGCGGGGACCACCAGGGCGGCGTCCGCGTCCGTCCGGTGGCAGCGCACGTAGTCGGTCGCCTCCAGCACCTCGGCGAAATCGGCGAGTTCGCGCAGCGGCGGCTTGGGGCGCCCGTCGGCGTCGGTGATGCCGAAGTGCATCTCGAAGGGGTGGTGGTCGTACGGGGAGCGGTCCCACAGGGCGTCGTAGTCGGTGTTGTTCCAGGCGATCCAGCCGGTGGCGCCGCCGAGCAGCGAGTTGTGCAACGTCTGCCGGTAGTAGACGGCCGCGGCGTCGGCCGAGACGGTGTCGGTGGACACCCCGAACTCCTCCAGGACCACGGGCTGTCCGGTGACGGAGGCGAGTTCGCACTCGAAGGCGGCCCGGTAGTGCTGGCGCACCCGGTCGGTGTCGGAGCGGTAGACGTGCGGGCCGACGAAGTCGACGTACTCCGCGGTGTCGCGCAGCGAGAAGCCGTTGTCCCTGCCGGTGACCTCGATGCCCCAGGCGCCGTCGCCCAGCGAGACGGGCTGGGTCCCGCCGGCCGCGCGCACCGCGTGGCACATGGCCTGCGCCCAGGCGGTGACGACGTCGCTCGACGGCGGGTCGACCTGGTAGACGCGTCCGTACCCGGGCATCTCGTTGGTGATAAGCCAGCCGGTCACAGCCGGGTGGTCCTTGAACCTGCGGGTCATCTGGTGGACGAACCACGCCTGGCGGCCCACCATCCACACGTCCTCGTAGAGGTCGCGGCCGCCCCGCCAGGCCGGGTCCCAGTTCTCGCCCGACATGTGGCCGACGATGAAGGTGGGTACGGTGGCCATGCCGCGTTCGGTGTGCGCGTCCAGGAAGTCCCGGAAGCGGTCGCACAACTCCTCGTCGATCCGGTGGGGTTCGGGGTGGAAGTCGGGCCAGTAGAAGAACGACCTGGTCATGGTGAGGCCGTGGTCGCCGAGTACGGCGAGCTCCTGGCGCACCACCTCGGGGTCGTAGTCCCGCCACATCAGCGGCCCGCCGGTGCGGGACCAGAAGTTGGCGCCGAGCCAGGGCAGCACGGCGGCGTCGTGGGTGAGGTGGGCGGTGTGGCGTCGCATACGGGTTCTTTCCTCGGTGCGTGCGGTGTGCCCCGGCCCGGGCGCGGCGCGGGCGGTGTGCCGGTGCGGCCCCGGGGGCCGGTGGTGCTCGGTGCGGTCAGGGTCCAGGCGCCCGGCAGGTGGACTCGCGTACCACCAGCCGGGGCGGCCCGGTCGGCGGGGCCGGTTCTGCGTCCTCCCCGCACCGCGCGAGCAGTGCCCGCGCCGCGGCGGCGCCGACCTGCTGCACCCGCTGGTCGACGGTGGTGAGGCGGGGGTGCATCCAGCGGCCGAGCGGCAGGTTGTCGTAGCCGACGACGGAGAGGTCCTCGGGGACGCGCAGCCCGGCGCGCAGCATCGCGCCGATGCCGCACACGGCCATCGAGTCGTTGGCGTAGACGACGGCGGTGGGCCGCGCGGCGGCGGCGAGCAGACGCTCCGTCGCGGCGAGCGCCGCCGCTTCGGAGAAGTCCGTTTCCAGCACGTCGGCGGGCTCGGTGCGCGCGGTGGCGAGGGCGTCGCGGAAGGCGGCGAGCCGCAGCCGGGTGTGGAGGAGTTCGGCCGGCCCTGTGACGTACGCGATGCGGCGGTGGCCGAGCAGCAGCAGGTGCTCGACGGCCTCCCTGACGCCCGCGCCCTGCCGCGGCAGTCCGACGCTCGGCACGGGCGGTCCGCTGTCGGGCGCGCCGAGCAGCACGGCGGGCAGGCCGAGCCTCCGCAGCAGCGCGGGCCTGGGGTCGTCGGCGCGTGCGTCGGTGAGGACGGCGCCGTCCACCCGGCCCTCGGCCGCGAGCCGCTCGTACAGGGCGCGTTCCTGCTCGGGGCCCGCGACCAGGTGCAGCAGCAGGCCGTAGCCGCGCGGCGCGAGTTCGCCTTCGAGGCCGGTGATGAGCTCGCCGAAGTGCGGGTCGGCGCCGAGCACGTCGGTGGGCCTGCGCACGACGAGCGCGAAGGTGCGGGTGCGGGCGCTGCGCAGCGCGGTCGCGGACGCGTGGGGCGACCAGCCGAGCGAGGCCGCGGCGGCGAGCACCCGGTCGCGGGTGGCCTCGGAGAGCCGTCCGGTGCCGTTGACGGCCTGGGAGACGGCCGCCGTGGACACCCCGGCGGCCGCGGCGACCGCCTTGATGGTGGGCCGGGTGCCGCCCCCGGGGGCCCGGCCGCCGCTTGCACCCCCCGGTGCCTGACTGCCGCTCACATCTTCACCGCCCCGCTGACCAGTGCCTGCTGCATGCGCCTCTGGAGAACCGTATAGACGATCCAGACCGGGATCAGCGTGAGGACCGTGCCGGCGGTCAGGACGCCGTAGTCGGTGCCGGTCAGCGCGCGCAGCGTGGGCAGCGCCACCTGCACGGTGCGCTGGTGCGGATCGGGGCCGATGATGACGAGCGAGTAGAGGTACTCGTTCCAGAAGGACAGGAAGTTCAGCAGCACCACGGTCGCGATGCCCGGCAGGCACAGCGGTGTGTAGACGTGGCGCAGCAGCGCGAAGGTGGTGGCGCCGTCGAGGCGGGCCGCCTCCTCCATCTCCCTGGGGATCGTCCGCATGAACTGCACGAGGATCACCACCGCGAGCGGCAGGGCCGTCGCGGGCAGGAACAGCATCATGAACAGCCGGGTGTGGAAGAGGCCGGTGGCCGCGGCGAGCAGGAACGTCGGGAACAGCGCGGCGAACGTCGGCACCAGGAAGCCGAGCGAGAAGATCCGTTCTGCCGCGGCGCCGAAGGGGCCGTCCGAGCGGGCGACGGCGAAGGCGGCGGGCACCGCGAGCACCACCGTGACCAGCAGCGCGACGGCCGTCACCAGGACCGAGGAGAGGATCGCGGCGCCGAGGCCCGCGCTGGTGAAGGCCCGGCCGAAGTTGTGCGGCGACAGGGAGGTGGGCAGCGAGAACGGCGCGGCGAAGATCTGGTCGTTCGTCTTGAACGCCGACACCAGCAGGTAGTAGAGCGGTACGAGCAGCAGCAGCGCGTACAGCCAGGCGAGGACGTGCGCGGGCAGCCAGGACTTGCGGAGCTTCACGGGTGCCTCCTTGACGTCAGTGGGCCGGGCGGAAGACGCGGCGGATGGTGAGCAGCCCGGCGAGTCCGACGAGGAAGAGGACGACGCCGACGGTCTGGCTGTAGCCGAGGTCGGCCGCGATGAACGCCTTCTGGTAGACGAGGAAGGAGAGCGTCGTGGAGGAGGAGCCCGGCCCGCCCTGGGTGAGCAGCAGCACGTTCTGCGCGGAGTCGAAGAGGGTCCACAGGAACTGGAGCATCGTCACCACCCCGGCGTAGTCGCGTATGACGGGGAAGTGGATGCGCCACATGGTGCGCCAGTGGCCGGCGCCGTCGAGCTGGGCCGCCTCGCCGATCTCCCCGGGCACGCTGCCGAGCCTGGCCGCGAACAGCACGGCGGTGAAGCCGATGCCGCTCCACACGTCGAGCAGGATCACGCAGGCGAGCGCCGTGGAGGGGGAGGCGAGCCAGGCGTCCTCCAGGGACCCGAGACCGGCCGCGCCGAGCGCGCCGTTGAGCAGGCCGTCGGGCGAGAGGACGGCGTAGAAGACCATCGCCTTGGCGGAGGTGGAGATCAGCCCGGGGATGAACAGCAGGTAGCGCAGGACCCGGTGGCCCGGCGGGCGCTGGACGACGTAGTAGCCCAGCATGTACGCGCACACGAGCATCACGGGCAGGGCGACGGCGAGTTGCACCGCGGTGTTGCGCACCGCGTCCCAGAAGACCGGATCGCCCAGGACCGTGCGGACGTTGGAGAGGCCGGCGAAGGACACCGGCTGGAGCATCCCGGGCCAGCGCAGGGCCGCGATGACGAACATCGCGGCCATCGGGCCGAGCATGAAGACGGCGTACCAGACGAGGGCGGGCACGGCGAGCACCGCGCCGCCCTGGCGGCGCACGCCGCGCGGCCCCGGGGGCGAGGGGCGGCGCGCGGGACGGGCGGCGGCCGGGGCCGAGGACGGCATCGTCATGAGTGGGCTCCCCTGGGGGCGTGTCGGGGCCTGCGGATACGGCGGGTCGGCGCGCGAGGGCCGGTCAGCCCTGGCGGTACGCGGACTCCAGCGCGGCCCTGACCCGGGCTGCGCTGGTGCCCGGGGTGAAGGCGGTGCTGGTCGCGGTGATCAGCGGCTGGTTGGCGGTGGGCGGGACATGGACGTCGGGCAGCACGACGTCGCTGACCCGGTCGCCGAGCCGCGCCGCGGCGGCGACCAGCGGGAAGCGGGTGGCGAGCGCTTCGGACCGCACCGCCATGTCGCGCCCGGCCTCGGTGATGAACCGGGCGACGGTGTCGGGCCGGTACATGAAGCGCAGGAACTTCTCCACCGCGTCGATCTTCTTCGTGCCGTTGGGGCTGATCCAGAAGGCGATCAGGGTGTAGGTGCGCAGGGCGGTGGGGCGGCCGTGGACGGCGCCGGGCGCGAGGGGGAAGCCGCCGACCGCGGTGTGCTTCGCGATGTCCGCGGGGACCTGGGCGAGCGCGGAGGACATGGCCGACTCCACGGCCGCGCGGCCGGTGTTGTACTGCGTGAACATCGAGTCGGATGTGAGGCCCTGGGCCTTGTCCGCGAACACCCCGGCGTCGCGCAGGTGGACGAAGTACTCGATGCCCTCGCGTGCGCCCCGGCTGCCGAAGTCGCCCGTGCTGTAGGCGTGTACGGCCTCGTCGGCCCGCAGGAAGGTCTGGATGGTCTGCGCCAGCAGCTTCTGGCCGGTCCAGTCCTCGCCGCCCACGGTCACGAGCATGCTGCCCTTGGCCCGCAACGCCCGCGCGGCGCTGATGAGTTCACTCTCCGTGGTGGGGATCGCGCGGACGCCCGCGCGCTCCAGGAGGCGGGTGTTGTACGCGACGGGCCAGTTGGTGGCGAAGTAGGGGAAGGCGCGCAGGCGCCCCTTCGGGTCGGTCCACTCGCGCAGGGCCTCGGGCAGGATCCGCCCGCGCAGGCCCCAGTCGTCGAGGTAGGGCGTGACGTCGACGGTCGCGCCGACGTCCGTCCAGGCCAGCGTCTTGTCGTAGAGGTTGACCATGACGACGTCGGCTTCCTTGCGGGCCAGCCGCGAGGTCTCGTAGACCTGCGCGAGGTCGTCGCCGTTGACGAGGTTCCGTACGGTGAGCCCGGGGTGCTCCCGGTGGAAGTCGGCGACGGCGGACAGATAGGTCGCGGAGCCCGCGGCCGTCGTCCCGAGCTGGGTGTGCACGACCAGCGTGTCGGGTCCTGCGCCGTCGCCGGCGAGCGCGGCGCCGCAGCCGGCGAGCGGCACCGCGGCGGCGAGGCCCGAGCCCGCCGTGAGGAGGCGCCGCCGGGTCATCGGTGGGCGCGCAGGCGTCGGTCGGGGCACGGCGGAACGCCTCCAGCCTGGGAAGAGAGGGAGAAAGAGAAGGGGGTACGAGCGGACGGAGCAGTGGGGCGACCCGGCTGGTTAATCGATATATCAGCGAGGTGGCTGCACTGTACGGCCGCGCTTCACGGCCGGTCAACCCCCTGCGCGGGGCCGCCCCCGCCGCTCTGCCCTCCCTGGCCCGCCCCCTGCGGCGCGAACGGGGGCCGGAGCGGTTCCGGCCCCCGTTCGGGGTGGTGGTGCGGCGGAGCCGGGGCCCCGGGCTCAGATGGTGGCGGTGTCGATCACGAACCGGTAGCGCACGTCGCTGGCGACGACGCGCTGGTACGCCTCGTTGATCTGGTCGGCGCGGATCAGCTCGATCTCGGCGCCGATGCCGTGCTCGGCGCAGAAGTCCAGCATCTCCTGGGTCTCACGGATGCCGCCGATGGAGGAGCCCGCGAGCGTCTTGCGGCCCGCGATCAGGGAGAACATGTTGACGGAGTTCGGCTCCTCGGGGGCGCCGACGTTGACGAACGCGCCGTCGACCTTGAGCAGCCGCAGGTACGCGTCGATCGGGAGCGGCGCCGAGACCGTCGAGACGACCAGGTCGAAGCGGCCGCGCAGCTCGGTGAAGACCGACTCGTCGCCGGTCGCGTAGTAGTGGTCGGCGCCGAGCCGCAGCCCGTCGTCCTTCTTGCGCAGCGTCTGGCTGAGGACCGTCACCTCGGCGCCCATGGCGTGGGCGAGCTTGACGGCCATGTGGCCGAGGCCGCCGAGGCCGATCACGGCGACCTTCTTGCCGGGCCCCGCGTTCCAGTGCCGCAGCGGGGAGTACGTGGTGATGCCCGCGCACAGCAGCGGCGCCGCCACGTCGAGGGAGAGCGCGCCGGGGATGCGGACGGCGTAGCCCTCGTCGACGACGAGGTGGGTGGAGTAGCCGCCGTACGTCGGTTCGCCGTTCTTCTCGCGGCCGTTGTAGGTGGCGACGGTGCCCTTCAGGCAGTACTGCTCAAGGCCCTGCTCGCAGTACTCGCACGCACGGCAGGAGTCCACGAAGCACCCGACGCCGACCCGGTCGCCCACCGCGTAGCGCGTCACGGCGGATCCGGTCTCGGTCACCACACCGGCGATCTCGTGGCCGGGGACCATCGGGAAGATGGCCTCGCCCCAGCCCTCGTTGGCCTGGTGGATGTCGGAGTGGCAGATGCCGGCGAACTTGATGTCGATCAGGATGTCGTGTGCGCCGACCTGGCGCCGGGCGATGGTGGTGCGCTCCAGCGGCGCCTTCGGCGCGGGGACGGCGTAGGCGGGCACGACAGAGAGAGTGGTCATTCCTGGTTTTCTCCAGAGAGCAGCGGGAGTGTTGTTGACCTCTCCCACCCTGCAGGCTGACGCGGTGGCCGCCCAGACCACTGTTTTGCGTACGTTCGCCGTGCGTACCACCAGCAGGCTCACGCTCCCGGCACCCTTACGGGAATACGGAGGTCGGCGCGGCGCCGTGTGGCACCTCCGCGCGCCGCGCCGGGTGGCACTCGGGCGCGCTGGGGCACACCGGCGCGCGGACTGACACTGTGTCCGGACGGCGAGAGGCCGGACGGAGGGGCGGCCGTCGGCCATGGCCGGTTTCCAGGCATACGCCTCCGGTGCGGCCGCGCCCATACTGGGACGTATGACCGAGCAGTCCGAACGCCGCGCCGTCGACCCGAAGGCCGAGCTCACCGAGTTCCTGCGCACCCGGCGCGCCCGCCTCAAGCCCGGCGACGTGGGCCTGCCCGACATCGGCAGGCACCGCAGGGTGCCGGGGCTGCGCCGCGAGGAGCTGGCGCAGCTCGCCGGCGTGTCGGTGGCGTACTACACACGGCTCGAACAGGGCAACGCCCAGAACGTCTCGGCCGGCGTCCTGGAGGCGATCGCCCGCGCCCTGCGCCTTTCGCCCGCCGAGACGCAGCACCTGATGCACGTGGCGAAGCCGAAGCGGCACGGCAGGAAGAAGGTCCAGGTGCCGCCGCAGCACCCGCGCCCCGCGCTCGGCGCCCTGCTGGAGTCGATGGAGCTCGTGCCGGCCTACGTGCTGGGCAACAGGACGGACATCCTCGCCTGGAACCGGCTCGCGGCCGCCGTCTTCCACGACTTCACCGCCGTCCCCGACAAGCACCGCAACTACGCGCGGCTCGTCTTCCTCGACCCCGCCATGCGCACCCTGTTCGCGGACTGGGAGGCGAAGGCCGCGGAGACGGCGAGTTCGCTGCGCATGTATGCGGGCTACTGCCCGGACGACCCCGAACTGTCGGCGCTCGTCGGGGAGTTGTCCGTCAAGAGCGAGGACTTCCGGCGGCTGTGGGCGGCGCACGAGGTGCCGGAGAACAGCTACGGCACGAAGCGCCTCGACCACCCGCTGGTGGGCGAGTTGGAGCTCTCGTACGAGTCGGTGAAACTGCCGGACGACCCCGGCCAGACCCTGCTCCTCTACCACGCGGAGCCGGGCTCGCCCTCCGCCGAGTCGCTCCGGCTGCTGGCGAGTTGGGGCGCCGACGCGTCCCGCCCCGGCGTGGTCGCCGGCTGACGCCGCACGGCGGCGCGGGGGGCCGCCCGCCGCGTCAGCCGCCGCGCTGCGCCGGCAGGACGGGCCACCACACGCTGACGGTCTTGCCGTGCGACGCCGGTGTGACCCGCACCCGGCCCGCGAGGCGCTCGACGATGTGCAGGCCGAGGCCGCCCTGCCCGTCGAGTGCCAGGGGCCGGGCGTCGGGCGGTGTGCCGTCCTCGTCCCTGACCCCGACGGTGAGCAGCCCCGGCTGCTTCTCCACCTCCAGGGTCCACGCACCTCCCGCGTGCCTGACGGCGTTGGTGATGAGTTCGCTGACGACGAGGCGCACCGACTGCCCGTCCACTCCGTGGCAGTGGTCCTCCAGATAGACGCCCACGAGATCGCGCGCGTCCGCCAGGGACGCCTCGTCGGACCGCAGTGTCAGCATCTGACCTCCCGGGCTCGGCTCACAGGCCGTGTGCCCACGCCTGCGGGCGGCACTCCAGGCGTCGTGGACGGATCACCGGGACGGCGGCACCGGGCCGCGCGGGACCCGGGCCGGACCGCGCTCACGCCTCGGGTACGCGCCAGCCGCGCGCGCCGGGGAGCGCGAGCGCCTCCCGTGGACCCCAGGAGCCCCTGGCGTACGGCAGCGGGCGCGGCGGATCCCGCAGGACGGGGGCGCAGACCTGCCAGAGCCGTTCGATCTCGGCGGCTCCGGTGAACAGGGTCTGGTCGCCGTGGAGCGCGTCGAGCAGCAGCCGCTCGTACGCCTCCAGAGGCCGGGCCCGTGCGAACACCTCGTCGAAGCCGGCCTCCATGGCGGCCCGGCCCACGCGCATCCGGGTGCCCGGCACCTTCGCCCGCACTTCGAGGCGCACCGCCGGCTCGTCCGTCAGCTCGAAGACCAGCTCGTCGGGGAGGTCGGCGCCGTGCCCTGCGGCGAACAGGGCCGCCCTGGGCGGCCGGTGGAAGCCGACCGTCACCACCCGCCGTGTCGCGCCGAGGCACTTCCCGGTCCGCAGCAGGAAGGGCACGCCCCGCCAGCGCCAGTTGTCGACCCACAGGCGCAGGGCGACGAAGGTCTCGACGCGGGAGCCCGGGTCGACGCCCTCCTCGTCGCGGTAGCCCTCGTACTGCCCGAAGACGGTCTCTGCCGGGTCGAGGGGACGCATGGCGCGGTACAGCTTGTACTTCTCCGCCCGCAGGTCGCTCGCGTCGAGCGCGGCAGGCGGTTCGAGGGCGGTGAAGCCGAGGAGCTGGCACAGGTGGGTGGAGATCATGTCGCGGAAGGTGCCGGTGGACTCCATGAAGGAGGCGCGCCCCTCGATCCCGATCCCCTCGGGGACGTCGATCTGCACGTACGCGATGTGGTCGCGGTTCCAGAGCGGTTCGAGCAGGCCGCCGGCGAAGCGCATGGCGAGGATGTTCTGCACGGCCTCCTTGCCGAGGAAGTGGTCGATCCGGAAGACGCGGTCCTCGGCGAAGACCTCGTGCACGGCCGCGTTGAGGGCGCGGGCGCTCTCCTCGTCCTCGCCGAACGGCTTCTCCAGGACGACCGAGGCTCCCCCGGCGATGCCCGTGCGGCCCAGCATGCCGATCATGGGGCGCATCGCGGCGGGCGGCACGGACAGGTAGACCAGGGTCCTCGTCCCCTCCCCCAGCTCCTTCTGCCGCTCCCGCACGGCGGCGGCGAGGTCGTCGCCGTCCTTTGCCGACGAGGCGCGGAAGGCCAGCCGCGCGGCGAAGTCCCGGTAGGCGGCGTCGTCGAAGGCGTCCCCCGCGTGCTCGCGCAGGGCGTCCCCCACCAGGGCGCGGAAGTCGTCGTCCGAGCCGGGCGCGTGCCGGCCCGAGCCGACGACCGCGAAGCGTCCTGGCAGCAGGCCGTGCCGGTGGAGCCGGTACAGGCCGGGGAAGAGTTTGCGGCGCGCGAGGTCGCCGGTGGCTCCGAAGACCACGAGGACGCAGGGCTCGTCGGGGGCGTGCAGGGACGCGTCGGCAGTGGACATGGGCTTCGCTCACTCTCCCTGGGGGCGCTGTACCCGGCGGGTGCTCACGGGCCGCGGCGGCAAACCGGGCACGCCGGGACGGACAGGGCCTAGGGGGTCAGCGTCGCGAGCAGCAGGGCCACGTCGTCCTCCTGCGCGCGGCTGTCGGCGACCGCCCCGACGATGTGGCGGGCGAGCGCCGCGGGGTCTGCGGGCCCCGCGCGCAGGGCGTCACGCACCCGGCGGATCCCGGTGTCGATGCTCCGCCCGCGCGACTCCAGCAGGCCGTCGGTGCACAGCAGCAGCGTCTCGCGCGGCCTGAGGCGGTGGCGGGTGGTCGGGAACGGCACGCTCCCCGCGGGGCCCTGCACGCCGAGGGGCAGGCCCCCGTCGGCTTCGAGCTGCGCGACGTGCCCGTCCGCGTACCGCACGAACGGCGGGGGGTGGCCCGCCCGGGCCGTGAGGATCTCCCCGGTGGCCACGGCGACCGTGACGTACACGCAGGTGGCGAGGCGTTCGGTGTCGAGTTCCGCGAGGTAGGAGGAGGCGCGGGCCAGCACGGCGGACGGCGGGTGCCCCTCGGAGGCGTAGGCGCGCAGTGCGGTGCGCAGCTGCCCCATGACGGCCGAGGCGTCGATGTCGTGGCCCTCCACGTCCCCGACGACGAGGCCGATGCCGCCGTCGGGCAGTGGCACCACGTCGTACCAGTCGCCACCCACCTCCTGGCTGTTGCTCGACGGCTGGTAGTGGACGGCGGTGGCAAGCCCGTCGACCTGCGGGATGTGGGCGGGCAGCATGGCGCGCTGGAGCCCCACGGCGACGGCGTGCTCCTGGTCGTACAGGCGCGCGCGCTGGAGGGACTGGGCGACGGCGGCGCCGGTGGCGAGCAGCAGGTCGCGGTCGAGCGTGGTGAAGCTGGTGCGCCCCTCGTAGAGCACGGTCAGGGCGCCGGTCGGGTGCCCCTGTGCCACCAGCGGTGTGACGGCGACGGAGGTGACCTCGGTGCGCTCGATGTGGGGCCACAGGGCCGGGTACCGGGCGGCGACGTCCTGCCGCCGCACGAACAGGGGCTGCTGCGTCCGCACGGCCTGCGCGACGGGCAGGGCGTCCTGGATGTCCGTGGTCTCGAAGTTCCCGAACAGGTGGAGCGGCAGCCCCTTGGTGACGAGGAGGTGGCTGCTGTCCTCGGCGAAGGTGGTCAGCGCGAGGCCTGCGGCGCCCACGGCGTCCAGGGTCTCGTCCGCGGTCAGGGAGGAGAAGACGTCCTCGAAGGTCAGGGCGTCGGCCAGGGCCGCGGTCGTCGCCTGGACGACATCGCTGTGGCTGCGGCGTACGGTGTCGGCGGTGGCCTGGTCCATGGCGCCCTGGAGCTCCCCCGAGGCGTCCCTGAGGACCCCGACGACCTTTCCCGCGGCCCCCGTGCCGTCCCTGATGACCTGCACCTGGGCGTGGGCCCACCGGTGCTCGTGGCGCGGCGGGCAGCACGCCCTGAAGTGGAAGCTCAGCCCGGACCTGCGGCCTCCCGGGCCGACCACGGCCCGCCTGAGGCCGGACATCTCCCGGGGCACCACCCGCCTGGCGAGCGTCAGCACGTCCCCGTCGAACTCCTCGGGCGTCAGGCCGAACAGCGCGAGCGCCCCCGGGTGCATGAAGACGCCGCCGGAGCGGACGTCCCACAGGAACGCCCCCATCCCGCCGCGCGCCATCGCCCCCGGCAGCTCCGCGCGCAGCTCCGCCTCCAGCTCGCTGGACGGCACGAGCCGACGGGACCGGTGGGACCGCAGGTCGTGCATGGGCGCCTCCACACCACCACGAGATATCCCGTTTTGACGCTTTCACCACTTTACGCCCGTCTCGCCGGGGCTCTCCGGCGCGTGGCGTGACGGGGCGTGGCCCCTCGCGCCACCGCCGTACACGGGCGCGCGCGACCGGTGCCGTCCCGTGCGCGGCGCGTCACCCCGCGCCGCCGGTCCTCACCGGGCGCGGGGCGCACCACGGCCGGACTGCGCGTCCAGCCGGTCGAGCAGCCGCAGCACGGCACCGCGCCGGTCGCTCCCTGGCGGCAGGGTGCCGAGCAGGTCGCGCAGGCCCGCCACGAGCCCCAGGGTGACGCGCTCGGGACCGGCCGCCTCCACCACGCGGCCGACCGCCTCGAGGCCCCAGTACAGGAGGAAGGGCAGCGGCTCGCGCAGCACCGCGGCGGGCAGCCACTCCACCATGGCGGCCTCGGGCCGCGCGTTGGCCAGGGCGATCCCGGCGAGCCGTGTCCCGGGGTCCCGCGATCCCAGCAGCTCCCGCGCGTCGGCGCCCGCCATGCGCGGGGTCCAGCGCAGCAGGTTGGCGAAGATGCGCTCCTGCTCCGCGGTGCGGGCGGGCCCGCCGGGCGCGGAGGCGCGCAGCGCCGTGTACCGCCGGGCCAGCCCGGCCACGACCCGTGTCGCGGTGTCCCCGGCGGCGGGCGCGGACGCCCCGGGGCGGAGCGCGCCGGGGACGCCCTGTCCTGGGGCGGCGTGGTCGGCGTGCGGAATGGTCGGTTCTGGGGTGCTCTCCCCGTCGGCCGCCGGAAGCGGGCCGGGGGCCCCTGGGCCGGACCCGGTCGGACCGGACACCCTCGGGCCGGGGCCCACCGGGCCCGGATCGGCCGAGCCGGGGCCGGCCGGGCGGTCAGCGGGGCCGGGCTCGGCGTCCGCGCTCTCCTGGTCCGGGCGGCCGGGTGCCGGCCGGTCCTGGCCGTCCCGGTGCACCGGCTTGCGACGCGCGGGAACGAGGGGGTCTGCGTCGCCCCGCGGCTCAGCCCCTTGCTCCGCCCGGTCCCGATCACCGCGCTCGGAGGCCGCGGGGTCCTGTCCCGCCGGGCCCGTGGGGTACGCGGCGCCGTACCCGCCGCCCGCGTACGCGGGATCCTGACCGCCGCGGCCCTCCCGGCCGGGCCCGGCCGCGTCAGGCTCCGGGCTGCCGCCGCCGGACCGCTCGGACGGCGCGGGCCACGCATGGGCACCGGCGTCCGTGCCGTAGGAGCCGGCCGGCGGGCCGTAGGGGTCCGCGCCGGGGCCCTGGGGCTCGCGCGGCACCCCGAACGGGCCCGGCGGCACGCCGTACGGCTCGGGGTAAGCCCCGTACGGACCGGCATCCGCGCCGTACGGACCCGGGGCAGCGCCGTACGCACCGGCGTCGGCCCCGTACGGGCCGGAGCCGGTCGCCCCGTACGCACCGGAGTCGGCCCCGTACGGGCCGAGGGCCGCGCCGTCCGGGCCGGTGAGGCCCGCGAACACCACCCGGGTGGTGGCGGCGAGGCCCTCCATCTCGTGGCCGAGCCGGGCCCCGCGCTCCTGCGCGGCCCGCGCGAGCTCTCCGGTGTCGCGCATCTGCTCCTCCAGGTTCTGGAGGTCGCGGAAGGTCACCGAGGCGCCGCCGGGCAGGGTGATGGTGGAGAAGATCCCGCCGAGCCAGGGGGCGGCAGCGGCGGCGAGCAGCACGGCGGTCACCGCGTCCACCCGCAGGTCGGGCCAGAGGGCATGGGCGACGGCGGCCAGCAGGGCGAGCGACGAGACACAGACGCCCGCCACCCCGACACGGCGCAGCGCCGTGCCCCGTGCCGCCCCGGGCGCGCGCCCGTCCCGGCCGAGCGGTCCACCCGTCCCCCGTGTGCCGCCCATGGCACCTCCCCCGTCGCAACGCCTCAGCCGTACGCACACCAGCCTGTCAGACGGCGGCAGTTGGACCGCCACGGGCCACACAGGGAAAAATGCTATAGCGCTAATCCAATTAGCGCTATAGCATTCTCGCGACGCCGGAAGGAGACCACCCATGGACCTCTCGGGGGTCTTCGACGACCTGGTGCGCCTGGAGACCGACCTGTGGAACACCCTCGACGCCGAACTGCGGCGGGAGACCGGTGTACCGCTCGGCAGCCTCGAAGTGCTGCGGGTCGTCGCCCGTACGGACTCCTGCCGGGTGGGCGACATCGCGGCCGCCCTGTCGATCACCATCGGGGGTGCGAGCCAGGCCGTCGACCGGCTGGCGCGGCGGGAGCTGTGCCGCAGGCGCCCGCACCCGGCCGACCGCCGCTCCACGGTCGTCGAGCTGACGCCCGCGGGCCTCGGCCTCACCGCTTCCGCGGGCCGGGTCTTCACCGGGGCCCTGTCGTCCCTGCTCGCCGACGCGCTGCCCGAGGCGGAGTTCGAGCGCCTCGGCGCCGCGCTCGCCGCGCTGCGGGCCGCCGTGTCCGCCGCGGCTCGCTGACCGCACACCCGTACCCCCTCCCACACCCACACACCCCCACACCATCAGAGTTCCGCCGCAAGGGAGTTGTCATGGCCGACCGCCGCACCCAGGCCAGGTCCGTGCGCCTTGAGCGCTACGGGGACCGCGATGTCCTCGACGTCGTCGACACGCCGGTGCCGCGCCCCGCGCCCGGCGAGGTGCTCGTCGAGGTCAGGGCCGCGGGCATCAACCCGGGAGAGGTCTCCCTCCGCACCGGGGCCCTGCACGGGATGTTCCCCATGGACTTCCCGTTCGGCCAGGGCAGCGACCTCGCCGGGGTCGTCGCCGAGGTGGGTGAGGGCGTCACCGGTTTCGCGGCGGGCGACGAGGTGCTCGGGTACTCCTGGCAGCGGTCGAGCCACGCCACCCACACCGTGGTCCCGGCCGCCCAACTGGTCCGCAAGCCGCAGGAGCTGAGCTGGGAGGTGGCGGGCAGCCTGTACGTCGCGGGGTCCACCGCGTGGGCCGCCGTCGAGGCGGTCGGCCCGGTGGAGGGCAGGACCGTCGCCGTTTCGGCGGCGGCCGGCGGCGTCGGCGCCATCGCCGTCCAGCTGCTCGCGCTGCGCGGTGCCCGCGTCCTCGGCATCGCGTCCCCCGCCAACGCCGCCTGGCTCAGCGCCCACGGAGCGGTCCCGGTGGCGTACGGCGACCGCATCGCCGACGATCTCGTCGCCGCCGCATCCGATGCGGCGGCCGGGAAGCCGGGCCACCTCGACGCGTTCATCGACCTGTTCGGACCCGAGTACGTACAACTCGCCCTCGATCTGGGCGTACCGGCCGACCGGATCGTGACCGTCATCTCCTTCGCGAAGGCCGCGGCGACCGGTGCCCGTGTGACGGGCAGCGCCGAGGCGTCGTCCGCCGAGGTCCTCGCCGAGCTGGCCGGGCTCGCGGCGGGCGGCAGGATCGAGATCCCGGTGGCGGCCACCTACCCGCTGGAACGGGTACGGGACGCCTTCGCCGAACTCGAACAGCGCCACACCCGCGGCAAGATCGTGCTGCTGCCCGGCGGACAGCAGCCCTGACCGGACACACCTGATCCGGCGGCCGGACGGCGGGCGCGGTCCGATTGTCAGTGGCGGCTCCTAGCATCGGCCGTGCCGCAGTCGATCACGGAGTGTCAGGAGCAGAGCATGACCGCAGTACCGGAGGCGCTCGCCTTCCGCACGGAGCGCCGACTGCCCCAAGGACGCGAATGGGTCGCGGACCGCGGGGTGTTGGTGGTGTTCGCGCCGGGCGAGCCGGTCGAGCTCGCCCAGCTCGGCTGGCGGGACCGGGACGGGGCCGAGGCCACCGTGGAGTTCGACCGGGAGACGGGCGGTTTCCTCGGTGTGCGGCTCGCCGCCGACGGCACCTCGTACGCCTGGCGCGGCCACCGCGAGGACGACCCGCCGCAGCGCGCCCCGCACCGCCTGCACGCCCTGCGGCCCGAGGATGAGGGCGAGTTGGTGCTGCTGGTGGAGGACGGCGGCGCGCCGGTGGTGCGCGTCTCCTGGACGGACACGTCAGGGGGCGGCGGCTGCGTCACCCTGCGGGGCGAGCCCCTCACCTCGGGCGAACTGACCGGCCGGGTGCGGGCGGTGGCGGCGAGCGGCGAGCACACGGCGGCGGGCGAGGTCGCGGAGAACGTGCTGGACGACACCTCGGCCAAGTGGCTCACGCGCCGGCGCAGGGAAGGCGATCTGCTCGACTTCACCCTGGCCGAGCCGGTCCGCGTCCGGCACTACGCGCTGGCCTCGGCCAACGACGCGCCGGACCGCGACCCCCGCTCGTGGGTCCTCAAGGGGTCCGCGGACGGCCTGACATGGACCGCGCTCGACAAGCGGGCCGAGGAGTCCTTCCCCGGCAGGCACCAGGAGCGCGGCTTCGACGTGACCTCGCGCGCGGGCGACGCGGCGTACCGGCACTTCCGGCTGGAGATCGTCGCGAACTGGGGCTCGCCGCACACCCAGCTCTCCCGGTTCCGCCTGTTCGCCGAGCCGCCGGCCCCGGACTCCTTCGCAGGCCAGCGGCGGCGGGCCGGCCGGCCGCCCGTGCCGTACGAGGGCACCGCAGAGCGCCCCGGCCCCGCGCTCACCACGGTCGAGCAGTGGCGCGCCTACCTCACCGAGTACAGCGCGGACATGCTGCGGGTCGCCGAGGAGGGCGAGATGGACGAGGTCACGCCCGAGCAGCGGGCCGCGTCCTGGCTCGGCGGCCCCGGCGCCTCCGAGGAGCGGATCGCGGCCCTGGAGGAGCGCCTCGGCACCCCGCTGCCGCCGAGCTACCGCTCGTTCCTCGCCGCGTCGGACGGCTGGGGCCAGATCAGCCTGTTCATGTGGGAGCTGCGGGGCACCGACTCCGTCGCCCTGCTGCGGGACGCGGAGCCCGGGACGTGGGAGATCGTCCGCGGCGATGACGACGACGAGTGGGAGGAGGACCGGGCGCTGATGGACCGTGCGGTGCTGGTCTCCGCCTACGGCGACGCCCAGTACTGGCTGCTCGACCCGGGTGACGTCTCCCCCGACGGCGAGTGGGCCGCGTACGTGTGGGCCAGCTGGTATCCCGGGCTCGGCGAGCGGTACGCGTCGTTCGCGGCGCTGGTGGCGAGCGAGCGGGAGTCGTTCGAGGAGATACGGGGGAAGGAGGGCCGTCCGGTGCGCCCCGACGGCGCGGATGAACTCCTGGCGCAGGGCAGGGACTTGGCGCTGCGCGGCGAGGTGGATGCCGCGCTGGCCGCGTTCGGGCGCGCCGCGGAGAAGGGGTCGGGCGCCGCCTCCTATCTCAAGGTGGTCCTCTCGGCGTTCCTCGGCAGCAGGTCGACCCACCACGAGCTGCGCGGTGTGCTGCACCACGGCCATGTGGTGGAGGCGATCGGCGAGGAGCAGATCAGGGCGGAGGCGGTGCCGCTGCTGCTGCGGTCGGCGGAACAGGACCGGCCGGGCTCCGCCGGCCTCTCTGCGCGCTTCCTCGCCGACGCCCTGCCCGGGCTCCCCGGGCTCCCGGTCGATGCCGCGGACGACGCGATCATCCCCGCGTGGGAGGCGTGGGCCGCCGCGTACGACGCTCCGCCGCTGCCCGAGCCGCCGGCCTTCGAGGCCGCCCTCGAAGCGGCGCGCCGTCTCGCGCTGAGCGGGCGGACGGACGAGGCGTGGGCGGTCGTCGAGGAGGCGCTGCCCGGGTGGCGGCCGCTGTCGCAGCACCGGGTCGCGCCGGCCGTGCTGCTCACCGACCCGGTGCTGCGGCCGGTGCTGACGCCGCGCCGCGCGCGGGCCGTGGTGTGCACACCGCGGGGCGCGCAGCCGGCGTGACCCGGACGGGCCAGGGCTCCGACACCGCCTCACATGTTCACTTACATGAACAAGCGTGGGCCCCGCCGCATACGCCGCCGGAGCTCGCGCCGCAGCGCCGCCGTCCGTCCCGCACGCCCGCACATCGCCGCAACCGCCCTGCCCAACCGGCTGCATGAGGATCCGCGGTGCGCGATTCGTTGACGCGAAAAGGGGGCCGTGCTATTCAGATCAGACCCCCATTGGACTGGACCTGATTCATGTAGGTGAACAATGAGCGTCGGAAGGGCCCCACAATGAAACACCACTCCAAGCTCCTCACCGCCGCCGCTGCGGCCGGCGTCGCCGTCGCGCTCGGGCTGGGCGGTACGGCCGACGCCGCCAACCCCGGCGTCGCCCCCGGCGGGAACTTCAACCTCTCGGTCTGGGAGCTCCAGGAACCGGTCGGCGACCCGGGATCGCCCACCACCGTCCCCTCGTCCCGGCTCCAGGGAGCGAACGGCTTCCAGGACTCGTACTTCTACACCGACACACGTGACGGCGCGATGACCTTCTGGGCCCCGGAGAAGGGCGTCACCACCCCCAACTCGAACTACGCGCGCTCCGAACTGCGCGAGATGAACCCGGACGGCAGCGCGGCGAACTGGTCGCTCAGCGGCAGCCACAAGCTGAGCGCCACGCTGCGCGTGGTGTCCGTGACCTCCAACGTCTGCGTCGGACAGATACACCTGGGCACGGGCGGCTCCTCCACCAAGCCGCTGATCGAGCTGTACTACCACGCGAACGGCGACATCGTCGCCGGCACCGAGAACTCGCCCTCCGGCGGCCAGACACTGCACACGGTCGGCCATGTGTCGATCGGCAAGACATGGACGTACTCGATCGGCGTCTCCGGCGGCCACACCATCGACCTGACGGTCAACGGCAGCACCACGCACTACGCCATCCCGTCGTCCTTCGACCCCTACAAGCAGTACTTCAAGGCGGGTTCCTACAACCAGTCCTCCTCGAACAGCACCACCAACGGCGCCCGGGTCGCCTTCTACGGCCTGACCGTCTCGCACAGCTGAGTGCCCGCGGCGGCAGGGACGGCACGGCCCCGCCCGTACGGCCCCTGCCGCGTGCCGGGCGTCAGCCCTGCTTGCGCCAGACGGAGACGTGCTTCTCAAAGTCCTGGGTGAACGGCCGTCCGTCCCCGTCCCCGAGGCGGCGCTCCAGGGCGAGCCCGGCGAGCCGCGCCCCTGTCGACGCGTTTCCCGGCGCCCGTCCTGCGGGCGTCGCGGAAGGGGCCCGCTGCCCGCCGCGTCGTCGGCCCCTGGCGGAGGCCGCCGCGGGAAGGGGCCCCGGCGCGGCCCGCCGGTGCGCCGTGGAGGGCCACGGGTGTCGGCGGCCACGGGCCCGTGCGGGCCTTTGGGTAGGATGGCACGACCCACGAACACCGTCCGGCGGAGGCCCCTGTGACCAGATCGACGCGGCCGTCCGCCCCCGATCGCGGCGACCAGGCCGACATCCAGGCAGTCAGCCGGGTCAGCCAGATCCTCTCGCTGTTCGACACGGCCACCCCCGAGGTGACCGCAGCCGGGGTCGCGGAGCGGCTCGGACTCAACCGCACCACCGCTTACCGCTACTGCACCTCGCTCGTCGCGGCCGGCCTCCTGGAGCGCGGCCGCGAGGGCGGTTACGTCCCGGGCGGCCTGCTGCTCCAGCTCGGCGCGCACGCCATCGGCCACCGCCGCGTTCTCAACCTCGCGCCCCACCACATGCAGGCGCTCTCGCGCGCCACGCGCAGCAGCGTGGTGCTCAGCCTGTGGGGGCTGACCGGCCCCGTGGTCTCCCGGGTCGAGGAGGACATCTCGTCGGTCGTCATCGTCTCGGTGCGGGTCGGCAGCCACTTGCCGCTCGACACGGCCCAGAGCAAGATCTTCCTCGCCTACCACGCCGACCAGCTGTCCATGGAGCGGCTCATGGCCAACCTGCCGGGGGCGGCCCGCGAGGAGCTGCGCGCCGCCGTCGAGCGGGTGCGCGCCGTCGGCCACTGCTCGGCGATGAGCACCCCCGGCGTCGTCGCGGCGGCGGCGCCCGTCTTCGACGAGTACGGCATCTGCGCCAGCATCGCGGTGGTGGGCCCCGACAACACCCTGTCGATGTCCGACGACGCCCCCGAGCTGCGCGCCATCACCGACACGGCGCGGGAGCTCACCCACGAGCTCGGCGGCCACTACCGGCCGGACGACCTGGACCGGCAGGCGGGCTGACCCGTTGCGCGCAGCCGTGTGCGCGGGCCCCGGGGCCCGCGCACACGGGGGAGAGTCGTGCGCCGCCGTCAGGACAGTGCGGGGATCGTACGGTCGTCGGCCATGTCGACGTCCTTCGTCTCGGGCCCGATGAAGCCGCCGACGCCGATCAGCACGCCGGCCAGCGCGAGCAGGACGGCCGGGGCCAGATGCGCCGGCATCACGCCGTCGAACTGCTGAAGGTAGAACTGGTAGAAAGCGGGCGCGATCAGCGCGAGGCTGTACCCGACGCCGTACCCGGTGGAACGCACGCTCGACGGGAACCGCTCGGTGAGGTAGGCCGCTATCGGCCCGAACGTGCCGATCGTGAAGACACCGATCAGGACGCCCCAGCCGAGCGCGGCGCCGAGCCCGCCGCCCGAAGTCATCAGCAGGGTGTAGGAACCGGTGCCGATCACCACGACCGCGGCCCCGTAGCCGATGTAGAACCGCCGCCGCCCGATGCGCTGCGAGAGCAGACCGAAGAGGGGGAAGGCCACGGTGGCGCAGCCGTTCATCACGAGCATGGCCAGGGTCACCTGCTGGCTCGTCAGCTGCAGGTGCGACTTCAGCTGGGCGGGGGTGACGGCGGTCTCCACATTGGTGGCCAGCCAGGTGCCGGTCATCAGCACGAAGACCTGCCCGAGCGCCCTCGGGTACTTCACCAGCAGCCGCAGGAAGGGCAGCTTGTGCCGCTGGCCGGTCGTCTCGGGCGGCGGCTCGTGGACCTGGGTGAGGTAGTAGCGGAACAGCAGGGCCGCGAGCACCGCGCCGATCAGGAAGGGCACCCGCCACCCCCACTGCACATAGGCGCCGTGCAGGTTCCCCGAGTCCATCAGCTGGAGCATCAGCAGGGTGATCGCGGCGATCACGACGTAGGCGAGAGGGGAGGTCGCCGTGATGAGGGAGGCGTAGAGGCCGCGCTTGTGCCGCGGGCTCCACTCCATCGCGAGCGGCACGGCGGTGGTGTACTCGCCGCCGAGGAAGATGCCGTCGACGAACCGCAGGGCGACCAGCAGGCCGATCGACCAGGTGCCGATCGTCTCGTGCCCTGGCAGGCAGGCGATGAGCAGTGTGGTGACACCGAACCCGCCCACCGCGACGAGCGTGGTGTGTTTGCGTCCGACGGTGTCCGCGAAGTGGCCGAACACCACCGCGCCGAGGGGGCGGCCGATCAGCGTCGAGGCGAAGACGAGGGAGGAGAGCAGGGCGGTCGTGCTCGCGCTCAGCCCCGCCGACTGGAAGTAGATCATCGCGGGCGCCAGGACGATGATCGGCAGGTAGATGTCGTACTGGTCGACGAAATAGGCGAGCGTTCCGCCGCGGACGGCGGCGCGCGTCTTGGCGGCGTCGGGCCCGTGCGGGGGCCGTGGGCCTGTCTCGTCCTCAGCCGCCGGATGCGGCTGCATGGCGGGGGGCGGTGCGGACATCGTCGTCCTCCGAGGTGAGCGGTCGGCTACGCGCAGCTCGCGGGCCACCACACACGGTCGAGCGCGAACCACCTGTTCACAAAGCGAACCGTGGCCACGGTAAGGGCGGCTTTCTTTCGGCACAAGACTCCGGACAGGGTTGACATCGGGTCTCATACTGAACGCATACTTCATAATCCGAACGCCGGATGAGTCCCTGGATCGGAGTCCCATGAAGCCGAGCCCCGCCCTCGCCTCTGTCCTCGACGGCCTGGTGGACATGCACGTCCACTCGGGCCCCAGCCCGTTCCCCCGCCGCTTCGACCATGTCGACGCCGCGCAGGACGGCGCCCGTATCGGCATGCGCGCCATGGTCGCCAAGTCCCACCACCACAACACCCAGATGGACATCCTGGCGATGAAGGACCGCTTCACCGGCGTCGCCGCGACCGCCTACGGGGGCATTGCCCTCAACAGCACCGTCGGCGGCCTCAACGTGCACGCCGTACGCATGTGCCTGCGCATGGGCGGCAAGATCGTCTGGTTCCCCACCATCTCCTCGGGCCGGCACCTGGAGTGCCACCCCGAGGACGGGTCGTTCCCCACCACCACGGTGCCGCTGACGCTGGAGCGGATCGACATCGTCGACGACCGCGGTGAGCTCAAGCCCGAAGTGGGTCTCATACTCGACGAGATCAAGGAGAGGGAGGCCGTCGTCAACGGCGGGCACATGTACCCGGAGTACATCCGCACCCTGTTCCAGGCCGCCAAGGAACGCGGAATCACGCGCATGGCCGTCAGCCACCCCGACTTCGTCATCGGCGCCGAGCCCGGCCTCTGCCGCGAACTCGTGGGCCTCGGCGCGTACATCGAGCACGAGGCTGCCATGTACGACCCCGAGGGCCCCGAACGGTGGGACGTGCGGCAGCTGCTGGACTGGATCGAGACCATCGGCCCCGAACACACCGTCCTCGCCTCCGACCTCGGCCAGGCCTCCAACCCCAAGCCGGTGGACGCCTGGCTGCGGGTCGCGGGCGCACTGCTCGATCTCGGCCTGCCCGAGAAGGACCTGCGCCGCATGGTCCGCGACAACCCGTCCTACCTGCTCGGCCTCGACAGCTGACCGGCCGCCCCGCCCCCACCAGCACCGCACCCGAAGGGACCCACCACCGTGTACGCCAAGGACGACCCGCGCTCCTCGCTCGTGTCGGCGACAGCGACCGCGCCCCTGCCGGACGCCGGTACCGCGATCGCCGCCGCCCAGTACTTCGACCTCCCCGCCCTCGCCCCGCGGGACGGCGCCTCCTCCGACGCCCGTACGGCCGTCGTCCGCGCCCAGAACGTCGTGCTGGTGCACACCGAGGCGCACACCGGCGACCGCCTCGACAACGGGACACTCGACGGCGAGTGCGCCGTGGTGGCCACCGACGACTCCCCCGCCTTCTCCGTGCACACCGACGACGGCGAGACGCGCATCGACGAGGCCGGGCTGGTGGTGGTGGTGCCCGGCGCCTCCCGGATCACCGTGCACGGCGACGGCCCGCTCGTCCGTCTGATCGAGGCGGGCGAGCCGGCGTGGCGCGAGCGCGCGGCCAACGCCGTGGCCTACGCGCAGGACCACCCGCGCGTCGCGCCGCTGCGCCGCTGGCCCGAGCCGGCCGGCGGGCGGGCCGTCAGGTTCTATCCGCTCTCCGCCGTGCCGGACGACCCGCAGCGGTTCGGCCGGATCTTCCGCACGCGCTCCTTCATGGTGAACTTCCTGCCCCCGCAGGACGGTCCGCGCGACCCGACCCGGCTCTCGCCGCACACCCACGACGACTTCGAGCAGCTGTCGCTCGCGGTGCGCGGCACGTACGTCCACCACATCCGCACGCCCTGGCTGGGCGACAGCACCGGCTGGCGCGACGACGAGCACGTACGTCTGGGGAGCCCCTCCCTCGCAATCATCCCGCCGCCCACCGTCCACACCTCGGCGGCCGAGGACCCCGGCGTGAACCAGCTGATCGACATCTTCAGCCCGCCGCGGGCCGACTTCTCCGCCAAACCCGGCTGGGTGCTCAACTCCGACGACTACCCGATGCCGTGAGCGCGCCACGACGCACCGGCGCCGGGCTGTTCGCCGCCGACCGTGCACACACTCCCCTCGGCACCTGGCTGAAGATCGCATCGAGCGAACCGGTCGAGATCATGGCGTACGCCGGTTTCGACTTCGTCGTCATCGACCTGGAACACGCGCCCCTCGACCTGCAGACGGCGTACCGGCTGATCAACTCGGCGGCCGCGCTGGGCATGGTGCCGCTGGTACGGGTGCCCGACACCACGGCGTCGACCGTCCAGAAGGTCCTCGACGCGGGCGCCATGGGCATCCTCGTGCCGCATGTCGACACGGTCGAGCAGGCCGCCGCCGTCGGACGGGCCTGCCGGTTCCCGCCCTACGGCGTGCGCGGCGCGGGCGGCACCAGCCGGGCCGGCGCCTGGGGACTGCGCCCGGACGCCGACTACCGCGCCACCGGCAACGACGACGTGCTGTGCATCCCGCAGTTGGAGAGCGCGGAGGCCATCAGGTCGGCGCCGGAGATCCTCGCCCTCGACTGCGTCGACGCGGTGTTCGTCGGCGCCGCCGACCTCTCGCTCTCCCTGGGCACGACACCCGCGTCGGCCGAGGTGCTCGCGATGATCGGCTCGGCGGCCGAGGCCGCGCACGCCGTGGGCAAGCGGCTCGGGCTCGCCTTCGGCGGCGTGCCCGAGCGGGCCGCCCACGCGGTGCGCGAGGGCTGCGACTTCGTCCTGCTCGGCAACGACACCTCGATGCTGGCCGGGGCCGCCCACGGGCTGGTCACGGCGTTCCGGAAGGCCGAGGCCCACTGATGCGCACGACACCGCCGCCCGCACGTCCCGCCCGCCACACCCACAGGAGGACCTGATGCGGAAGGCCGAGAAGGTCATCGTCACCACCGCGGTGACGGGTTCCGTGCACGTGCCGTCGCAGAGCCCCCATCTCCCGCTCTCCGCCCGGGCGGTGGCCGAGTCGGCGCTCGGCGCCGTCGCGGCGGGATCCGCCGTCGTGCACCTGCACGCGCGGCAGCCGGACGGCAGGCCCACGGCGGACCCCGAGGTCTTCGAGGAGATCGTCAGGACCGTCACCGAGCGCACCGACGCCGTCATCAACATCACCACGGGCGGCGCCTCGTCCATGACGATGGAGGAACGCCTCGCCGCACCGCTCAGGCTCAGGCCCGAGCTGGCGTCCATGAACATGGGCTCGATGAACTTCGTGTACGCCGGGATCGCCGACAAGGTGTCCTCCTGGCGGCACGACTGGGAGAAGCCCTACGTGCTCAACACCTACGCGAGGCCGTTCGTCAACACCTTCGAGTCCATCGAGCACACTCTGCGCACCCTCGGCGCGTCCGGCACCCGCTTCGAGTACGAGTGCTACGACATCGGGCACCTCTATTCCCTGGCCCACTTCGTCGACGCGGGCCTCGCCGAGCCTCCCCTGCTGATCCAGGGCGTGTTCGGGGTGCTCGGCGGCATCGGCGCCGACCACGCCAACCTGGAGCACATGGTGCACATCGCGGACAAGCTGTTCGGCGACGACTACCTCTTCTCCGCCTTCGCCGCAGGCCGCGACCAGATGTCCTTCGCCACGCACAGCGCCTGGCTCGGCGGCCACGTGCGGGTGGGCCTGGAGGACAGCCTGTGGGCGGGCAAGGGACGCCTCGCGGAGACCAACGCACAGCAGGTCGAGAAGATCCGTACCGCGGTCGAGGACCTCGGCAGGCAGATCGCCACACCGGCCGAGGCCCGGGAGATGCTCGCGCTGCGCGGCGCCGGGACGGCGGCCCGATGAGCGCGGGGGCGCCGCTCGCCGGCAAGGTCGTCGTGGTGGTCGGCGCGAGCCTGGGCATCGGGGCCGACGCGGCGCGGCTGCTCGCCGCGGACGGCGCGTCCCTCATGCTCGTCGCCCGCGGCGAGGGCCCCCTCGCCGCACTCACCGAGGAGCTCAGGGCCCAGGGGCACGACGTCGCCTGCACCACGGGCGACGTCTCCGACCCGGCCGATGTCGCCGCCTTCGTCGACGCGACCGTCGACCGGTTCGGCCGGCTGGACGGCGCGTACAACAGCGCGGCCGTCACCCAGGGCGGGCGCCTCGACCAGGTGCCCGAGGAGGAGTTCGACCGGATCATGGCCGTGAACGTCAAGGGCACCTGGCTCTGCATCCGCGAGGAGGTGCGGGTCATGGAGCGGCAGGGCTTCGGCTCGATCGTCAACACGAGCAGCATCGGGGGCCTGCGGGGCAGCTCGGGCATGGGCGCCTACCAGGCCACCAAGCACGCGGTCATCGGGCTGACCCGCACCGCGGCCCACGACGTCGGGCCCCTCGGCATCCGGGTCAACGCGATCGCGCCCGGCCCCACCGAGACCCCGATGCTCGAACAGACACGGCGGGCGATCCCCGGGGGCGTGGAGGCGCGCATCGCCGCCACCCCGCTGCGCAAGGCGGGCACGGGCAGCGAGGTCGGGGCGGCCGCGGCCTTCCTGCTCAGCGACCGGGCGAGCCACATCAGCGGGGCCGTGCTGCCGGTCGACGGAGGATTCGGTGCCTGAGCCCGCCGCTCTCGCCGGCACGCTGCGGCTGCCCGCGCGGGTGCACTTCGGGCACGGCGCGCGTGCCCTGCTGCCTGAGGTCGTCGCGCTGCACGGCAGGCGGGTGCTCGCCGTCGTCGACCCGTCCCTCGCGACCACCCCTCACATCACCGCCGCGCTCGACGCCCTGGCAGGCGCGGGCCTCGACGTGCGGACGTACACCGGGATCGCCCCCGAACTGCCCGTGGGAACCCTGGACGCGGCCGCGGCCGCGGCACGCGACCACGGCACGGAGGTCATCTGCGCCATCGGCGGCGGCAGCGCCCTCGACGCGGCCAAACTGATCGCACTGCTGTGCGTGCACGAGGGCCCGCTCGACCGGTACTACGGCGAGGGGCTCGTGCCGGGGCCCGTCGTCCCGGTCGTCGCGGTGCCCACGACCGCGGGCACCGGCTCCGAGGTGACGCCCGTGGCCGTCGTCTCCGATCCCGCGCGCGAACTGAAGGTGGGCGTCTCCAGCCCGTTCCTGGTGCCGGCGGCGGCGGTCGTCGACCCCGACCTGACCCTGGGCGCGCCGCGCACGGTGACCGCCTTCTCCGGCGTCGACGCGCTGGTGCACGCCGCCGAGTCGTACACGGCGCGGCCCCTCACCGCCGACTGGTCGGTGCCGCCGCCGGTGTTCACGGGGCGCAACGCGCTGACGGATCACGTCTCGCTCCAGGCGGCGGCCCAACTGGGGCCGTGGCTGCCGGTCGCCGTCAGGGAGCCCGCCGACCCGCACGCACGTCGCGAGGTCGCGCTCGGCGCGCTGCTGGCCGGTATCGCGTTCGGTTCGACCGGTACGCACCTGTGCCACGCGCTCCAGTACCCGATCGGCGCCCTCACCGGGACACCGCACGGGCTGGGCACCGGCCTGCTGCTGCCCTACGTCCTCGACACGCTGCGCGCCGACGTGTCCGCCGCGGAACGCGTCGCCGCCCTGGGTGCCGCGTGGGAGCACCTCCCCGCGCGGGACGCGTCCGCCGCACGGACCGTCGCACGGGCGGCCGAGCTGGGCGACGCCATCGGGGTGCCCGCGACGCTCGCCGACATCGGCGTCGGCAGGGACCAGCTGCCGGACATCGCGGGACTCGGACTGAAATCGGCGCGGCTGCTCGCCGTCGCCCCGCTCGAACCGTCGCGGGAACTCCTCCTGGACGTGCTCGAACGGGCGCACGCCGGAATCCTCGGCGGAACGGCCCGCCACCACACGACACGGACGGTCTCATGAACCTCCACACGGACCTCTTCATCGGCGGGCGGTGGCGGCCGGGCGCGGACGGCGGCCGGTTCGACGTCGTCGACCCTGCCGACCTCTCGACGCTCGCACGCTTCGCCGTCGCCACCGAGCGCGACTGCATGGACGCCGTCGACGCGGCCGCCGCCGCACAGCAGCCCTGGGCCGCGACCGCGCCGCGCGAGCGCGGCGAACTGCTGCGCGCCGCCTACTCCGTACTCACCGCGGAGGTCGAGCAGTTCGCCGAGCTCATGGTGCGCGAGAACGGCAAGTCCTGGGCGGACGCGCTCGGCGAGGCCCACTACGCCAAGGAGTTCTTCCGCTGGTTCGCCGAGGAGGCCGTCCGCGTGCCGGGCGACTACCGCCTCTCCCCCGCGGGTGACAAGCACATCGTCGTCGACCGGCAGCCGGTCGGGGTGTCGCTGCTGATCACGCCGTGGAACTTCCCCGCAGCGATGGCGACGCGCAAGCTCGCGCCCGCGCTCGCCGCGGGATGCACGACCATCCTCAAACCCGCGGCGGAGACGCCGCTCACCGCGGCGTACGTGGTGGAGGTACTCCGCAGGGTCGGGGTCCCCGACGGCGTCGTCAATCTGGTCACCCCCGTGCCGCCCGGTCCCGCGGTCCGGCGGATGCTCGATCGCCCCGAGGTCAGGAAGCTGTCGTTCACCGGTTCGACCGACATCGGCAGGGAACTGCTGCACGCCTGCGCCGACACGGTGGTGAGCGCCTCGATGGAGCTGGGCGGCAACGCGCCCCTGATCGTACTGCCGGGTGCCGACCTGGACCTGACGGTCGAGGAGGCGCTGCTCGCGAAGCTGCGCAACGGCGGCGCCGCCTGCACCGCGGCCAACCGCTTCTATGTGCACTCCTCGCTGCACGACGCGTTCGTCGCCCGGATGGACGCCGCGCTCGCCGAGGTGAAGGCGGGCCCCGGCCTCGACCGTACGCACGCGCTCGGGGCCCTCGTCTCGGTGGCCGAGCGCGACAAGGTCGCCGCGCTCGTCGAGGCCGCGGTCGCGCAGGGGGCGACCCTCGTACGGGGCGGGCACGCCGGGCGCACCGGCGCGTTCTACGACGCGACGCTGCTCACCGGGGTGATCCACGGCTCGCCCCTCACCCGCACGGAGATCTTCGGACCGGTGACCGCCGTCATCGAGTACGACGACGTCGACGAGGCGGTGCGGATGGCCAACGACACGGTGCACGGCCTGATGGCCTACGTGTTCGGCGAGCAGCGTGCGGCGACGGCCGTGGCCCGCCGCCTCGAAGCCGGCATGGTGGCCGTCAACCGGGGCGTGGCCAGCGACCCGGCAGCGCCGTTCGGCGGGGTCAAGCAGAGCGGCCTCGGCCGTGAGGGCGGCTTCGAGGGGATCCTGGAGTTCCTCGAAGAGAAGTACCTGGCACTGACCGTGTGACGGCGGTCGCCGGAGAATGGCCGAAGGCCGGTCTCGGATGGTTCCGAGACCGGCCTTCGACGGCGGTCCTGACTACTTCTGCCAGCCGATCAGCTCGGGCCGACCGATGATGCCGTAGTTGCCGTAGAACTGGGCCGCGCCGTAGTTGGCCAGCCCCTTCTTGACGGCCCAGATGGTGGGGCCGTTGTGCGTCGGCATGATGCCGTAGGTCTTCATGGCCTCCAGCTCGGCCTTGTTGCCGGCCGCGATCTGCTGGTCAAGCGTCGGCAGGTTGGTGACGGCCTTGGTCTCCTTGTCCATGCTCTTCGGCACCGAGCGGGACACGTTGAGCGTGGAGTCGGAGCAGTACATCTGGCAGATGTAGAGCATCCCGTTCGGGTCGCTCGAAATGAAGCCCATCCCGAATATGTCGAAGGCGCGCTGGGTGAACACCTTGTTGAAGTCGGCGGACGGGTGCGCCTTGATGTCCAGCTGGACGCCGATGTCCTTCATCATCTGGGCGAGGGCGGTGGCCCGGGCCTTGACGGTGGCGCTGTCACCGATGGTGGGGAAGGTCAGTTCCAGCTTCTGGCCGCCCTTGGCGCGCACACCGTCGGAGCCGGCCTTCCAGCCCGCGGCGTCCAGGTCCTTCTTCGCCTGAGCGGCGCTGAACTTGACGAGCTTGCCGAAGTTGTCCTGGTAGCCCTTCTGGAAGGGGTAGAGGAGGAAGGACCCGGGCAGGGGCTCGGTGTAGCCGAGGCCCTGGAAGGTGATCTTCGCAAGCTGGGCCCGGTCGATGCCCTCCATCAGGGCTTTGCGTACCGCCGGGTCCTTCAGCTGTGGCGAGGTGCTGTTGAAGACCAGGAGGTTGTTGGAGGTGGTCGTGCCGCGGCGCAGGTCGGTCCCCTTCACCGACTTGACCTGGTTGAGCTCCTCCGCGTTGCCCGCCTCCACGGCGTCGATCTGGCCGTTCTTGAAGGCATTGATGCTGGCGCTGTCCTCCATCTGGACGAAGGTGAACTCGTCCAGGTGGGCCTTGGCCCCCCACCACTTGGGGTTGGGCTTGTAGGAGACGGTGCCGCCCTCGGCGTCGAACTTGGAGATGGTGTAAGGGCCCGCGCCCCACTCCGCGTGGGGCTTGTTCACGTACGCCTTGTTGAAGGCGTCTGCCTTCGCGATGTGCGGGTTGAGGACCTGGGAGAAGAGGGACTTCCAGTAGACGAACTTCCCGTCGAAGGTGACGACCGCCTCCCTGTCGTCCTTGCCCTTCTTGACCGACGCGATGCTGGAGTAGCCGTCGGTGGATCCGACGACGTAGGCCTGGTCCTTCCCGTTGAGGGCGTTCCAGGTGTCACGGAAGATCGTCCAGTCCATGGCCTGGCCGTCGTTCCACTTGGCCTTCGGGTTGATGTCGTACGTGACCTGGGTGTCGCCGCCCACCGTCGTCTGCTTGACGTCGGTGAGGTAGTCCGTGTTGTACGTGATGTTGCCCTTGGGGTCGTTGAAGGACAGCACGGGCTGGTAGAACCAGGCGATCTTCGACGTGTACAGCGACCCGTTGCCGTTGAGGGGGTTGAGCTGATCGGGGATCTCCACGATGGGGAGCGTCACCTTGCCCCCCTGCTTCAGGTTGCTCGCCGGCTGGGGGTTGTACGAGGTCAGCACCTCGTTCTCCGAGGTGGCGCCCTTGGACTGCTTCTGTCCTGAGTCGTCGGTGCCCCCACCGCTGCACCCGGAGAGGACGAGACAGGCGGTGGCGGCGAACGCCAGCCCGCTCAGAGCGATTCTTCTCATGACGGCCTTTCAGCTCAGTTGTCGACGGACGTGGGCGTGTCCGCGAAGTGACACGCGTAGAGATGGTCCCGGTCGTCCCTCCCGGTGAGCTCCGGAGTGGTTCCGCGGCACTGTGCCTTCTGCGGTTCCGGCAGCGTCAGGTGCAGAGGGCACCTGGTGACGAACCGGCAGCCCGGCCGATCGTCGGTGGGACTGGGCAGGTCCCCCTTGAGCAGGACCCGTTCCCGGGTGCGTTCTGCGGCCGGATCGGGCAGCGGAATCGCGGAGAGAAGTGCCTTGGTGTAGGGGTGTGCGGGGGCGTCGAAGACGGCGTCGATGGCCCCGCTCTCGACGATCCGCCCCAGGTACATCACCGCCACCCGGTCGGAGATGTGGCGCACCACCGAGAGGTCGTGGGCGACGAAGAGGTAGGAAAGACCCAGCTCGGCCTTGAGGTCGTCGAGCAGGTTGATGACGCCGGCCTGCACCGAGACGTCGAGGGCCGAGACCGGCTCGTCGAGGACCAGCAGCCGGGGCTTCGTGACGAGCGCCCGGGCTATGCCGATGCGCTGGCGCTGACCGCCGGAGAAGGCCGCGGGGAAGCGCTCCCGGTGCTCGGGATCGAGGCCCACCAGCTCCATGAGATCCGCCACTTGGGTCTCGAGTGATCTCCGGTCGCGTCGGCCGACGGCGCGCAGGGGTTCGGCGAGGATGTCGAAGACCGTCATCCGAGGGTCCAGCGCGCCCATGGGGTCCTGGAAGACCATCTGGATGCTGCGGCGGACCTCGCTGATGTCCTGTTTCCGCCCCAGGTCCGCCGTGTCCCGGCCGCAGACGGAGATGCTGCCCTCCTCGGGCGGCTTGAGCCCCATGATCTCCAGGAGGGTGGTCGTCTTCCCGCACCCCGACTCACCGACGAGGCCGAGCGTCTCGCCCTCGCGGATGTCCAGGTCGATGCCGTTGACGGCGAAGACGGTGCCCACCTGGCGTCGGAGCAGTCCGCCCCTGGTGAGCGGGAAGGTCTTGGTGACGCCGGAGAGTTCCAGGACCTTGGGCCGGTCCTCCCGGGGGGCGGCGATGGCCAGGTTCTCCTTCGGGGCGGGGACGGGATAGATGGGCTCGCCGCCGATGGCGGCGCCGTCGATCTCCGCGGCGCGCCGGCAGGCGGTCGCGTGCTCACCGCCGGTGCCGTCCCCTGCGATCTGCAGCAGGGGCGGTTCCGCTTCCCGGCAGGCGTCCTCCACCGCAGGGCAGCGAGCGGCGAAGGGACAGGCGTCGGGCAGGTCCACCAGGAGCGGCGGAGTCCCGGGGACGGGCGTCAGGGCGCCCTTGGCGCGCTCGTCCAGGCGGGGTATCGCCCCCATCAGGCCGATGGTGTACGGCATGCGCGGGCGGGCGAAGAGTTCGTCCACCCCGGCTCGCTCGACGGCGCGTCCCGCATACATCACCACGACGTCGTCGGCGGAGCCCGCCACCACCCCGAGGTCGTGGGTGATCATGATGACCGCGGCCCCGGTCTCACGCTGGGCGGTCTTGAGCACATCCAGGATCTGCGCCTGCACGGTGACGTCGAGGGCGGTCGTCGGTTCGTCGGCGATGATCAGGTCGGGGTCGTTCGCGATCGCCATGGCGATGACGGCGCGCTGGCGCATGCCGCCGGAGAACTCGTGCGGGAATCCCTTGGCCCGGCGGTCGGGGTTGGGAATTCCGACCAGGTCGAGGAGTTCGACGGCCCTCTTCCAGGCGGCAGCGGACGAGATGCGCTGGTGGATCTGGAGGGCCTCGACGATCTGGGACCCGATGCTGAAGATCGGGGTGAGTGACGACAGCGGGTCCTGGAAGATCATGCCGATCCGGCGGCCGCGCACCTTCGACATCTGACGGTCGTCGAGGTCGAGGAGGTTCTCGCCGCCGAGCACGACCTCGCCGGTGACTGCTGCGTAGTCGGGCAGCAGTCCCATGACGGCCATGGAGGTGACGGACTTGCCCGACCCGGACTCGCCGACGATGCCCAGGGTCTTGCCCCGGTGCAGATCGAAGGAGACACCGCGGACGGCGTCCACCCTGCCCGCCTCAGAGGGGAAGGTCACCCTCAGGTCGCGCACGGACAGCAGGGGCCGCCCGGTGTCGGGCTTGGTCGTGACAGCGCGCTGCTCGATCATGCGCGGCCTCCAGACTGCGAGGTGGGGTCGAGGGCGTCCCGCAGGCCGTCACCGATGAGCGCCATGGCCACGGTGAGCAGGACCACCATGGCCGCGGGCAGGTAGAACAGCCAGGGAGCGGTGGACAGTGTGTTCTGTCCGTCGGCCAGCATCGAACCCAGGGACACGTCGGGCTGCTTGACGCCGAATCCGATGAAGGAGAGCGCGGTCTCGGACTGCACGGTCGAGGCGACACCGAGGGTGAACGTCACGATGAGCAGGGACCCGATGTTGGGCACGAGGTGGCGGACGATGATCCGCATCGGGCTCACGCCCATGAAGCGCGCCGCCAGCACGTACTCCCGCTCCCGCAGGGACGTGGCCAGGGACCAGATCACCCGGGCGGTGAGCATCCAGCCGAACAGGGTGAGGACCACGACCAGCACCTGCCACTCGCCCCGGTAGTGCGTGCCGACCAGGGCGATGATGAGGAACGAGGGCAGGATGAGCAGGAAGTGCACGAAGCCGAGCATCACGCGCTCGACCTTGCCGCCGAAGTAGGCGGCGGTGGTGCCGAACAGTCCGGCGATGGCGGTGGTCAGCAGGGACACTGTGACGGCGATCACCAGCGACCTGCCGAGGCCGTGCACGAGCTGGGCGTAGACGTCATTGCCCGCGCCATTGGTGCCCAGCAGGTGGCCTCCGGTCCCGGGGGCGACGGTGAGTGCGGCGAAGTCCGCCTCACTGTAGTTCCAGTGCGTCAGGAACCGGCCGAAGACTGCGAAGAACACGAGGAGGGCGAAAAGCAACAGGCCGCCGAGCGCTGCCTTGTTGCGTGCGAAGCGCCGCATGTACAGCTTGAACGGGGAGAGCCGCCTGCCGCCGGGCCCGGTCTTCCCGGCGGCCGGTGCCCCGGTCCTCGCGGGGCGCATGTCTTCGGCGTCGGGTCCGGCGCCTGGCATGTTGATGACCATGTCAGCTCACCCTGATCCTGGGGTCGAGGGCCACGATGACGAGGTCGGCGAGGATGGCGCCGATCGCCGTCATGAGGGCGCCGAAGGCTGCGACGGCGACGACGCCGTGCACGTCGTTGGTGCTGATGGTCTTGGTGAAGTACTCGCCCATCCCGTGCCAGGCGAAGACCGTCTCCGTGATCACGGCGCCGGTGAAGAGCGCGGGCATCGCGAAGGCGACCTGGGTGGCGACGGGAATGATGGAAGTCCGCAGCCCATGGCGGTAGATGGCCTGTTGCCGCGTCAGCCCCTTGGCGCGGGCCGTACGGACATAGTCGGAGTTGATGTGGTCGAGCAGCAGCGACCGCTGCAAGAGGTGGTACCCGGCATAGGAGATGAAGGTGAGCGAGATCGTGGGCAGGATCGCGTGCGACGCGCGGGAGCCCAGGATTGCCCAGAAGCCGCCGACGTCGGGGCTCTGGGCACCGGCCACGGGCAGCAGTGTGTTCCCCAGGGCCTGGTTCAGCGCGATCGCCCCGAGCACCACGGCGAGGGAGGCCACCGCGGAGGGCGTGTTGAAGGAGAGGACGGAGATTCCCTGCCACACCCGGTCGGCGGGCCGGTACTGGCGTGACGCGGTGTGGACGCCCAGTGCGACCCCGACGATGATGGAGAGGACCGTGGACGCGAGGACCAACTGCCCACTGACGAAGATCCGGTAGGCGACCTGCGCGTTGACACTGCCGCCGGTCGGCGACTGGCCCCAGTCGAAGTGGGTCACGATCTGGGATATCCAGTGCCACCACCGATCGAGGATCGGCTTGTCCGGATTGAGGTTGTAGAGCGACAGCGAATGGTTGATCTGGGCTGGAGTTCGAGGCGGTCGCAGCGCGGTGTAGTTCGACGCGGGCTTGAGGAAGGCGTTGGCGAGGAAGTACGTGAGGTTGGTCGCGACGACGATCATCAAAAACCAGCCGACTGCTTTGCGGGCGATGTAACGCAGCACTGTGAGCCGGCCTTTCGTGAGGTAGGGCGAGTCGGCCCGCGGATCCGGTGGGTGACCGGACGCTTGGCCGCGTTGACCGGGCACCGGTTCACGAGCGCTCGGGCAGGACGACGTGCGGATGCTCGGGGGGTCAGAAAAGGGTTGGCGCGCAGCCGCTCTGATGCACGATCCTGGGGTGGGCTGCCGGATCCGCACGGGCGGGCGGGGCAGGGGTGAGCAGTGCGCCGGGCATGAAGCGACAACCTCGCGTGGGTGTGAGCCAGTTCAAGACGGCCGCAGGATGCAGCGCCGTTGCTGACAATCCCAACTGCCCTTATGTCACGTCAAGGTTGGTCAGGTCGCGATCCGGTTAAGCCGAAACCACATTTCAGTCATTCTTCGTGAAACTTTTCAACGCCGTGGCGGACGCGCGTTGAACGACAGGATTCCGGCGGTCGCCGGGCGCCGCGCGATGCCCGGGCTCCGTCGCTCGGCGAGGTGGGATACGGGGTCTCGTGACTCCGGGGGCGGGCTCCTGGTGCGCGGCGACGCCGGTGTCCCCGACCGGCTTCCGGCAGGCCCACGAAAATGATCGAAGGCCGGTTTCGGATGGTTCCGAAACCGGCCTTCGATGACGACTCTCACGAGTCGGGACGACAGGATTTGAACCTGCGACCCCTTGACCCCCAGTCAAGTGCGCTACCAAGCTGCGCCACGTCCCGGTGCGTGATCACGCGGGACAACCATACCGCACGGCCAAGGGTGCCCAGGTCACGTCGGGCGCCCGCGCGGGGGACAATCGCGGGATGGAGCACGGAAAGGGTACGGGAGGCGCGGCGCGGGGCGGCAGGGACCGGGACGCCGGGGGCAGGGCCCGCAGCGCGCGGCCGCGCGACGGCCTCGGCAGGCCGCTGCCGTACGGAGCGCGCGGGGTCGCGCGGCAGCCCGAGGGCGTGGTGCGCACCCCCGCGGAGAGCGTCGCCGAGGCGCAGCGGCTGCTCGACGCGGGGCTGCCGTTCCACGCGCACGAGGTGTTCGAGGACGCCTGGAAGTCGGGCCCCGACGAGGAGCGCGCGCTGTGGCGCGGGCTCGCGCAGCTCGCCGTGGGGCTGACGCACGCGGCGCGCGGCAATGCCAAGGGCGCGCGGCGGCTGCTGCTGCGGGGCGCCGCGGTCGTCGAGGCGTACGGGCGTCCCGCGCACGGCCTCGACCTGCCGGGGCTCACGGCGTGGGCGCGCGGCCTCGCGGACCGGGTGGGCGCGGGCAGGCCGGCGGCCGACCCCGCGGCCGAGGCGCCGCGCCTGCTCGGTTGACGCTGCGGGCACGCTCACCCCTCGACGAGGATCACCTCCAGGGTGCGCGGGCCGTGCACGCCCTCCACCCGGTCGAGCTCGATGTCGCTGGTCGCGGACGGCCCGGAGATCCAGGTCAGCGGGCGGGTCGGGTCAAGGCGCGGCATGGCCTGCGGGACGCCGCCGACGACCTGTTCGGGGACACGCACGACGCAGATGTGGTGGTCGGGCACGAGCGTGATGCGGCGCCTGCCCTGGTCGGGCCCCGCGTCCAGGACGATGGTGCCGGTCTCGGCGATCGCGAGGGCGCAGCCGGTGACGACGGAGTCCACGGCGTCGAGCCGGGCGGGCGTGGCCGTCTCGGGGACGCGGGTCGCTGCGGCGTCGGCGAGCCACTCGTCGGGCAGCCCGTGCGGGACGGCGACGGAGGTGCTGCCGCGCTCGGCGAGCAGGCGTACGACGAGCGCGGGCAGCCCGGCGGCCGCGCACCGGTGCACGACGGCGCGGTAGTCGTCGAGATTCTCCGCGAGCAGGTCCACGATCCGGTCGTCCGGCGTGTGGGTGTCGCGGTAGCCGCGCTCGGGCTCCGGCGCCTCGGGCGCCTGGGCGACGGCCGCGCGCACCCGGGCCAGGATGCGTGCGCGGGCGTGGGGTGCGGTGCTCACGATCCGCCGTCCTTCCTGCCGCCCGTGCGGGTGGCGCCGTTGGTGCGGTTCTTGCGCCACCAGTCGCGGAACGACTCGGGCGGCAGCTCCGGCAGGTCGCGGCTGTCGGTCCAGGCACCGGCGCCCGGGACCCGCGACGGGTGCAGCCTGCGGGTGGCACTCGCCGCCCGCTCCCCCGCCGCGAGGACGCCCGGGTGCTCGAACACCCAGGTGGCCGCCTTGATCGCGGCGCGCTCCAGCCGGTGCCCCTTGCCGCCCTGGTGGGCGATCTCGTCCCGCAGGTGCACCAGCACCTCGGGGATGTCGATGGCGACGGGGCACACCTCGTAGCAGGCGCCGCACAGCGAGGAGGCGTACGGCAGCGACGCGTCGATCTCGCTGCGCGTCCCCCGCAGCTGGGGGCTGAGGATCGCGCCGATCGGGCCGGGGTAGACCGAGCCGTACGCGTGGCCGCCGGCCCGCTCGTACACGGGGCAGACGTTGAGGCAGGCGGAGCAGCGGATGCAGCGCAGCGCCTGGCGTCCGACCTCGTCGGCGAGGGTGTCCGTGCGGCCGTTGTCGAGGAGGACGAGGTGGAAGGTCTCCGGTCCGTCGCCCTCGGTGGTGCCGGTCCACATGGTCGTGTACGGGTTCATCCGCTCGGCGGTGGACGAGCGCGGCAGGGTCTGGAGGAAGACCTCCAGGTCGCGCCAGGTCGGTACGACCTTCTCGATACCGACGACGGAGATCAGCGTCTCGGGGAGGGTCAGGCACATCCGCCCGTTGCCCTCGGACTCGAAGACGGCGAGGGTGCCGGTCTCGGCGACCATGAAATTGGCCCCGGAGACGCCGACCTTGGCGCGCAGGAACTTCTCGCGGAGGTGGAGGCGCGCGGCCTCGGCGAGTTCGGCGGGCGCGTCGGAGAGGTCGTCGGGCGCCGGCCTGCCCCACTGGGCCATCCGGCGGGCGAAGATCTCCCTGATCTCGGCGCGGTTGCGGTGGATGGCGGGCACCAGGATGTGGGACGGCCGGTCGTCGCCGAGCTGGACGATCAGCTCGGCGAGATCGGTCTCGTACGCGGCGATGCCCTCGGCCGCGAGCGCCTCGTTGAGCCCGATCTCCTGCGTGGCCATCGACTTGACCTTGACGACCTCGGTCTCGCCCGTGGCCTTCACCAGGTCGGCGACGATGCGGTTGGCCTCGTCGGCGTCGGCGGCCCAGTGGACCTGGCCGCCCGCCGCGGTGACGGACTCCTCCAGCTGGACGAGGTAGCGGTCCAGGTTGCGGAGGGTGTGGTCCTTGATCTGCTTGCCGGCCTCGCGCAGCTCGGCCCAGTCGTCGAGTTCCGCGACGGCCTTCGCGCGCTTGTCGCGGATGGTGTGGGTGGCGTAGCGGAGGTTGCCCCGCAGGGTCTCGTCGGCGAGCGCCTCCTTCGCCGCCGTGGGGAACGCCGGCATTCCGACGAACGTGCCGCTCATGACCAGGGCTCCTCTTCGGTCGAGGCAAGGATCTCGGCGAGGTGCAGGGGGCGCACCGGGTCGCCCTCGCGCCTGAGCACGCCCCCGATGTGCATCAGGCAGGAGTTGTCGGCGCCGCACAGCACCTCGGCGCCGGTGGACCCGGCGTTGCGGGCCTTGTCCCGGCCCATCGCCGCCGACACGTCGGGGTTCTTGACGGCGAAGGTGCCGCCGAAGCCGCAGCACTCCTCGGCGCCGGGCAGCTCGCGCAGGTCAAGGCCCTTGACCGCGCCGAGCAGCCGGCGGGGGCGGTCGCCGAGCCCGATCAGGCGCAGGCCGTGGCAGGAGGGGTGGTAGGTGACGGAGTGCGGGAAGTACGCGCCGACGTCGGTCACACCGAGGACGTCCACCAGGAACTCGGTGAGCTCATACATCCGAGGGGCGAGCGCGGCGGCCGCGCTGTCCCCCATCGCCGGGTAGTGGTTCCTGACCATGGCGGCGCAGGAGCCCGACGGGGTCACCACGTGGTCGTAGCCGTCGAAGACGTCCGCCATGCGGCGGGCGAGGGGCACGGTCTCCGCGCGGTACCCCGTGTTGAACTGGGGCTGTCCGCAACAGGTCTGCCCTTCGGGGAAGTCGACCTCCACCCCGAGGCGCTCCAGGAGCCGCACGGTCGCGACACCGGTGGACGGGTACACGGCGTCATTGACGCAGGTGACGAAGAGAGCGACGCGCATGGGTCGAGCATATGCCGGGCCCGTGCGCGTACAGAAGGGCCGGGCCGGTGTGAGGGGACGCCAGACATCGGATGGCTGCGGGCGTTCCGTACGTCCGCCCGCCCGGCCGAGGGGGGCGGGCGCCGGGGGCCGGTCTCTGGCGCTGTGACGGCCGCCACGCGACCTGGCGCGCATGTCCGGCCGGATCGCGGGAAGGCGCGGGTCCGAAGTCCGCCTGAAGGACCCCTGCGGAGAAAGGCAGGCACACCCGTGCTGATGGCTCACCCCACGATGCTGCGTCACCTCGTCGAGAGCTACGAGGCGGCAAGGGCCCTGCATGCCCGGCAGGGCGGCAAGGAGGCTTTGCGGCGCCTGGAGGACGCCACGTACACGCTGTGCGTCTCGACCGGCACCAGGACCGCCGAGGAGGCGCTGGCGGCCGCGGGCAGACGGATCGCCGCGGCCGAGGCCGCCACCGAGGCACCCGGCGGGCTCGCGGCCGCCGTCTGACCGGTCGGCAGCGCCCCGCCGCGGCAGCCCAGCCAGCCGTACGACACGTGGAACGAACGGATCGGGCCCATGGAAGGGCGTCTCCCTGAACCCACCGCGGAAACGCTCCGCGAGGCGGCCGAGAAACTGGCGGACTCGGCGGAGGCCGTGAGCGAGATCGCCGTGAGCGCGGCGGCGGCCGTGGATCCGTGGCTGCTGCCGCACCGCCTGAGAATCCTCCGGTTCGTCGGTGACCGGCCGGGGCTCAACCTGACCCGGCTCGCCGAGGGGACCGGCATGACACTGCCGCGCGCCAGCCGCATGTGCGCGACCCTGGAGGCGGCAGAGCTGATCGAGCGCAGGCCCGTACGCGGGGACCGCAGGGAGATCGGCCTCGTCCTGACCGAGCGGGGCGCGAGCCTGCTCGCCGACTACCGCGACCGGCGGGCCGCACGCCTCACCGACGTCATGCGCCACATGCCGGGCGAGAGCGCCCTCGCCCTCCTCGCCGGACTGCGCTCCTTCGTCTCCTCACTCGCCGACACCCAGGACCCCTGAGCCTCCCCGCGGCTCGTCGCCGGCGGCGAGCGCCTCGGGCACAGAGCCGTACACCGGCAGCGCCTCGTCGAGGCCTATGACGTCGAACAGCCGCCGCAGGAAGGCGGAGGGGCTGGCGATCCGCAGCCGGCCGCCGAGCGCGACACGGGCGCGCAGCAGCACGTTCACCGTCGTGGAGTCGGCGAAGGCGACCTTCGACAGATCCACCACGACCGGTCCGTCGGCCTGCCCGTCCGCCGCTTCTGCGAGCGCGTCGCCGAGCGGGGCGACCGTGTCGAGGTCGAGTTCGCCGTCGACGGCCAGGACGACCGCGGCGCCTTCCCGGCTCGACGTCAGTTCCATCGCCCTGTCGGCGCTGGGAGGAGGCAGCACGGTGTTCCTTAGGACGGTGGACGGCTCGGCATCAGGAGACCCCACGATAGAAGCGATAGTTGTCATTTGACAACATTCTCTGGTGGGCAACAATCTGTTCACCGGCTGCGGGCGGGTCCGCCGCGCCGGGAGTACAACGTGCCGTACCAGGAAGCAGGGGCTGAATGACGCTACGCGCTGTCCGCCACGTGACCTCGCGCCGCCTCGGCCGGCGGACCGCCGAGCTCGCCGAGGCGCCCCGCCGCCGCGGCGCGGAAGGCGCTGAGCCCCTCGGCGAGCGCCACGATGTCCCCGGGCTCCATGCGGTCGAGCACCGTCTCGACCTCGCGCGCGCGAAAGGAGCGGTACTCGTCGAGCACGGTGCGCCCCTGCCTGCTGAGCCGCAGCTCCACCTCGCGCCTGCTGGTCGGGCTCGGCGAGCGGACGACCAGGCCCATGGCCTCCATCCGGTCGCACAATCTGCTCAACGACGAGGGACGCGAGCCGAGGATCTCGCTCAGCGTGCGAAGATTGGCGCCCTCGTACCCTTCGATGACCAGCAGAGCCCGTAGTTGCGACGGCGAGACGGGCCCGGACGGCGCCGCCTCCTGGCCACGGCCCCAGAGCACCTCAAGCAGCTCGGAGGCGGCGCGGGCGGCCATGGCGACCTGCTCGCGCCGGTGCGACTGAGCCGTGAAGCGGGACATCGATCCACTCTTTCATCCGACACGGGTATTTGTCAGCCCAGACAGATTCACCCTGAGAAGAAGGCCTCAAGAACGTGACTGTACTGGCGGACATGGAAAGAGCGGTCCGGTCAGCGGCCCCGCACGCCCTCGTGGACGTGGTGCGCGAAGGGCTCGCCGCCGCGTACGGCGCGACTCGGGTGCGGCTCTACCTGGCGGATTACGGGCTGACGGCGCTGCGGCCCGTCGGCGGTCTCGCCGAGGAGGCCCTGTCGCTGAACAACAGTGCCGAGGGCCGCGCCTTCGGCAGCCAGGAGCCCCGGGAGCACCAGGGGCGCGAGGAGGTCGACCACCATCTGCCCGTCTCGGTGCGCGGCGACCGGCTCGGGATCCTGAGCGTGCGGATGCCGCTCGCGCGGTCGGTGCCCGAGGCGGTGGCCGAGCTGGTGCGCGTCGCCGACCTGCTGGGGCACGAGATCCTGGTCGCAGAGCGCGACACCGACCTGTACCGGCAGGCGCGCCGGGTCAGCAGGCTGACGCTCGCCGCCGAGATGCAGTGGGAGCTGCTGCCCGCGCGGGCGTGCGAGGCGGCGGAGTACGCGATCGGGGCGCAGCTGGAGCCCGCGTACGCGATCCACGGCGACAACTTCGACTGGTCGGCCGACGAGCACGCGCTGACCCTGTCGGTCACCAACGGCATGGGCAAGGGCATCGAGGCGTCCCTGCTGACCCATCTGGCCGTGAAGGCGCTGCGCAACGCCCGCAGGGCGGGCATCGGCATCGCCGACCAGGCGGCGCTCGCCGACCAGGCGCTGTACGCGCAGCACCGGGGCGCGCAGTACGTGTCGACGCTGCTGCTCCACTTCGACCTGGCCACGGGCCAGGTGCAGGCGGTGGACGCGGGCTCGCCGCAGCTGTGGCGCAGGCGGGGCAAGTCGGTGGAGCGGATCGATCTGGAGGCGCAGCTGCCGCTCGGCATGTTCGAGGAGTCCGACTACCGTGCGCAGCCGTTCCTGGTGGAGCCGGGCGACCGGCTGCTGTTCGTGAGCGACGGGGTGTACTCGGCGGTCTCGCCGCACGGCGAGGCGTACGGGGACCGGGCGCTGGCCAGGGCGATCAGCTCGACGAGTCTGCTGCCCGCGGCGCTGGTGCCGCAGGCGGTGCTCGGGGAGCTGGCGCAGCACCGGCAGACGGAGACGCTCGACGACGCCCTGGTGGTCTGCGTGGACTGGTTCGGCCGGGGGGTGCGGGCGTAGGGGCGCACGCACCGGTCGGCGGGGTGCGCGGGCCCGGGCGGAGGCCGAAGAACGGGGCGGGCCGCCGGCTCCCCGGCCTGTGGGCCGGTGGTCGGGGTCCTCTGTGAGTCCCGGGCCGGCGGGCCGGTGTGCCGGAGACGGGGGCTTGGGCCGGAGCCCGGGGTCTGCGGCTGCCTGACCTGTGGGCCGGGCCTCGGGGGCTTGCGGGTACCGGGTCTCGGGGCGCGCGTGCGCCCGGCGGGTGGGCCGCCGGGCTCAGGTCTACCGGGGCAGGTCGAAGCGGGCCCTGACGCGCTTGCCGACGGGGACGAGCTCGGCGGTGACCGCGTCGCTGACCGCGCGGACGATCTCCATGCCGTGGCCGCCGAGCCGCGCGGGGTCCGGCGGGAAGAAGCGGGGCAGCGTCGTGCTGCTGTCGTAGACGGTGACCGACGCGTAGCGCGCGGTGCCTTCGAGCTCGATCACGTAGGGGCCGTGGCTGTGCCGCTCCGCGTTGGTGACCAGCTCGCTCACCACGAGCAGCACGTCCTGGCGGGTGCGCTCGTCGAGCGGGGCGAGCCACTCGGCGCCGAGCTGCTGGAGGAAACGCACGGCGAGGTCTCTGGCCGACGCTATGGAACCCGGCTCCCCGGTGAACTGCGCGGCCCTGTTCAGGCACTGGGTCGGCTGCACGGACGGCTCCGTACCGACGGGGAGCGTCGCCCCCGAGACGGTGATCTGTTCGTTCATCTGCTCCTGCCCGCGCACCAGTGGGCGTCCGGGATCCCCGCTGTCCGTCCACGCTTATGCCCCCTCATGCGCTTCTCATGCGCACGGTCGGCGGTGAGGGCTGTCACGACCTGCCGGGCAGCCTCACGACGGTCACGAAGAACTCGTCGATCTGCCGGACGGCCGCGATGAACTGGTCGAGGTCGACCGGCTTGGTGACATAGGCGTTGGCGTGCAGCTTGTAGCTGCGCAGGATGTCCTCCTCGGCCGACGAGGTGGTGAGGACCACCACGGGGATCAGCGCGAGCTCCGGGTCCGTCTTGATGCGCTCGAGGACCTGGCGGCCGTCGTAGCGGGGCAGGTTGAGGTCGAGGAGGATCAGGTCGGGGCGCGGCGCGTCCTCGTACGGGGCGCGGCGGTAGAGGAAGTCGAGGGCCTCCTGGCCGTCGCGCACGACGTGCAGGGCGTTGCGGATCTTGTTGTCCTCGAACGCCTCGCGGGTCATCAGCTCGTCGCCCGCGTCGTCCTCGACCAGGAGGACCTCGATGGGCTTCGGCTGCGCGGGAAGGGTCATGTCGCGGCTCCGTACGGGGTGCTCGTTGCGGGGGCGGGGGCGGGGAGCGGCACGGGCCGCTGCGCGGCGTGCCGGTCGGCGGAGTCTGCGGGCAGGACGAAGTGCAGGGCGGTGCCGCCGTCGGGCACCGGTTCGAGCCAGATCCGGCCCCCGTGGAACTCGACGATCTTCCGGCACAGGGCGAGCCCGATGCCGGTGCCCTCGTACTCGTCGCGCGCGTGCAGGCGCTGGAAGATCACGAAGACCTTCTCGGCGAACTCGGGGGCCACGCCGATGCCGTTGTCCGTGACGCTGAAGTGCCACAGGGCGGCGTCCTCGGCGCCGGGCGCCGAGTTCTCGCGCACGCAGTCGAGCACGATGCGCGCGGGCCGGTCGGGGCTGCGGAACTTGATCGCGTTGCCGATGAGGTTCTGCCAGAGCATGGCGAGGGTGGTGGGGTCGCCGTGCACCTCGGGCAGCGGGGACTGCCGTACGACGGTGACGCCGTTCTCCTCGATGACCATGGCGAGGTTGCCGAGGGCCCGGTCGACGGACGCGTCGAGGCCCACGGCCTGCCAGGCGTCGTGGACGCGGCCGACGCGGGAGAACGTCAGCAGGTCGTTGATGAGGACCTGCATGCGCTTGGCTCCGTCGACGGCGAAGTCGATGTACTGCTTGCCCCGGTCGTCGAGCCGGTCGCCGTACCGCTTCTCCAGGAGCTGGCAGAACGAGGCGACCTTGCGCAGCGGCTCCTGGAGGTCGTGCGAGGCGACGTAGGCGAACTGCTCCAGCTCCGAGTTGGAGCGGCGCAGCTCCTCGGTCTGGTCGGCGAGCAGTTCCTCGCGCTGCCTGCTGTCGTCCAGCTCGGCGACGAACCGCGCCCGCATGTCCTCGACGGCGGCGCCCACGGCGCGCAGGTCGGAGGGGCCCGTGACCTCGATGCGGCGGCCGAACGCCCCGGCCCGCACGCCGTCCGACGCGGCCCGCAGCTGGGCGAGGGGGCGGCCGACCATGTGGTGGAGCAGGAGCGCGAGGGCCACGACGGCGGCCACGAAGAAGACGAGCATCACGAGGAAGACGACCTCGCTGACCTGCCTGCTGTGTTCGAGGCGCGCCCTGGCCTGGTCCCTCGCGGTGTCGAGGTGGTCGCCCTGGGTGGCGAACAGCTTGCGCAGCCCGTCGAACTGGATCCTGCTGCGGTTGAGCTGGGCGCCGGACGCGGTGAGCTTGCCGTGCGCGCGTACCTGGCTGATCAGGGGCTGTGCGACGTCGGCGCGCCAGCGCGCGGCGGCGCGGGTGATGGCCTCGGTGTCACCGAGGAGCGCGGGGTCGTCCGCCAGGATGCGGTGCACCCCGGCGGTGAAGCGACGCTCGCTCTCGACGCCGTCGGTGTAGGGCTGGAGGAACGTGGGGTCGGCGGTCAGGGCGTAGCCCCGTACGCCGGTCTCCTGGTCGAGCAGCGACTTCTGGAGCTGGTAGACGGCGGCCCTCGCGGGCTGGATGCGGTCGGTCAGCTCGTCGCTGCGGCTGTTGGTCCTGGAGAGCAGCACGCCGCCGACGGCGGTGCAGCCGACCACCACGACGACCATGGCGGCGAGGATCAGCCGGCCCCAGCCCTGGACGGACAGCCGGTCGCGGGTGAGGTGCCAGAGGGTCATGCGCGGCCTCCCCAGCCGAGGTGGAGTACGGCGACGTCGTCGGCGAGCCCGCCGAAGGGCGCGGCGCCCGCGGTGGCCTCGGCGACCAGGGTGTCGACGAAGTCCCGTGCGGACAGGGCGCCGTGGCGCCTGGCGAGGGCGAGGAGGCCCTCCTCGCCGAGGCGGGACACGGGGCCCGTACGGCCCTCGAACAGGCCGTCGGTGAAGAGCACGACATGGCCGCCAGGCGGCAGCGGGACCGTGCTCTCGCTCCAGCGGCCCGCGCCGGGCAGCAGGCCGAGCGCCATGCCGACGCTCGGCTCGATCCAGCTGACGGAGGTGCCCTCGCGGACCAGGAGCCCGGGGTGGCCGGCCCGCACGACGCGTACCTCGCCGCCGCCCCGCGGGAAGGAGAGCGAGGTGACGGTGGCGAAGACGTGCTGGTCGGAGCGTTCCGCGACGAGTATCTCCTCCAGCAGCCCGACCAGTTCGAGCGGGGCGGTGCCGCACAGGACCGCGGTGCGCCAGGCGACGCGGAGGCAGACGCCGAGCGCGGCCTCGGCGGCGCCGTGGCCCGACACGTCGCCTATGACCGCGTGGACGGTGCCGTCCGTGGTCTGCACCACGTCGTAGAAGTCGCCGCTGAGGAGGCCGTGGGCGCGCCCCGGCTCGTAGCGGGCGAACGCCTCGAAGTCGTCGCCGCGCAGCAGCGGCACGGGCAGCAGGCCGCGTTCGAGCCTGGCGTTCTCCTGGGCCATGAGCTCGTTGGCGCGCAGGGCGGCGGTGGCGCGTTCGACCTGCTTGCGCTGGAGCGCGTAGCGGACGGCGCGGCTGAGGATCTCCGGGTCGAGGCGGTCCTTGACCAGGTAGTCCTGGGCGCCGGTGGCGACGGCGGTGAGGCCGGTCTCGCCCTCGGCCATGCCGGTCAGCACGACGATGGCGGCGTCGGGGGCCCGGTGGACGATGCGGGTGACGGCGTCGACGCCGTGGGCGTCGGGGAGGTGGAGGTCGAGCAGGACGCAGACGGGCCCGGTGGCGCCTGTCAGGTGCCGCTGGGCCTCGCTGACCGTCTTGCACCAGGTCAGGGCGGACTCCAGGTCGCTGTCCGCGAGCATCTCCTCGACCAGCAGCGCGTCGCCCGGGTCGTCCTCGACCAGGAGCAGGACGGCGTCCACCGCGCGCCGGGCGTCCCGTGCGCCGGACGCCGTCTCCTGCACGGGCAGCGCACCGGACGCCGGCACGCTGCTCCGCCTCGGCCCAAGCTGCGGCACGGGCACCCGAAGGGGCGACTCTGCCACGCTCACACCCCCACTCGCCTGGCGGCGCGCACGACGGCACCGCTCCGGCGGGAAGCATATGCGACAGCGGTTACGTGTTTTCGGGGACGGCCGCCCCGGCCGGGGAGCGATCGGTGGCAAATGGCACGCGTCACCCCGGCGTCGGCGGGCAGACGGACTCCCGAGGAAGGAAGATCCGCGAAGGGGGGTGCCGATGACCACCGTCGAAGAAGGGCCTGACGGCGCGACCGCCGAGGGCTCGCGGTGGCTGGACGCCCGGCCCGCGGGGGCGGCCGAGGCACGTGACCTGACCGCCGCCTACCTGGCGGGGCAGGGTGCCCGGGTGCCGGAGCCCGTGCGGGACGACGTACTGCTCGTGGTCTCCGAGCTGGTGACCAACGCCCTGCGGCACGCGGGCGGGGCGCACGGCCTGCGGGTCGCGGTCCGCCCTGCGGGTGTCGAGGTGACCGTGCAGGACGGCAGTGCCCGGCGGCCCGTCGAGCGCGGGCACGGCGGCGAGTGGCTGCCTGGCGGCTACGGCTGGCCGATGGTGTGCCGCCTCGCCGAGGTGGCGGTCGTGCCGCTGGGCCCTGACGGGAAGCTCGTACGGGCGACCGTGCCGGTGCGGCAGGGCTGACGGAGGGGCCGGTGCCCGCCCTTCGGGGCGAGCCTGGCGCCGCCGGCGGGAAGCCGGGCGGCGAGCCGCGGATGAGGACGGCGAAGAGGAAGACGGCGAGGAAGAAGACGAAGGGCACACGGGAAGGGCCGAAGACCGCGTCGAGCGGGAGAGCGGTGTCCGGCCCCTCGGGCCCTGGCACCCGGGCCCAGGCCGACCGCCCCGCGCAGGGCTGCCGGCGCTACCGGTGGCCGACCGGCGTCGCGGTCGGTGCCGGGGCCGCTCATGACGAGTGCCGGCACCGACCGCGGCCAGTGGCCGCGCGCTGCGGAGGCTTACGCCCCCCGCTTCCCCCCAGAACCGGTTCGCAGCGCGCTGTGCGACAAGCATGGCGCAGGTGGGGGCCGCTTTTCTTCGTTCAGCTTCTCTTACGAAATCCGGTGTGAATAATGGTGAGGCCAACAGGACGACCCCTCTCCCCTTCCCCCCGGAGGGCCACCGGACATGCACAAGAAGGCGCTCAGCGCCATGCTGCGCGAACGCCGCGCCCTGATCAGCCCTGAGTCGCACGGGCTGGCCCGGCCGACCGGGCAGGGAAGACGCGCGCCCGGCCTCTCGCAGCAGCAGGTGGACCTGCTGCTGAACCGCGCGATCCACACGTACCACCGCCTCGAATCGGGCACGTACCACAATCCGCCGGTCGGTCTGCTGCGTGAGGTCGCGCAGCTGTTCCGCTTCGACGAGCAGGAGTGGGTGTCCCTGTGCCGCTACGCGCGGGACGAGGACCCGCCGGGGCCGCTGCGCCCCTCGGCGGGCAAGGAGATCCCCGGCATGTGGCAGGAGGCGGTCGAGGGCATCCTGCACCCGGCCTACATCACGGACGCGTCCTGGGACATGCTGGCGTGCAACAGCCCGTTCACGGAGATGGTGCCGGACGGGCGGGTGCCCGCGAACATGATGCGGTTCATGCTGCTCGACCCGGACGGGCGCGCGATCCTCAGCGACTGGGAGACCGCCTGGGCTCCGCTGCTGGTACCGCAGTTGCGGGCCGCGCTGGTGGCGCGGCCCGACGACACGGTGCTGCGGGAGATCGAGCGCGAGGTGCTCGCCGACCCGCTCGCGGGGCCGCTGTACGAGGCGGGCGGCGCGGTCATCCACCCCGACGGCGACGAGCGGCCGATCCGGCACGTGAAGCTGGGGCCCGGCTGGCTGCGGATGTGCGCGGCGCAGCCGCTGGCGTCGCCGGGGGCGCGGCTGATCATCCTGATGTACCAGCAGGGCCCGCGGCAGGACGGCGCACCGGCGATCCGCTCGGGCGGGGTCTGAGCCCCGCCGCCGCCCGCCGGGGCCGCCGCGGTCAGGAGTTGCCGAGCGGCAGCCCTGGCGGGTTGACGCGTGAGGTGGGCACGGCCTCGTCGGTGAGGTTCCACGCCTTCAGCCAGGCCGCGTACTGGCCGTGCCTGATCAGGTGGTCGACGGCATCCGAGAGGGGCTCTGCGAGCCCGCTGCCCCTCTTGGCGGTGGCGCAGATGAGGCCCTGGAGCGTGGAGCCGGCGCCCGAGTAGGTGCCGGCGCTGCGGGTGGCGCCGGGGGTGTGCGCGGTGCGCACGGTGTGGTAGGCGACGCTGGGGTTGGGCGCGAGGTAGGCGTCGATGCGCCCGGATTTCAGGGCGAGGTAGGTGCTGTTGGCGTCCTGGAAGTACCTGACGGTCAGTGCCTTCCCCGCGGCCTTCAGCTGGTCGCGCCAGTGGAGCAGCAGCTTCTCCTGGTTGGTGCCCGCGCCGACCGCGACGGTCTTGCCCGCGAGGCTGCGGTACGTGCCGTCGAACCTCCACGGGTCGGATGCGCGCACCTCGAAGCCGAGGTTGTCCTTGCGGTAGCAGGCGAACTCGTACTTCTCCTTGCGCTGTTCGGTGTCGGTGATGTTGGAGAAGCCGACGTCGGTACGGCCGCTGTCGATGCCGACGAAGAGGTTGTCCCAGGTGGCGTTGGAAAGCTGGGGCCGCAGGCCGAACACGGCGGCGACGAGGCGGCCGAGGTCGGGTTCTGAACCGGTCAGGGTCCGCTGGTCGCCGCCGACGTAGCCGAGCGGCGGGGAGCCGGCGGGGAGGAAGCCGAACCCGATGTCGAGGGTGCCCTTCCGGATGAGCCGCTTCGGCAGCTCGGCCCGGATCGCGGCGACCTCGGGGACCTTGAGGACGGCTTGGCGCGCGGCGCCGTTGGACTGCGCGCCGACGGTGACGGTGCCCTGGGCCGCGGCGGGAGTGCCGGCGGCGCCGTCCGCCGCGGCGGAGGACGAGGAGCCGCCGCAAGCGGCGAGGGAGAGGGCGAGCGCGGAGGCGGCGAGCAGCGCGACGGCGGCGCGGGGGCCGCTGCGGACACGGAGAGACGGCATGGGGATCCTCGGGCGTTCGGGGGCGGAAAGGCGGAAAGGGGCGCGGCGGGCGGGACGCCCGCCGGGCGGGTGCGGTGGGCCGGGACGCGGTGCGACCGCCGTGCGAGGCGCGGTCAGAGGACGCGGCTGAGGAACGCGCGGGTGCGCTCGTGGACGGGGTCGACCAGCACCTGTTCCGGCGGGCCCTGCTCGACGATGCGGCCCCCGTCGAGGAAGACCACGTCGTCGGCGACCTCGCGGGCGAAGCCGGTCTCGTGTGTCACGACGATCAGGGTCGTGCCGCCCTCGGCGAGCGCGGAGATCACGGCGAGCACCTCGCCGACGAGTTCCGGGTCGAGCGCGGAGGTGGGTTCGTCGAAGAGGATCACACCGGGTTCGAGCGCGAGCGCCCTGGCGATCGCGACGCGCTGCTGCTGGCCGCCGGAGAGCTGCCGGGGGTAGGCGTCCCCCTTGTCGCCGAGCCCGACGCCCGCGAGGAGTTCGCGGGCCTGCTCCTGCGCCTGGGCGCGGGTTTTGCGTCCGGTGGCGACGGGCGCCGCTGCCACGTTCTCCGCGGCCGTCAGGTGGGGGAAGAGGTTGAAGCCCTGGAACACGAAGCCGATGCGGGCCCGTTGGGCGCGGATGGCGCGGGGCGCGAGCTCCCGCAGCCTGCGGCCCTGCCGGCGCACACCGATGAGTTCGCCGTTGACCTCGACGTGTCCGGCGTCGAGTTTCTCCAGGTGGTTGACGGCCCGCAGCAGGGTGGACTTGCCGCTGCCCGAGGGACCGAGCACGGCGGTGACGTGCCCCGCGGGGACCGTCAGGTCGATCCCGTCGAGCACGTGGTGGGGCCCGAACCACTTGTGTGCGCCGCTCACCTCCACGGCGGCGGGGGCGGCCGGGGCTGCGGCGGCCGCGGTGTGTTCGCGGAATGCGGGCGCGGCTGGTGTGTTCACGCGGGGGCTCCCGGGGCGGTGCGGGCCCGCAGGGTGCGCACCGCGGTGCGGAGCCTGGCGAGCGGGGTGGGCGGCAGGGTGCGCAGGGCACCGCGGGCGAAGCGGCGTTCCACGGAGTACTGGACGACGGATACGGCGCTGGTGAGAATCACGTACCAGACCGTCGCCACCAGCAGCAGCGGGACCACGTCGCCGGGGAAGGTGCTGCCCATGTTCTGCACCTGTCCGAACAGGTCGAGCAGGGAGACGTAGAAGACCAGCGAGGTGCTCTTGACCAGGCCGATCAGCTGGTTGACGTAGGACGGCACGATGGCGCGCAGCGCCTGCGGCAGGACGATGCGGGTGAACTGGTGGCGCCGCGGCAGGCCGAGGGCGTCCGCGGCCTCGTGCTGCCCCTGGTCGACCGAGAGCAGCCCTGCCCGCACCACCTCCGCGGCGTAGGCGGCCTCGTTGAGGCTGAGTCCCACCACGGCGATGACGAGGTCGGTGGCGAGGTGGGACTCGTCGAAGTGGACGAAGCCGGGCCCGAAGGGGATGCCGAGGCTCAGTGTCCTGTACAGGGCGGAGAAGTTGTACAGGAACAGCAGCACCACGATGAGCGGCACCGAGCGGAACAGCCAGATGTAGAGCCAACTGACAGCGCGGAGAACGGGGTTGCGGGAGAGCCTGCCCAGTGCGAGCAGGATGCCGCCGGCGAGGCCGAGTACCGCGCTGTACGCGGCCGCCTTCAGTGTGACCAGCAGGCCGCCGAGGATCGAGGGCCGCAGGAACCAGTACGAGAACCGGTCCCACTGGTAGAACGGGTTGGTCGCAAGGCCGTGTGCGATCTGGGCGGCGAGCACCAGCACGACGAGGGTGGCGGCCCAGCGCCAGGGGCGCCGCTGCGGCAGCACGCGCTGTGCGGCGGCGGGCCGCGCCGGGCCGTCGCCCCGCGGTGGCGCGGCGGTGACGGGCGCCGCGGTGACGGGCGCGGGTGGCTCGCTCATGGGGGCTCCAGCGGAGTCGGTGAGGGGAGGGCGTGGACGGGGACGCGCGGCAGCCGGAGTGCGGCGGCAACCAGCCGTGCGGGGAGGCCGTTGCCGTGCGGGCGCGGCTCGGCGGTGTGCCGTGCGAGCGGCACGGGCCCGGGTGGTGAGGACGGTGCGCGGACCCGCGCGCCCGCGGCGGGCGCCGGGTCAGGCGCGGTGCGTGGCGGGGCGGCGCCGACAGAGCGCGCTGCTGACGCGGAGCAGGTCGACGCTGCGGTCGAGGACCGCGGAGAAGCAGCGGTGGCAGCGCCACATGGCCTCGTCAGCCGCTGTGCGCATGCCCTCTCACCCGCCCCCGGTCTCGTGTGCTCCCACCGCCGAAGACGCCCGGCGGGCCCTCAGTTAGGCACGGGGAACGGATCGGTGTCAACGTGCGCGGCGCGGTGCGGCCCGCGTGCCCACCCCGCGTCCCACCCCTCAGGACGGCGGTTGACGCGGCGCGGCGCGGGTGGTCGACTGACGCCATGCAGAGGCGAGTTGCGCTGGTCACCCGCGGGCACATCGACTTCGGTCGCGTGTGGTCCGCGGCGTGTAGCGCCTGACGGCCACCCTCCAGGTCCTCAGCCGCCCGCGCTCCGTCTGCCCCTCGCCGCCCCGTCCACCGCTCGCCGTGTGCCCGCGCACCCGTCCTGGAGCCCGTGCACGGGGGTCGGCGGCCGCGCCCTGTCCGCGCGTTCCCGCAGGAAGGTTCCCTTTCCCATGGCCACGACGCCCTCCGTGCCCGCAAACCCCCAGGACGCCGCCTGGGTGCGGGTGCGGGCCTCGGATCCGCTGGTGGCCCCGATGCTGCGCCAGCTCGGGGACGAGTACTCCGCCCGCTACGGCAAGGACGCACACACCGAACTGGCGCGCTATCCGGCCGAGGAGTTCGAACCGCCGCACGGGGTCCTGCTGTTGCTGCTGGAGCAGGGCGCCGCGGTGGCCGGCGGCGCGTACCGCCGCCGTGACGCGTCGACCGCCGAGCTGAAGCGGATCTGGACGCACCCGGCGCACCGCAGGAGGGGTCTCGCCCGCCGGGTGGTCGCCGAGTTGGAGCGGACGGCGGCCGCGGCGGGCTACCCCCGGGTCTACCTCACCACGGGCCCGCGCCAGCCGGAGGCACGCGCCCTGTATCTCGCCGCCGGCTACACGCCTCTCTTCGACCTGTCGGCGGATCCGGAGGACATCGGCCCGCTGCCGTTCACGAAGGACCTCGCACCGCCGCCGTACACCGGCCGGCGCGTGGTGTGAAGCGGCCGCCGGCGGGAAAGGGGTCCGGCAGTCATCGCCGCGGCGCCCGCACGGGTCCCGCGGCGCGGTACCGACGAGGGGCGCGCTGACGACATGGGTGAAGGGCCGGCGGACGCCGGACGGCAGCTGGCGGGCGGCGGCCCCGCCGCGGGAGTCGGCACGGAGCGTGCGGGGCGGCCGCGGCTGCCGGTCCGGCAGCTGGCGGCGGCCTCCGTCGGCAACGCCGCGGAGTGGTACGACTGGTACGCCTACTCGTTCCTCGCGGTCTACTTCGCCGACCAGGTGTTCCCCAAGGGCGCAGGCGACTCCCTCGTGCCGCTCCTCTCCGCCTTCGCGGTGTTCGCCGTGGGGTTCTTCATGCGGCCCGTCGGCGGCCTGCTGATGGGGGCCGTGGCGGACCGGCGGGGCCGCCGCGCCGCACTGACCCTCACCATCCTGCTGATGGGCGGCGGCAGCCTGCTGGTCGGCGTGACACCGACGTACGCCGCGTCCGGGCTGCTCGCCCCGGTGGTCCTCGTGGCGGCCCGGCTCGTCCAAGGCCTCTCGGTGGGTGGGGAGTTCGCGGCGTCGACGACCTTCCTCGTGGAGTCGGCGGGAGAGGGCAGGCGCGGGCTGTTCTCCAGCTTCCAGTACGTGTCGACGACCGTGGGCCAACTGGTGGCATCCGGCATCGCGGCCCTGCTCGCCGGCAACCTGACCGAGGGCCAGATGGCGTCCTGGGGCTGGCGGATCCCGTTCCTCCTCGGCGCGGTCATCGCGCTCGTCGGCTTCTGGATCAGGCGCGGGGCCGTGGAGACCCGCAGCGCGCCCGCGCCGGGGGCCGCGCGGCCCGGTCTCTTCGAGGCGCTGCGCCGCCACCCGCGCGCCTCGCTGCTGATCTGCGGGATCACCGCGGGCGGCACGATCGCCTACTACACGTGGACGACGTACCTGCCCACGTATGCGACGGTCAACGCGGGTGTCGGCAAGGGGACGGCGCTCACCGCGGGCACGATCTCGCTGGCCTTCTTCGCGGTGCTCCAGCCGCTCGGCGGCATCCTCTCCGACCGCGTGGGCCGCAAGCCGCCGCTGATCGCCTTCGCCGTCGGGTTCGCCGTGCTCGCCGTGCCGCTGCTGCACCTGCTCCGCGGGGGCTTCTGGTCGCTGCTGCTGGTGCAGTGCGCCGGCATGGTCCTGCTGACCGGGTACACGGCGGTCGCCGCCGCCGTGAACGCGGAGGTCTTCCCCGCGCGGGTGCGCGCCGCGGGCATCGGCTTCCCCTACTCCCTGACAGTGGCCCTCTTCGGCGGGACCGCGCCGTACGTCGGCACCTGGTTCGCCGACGCCGGGCACGCCGGCTGGTTCCCCTGGTACGTGGCGGTGCTGTGCCTGGTCTCCGCCCTGGTGTACGCCAGGCTCCCGGAGACGGCCCACGGGACGCTGGAGCGCTGACCGCGCGCGTCCGCATCACGCCTCGCCGGGGTCCTCCTTCCGTTCCGCGAGGTCCTGTTCGAGCAGCCCCACGAGTTCCCTTGCGCGTGAGATGTGCACCACGAGCAGCGCTCGGTAGCGGGCGAAGTCCCCCTGCCGCAGGGCGTCGAGCAGTTCGCGGTGCTCGGCCGCCGCCGCGCGGTCACGCTCGGGGATGCGCTCGGACATCAGCACCCGGTACGGCCGCTGCCGCTCCGCGACCCGCTTGACCTCGTGGAAGAGCACGGGGCGGTCCGCCAGGCGCCAGAGGATCTCGTGGAACCGCTCGTCGAGTTCCACCCTGCGCCACACCGCGCCGGTGTCGATGAGGGACTCGATCTCTCCGTTGATCTCGTCGAGCCGTTCGATGTCCCGTGCGGGGATACGCCCGGCGGTCCTGGCGAGTTCGGCCTCCAGGGACTCCCGCAGCCAGCAGATGTCGGCCATCTCGCGCGGGGTCAGCTCGGTGACGAAGTGGCCCCGGTTGCGGTGGTGGATGAGCAGTTGCTCCGCCACGAGGATCTTGAACGCCTCGCGGACCGGGACGCGCGACTGACCGAGCGCCAGCGCCGTCTGGTCCTGGCGCAGGTGCATGCCCGGCCTGAACTCCCCCACCGCGATCTTGTGGCGGATCTGGTCCGCGGCGTTCTGCACCTTGAGCCCGTAGCCCCCGTCGACGGGTTCCTCACCTGACACCGCAGTCACCTCCGACTCGTTGACCGTCACCCTATGCGAGTTATACGGTCCATAGATAACATGTTATGTCATCGGAGCCGGATGAGCCCGCAGGACTCGACGCCTCCGCAGAGTCCGTTGCGGGGCCCGGCAGCGCAGAGCCCCGCACGATCCGCAGACCAAGGACGGTGTCACGTTGCCCCCCACCACGAGCCACGCATTCAAGACACTCGGCCGCCGACTCAGCAACTGGGGCCGCTGGGGCGAGGACGACCAGCTCGGCACGGCGAACCTCCTCACCGACGAGACGCGCAGGGCGGCCGCCGCCCTGATCCGCACCGGGAGGATCGTCGACCTGGGGATGCCGTTCGGCGACGAAGGGCCCCAGACCGGGGCCAACGGAAGATTCAACCCCATCCACCGCATGACGCAGCTGCCCACGGACGGTGCGACGCCGAGCGGCCAGATCGTCTCCGACGACATGGTCGTCATGCCGCTGCAGTGCGCCACCCAGTGGGACAGCCTCGCGCACGTGGGATACGACGGGCTGCTCTACAACGGCGTGCCGGCCACCGCGGTGACGGCCTCCGCCGGAGCCACGCGGAACTCCGCGGACCAGGTCGTCGGCCGCCTCGTCGGGCGCGGGGTGCTGCTCGACATCGCCCGCCTCAAGGGCGTCCCCAGCCTCGGCGCCTCGGAGGAGATCACCGCGGACGACCTGGACGCGGCGGCTCTCGCGCAGGATGTCGAGGTGCGTCCGGGCGACATCCTGCTCGTCCGCACGGGGTGGTACCGCCACTTCCTCGATCCCTCGCTCGGCGTGCCCTACGTGAGCGACGCCGTGCCGGGACTCGGCGTCTCCTGCTGCGCGTGGCTGCACAAGCGGCAGGTGGCAGCCGTGGCGGCGGACAACCAGGCGGTGGAGGTCAAGCCCAGCGTGGAGCCGGGCGCGGGGCTGCCGGTGCACATGGTCCTGATCAGGGACCTCGGCATGACCCTCGGTGAGATGTTCGACCTGGAGGAGCTCTCCGGGGTCTGCGCGTCGGAGGGCCGCTGGGAGTTCTTCTTCAGCGGTCTCGGCCTCAAGGTCAGCCGGTCCGTGGGCTCGCCCGTCTCCCCCGTGGCCATCATGTAGCGGCGCGGGACCCCTTCCCCGCCCCCAGATAGTATGTTATTTCTTCTGGGAGGGCGCGGACAGGGCCTTCACACAGCATGCGCGCGCCGCGTGGCGCGGGGTGCCCCCACCTCCCCTGAGCACGAACGAGCCGCCGCTGGTCCAAAGGAGCACCAGTAAGGAGCATCACCATGGATGTCGGTCACAGCGCCGCGAAGGGGCACGTCACCAGGCCCTCGGCCCGTGAGCAGTTCACGGTCTACCTGTCGGGCTACCTCGGCACCGCGATCGAGTGGTACGACTTCTACATCTACGGCGTCGCCTCGACGCTCATCTTCGCCAAGATCTTCTTCCCCGACGTGCCGTCCTGGCTGGGGATCATCGCGTCCTTCGGAACGTTCGCCACCGGCTACATCGTCCGGCCGATAGGCGCGGTCATCTGGGGGCACTACGGCGACCGCCTCGGGCGCAAGCGGGTGCTCGTGCTCACCGCACTGCTCATGGGGCTCGCCACCGTCCTCGTCGGTGCGATGCCCACCGCGGCCCAGGTCGGGCTGGTCGCGCCCCTCCTCCTCGTCCTCCTGCGAGTGGTGCAGGGGCTCGCCGCTGCCGGCGAGTGGGGCGGCGCGTCGGTCATGACCTCGGAGTTCGCCAGGCCGGAGCAGCGCGGCCTGTGGGGCAGCATCTCCCAGCTCGGCTCCATCTCCGGCACCGTCATCGCGACCCTCGTCTTCACCTGGGTCGAGTCCCTGCCGAAGGCCGCGTTCATGTCCTGGGGGTGGCGCCTGCCCTTCCTTGCCGCAGCCCTCCTGGTGGGCCTCGGCCTGTGGATGCGGTTCCGGCTGGAGGAGAGCCCGGTCTTCCGCGCCGCGCAGGAGCACAAGGACCTGCACGCCCGGGTGCCGCTCCTCGAACTGCTGCACAAGAACAGGCGCGGTGTGGCCCAGGCACTGCTGATCACCATCGGCCCCTTCACCGCGAGCTCCATCTTCCTCACGTTCTCGGTGACGTACGCCGTGCAGATCGGCTACGCGACGGACACCGTCCTGCACGCCGCGATCATCTGCCAGGCCGTCTCGATCCCCTTCATCCTTGGCTTCGGCGCGCTGTCCGACCGGGTGGGGCGCCGACGGCTGTGCTCGATCGGCGCTGTCCTCCTCGGCGTGAGTGCGCTCACCGTGTTCCCGCTGATCAACACGCATTCCCCGGCCGGGCTCTACGCCGGCTGGCTGTTCATGTACGTGTGCTGGTCGATGATCTTCTCGATCGCGCCGTCCTTCTACTCCGAGCTGTTCCCCACCAACACCCGGTACACCGGTGTGTCCCTCGGCTGGCAGCTGTCGGGCGCCGTGGGCGGCGGCCTGACCCCACTGATCGCCAGCTCGCTGCTGCTCGCCGCCGGCGGCCCGCCGCACACCTGGCTCATCGGCCTCTTCACGGCCCTGACCTGCGTGGGCACACTCGTCGGCGCGCTGCTCACGCCCAAGGCAGCGCGCGCGGCCGAGCTGGTGTGAGCACACCACGGCCCCGCGTTCCGCCGCCCAGGACCGCCGTCCGGGTCCCCCTCAGAAAGGAAGCCCCATGAGTACCTCCCGACCGCCGGAACTCCTCGCCACGCGCAACACCATGAAGGACAAACTCGCCCGCGGAGAACACGTCTTCGGCGTGTGGCTCGACTCGATGCGCACACCGGCCATCGTCCGCATCGCCGCCGCCGCGGGCTGCGACTACGTGTTCATCGACATGGAGCACTCAAGCCTCTCTTTCGAGAGCGTCGGCGACATGTGCGAGATGGCCAGGGCATGCGGTATCACCCCCGTGGTCCGGCCGTACTCACTCGACTCCGGAGTCGTCGGCCGGGTCCTCGACATCGGCGCGATGGGTGTCATGTTCCACGACGTGACCACCCCGCAGGAGGTACGGCGCATGCGGGACGCGGCGCTCTACCCGCCCGCGGGCAACCGCGGTTCGACCGCCCAGTCGGCGGCCCAGGACTACCGGGGCGGCCCGGGCGCCCGGATCAAGGCCGCCGTGGACGACCAGGTGCTGATCGCCGCGCAGGTCGAGAGCGCCGAAGGGGTGGCGCGCCTCGACGAGTTGCTGGCCGAGGGCGTCATCGGGTTCGTCGAGGTGGGCAGGGGCGACCTCTCCACCGACCTCGGCCATCCCCTGGAGACACGCCACCCCGAGGTTCTCGCGGCGATCGACTCCGTGGTCGCGGCCTGCGACCGCCACGGGGTGGCCTGCGGCACGCTGTGCTCCTCGCTGGAGGACGCCGCCGACATGCTCGCCCGCGGGATGCGGTCCGTCGTCTACCCCAACGAGCGGAACATCCTGCTCAGTTACTACCGTGACACGATGGACTCCCTGCGTGGCCTGGCCGCGGGCAGGCCGGCGGCGGGAGGCTCCCCGTGTTCGTCGTGATCGTGTCCTTCACCGCCCGCGAGGAGTCCCTCGCGGAGGTGCACCGCGAGATCGCCCGCAACGCCCGGGCGTCCGAGGCCGAACCGGGCTGCCTCTCCTTCACCGTGCTCCAGGACCCGCAGGACCCGCGGGCGTTCGTGCTGTACGAGCAGTACCGCGACGAACGGGCCTTCACCGAGGAGCACCGTTCGACCCCGCACTACGAGCGGTGGAAGGCCGTGGAGCGCCGGTGCGTGATCGACGGCAGCCGGTCGGTGCGCACCCTGGTGCCGCAGGCGGGCACACCCGCGGGGGCGCAGGGACAGCACGGGGTGGGCGCGTGATAGCCACCGTCAACCCCGCGACGGGCGAAGAGGTGCGCAGGTACGCCCCGCACACCAGCGCCGAGGTCGAGCGCAGGGTGGCGCTCGCCGCGACGGCGCAGAGCGCCTGGCGGCACACTCCCGTGGCCCGGCGCGCGGAACTGCTCGGCGCTGTCGCCCGGGTCCTGCGGGCGGGCGCCGAGGACCACGCCCGGCTGATCACCCTGGAGATGGGCAAGCCCCTTGCCGAGGCGCGGGCCGAGGTCGAGAAGTGTGCCGTCACGCTCGACCACTACGCACGGCACGCGCCGGGGTTCCTCGCCGACGAGGCCCTGGCGTCGGACGCGGCCGACAGCAGGGCCGTCTTCGAACCGCTGGGCGTGGTGCTGGCCGTCATGCCGTGGAACTTCCCCTTCTGGCAGTTCTTCCGTTTCGCGGCGCCCGCGCTCGCAGCGGGCAACGCCGCCCTGCTCAAGCACGCGGCCAACGTCCCCGGGTGCGCACTCGCCGTCGAAAGGGTGCTGGCCGCGGCCGGCGCGCCCGTCGGCCTCATCTCCGCGCTGCTGGTCGAGGCCGACGCGGTGGCCCCGCTCATCGACGACCCGCGTGTCGCCGCCGTCACCCTGACGGGATCGACCCGGGTCGGCGCCCTCGTGGCCGCCCGCGCGGCGGCCGCCGTCAAGAAGCAGGTGCTCGAACTCGGCGGCTCCGACCCGTTCGTGGTCCTCGCCGACGCCGACGTACGAGAGGCGGCGCACGCCGCGGTCGCGGCCCGTTTCACCAACACGGGCCAGAGCTGCGTCAACGCCAAGCGGTTCATCGTCGATGCCGCCGTGGCCGACGAGTTCACCGCGCGCTTCACGGAGCGGGCGCGCGCACTGACGGTCGGCGACCCCTTCGACCCGGCCACGGCCGTCGGGCCGCTGGCCAGGCCCGACCTGCGGGCCGCCCTGCACGACCAGGTGCGCCGCAGCGTCGAGGCGGGTGCCGTGCTGCGTACCGGCGGCGAACCACTGCCGGGCCCGGGGTCGTACTACCCGCCCACGGTCCTCGACCGGGTGGTGCCGGGCCATGCGGTCTTCGACGAGGAGACGTTCGGTCCCGTCGCGGCCGTCACCCGGGTCGAAGGCGACGACGAGGCGGTCAGGCTCGCGAACCAGACGGAGTTCGGGCTCGGCGCGTCGCTGTGGACATCGGACCGGGAACGCGCCGAGCGGCTCGCCCGGCGGATCGACGCGGGTGCGGTCTTCGTCAACGGGATCGTCGCCTCGGACCCGCGACTGCCCTTCGGCGGCGTCAAGGCATCCGGCTACGGGCGCGAACTCGGCTCCTACGGCATCCGGGAGTTCGTCAACGTCAAGACGCTGTGGATCGGACCGCGGCACGACAAGGAGGTGCCACGATGACAGGACCCACACCCCGGCGGCCCTTCCCCCCGGCCGTCCTGCGCCCCGAGGAGCGGCCCGCGGTCGACCGCGGCAACGGCGCACGCACCACACCGCTGGTCGACCGCGCCCTCGGCGCGACCGGCTTCCTCAACGGGATCACGGCCTTCGAACCGGGCGCGGCGATCGGGCACCACCTGCACAACTGCCCCGAGAGCGTCATGGTCATCGAGGGCGAGGCCGTGGTGGACATCGACGGGCGGGAGACGCCGCTGCGCCCCTTCGACGTGACGTTCGTGCCCGCGAACATCCCCCACCACTTCCGCAACGCGTCGGCGTCCCGGCCGATGCGCATCTTCTGGACGTACGCCTCGGTCGACGCGACCCGGGCGCCGGCCGCGGGCGGGCGCGCGACCCGCATCGACGAGGAGCAGCGGACGGCGGGCGGCGCCGGGCGCGAGGGCGTCACGGAGTGCGTGGCCCTTCAGGTGCGGCCCGGCGCGCAGGAACAGTTCGAGGCCCGGGTCGCCGAGGCGGCCCCCCTCTTCCAACGGGCCGCAGGCTGCCGCTCGTTCGAGCTCGTGCGGTCCGTCGAGGACGGCCTCTCCTACCAGCTGCTCATCGAGTGGAGCACCCTCGACGACCATCTCGTGGGGTTCCGGACGAGTGAGGACTTCGTCCGGTGGCGGGAGCTCGTCATGCCGCTGCTCGTCGCTCCGCCCCGGGCGCACCACGTGCGCCACGTCCTCAGGTCCTTCTGACCACGATCCGCACGCAACACCGATCCGTACAGCAACAGTCCGCGAGGAGAACGAGATGAACACACTGCCAGAGGGACACGTCGTCGCGATCACCGGTGCGAGTTCGGGCATCGGCGCGGCCACCGCGCGGCGCCTCGCGGCCGCCGGCGCGTGCGTCGTGCTCGGCGCCCGCAGGCGGCAGCGGCTCGACCTGCTCTGCCGCGAGCTCGGCGACCGCGCGGTCGGCGTCCCCATGGACGTACGGGACCCCGAGGCCGGCCGAGAGCTGGTGGCGAAGGCCGTCGGGCACTTCGGCCGGCTCGACGCCCTCGTCGCCAACGCGGGCGTGGGCAGGTACGGAGGCATCACCGACCACACGGACGAGGAGCTCGCCGAGATGCTCGACACCAATGTGGCGGGCACCGTGTGGCCCGTGCGCGCGGCGGTTTCGCACATGCGGGAGCGCGGCTCGGGAGACATCGTCGTCGTCAGCTCGGTGGCCGGCCTGGACGTGCGGGCCAACGAGGCGGTCTACGGGGCGACCAAGCACGCCCAGATCGGGCTGGCGAAGGGCCTCGACAGGGAACTGCACCGGTCGGGCATCCGGGTGACCGCACTGTGCCCCGGCGGTGTGGTCACCGAGTTCGCCATGGCGCCGGGGGCCGGGCGCACGGAACGCTCTCCCGAACTCGCCGACATGCTGCGGGCGGAAGACGTGGCGGAGTCGGTCCTGACGGTGCTCGCCCAGCCCAGGGGCGTGCGCACGCTCGTGTACAAGCTGCGGGGTCTTTCCGAGGAGGACTGAGCGCTCCTCGCGGGGGTGGGACGCAGGGCCGGCCGGGTGCGTGCGGGCCGGCCCCGCAACGGCGCCGGGCCGGGCGCGGCGGACGGGGACGGGCGGGAAGGGGCGGCGCTGCCGTGCAGACGATGTGGATCGAGGCGTTCCTCGCGGTCGTGGACCGGCACGGCTTCTCTGCCGCGGCCGGCCATCTCTACCGCTCGCAGGGGCGGGTGAGCAGCTACGTCACCGCCCTCGAACGGGAGCTTGGGGTACGGCTGTTCGACCGCCATCAGCGTCCCACCCGTCTCACCTCGGAGGGTGAGGCGTTCCTCCCGCATGCCAGGGCGCTGCTCGACGAGCTGGACACGGGGCGCCACGCGGCGCTTGCGGTGAAGGGACTGGCCCGGGGTGACGTGGCCGTCGCCACGTATCCGAGCGCAGGCTGTGAGTATCTGCCGCACGTCCTGCGGAACTTCGCCCGCGACTACCCGGACATCGAGGTCAAGCTGGTCGAGCGGCGGATACGCGGCCTCGACCAGGTGCTCGACTCCGAGGAGGCGTCGATCGCCATCCGCCCCACGGTCCCCCGGCCGATGTGCCGCACACCCGTCCATGCCCAGCCGCTGTGGCGGGAGCCGATGTGCCTGGTGGTCGCCGAGGACCATCGGCTGGCGCGCCGCGGCGCGGTGCGGGCGGCGGACCTGGCGGACGAGCCGCTGATCATCGGGGGCCGCAACAGCGAGGACGCGGAGATCACCCGGCTGCTCTCGGCGGTCGGGGTCACCCCGCGGATCAAGTACATCTCCAACCAGCCGCAGTCCATCGTCGCGATGGCCAGGCAGGGACTCGCCTGCGGGATCATCAATCTGATGGCGCTCCAGAGCATTCGGCTCGACAAGGTGGCAGTCGTGCCCGTGGCCCCCGAGATCAGCCGGGAGGTCGCCGTGTACTGGACGGCGGCGGCGGAGCCGTCGGCGGCGGCGATGGCCCTGCTCAGGACGGTGCTGCGGACCCCGCCCCCGCAGCAGGTGGTGGATCTGCGGGGCACCGCGCACCGCCGCCACCCCGCTGTGTTTCCGCCGCTGTGAACGGGGGCGGCCGCCTCAGTCACCGCCGCCCGGCTGCCCGCTTCGCGCGGCGGGCGGCCGCGCCCCGTCGGCGGGGCGGCCGGCCGCCCCGCGCCCGCGGGCCCTGCCGACCAGCAGGACGACGACCACACCGAGTACCCCGGTGCAGGCGATGCCGAGCATGCCCGCGCTGAAGCTGCCCGTCGCGTCCTTGGCCGAGCCCATCGCGTAGGGGCTGACGAACCCCGCGAGGTTGCCGATGGAGTTGATGGCGGCGACGCCGCCCGCCGCCGCCGCGCCGGTCAGGAACGTCATCGACAGCGTCCAGAACACCGGCTGCATCGCGTAGAGGCCGAACATGACCCCGCACAGGCACACCATCTTGGGCAGGGCCCCCGGTATCCAGACGGCACCCGCGATGCCGAGGGCCGCGAGTCCCAGCGGGACCGCCGTGTGCAGGCGCCGCTCCCCCGTGCGGTCCGAGTGCCTGCTCCACAGCACCATGCCGACCGCGGCCACCAGGTAGGGCACGGCGGTGGTCAGGGTGACGCCGACGTCCGACCGTACGCCGAAGCCCTGGATGATCTGCGGGAGGAAGACGCCCACCCCCGTGTTGACCGAGCAGATGGCCACGTCGACCACGGCGAGGGCGAGGATGCGGGGGTGGGTGAGGGCCCTGAGGACGGGCACGTGTCCGGCATCCGCTTTCGCCTCGGCCCGTTCGGCCGCCAGGCGCGCGCCCAGCCAGGCGCGCTGCTCGTCGGGGAGCCATCGGGCGTCCTTCGGGGAGTCGGAGAGGTAGAAGAACGTGACGACACCGAGCACGACGGCCGGTACGGCCTCCACGATGTAGACCCATTGCCAGCCCCGCAGCCCCAGTGCGCCGTCGAGGGAGAGCAGTGCGCCCGACAGGGGCGCCCCGACGACCACGGACAGGGGCACGGACACCATGAACAGGCTGATGATGCGGGCACGGTGGGCGGCGGGGAACCAGAGGCCGAGGTAGAAGATGACTCCGGGGAAGAAGCCGGCCTCCGCGGCGCCGAGCAGGATTCTGACGGTGTAGAAGCTCGCCTCACCCCGCACGAGCACCATCGCGCCGGAGACCAGCCCCCAGGTCACCATGATCCTGGCGATCCAGCGGCTCGCGCCGGCGCGCGCGAGCATCAGGTTGGAGGGCACCTCGAAGAGGAAGTAGGTGAGGAAGAAGGCGCCGGCGCCGAACCCGAAGGCCCCGGCCGTCAGGCCCAGGTCCTTGTTCATCTGGAGGGCCGCGAAGCTCAGGTTCGTGCGGTCGAGGTAGGAGACGAAGTAGCTGACGAGCAGAAAGGGCACGAGCCTCTTGCTCACGCGGCGCACGGTGCGCTGTTCGATCTCCGTCATGTGCCCGGTCCGGTCCTGAGTCATGTGCGGGCCATCGCGTAGACGTCCCGGGCCGTGTCGTGGAAGAGGCTCTGCTTCTCGGACGGCGTGCCGTCGGCGACCGCGAGCTTGTAGCAGTTCCAGACGTCCCGGTACGTGAGGAAGTCCCGCGTCACCGGGAAGTTGCTCTCGAACATGCACCGCTCGGGGCCGAAGAGCTCGATGCAGGTCTCCACGATCGGCCGTGCGGCACGGGCGAGTTCTCCGGGATCGACGGTGGCCGCCGTCTCGAACCCGAATCCGAAGACCGGCATGAAGAAGCCGCCGAGCTTCATGTAGACGTGGGGCAGCGCGGCCAGCGCCCTGAGCCCCGCACGCCATTCGGCGAACGCCTCGTCGCGCCTGGCCGCGTACGCGCCCGTGCCGATGGGGCCGCCCGCGTGGTTGACGACGACGGGCGTCCCGGGGTGAGCGGCGGCGAGGGAGAGCAGGTCCCCGAGCTGGGGGTGGTAGAGCCAGGCGTCGAAGCTCAGGCCGTGTGCGGCCAGGCGGGCGTAGCCGGCACGGAACCGCTCGTCGCGCAGCATGCCGGGCGGTGCCAGCTGCTTGACCTCGGGGTCGTGGGCGGCGATGTGCCGTACCCCCTTCAGCCGGCCGTTGCCTGCGGCGACCAGGGCTTCGAGTACCCGGTCGGCCTCGGCGCCGAGCGTCAGGTCGGCGAAGCCGACGATGGAGGAGCAGAAACGGGTGGGGCCGTAGCGGCCGCTCGCGCCCACCGCCGCGGCCCCGGCCGCGAACTCGACCTCGCCCACGGGGCGCAGGGCCTCGGGTCCTTCGGCGCGGTGGAAGGACCCACACTCGATGTAGACGGTGGCCCGCACGTCGTGTCCGCTGCGCAGGTCGGCCACCAGGTCGTCGACCAGGTACCGCCCGGCGGCGCCGTGCCAGAGGTGGTGGTGCGGGTCGATGATGGGGAGGGCCGGGTCGACGACGGGGCCTGAGGGGACGTTCACGGGGATCTCCTGGGTGCCGTGGCCGCCGTCGGCGTCCGCGCCACCGGTGGGCGCCGGCACGGCCGGTGGTCAGAGGAAGGCGATGGCGGACGGGCTCGGTGTCGCCACGGTGCGCGTCACGGTCAGACTGCCGTTCATGGTGTCGACGGCGAACTCGACGATGGAGTCGCCCTGTTCGTTGGCGACGAACAACCGCGTGCCGTCCGGCGCGAGCGCCATGAAGCGGGGTTCTGAGCCGCCGCTCGGCACCCATCCCCCGAGGTGAGGACGGTCGCCACCGTCGTCCAGGGAGAACCGGGCCACCAGGTCGGCTCCGCGGTGGGAGACGTACAGGAAGCGTCCTGACGAGCCGACCACGATCTCGGCGGCGGTGCTGTGCCCGAAGAAGGAGTCCGGCAGCGCAGGCACCACGTGCAGGGGCGCCAGCACGCCGGCAGCCTCGTCCCAGGCGAGCGACACGACCGTGGAGTCGATCTCGGTGACGACGTAGGCGCGCGGCAGCACCGGGTGGAAGGCGATGTGCCGTGGGCCGGAGCCCGGCCGCAGGCGTGCCTCACTGACGACCGCCAGCTCGCCCGTGCCGTCGTCGACCCGCAGGACGAAGACGCGGTCGAGGCCCTTGTCGGGGACGAGGAGAAACCGTCCCGACGGGTCCATGACCGTGTCGTGGGGGTGCGACGCCTTCTGCTCGACCCGGTGGGGCCCTGCGGGACCCGGGAGCGCCAGGCGGTGCGTGGCGTCGAGCGGGCTGCCGTCAAGCGCCAGCGGCAGCGTCGACACGCTGCCGTCGGCGTAGTCGGCCACGAAGAGGAACCGTTTCGACGGGTGCAGTGCCACGGCGACACCGTTGCGGCCCGCCGAGTGTGCCCGGCCGAGCGGGGCGATCGCGCCGGTGGCCGGGTCGACGGTGCAGGCGGTCACGGCGTCGAGATCACCATGGGCCGCATACACCACGTTCCGCTCGGGATCGGCCCGCAGGAAGGAGGGGTTGTCGATGCCGTCGAGCCGGCCGGCGGGCCGCCACGGCGTGCCGCCGCCGTGGTGGAAGACCCGGATGCCGGTGCCGCGCGCTTTTCTCTCCTCGGTGGTGAAGCATCCGACGACCGCCAGCGGGCGGCGGCCGGGTCGGTCCTGCCGGTCCGGTGTCACACTGTCATCGCTCATCTGGTCCGCCTCGCGGTGGTGTGGGGGCATGGGTGAGGGGCAGGGGCACTCTCCAGGCTCGGCCGGCGCCACTACAGGGGCTGCCGGGTGGCCTGGCGGGTCGTCAGCCGCCAGCCGCTGTCCTCCCGCTCCCACACCAGGACGTGGTGGATGCGCATGGTGAAGGCGGGGACGCCGGGCGGCCGGGCCACCATGTCGAGCACGCCGATCGTGACCGCGCCCGTACCAAGGACGCGGGTCTGCCCGGCGATGCGGGTGATGGCACCGTGGGCGTGGCGGCCGGCCGCGACGCCTTCCAGGTACTGGCCCTTGGTCTCGACAAGCCCGGTGGTGTGGACGAACCGGGTGAGGCGGTCCGACATGATCTCGTCCAGTGCGGCGACGTCCGACTCCGTCTGGGCGAGGAAGAACGCGTCCTCCCTGGCGCGCACCTGCGCGGTGTTTTCCATGCTCGTCTCCGTTCGTCTCTCGATACGGGGCAGCCGCCGCGGACGAGGCACCACGGCGGACCGGTGCGGCCGCGGGGCCGGGGTTACGGCCGTGCCGCCGTGGACTGGCGGAGCAGGAGGCGCCAGGTGCCCTGCTCGACGCCCCAGACCAGCGTCTGTTCACACCGGGTGGCGGCGGCCGGGCGGGCCGGGTCGGACACCTCGACCGTTCCCGTGGTGACCGCAAGGTCCCCGTGGACCGCCGTGCCGCCGCTGAGCCTGCGGACGCGGGCGGGCCCGAAGACGCCGCTGGCCAGGCCGAGAAGGTACTCCTGTCTGGTGTCGGCGAAACCCGTGGGATGGATGTGGACGAGCTGCGGGGAGAGCAGCTCGCCGAGGCCCGCGGAGGGGCCCCCTGCGCCGGTCTCCGCGAGCGCTTCGTACAGGAGCTTCTCGCGCTCCTCGACGATCCGGACGGTGTCCTGTTCCGCCGTCCCTGCCGATGCGGTCATGGGCTGGCTCCCGCTCCGAGTCTGGGGGTGGTGAAGGGGCTGGGGTTCTGCATGGGTGTGCCGTGCGAGAGGTGCGCTCGCGGGGTCCGCGGCTGTCACACCGGGATGCGTGTGGCGTGGCGCACCAGAAGGCGCCAGACTCCGTCCTCCTTGATCCAGACCAGGGTCTGGCGGATGCGGATGCTGAACGGCTCGCCGTGGGCGGTGTCGATCATGTCGATGAGGCCGCGGGTGACGGCGGTCTCGCCGAGTATCCGGGTGTGGCCCCGTACGGTCGTGGTCGGTCCGTGGCGGTGCACTCCGTGCCGCTGGCCCGCGATGTTCTCCGCCTTGGTCTCGGCGATGCCCGTCGAGTGGACATAGGTCACGTCCTCGGAGAGGAGATCTTCGAAGGCGTCGGTGTCACCGGCCGCAAGGGCGGCGTAGAGCGCCTCCTCGCGGCGGGCGATCAGGGCACGTTCGGTGCTGTCGTCTGACATGGCGCGTCACTTCCGGTTCGTGGGAACGCCGCGGCCCGCGGCCCGGGCGGGTCAGCCCCGCGGGATCTTCTTCTTCGCGACCTGGTGCTCGATCTCCCGTACGCCGCTGCCGTTCGCGATGAGCCGGCCGACCGTCTCCTCGATTTCCACGATCTCCTCGATCTCGTGGAGCACGTCCGCCGCGCGCTCCGCCGGGATTACGACGACGCCGTCGTCGTCCCCCAGGACGATGTCGCCCGGCCTCACCTGGGCACCACCGCAGGTGATCGCCACGTCGAAGCCCTGCGGTTCCACCTCTGTCGGGGGCCGCACCCCGGCCCCGCGCGAGAAGAGGGGCATGCCCAGGTCGCGCTGTCCCGCGCGGTCCCGTGTCTTGGAGTCGGTGACGATGCCCGCGGCGCCCGAGCGGTGCGCGAACGTCGCCATGTTGTCGCCGAGGAGATTGTCGTGGGTGCCGCCCGCGCCCATGACCAGGACCTCGCCCTCGGAGATCCTCGACAGCAGCTCGTACATGCTCTCCTTGAGCCCGCCTGAGCGCCGCGTCGGCCCGAAGGCGACGGTACGGGCCCGGGCCGCGACACGGCTGCCCGCCACGAGCGGCAGTACCTCGTCCATCCAGCCGCTCAACCCGAGCCGGAGAAAGGCGTCCGTCACCAGGCCCGTAGGAACATCTCGAAATCGCGCGAGGACATCGTCACCGATTTTCTCCTGCATGCTTTCCGGCATCTCTCACCTCAAGGTGTCGACAGGAATGCGCGGCAGTGCACCGCCCGTTCGTACGGGAATTTCCCGACGCCGAACAGCAGGCCGCATGCGTTTCGTTCACACGGCCGTGGGCGCCCGGGCCGCCGTCGGGCGATCACGTACAAGGACGTTAAATGCTTGTTGCAAGGGGGTCAACGCCGGAATTCAGGTCGTTTCCATCCGGAAATCGGATAGTCCTCTTCAGGGCCCCGTACCGGCGTGGCAGCGCCGCGAGAACGATCCGGCTCCCGGCCATGGCCACGCCCCGCGGCCCGCGGCCGCCCCGCCGTCGGCCCCCTGGCGGAGTCCGGGAGCCGGTAGGCTTCTTCGCCTGGAAAGCTCCTCGAAATTCAGCAGGAAAAGGAACCGAAAATCCCCATTGCCCGATTTGACAGCCGGCAGAGGGTGTCGCTGCCGCCGTCGCGCAGGGCAATGAACCGGCACCGAGCCAGACAGCCACAGGAAGGGACAGCATGACGAACGAGTCCGACATATGGGCGAATCCGAACTTCCCGTCGGTCGATCAGTCGGATCGCACCGTTCCCGTCAACCTGCGCCAAACAGGTCGACCTGACATCACGCTTCTGATATCGACACGCGCCCGGAAGTCGCCCTACTGGCACCTGGCCGTCGAGGCCGGCTGCCGACGCGCAGAGGTGTACAACCGCATGTACCTGCCCAGGGGTTACGTCTCCAAGGAGGGCGACGGCGGGTCCGCGGCCGAGTACGAGTCGTTGACGGAGCGTGTGACGTTATGGGACATCGCGGCCGCACGACAGATCCGCGTACAGGGGCCCGGGGCCACCGAGTTCGTCGACTACGTCGTGACGCGGGACGTCACACGGCTGGCACCCATGCGCGCTGCGTACGTCGTGCTGTGCGATACCGAAGGCCGGGTGGTCAACGACCCGCTGCTGCTGAAGTTCTCCCCCGAGGAGTACTGGTTCAGTATTTCCGACTCGGACCTCTCGCTGTGGCTGAAAGGGGTGAACGCCGGCAAGGGGTTCGATGTCCGAATTGAGGAGATCGACGTGTCACCCGTCCAGGTCCAGGGCGCGCAGGCACACAGGCTGATGGCCGACCTCATCGGCGACACGGCATCCGGGATGCCCCCTTTCGGGCTGGCGGAGGCCCGGATCGAGGGGCTTCCGGTGGTCGTTTCGCGCACGGGGTTCTCCGGCGAGGCCGGATATGAGGTGTACCTGAAGAATTCCAGCACGCACGCGGAGAAGATGTGGAATGCCATCCTCCGAGCGGGCGAGAAGTACGGGCTCGCGGTGACCGGTCCCATCCAGCCGCACCGGATCTCCTCGGGAATCCTCGCCTGGGGGCAGGACGTCGACCATGAGATGGTCCCTTTCCAGGTCGGCCTGGCGGCCCACATCCCCCGCACCAAGGCGTCGGACTACATCGGCCGGGACGCCCTCGAACGAATGCGGGCCGAGATCGCCGCCGGACACCATCCGTACAAGCTCACCATGGTGGGGCTGAGGATGGAGGGGGAGCCGATCGCGGACTACCTGTCCGACTTCTGGCTGGTCGCGCCCGCACCGGACGCGGAGCCGGTGGGCTATGTGACGTCCGCTGCGTACGCCCCGAAACTGCGGACGAATGTCGCCTTGGCCCGGCTGCCGGTCGACCTCGCGGTTCCGGGGACACCGGTGTACGTGTTCGAGCCGACGGGTGACGCGACGGGCAGGAGCATCCCGGCGGTGGTCTCGGTCTTCCCCATCGAGTGAGCCGTCCCGGTCCCGATCGCTCGGGGTAGGCCCGAGAATGCGCCAGGGCCGGTTTCCGATGCCTCGGAAACCGGCCCTGAACTGCGACTCTGTCGAGTCGGGACGACAGGATTTGAACCTGCGACCCCTTGACCCCCAGTCAAGTGCGCTACCAAGCTGCGCCACGTCCCGATGCCCGTGACCTGGGGTTTCCCCCGGCCGAACGCGCAAGAGAAGAGTACCGCACTCACCCGGGTGGTCACGAACCGCTTCCGGTGGGCGTCGGACGGCCGTGCGGGGGAAGCTGTCCCTGGCGCAGTGGATTGTTCGGTCACACGGAAGGAACCACGTCATGCCCGCAAGCAGTGACCTGCTCATCGACGGCTTCGGCCGCATCCGGGAGGTCGTGCACGAGGCGGTGGACGGTCTTGGCCCCGAGGAGCTCGCCACCCGGCTCGACGACGACGCGAACTCGATCACCTGGCTGGTCTGGCACCTCACGCGGGTCCAGGACGACCATGTCGCGGACGCCGCGGGCTCGGAGCAGGTGTGGACGGCGGACGGCTGGTCCGACCGGTTCGAGCTGCCCTTCGAACCCGCGGCGACCGGGTACGGGCACTCCTCGCGCGACGTGGGCGCCGTCAGCGGCGTCTCGGCCGACCTGCTCACCGGCTACCACGAGGCGGTGCACGACAGGACGGTCGCCTATCTGCGCACGCTCGGGGACGACGACTTCGAGCGGGTCGTGGACGACGCCTGGACCCCTGCGGTGACGCTCAGGGTCCGGCTCGTCAGCGTGCTCTCCGACGACCTCCAGCACGCGGGCCAGGCCGCGTTCATCCGCGGGGCGCTCGAACGCCGGTAGCGGCCGCCTGCCCGGCTGCTGTTCCCCCCGCGGGAGCCCCGCCCGCCGCGGCCTGCTCGGCGGCGGCCTTCTCGGTCGCCGGGAGGTACGAGAGCAGCTCCCGCGCCGCCGACGTGGTGCGCCGTCCTTCGGGCACGGCGACCGACACCTCCCACTGGCAGCTGTCCGCGTCGGCGAGCTCCACCGTGCACAACATCGCCGCCTGCGGCTTGCGGGCGACGGGGCGCGGGACGACCGCGACCCCGAGGCCGTGTCCCACCAGTTCGATCAGGCTGTGCACGTCGTTGACCTCGAGCGCGACCCTGCGCTCACGGCCCGCGGACGCGAACGCGGAGTCGGTGCGGCTACGGGCGCCCCAGTCCGTGTGGAAGTCGACGAAGGTCTCGTCGGCGAGTTCGGCCCAGGTGATCTGCTCGCGCACGGCGAGCGGATGCTCGGGCCTGCACAGCAGCACCATCCGCTCGCGGGTCAGCGGCAGCAGCCTGATGCCGTCGGGGACCGAGCAGGACAGCGCGAGGAACGCCAGGTCGAGCCGCCCCTCGGCGACGTCGGCTGCGAGCGCGGCCGAGCCGGCCTGCCGCAGCCGGATCTCCACGCCGGGGTGCTCGGACCTGAACCTGGCCAGCAGGCTCGCCACGTCCACCCCCGCGATGCACTGCTCGGTGCCCACGGCGAGCGTGCCGCGCAGCAGCCCCTGCACCGCGGCGACGGCCTCCTTCGCCGAGCGGACGCTGGCGAGGGCCCTGGACGCCTCGACGAACAGGGCGCGCCCCGCGTCGGTGAGCTCCACCCGGCGCGTCGAGCGCACGAACAGCGGGGCGCCGAGCTCGCGCTCCAGCGCGCGCACGGAGGCGGAGAGGCCGGACTGGGAGACCATGAGACGTTGCGCCGCGCGCGTGAAGTGGCGCTCCTCCGCGACGGCGACGAAGTATTCGAGATGGCGCAGTTCCACGATTGAGAAGCCTAGTCTCTCAATGCGTTCACTTTCTTCTATTGGACGGACAGGCCGCCGGGGGTCCAGGGTGTGGGACGTCTCCCCCAGAGGAAGGTGAACCCCACTATGAAGACTCGCCGCATCGGGACCGCCGAGGTCAGCTCGATCGGTCTGGGCGGTATGCCGATGTCCATCGAGGGCCGGCCGGACGAGGCGCGGTCCGTCGCCACCATCCACGCGGCTCTGGACGCCGGGGTCACGTTCATCGACACCGCCGACGCGTACCACCAGTTCGCCGACGAGGTCGGGCACAACGAGTCGCTGATCGCCAAGGCGCTGGCCGGCCACGAGCGCGGGTCCGAGGTGCTCGTCGCGACCAAGGGCGGCCACCTGCGTCCTGGCGACGGGTCGTGGACCCTGAACGGCTCGCCCGCGTACCTGAAGGGCGCCTGCGAGGCGTCCCTGCGGCGGCTCGGCGTCGAGGCCATCGGGCTCTACCAGTTCCACCGGCCCGACCCGAAGGTGCCGTACGAGGAGTCGGTCGGCGCGATCCGCGACCTGCTCGACGAGGGCAAGATCCTCCAGGCGGGCATCTCGAACGCCAACCCGGAGCAGATCAGGACGGCCAACGAGATCCTCGGCGGCCGCCTGGTGTCCGTGCAGAACCAGCTCTCCCCCGCGTTCCGCTCCAGCGAGCCCGAGCTGGACCTCTGCACCGAGCTCGGCATCGCGTTCCTGCCGTGGAGCCCGTTCGGCGGGATCAAGAACGCGGGCGCGCTCGGCTCGCGCTTCGCGCCGTTCGCCGAGGTCGCCAAGGCCCACGACGTCAGCCCCCACCAGGTGGCGCTCGCGTGGCTGCTTGCGAAGTCGCCGGTCACGGTGCCGATCCCGGGCGCGAGCCGCCCCGAGTCCGTCCGCGACTCGGTGCGCGCCGCCGACCTGGAGCTGACCGCCGAGGAGCTGGACCGCCTGGGCGCGGCCTGAGCCGCCCGGCGCGCGACGGCCCCGGCTCCCGGCGGCCGGGGCCGTCCCCGCCTCACAGCACGTGCGCGTCGAGCCAGTCCGTGAGGTCGCGGTGGACCTCGTCGCGGTTGGTCTCGTGCAGGATCTCGTGGCGCGCGTCCTCGTACGCCTTCCAGGTCAGGTCGGTCAGGCCGAGGTAGCGGAAGTCCTCGATCAGCTCGTAGACGAGCGTCATGCGCTGGTGGCACGGGTCCTGCTCGCCGACCGCGACATGGACCGGCAGGTCGGCGGGGATGCGGGCGAGCGCCCGCGGGTCGTTGATCTTGCGGACGCCGAGCACCCAGTCGAGCGCGAGCCCGGCGGAGAACGGGAAGCCGCACCGCTCGTCGGCCGCGTAGGCGTCGACCTCCGCCGCGTCGCGCGACAGCCACTCGAAGCCCGTGCGGTGCTCGTACGGGTCGTTGAACGAGGCGAACAGCTCCGTCACGAACGACGAGCGCGCGTCCCTGCCCTCCTTCTCCGCCTCCAGTTCGAGCCGTACGGCGGTCTCGGCGGTCTCACAGCCGGGCAGCGAGCGGAACGTACCGGTGAGGATCAGCCCGGCCAGGTCGTCGGGGAACTCCTGGGCGTAGTCGCGCGCCAGCATCGAGCCCATGCTGTGGCCGAGCAGGAAAAGGGGCGCGCCGGGGTGGAGGGTACGGGCCTTCTCCCCCGCCGTGCGCAGGTCCTCGACGTTCGCCCGCCAGCTGTCGCCCTCGGCGCCCGCGGCCCCGTACCCGCCGGTCGAGGTGGCGGTCGCGCCGTGGCCGCGCAGGTCGGTCGCGAGGACGCCGTAGCCGTGCGCGGTCAGGTGCTGCGCGAGGCCGTCGTAGCGCAGGGCGTGCTCGGCGGCGCCGTGCGCGATCTGCACCAGGGCGCGCGGCCTGCCGCCCTCGGGCAGCCAGGTGTAGCCGGCGATCTGGACGCCGTCGTGGGCGGTGAGCAGTCCTGGCGTGTAGCGGATCATGGGCGGCGCCTCCGGTGCGGTGTGGGCATGCGGTCGCGCGGGCCTCCCCGCGACTCTCTTCCCGTGCCCCTGTCCCCGCGCCCGTACGCCATGCCCCTCAGCCCTCGAAGTCCTCCCTGCGGTGCAGGTGTGCGGCGAGTTCGGCGGCGAGCGACTTGACCGTGTCGAGTCCTGCCCTGCCCCAGCGGTGCGGCTCCGTGTCCCCCGCGCACACCGTGCCGAGGACCAGGCCGGCCCGGTCGGCGACCGGCGCGCCGAGGTAGGCGCGGATGCCGGCCTCGTCGACCAGCGGGTTCGCCGCGAACCTGGGGAAGTCCCGCACGTCTTCGAGGACGAGCGCCCTGCCCCTGGCCACCACGTGCGGGCAGAAGCCGCGGCTGCGCGCGAGGCCCCGCCCCACGCGCCTGCCCGGCGGTGTGTGCAGGCCGGCGAAGAACTGCCCACCGCCGAGCAAAAAATTGACGCCCGCGTACGGCGCGCCGGTGAGCCGGGCGAGCCGCAGGGCCAGCGCGTCGAACGCGGGCTCGGGGCGCTCGCCGAGGCCGAGCCCCCGCAGCCGCCTGTCGCGCTCGGGCGCCTCGCGGTCGTCCGGGGTGATCAGCATCCTGCCGATCGGGTCGTAGGTCACGAGGCCGCCTCCCCCGCGGTGGCGGAGGTGAGCAGGTGCTGTACGAGGGTGACGAGGGTGCGGATGCCGGAGCTGGCGATCCTGGCGTCGCACAGGACCACGGGCACCTGGGGGCCGAGGCCGATGGCGTCCCTGATCTCGTCGGCGTCGTAGCGGAACGAGCCGTCGAACTCGTTGACGGCGACGACGAATCCGATGCCCCGCTGCTCGAAGAAGTCGACGGCGGAGAAGGACTGCTCCAGGCGGCGGGTGTCGGCGAGGACGACGGCGCCGAGCGCGCCCGCGCACAGCTCGTCCCAGAGGAACCAGAACCTCTCCTGCCCCGGCGTGCCGAACAGGTAGAGCACATGGTGCGGGTCGAGGGTGATCCGTCCGAAGTCCATGGCGACCGTGGTGGAGGTCTTCGCCTCGACGCCCGTGAGGTCGTCGAGCCCGGCCCCGACCTGGGTGAGGAGTTCCTCCGTGCTGAGCGGCGCGATCTCGCTGACGGCGCCGACGAAAGTCGTCTTGCCCGCGCCGAACCCGCCGGCGACCAGCACCTTCAGTGCCTGCGGGAAGGCCTCGGGCCCGGCCGCCGGGTCGGCGGGCGCGGCGGGGTCGGCGGCGGGCGCGCGCGGCGCGGGGGTCCTGGCGCCGGGGGCGCCGGACTCCGCCGGGGTGCGGGCCGCGGGCACGGAGCCCGCGCCCGGCGCCGTGACACGGTCGGGCGCGGTGTCGACCGCGGCCCGGGACACGGGTTCAGAGCTGTCGTCGTAGGCCATCGAGCACCGCCTCAAGCAGTAACTGGTCGGTGGGGTCCTGGAATCTGGAGGGCGGGCGCACGGTGATGGCGCCGCACTGCACCAGGTCGGCGAGGAGGATCTTGGTCACGGTGGCGGGCAGCCCCATGCGGCCGGCGATCTCCGCGACGGGGGTCGGCGCAGGGCAGAGCCCGAGCACCTCGCCGTGTTCCGGTCCGAGGGGCGCCTCGGGCACGCTCCCGGTGGATATCACCAGCGTCAGCAGGTCGAGGGCGACGGCGGGCCTGGTCCTGCCGCCGCTCACGGTGTACGGACGGATCAGCCGGCCGGCTGCCTGGTCGAGCCATGGGCCGTCCTTCGCGACCGGCACCCCTCACCGCCCCGGTCCGTCGTGCGCCGCGCCCGCCGGCCGCCGCGCGGGCGTGACGAGGTACGGCCGCACGCTCTTGACGAGCATCGCCATCTCGTAGCCGAGGATCGCGGCGTCGGCCTCGCGGCCCGCGAGCACCGCGAGGCAGGTCCCGGTGCCCGCGGTGGTCACGAACAGCAGGGTGGAGTCGAGCTCCACCACGACCTGGCGCACCGTACCGCTGTCGCCGAACCGCGCCCCCGCGCTGCGGCCGAGGGAGTAGAGGCCGGAGGCCAGGGCGGCCATGTGGTCTGCGCTGTCGGCGTCGAGGCCGTGCAGCGATCTGACCAGGCCGTCCGAGGAGAGCAGCACCGCGCTGCGGGTGTGGGGGACGCGCTGGACCAGGCCGGCGAGCAGCCAGTCCAGGTCCTGGGCATGGCCCGTCGATACGTCACTCGCCATCGTGTTCTCTCACTCCTCGTTCGTGGGGGTGCGGCGGAGCGCCTCGGGCTGGTGCGGGGCCGGGCGCTGCGCGGGGTGCCGCTGCGGGAGGTCGGGTCTTGCCGGGGCCTGCCGCCTCTGCGGCTCGGGTGCGGGCTGCGGGGCGGTGCCGGTGCCCGCGTCCGCCGCGGCCTTGGCGCCCGCCTCCGTCTCGGCGAGGCCGATGCCGCGCCGGAACGCAGCCATCAGGCCGGGGTCGTGCACGGCGGGCTCGCCCGGGTCTTCCGCGGGCGGGGCGGGGGGCCGCTCCCGCAGCTCGGGCGCCAGGTGCTCCTGGCCCTGCCGCTTGGGCAGCCGGGGGCGTCCCTGCTGGGCCGTACGGGCGGCGCCGGGGGCGCGCACGTCGCGCACCGGGGGGACGCTCCGCGCTGCCGGGGCCGCGTCGCCGCGCGCGGGCGACGGGATGCGCACGCCGGGGCCGGTGGGCGCCTCCGGGAGGGAGGAGCCTGCCGCCGGCTCCGGCGGCCGGGCGGCTGTGCCCTCCCGCGCCGGCGGCGGCGCGCTTCCCGCGGTCACGGCGGGCGGCGCGGTGCGCGCCGCGTGCGGCGGTGCGGAGCCGTCCCCCAGGGCCGCGTCCTGGCCGTCCTGCCCGGTGCCGAGCAGTGTCTCCGGCAGGACGAGGACGGCCTGCACGCCGCCGTAGATGTTGGACTGGAGCCGTACCGCGATGCCGTGCCTGCGGGCGAGCGCGGACACCACGAACAGGCCGATCCTGCCGTCCTGGAGCAGATGGGCCACGTTGACCTGGTCGGGGTCGGCGAGCAGGCCGTTCATGTGCTTCTGCTCGTCGGGCGCCATGCCGAGGCCGCGGTCCTCGACCTCGACGGCGAGCCCGGCGGTGACGCGCTGGGCGCGCAGCAGCACCTGGGTGTTGGGGGCGGAGAACAGCGTCGCGTTCTCGACGAGCTCGGCGAGCAGGTGGATCACGTCGGCGACGGCGTGGCCGCGCAGGGTGCCGTCGACGGGCGGCACGAGCGTGACCCGGGGGTACTGCTCGACCTCGGCGACCGCAGAGCGCAGCACCTCGGTCACGGAGACCGGCCTGCTCCACTGGCGGCGCGAGACGGCGCCGCCGAGCACCGCGAGGTTCTCCGCGTGCCTGCGGATGCGGGTGGCCAGGTGGTCGACGTGGAAGAGGCCCTTGAGCAGCTCGGGGTCCTCGACCTCGTTCTCCAGGTCGTCGAGGAGCTGGATCTCCCGGTGCACGAGGGACTGCAGCCGCCGGGCGAGGTTGACGAACACCTCGACGCGCTGTTCGTCGCCCGCGCTGCTGGAGAGCTGCGACGCCTGGACGACGGCGGCCACCGCGGCCTCCTGCGACCGGGTCAGCTCGCGGCCGAGCCGGTCCAGCTCGTCGCCCGCCGCGTGCGGGTCGGGCGGCGTGCGGCGCACGGCCACCCGGTCGCCGCGCCGCAGCTGCTCCACGACGGAGCGCAGTTCGTCCTGTCCGCGCGCGCTCGTCCTGCGCAGGGCGTGGCAGCGCTCGATGACGCCGCGCGCGGTGCGCTCGGCCCCGAGCGCGGCGGCCGCGACGGAGGCGAAGGCGACGAGCGCGGTGCCTGCGAGCGCCGCCCAGGCCCCGGCTGTGGGCTCGGTGCCGGACTGGCGCAGGACGACCACGACGGCCGCCGCGCCGCTGAGCGAGGCGACTATGGCGGGCAGGACCGCCGCCCGCAGCAACCGCGGCCGTATCCGCGTGTCCTGGCCCTGCCGCGGCGCCGTGCGGGCGCCCGCCGTTCTGCCGCGGGCGCCCGGCCTGCCGTGCCGACCGCCCTCGCGGCGGTCGGGCCGCGCCGCGGGTGCGCGAAGTTGAGACATGCCGTCAGTGCCCTCCGTTGATCATCAAGCACTCACGGTAGTCGTGACCGACGGGGGTACGAACGGCAGTTGGCGAACTTGCCCGCGCAACGTCCCGCTCTGGTATGAGCGTCAGGACATGCGTTCGACCATCTCGTCCCGGCTGCTCAGACCGCCGCGCACGGCGGGCCGGCCGCCGGCGGGCGTCCTGGCGGCCTGGCGCCACCAGGGGGCCTCGGGCACCCGGTCGGCCGTCGGCTCGAAGGGCTCGCCGGGCCGGGGCAGCGCGACGGCCGCGCCGGCGTCCGCCGCGGCCTCGACGGTGCCCTCGCCCGGCTCGGCCCACGGGTGGGGCGCGAGGTTGAAGGTCCCCCAGTGGATGGGCATCATCACGCCGGACGGCGTGCCGCCCTGGAGGTCCAGGTGGGCCCGCATCCCCTCGGCGGGCGTCATGTGGATGTCGGGCCAGTACTCGGAGTACGCCCCGATCTGGATCATCGTGGCGTCGAACGGACCGTGGGCGGCGCCGATGTCGCAAAAGCCCGTGAAGTAGCCGGTGTCGCCGCTGTGGTAGACGCGGTGCTCGGGGCCCGCCACCGCCCAGGACGCCCAGAGCGTGTGCTGCTTGTTGCGGATGCCGCGGCCGCAGAAGTGCCGCGCGGGAGTGGCGGTCAGCCGCACGCCCGCCACCTCGGTGGCCTCGTGCCAGTCCAGCTCGCGCAGCCGGGAGGGTGCGACGCCCCAGCGCTCCAGGTGCGCGCCGACGCCGAGCGGGACGGCGAAGACCGTGTCGGTGGTGGCGAGCGCCTTGATCGTGGGCATGTCCAGGTGGTCGTAGTGGTCGTGGGAGATCACCACGACGTCCACAGGGCCCAGGGAGGCCAGGGGCACCGGCACGGGGTGCAGGCGCTTGGGGCCCGCGAAGGAGAACGGGGAGCAGCGCTCGCCCCACACCGGGTCGAACAGCACCCGCGCCCCGTCGATCTCGGCGAGCACGCTGGAGTGGCCCATCCAGGTCAGCCGGAGCCCGGTGGCGGGCGGCTTCGCGAGGTCGGCCAGCGTGGTCGGGTACACGGGCACGGTGCCTGCGGGGGCCCTGCGGGCGCGGGCGTCCTTCTCGAAGTAGACCTTCGCCAGGTCGAGCGGCGAGCCCGAGGGCCTGGTGCGCGCCGTGCCGTCCGGGTTCTTGAACGTGCCGTCCGAGAAGTGCGGCGAGCGCCGGATGCGGGCGAGGCGCTCGCCGGTCGACTCGGCGCCGAACGCCTCGGGGCGGCCTGCCGCCAGCAGGCGGCCGACCGCCGGCACGGCGAAGGAGCGGGGCAGCGGCGACGGGCCTGCGCCCTGGGGGGTGTGTGCGGGGGATCCGGAGTTTTCCACGGCATGAGAACGTTTCCGGGCCGCTGCGGATTCCCGTTCCCGCGCATCCGCCACTCCCGGTGCGGGTCCTGCCGCCCGGCCCGGCGGCCGCGGCGCTCCCGGTGGGTGCGCGCGGAGCGGGGTGAGTAGGGTGTCGGGATTCGCCGTTCAGATGACGTCGTTCGCGGGTTCACCGCGGCGCGCCACCATGCCGGGACGGGCGGGGCCACCGACAGGAGAGGACCACTGTGACGGACCAGCCGAGCGGCGGCGAACCGGGCAGGACGGTGTACGACGTGCTGGTCGTCGGGGGCAGCGGGGTGGACACCGTGGTCCGGGTCGACTCGCTCCCGGTGCCGCTCGCCGACTCGGTCGACGTGAGCGCGATACGGGAGTGGCCCGGCCACACCGGGGGCAATGTGGCGCTCGGCTGCCGGGCCCTCGGGCTCGGCGTGAAGTTCCTCGACTTCGTCGGCGAGGACTGGACAGGGGAGCAGGTGCGGGCCAGGCTCGCCGAGGGCGGCGTCGACTTCGAGGCGCTGCCGTCACCGTCGGGCACCCGGCGTGCGGTGAGCCTGGTGGAGCGCACGGGCCGGCGGATGTCCTTCCAGGACGCGCGGGAGCCGGCCGGGCTGCGGATGCCGCGTTCCTTCTACCTGCCGCACCTGCGCGCGGCCCGCCATGTGCACCTGTCGGTGGTGGACTTCGCCCGCCATCTCTTCGACGACATCGCCGAGGCGGGCGTGCCGGTCTCCACCGACCTCCAGGACTGGGACGGGCTCAGCGAGCATCAGCGGGACTTCGCGCTCCGCTCCGACCTGGTGTTCCTGAGCGCGGCCGGGGCGGGCGGCCGGATCGCCTCGGTGATGAAGGAGATCCTGCGGGAGGGGCGCGCCGAGGTCGTGGTGGCCACGGCGGGCGCGGGCGGCTCGTACCTGATGACGCGTGAGGGCAGCAGGACGCCGCGCCCGGTGGCCGCCGAGGTGCCGCCTGCGCCGGTGGTCGACTCCAACGGCGCAGGCGACGCGTACGTCTGCGGCTTCCTCTACGGCAGGCTGGCAGGGCGGGGCCTCGACGAGTGCGCGGCGCTCGGCGCCCGCGCGGGCGCCCACGCCTGCACGGGCCAGGGCCCAGAAGCGCTGATAGGCCGCGACGACCTGCTGGCGCGGTCGCGTTGAGGCTTGCCGCTCCGCTTGCGGCCTGCGCACCTGCGGGGCGTCAGGTCTGGCGTACCGGCGCGTAGTCGGCCTCCCCGACGCCGAAGGTCCAGGCGACGCCCTGCCGCGCCAGGCGTACTGCAGGAAGCCGTCCCGGTAGGCGGGGGCGGTCCCGTCGCCGCGGTCCAGGCGGCCGGCTCGTCTCAGCCGCCCCGGCGCCGGTCGTGCCCGGCCTGCCGCAGACGTTGGGCGCCGGGTCCGACAACCGGCTCCCGCCAGGGCCTTCGCCGCCACCGCCCGCACTGTCAGAGGGCCTTGATAGAACTGCTGCAACGTCGGCCGACCAACGAGCCACCCGTTCTCTGGAGCCATCGCCATGCCCTCGGACAGCCTCACGGAATTCCACGGTCTGCCCACTTTCGACTTCTCCGGCGCGCCGGGCGCGCAGGGGCTGCCGCCCGCCGACTCCGTCGCGTGGCGGGTCTGGGTCGAGTCGTACGACGCGGAGATCCCCTGGGACAAGGAGTTCGACCGGTTCGCCGAGGCCGTCGACCTCAGCCGGGTGAGGGCGCTGGTCGTGGGCGCGTGGAGCGACGCGTACGAGTCGGGGCCCGACGAGGTCGTCAAGGCGCTCACCGGCGCACGCGACCGGCTGGCCTCGCTGCGCGCCCTCTTCGTCGGCGACATGACCTTCGAGGAGTGCGAGATCTCCTGGATCAACCAGACCCAGGTGGCGCCCCTGCTGCGGGCCTTCCCCGCGCTGGAGGAGTTCGGCGTGCGGGGCGGCCAGGAGCTCGGGTTCGACCCCGTGGACCACGCCTCGCTGCGCGCGCTGCGGATCGAGACGGGCGGCCTCGACGGCGCCGTGGTGCGGGGCATCGGCGCGAGCACGCTGCCCGCGCTCGAACGGCTCGACCTCTGGCTCGGCGTGGAGGACTACGGCGGCACGACCACGGTCGCCGACCTCGCGCCCTTCCTGTCCGGTGAGCGCTTCCCCGCGCTGCGCCACCTCGCCCTGCACAACAGCGAGTTGCAGGACGAGATCGCGGTGGCCTGTGCCTCGGCCCCGGTCGTCGCGCGGCTCGAGACGCTGGACCTTTCGATGGGCACCCTGGGCGACACGGGGGCCGAGGCGCTGCTCGCCGGGCGGCCGCTCACCCATCTCAGGCGGCTCGACCTGTCGCACCACTACATCTCCGCTGCGCTCCAGGAGCGCATCACGGCCGAACTGACGGGCGCCGGCGTGGAGGTGGACCTCGACGACGACGGGGCGCGCGAGGACGCGGAGGGCGACGAGGACTTCCGCTACGTGGCCGTGGCGGAGTAGCGCCATGGCGGGGTGGGTCGTGGTGGGGATACCCGGCGGCCGCCGGGTCGGGCTGTTCGGCGCCGCGCTGCGCGCCGCGGGGCTGCCGCCCGCGCGGCTGGTGCCGTGGGCCGATGTGCTGCGGGGCCGCTCCCCCGCGTTCGCGGGCGGGGAGACGGTCCGCGTGGAGTCGCCCGGCGAGGACGCCGAGGTGGACCGGCTGCTGCGCGGCCCGCTCGAACCGGCGCGGGTCGAGGGCACCGCCCGCTGGTACGCGGCGCTGACCGGGGCCGTACGGGGGCTCGGGCGGGCGGCAGCCGCTGCCGGGGCCGCCCTGCTGCACGACCCCGCGGAGCTCGCGGTCCTCTTCGACAAGCGGCTGTGCCACGGCGTGCTCACCGCCGCCGGGGTGGCCGTGCCCGCGTCCCCGACATCGGGTCCCGCCGCGCCCGCCGCCGCGGGCTGGGAGGAGGTGCGGGCCCTGATGGCGGGCGCCGGGCTGCGCCGGGCGTTCGTGAAGATCGCCCACGGCTCCTCGGCCTCCGGTGTCCTGGCCGTGGAGACGGCGAGCCGCGGGCGGGTCCGCGCGGTCACCTCGGTCGAGCGGGACGCCGCAGGCCGGCTGTTCAACTCGCTGCGGGTGCGGCCGTATGCGACGGAGCGCGAGGTCGCCGCGGTGGTGGACGCGCTCGCGCCGGACGGGCTGCACGTGGAGCAGTGGCTGCCGAAGGCGGCCCTCGGCGGGCGCCGCGCGGACCTGCGGGTCGTCGTGGTGGCGGGCAGGGCGACCCACGCGGTCGTGCGCACGAGCCGCTCCCCCATGACCAACCTCCATCTGGGCGGCGTCCGCGGCGACCTGGCGGCGGTGCGCGGAGCGGTGGCGGCGGCCGGCGGGAGTCTCGACGAGGCGCTCGCGCTGTGCGAGCGTGCCGCCGCCTGCTTCCCGCGCACCCACTGCGTCGGCGTCGACCTGCTGCCCGAGTCGGGCTGGCGGCGCTTCGCCGTCGGCGAGGTCAACGCCTTCGGGGACCTGCTGCCCGGGCTGACCGGGCTGCCGGGCACCGCGGCTGAGGGGCTCGACACCTATGCGGCCCAGCTGGCCGCCGCGCCCCTGCGGGGTGCCCGTGGCTGAGCGGCCCGGCACCGGTCGAGACCAGGGCGGCAGCCCCGACATGAACGAGGTGGTCGGCAGGGACGACCTGCTGTTCGTCACGCTCGACACCCTGCGTCACGACGTCGCCGCGGAGCTGGCCGCCGCGGGGCGCACGCCCGAGCTCGCCCGCAGGCTGCCGGGCGGCCGGTGGGAGGAGCGGCACGCGCCGGGCAGCTTCACCTACGCGTCGCACCAGGCGATGTTCGCGGGGTTCCTGCCCACGCCGGTGCGCCAGGGCCCGCACCCCCGGCTGTTCGCCGCGCGCTTCCCCGGCAGCGAGTCCACCGCGCGGGGCACGTACGTCTTCGAGGAGGCGGACCTGGTGTCGGGGCTCGCCGCCGCCGGGTACCGCACGGTGTGCGTCGGCGGGGTCGGGTTCTTCAACCGCCTCGGCGCCCTGGGGTCCGTGCTGCCAGGACTGTTCCAGGAGGCGCACTGGGAGCCGGAGTTCGGCGTGGCGTCGCCGCGCTCCTTCGAGGCGCAGGTGGCGCGGGCCGAGCAGGTGGTGGCGGGGCTCCCGCCCGAGCGGCGGCTGTTCCTGTTCGTCAACGTGTCCGCGCTGCACCAGCCCAACTGGTTCCACCTGCCGGGCGCCACCGCCGCGGCGGGCGACACGCGGGCCGGCCATGCCGCGGCCCTCGCCTACGTGGACCGGCACATCGGCCGGCTGTTCGCCGCCATGAGCTCGCGGCGGCGCTGCTTCGCCGTCGTCTGCTCCGACCACGGCACCGCGTACGGCGACGACGGCTGGAGCGGCCACCGCATCGGCCACGCGTCCGTGTGGACCGTCCCGTACGCCCACTTCTTCCTTGACGACCCGAGGACCGCACCATGAACGAAGGACCCGCGACGGCCCTCTCCCCCCGGCAGGCGCCCCCGGCGCACGGCCCCGGGGAGCGTGCCCCGGCCCCGCGCCCTTACCAGCACTACGTCTACGCCTACCCGCACAAGACCGCCTACGAGGAGCTCGACGACGCGCCTGCGCTGCGGGATGTGTGGGCGGGCGAGCCGCGCGACGCGCTCGCGCTCTATCTGCACATCCCGTTCTGCGAGGTCCGCTGCGGCTTCTGCAACCTGTTCACCAGGGTCGGCGCGCCCGACGGGCTGACGACGCGCTACCTCGACGCGCTGGAGCGGCAGGCGCTCGCCGTGCGCGAAGCCCTCGGCGACGCGGAGCCGGTGGCGTTCGCCGCCGCGGCCTTCGGCGGCGGCACCCCGACGTTCCTCACCGCCGGTGAGCTGGAGCGGCTGTGCGACATCGCGGAGAAGCGCGCGGGCGCCGACCTGTCGGCCGTGCCGCTGTCCGTCGAGGCGTCGCCCGCCACGGCGACCGCGGACCGGCTCGCCGTCCTCGCGGACCGCGGCGCGACCCGGCTGAGCCTCGGGGTGCAGAGCTTCGTGGAGGCGGAGGCGCGGGCGGCGGTCCGCCCGCAGCGCAGGGCCGACGTGGAGGCGGCGCTCGGCCGGATCCGCGACGCGGGCATCCCCGTCCTCAACATCGACCTGATCTACGGGATCGAGGGGCAGACCGAGGAGAGCTGGCGGCGCTCGCTGCGGGCCGCGCTCGCCTGGCGCCCCGAGGAGCTGTACCTCTACCCGCTGTACGTGCGGCAGAAGACCGCGCTGGGCCGCCAGGAGCCGGGCGATGCGGCCTGGGACGCGCAGCGGCTGCGGCTGTACCGCCACGGCCGCGACCTCCTGCTCGCCGAGGGCTACGAGCAGGTGTCGATGCGGATGTTCCGCAGGCCCGACTCCGCCGCGCAGGAATCAAGCGACCACGCCTGCCAGACCGACGGCATGGTCGGGCTCGGCTGCGGCGCCCGCTCGTACACCTCGCGGCTGCACTACTCCTTCGACTACGCCGTGGACATGCGGGAGATACGCGCCATCGTGGACCGCTACACCGGGACCGCGGACTTCTCCCGCGCACACCGCGGCTTCCTGGTGGATCCCGCGGGCGACGAGCCGCGCCGCCGCCACCTGCTGCAGTCGCTGCTCCAGGCCGCTGGGCTCGGCCTCGCGGAGTACCGGGCCAGGTTCGGCAGCTGCCCCGCCGACGACTTCCCCGCCGAGCTCGCCGAGTTCGCCACGCGCGGCTGGTTCGACGGCGCGGCGGCGGACGCCGGGCTGCTGCGGCTCTCCCCCGAGGGGCTCGCCCACTCCGACGCGCTGGGGCCCTCGCTGTTCTCGCCCGCCGTACGGGCGCGGATGTCCGCGTACGAGCCGAGGTGAGGCGGCGGGCGTGGACCTGACCGTGCCCACTTCGTGCGGCACGGTCAGGTCGATGGCGTGGGGCAAGACGGAGGCGTGCGCCCCGGCGGTCAGTCCATGCCCTTCCTGCCCGGCGTCCAGAACGGCTTGGTCAGGACCGCTCGCCGGTCCCACCCCGCTTCCTGGACGAGCACCCGCCGCACTGCTTGCACGTCCCGTGCCTCCCCGGCGACATACGCGATCCCGCCGGGTTCGGGGGCGAGACGCCGTACCGCGTCCGGCAGTGACGTCTCCCCCCGGAGTACCCAGTCGAGCCGGTCGCCGCCCGCCAGGGGCAGCCGGTCCGCAGCCGTCGCCGTCTCGACACAGCCGGAGACGACGGCTTCCCCTGGCAGTGCCGCGAGCATCGCACCGAACGCGACCGAGGCCGTCTCGTCGCCGACGAAGAGGTGGCGGGTGGCATCGGGACGCAGCGTGAAGGTGCCCTCGGGTCGCCGCAGCCGCACCTGTTCACCCGGTACGACGGTGCGGCCCCATGCGGCGCCCGGCCCGCCCGCCGCGTGGTCCAGTACGCACAACTCGACGCCGCCGGACGGGTCGTAGTGCCAGATCGAGTACGTACGGAGGGTGAGTCCGCCGACCAGGACCCGCACCTGCTGGCCTGGCTGGACCTCCAGACCGGCCAGTTGCCCGCCTTCGATGCGCAGCCGACGCATCCGGGCGGTGATCTGCTCGGCCTCGGTGACGGCGCCGCGTACGGTCAGGAGATCGAGGACGGGGTTCAGGAGAGCGGGCATGAAGGGCTCCTCAGCGGGGCGGCGTGTCGTACTCAGCAGGAGACTGGACGCGATAGTACGCGTTTGCGAGGGAACGCGATAGTGCGTGCTGGCGTGGTATCGCCGTGACCGGCGACCGCAACTCCCAGGACCGCGCCGCTCTCCCGGGCCGTGGCGCCGAGACCGGATCCCAGGCCCGCCGGGCCGCCACCCCGGAACAGCCCGCCGCCTCCGCGGGGATGCCACGCCACGCGACGCCCGTGCGCAGCACGGGCAACCGCCCCGGACAGCGGCCGGGCCGCTCGGGAACGGGCGGCTCTGCCACAGATCGTCAGGGGCAAGACCGGAGCCCGATTCATTCCGAGACGGCCGGTTAGACTCGCGGACATGGCGTGAGACCTCTCCGGTCCTGACGACCTCTCGGTCGACGGGCCAGACGCGGACGGACGTTCCCTCGTACCCCGCCGGTCGGCGGGGTGATTCCGCATGGAGAGTTCTCGTGACATTCCACGACAGCCACGCGCAGGCCGGATCCGTGGCATCCCCCTTCGAAAGACTGCTCAGCGCGATCGACGACGACGACACCGTGGCGGGCCTCGTCCTCATCGGCTCGCGCAGTTTCCCCGGCATGGCCACCGCTCACTCCGACCACGACGTCCTCCTCGTCACCGAAACGCCGGACGAGGGTACGGACACCGCAGGTCCGAGCGGCAACGACGGGACGTGGCGCGGCTCTTGGTCACGTGCCCTCGACATCTCGGTGGTGCCGCTCCCGGAGTTCTCCGCGTACGCCCTCCCCGGCCACCGCGACTCCTGGAACCGGTACGCCTTCGTCCACGCCCAAGTGGTACGCGACCGGCCCGACGGGCTGATCTCCCGGCTCGTCAGGGAAAAGGCTGGACTGTCCGATCAGGAGGCCGGCAACCTCGGCAGGGGCGCGCTCGACGCGTACATCAACTCCTGCCACCGTGCCGCGAAGGACCACCGCGCGCGACGCACGCTCCAGGCCCGCCTCAACGCGGCGGAGAGCATCCCCCACGCGCTGACCGCCCTCTTCGCGATGGACCACCGCGTCCGCCCCTACAACACCTACCTGGTGTGGGAGTTGACCCGGAACCCTCTCCTGGGGGAACCCGCCTTCGCCGCCGACCGGCTCCTGCCCCGCCTGGAGCGCATCCTCACCGACGGTGATCCCGCCACGCAGCGCGACCTCTTCGCCGACATCGAACGCGTGGCGAGAGCACACGGCCTGGAAGACGTCATCGACGCCTGGGGCCCGCTACGGCTGTTGCGCCGCGGCACGAGCGCCGCTCCCGCCGCCACGACCGCCGCGACCAGCCGGGTGCTGGCGTACGTGAACCGTACCCACGACCTCGACCACGTCCTCGTCGGGCGACTGCCAGGCGGCCACCAGCAGGGGGCCTGGCTGCTGCGCGACGCGAGCGGGGCGGACGCCGTTTTGAAGTGGGACACGGACAAGGGCGCGGCCACGCGTGTCAGGCGCGCAAACGCGATGATCCCCCGGGCCCGGGAACGCGGATGGCCCACCCCCGCATGGCTCGCCGCCGGAACGACCCCGAGCGGCTACCCGTACCACCTCCAACAGCGCGCGACCGGCGCCCCCGCACTGCGGGTCGACCGGGCGTTCGTGCGCGCGGCACTCCCGGTACTCGACCTCCAGGCGGACCTGTACCCCTCCACCGAGCAGGACTGGTCCGCCCACGACCACGCCGTGGTCTTCCACGAGGCTTCGGGCCCCGCACAGGCACTGTCCGCGTTCTCGCCGGCAGGCGAGGCGTTTTCCGGCGTGGCGCGCGCCTGGGTGGCTCCCTTCCGCACGGCTCGCCCGACGTCCCGTGATCTCGTGCACGGCGACTTCACCCCCGACAACGTGCTGCTGACCGACGGGAGGATCTCGGCCCTCGTGGACGCGGACGCGCTCGGAAAGGGCACCCGGTTCCACGACGTGGCCTCGCTCGTGGCCCACGCCGCTCTCTGGGACGGCGAACCTGCCGCCCTCGCGGACCTGTACGCCTACGCACGGCAGAACGCGGGACCGGGCGAATTCGAAGTAAGCCTCGTCGCCGTCCTCCTGGGCCTGCTCGCCTTCACCGTCGAGCACCACCATGCAGCCGCACCCGCGCTGATCCCCGCGGCGACCTCGCTGATCGTCTCGGCCGCGCGCGCACATCCCTCTCCGCCCCGGCCCGACGCCACCTGACCGCAAGCCGCAGGCGGTCCCCCGGGGGGACGTTTTCGTCCCCACGCGCCGCCCGCGGCCCGGCAGCACTCGAAGGACGTCATCAGCAAGGCGGCGGGCAGGAGACGGCCACGGTCCTGCCCGTGGGTAAACGCGCGGGCAGTACCGTGGCAGCGTGGCGAGCAGCGAACATCTCGGGAAGACCCTCCGGCGGCTTCGACGCCTGGCCGACCTCACGCAAGAGGAGCTGGCTGAACGCGCCGACGGGCCGTGCCGGACTCGGGCAGACTGACCAGGTTTTCGCGCCAGTCTCGGACTCGTTCGGACTCGTTGGAAGGTTCCTGTGGACCTGACCGTGCTCTACCGGGGGCCGCTCGCCTCCTGCGACTACGACTGCCCCTACTGCCCGTTCGCGAAGCGCCGCGACACGCCCGCGCAGCTGCGCGCGGACCGTGCGGCGCTCGACCGGTTCACCGGCTGGGCGGCCGGTGCGTCCAAGGACCGGCTTTCGCTGCTGTTCACGCCGTGGGGCGAGGGCCTCGTGCGGTCCTGGTACCGGCGGGCGCTGACCGATCTCTCGCATCTGCCGCACGTGGCGCGGGTCGCGATCCAGACCAATCTGAGCTGCCGCACGGAGTGGACGGCCGACGCCGACCCGGCGAAGCTCGCGCTGTGGTGCACGTACCACCCGGGGCAGACCCCGTACGACCGGTTCCTCGGCAAGTGCCGGGAGCTGGCCGCGCGCGGGATCCGCTTCAGCGTCGGCGTCGTGGGGCTGCCCGGCCACCTGCCGCACGCCCGCAGGCTGCGCGCGGCGCTGCCGCCGCACGTCTACCTCTGGGTGAACGCGGCCGAGGGGCACGTGTACACGGACGCGGAGGCGGCGCGCTGGACCGAGCTCGACCCGCTGTTCCCCTACAGCAGGGCCCCGCACCGCTCCGCCGGGCTGCCGTGCAGGACGGGCGCGTCCGTGGTGTCGGTGGACGGCGGCGGCACGGTGCGCCGCTGCCACTTCGTCCGTGCGGAGCTGGGGAACCTCTACGACGGCTCCTACCGGCGCGCGCTCGGGCCGCGCGCCTGCCCGCTCGCCGTCTGCGACTGCCACATCGGCTACGTCCACCTGGAGTCGCTGCCGCTGTACGACGTGTTCGCCGGGGGCGTGCTGGAGCGGATACCGGCCCGCGTGCCGCCCCTGCCGCCTGAGGTCAGGGCCTGAGCGGCAGCAGGTCGGGCCGCTTGGCCGCGGCGTGGTCGCCCGAGGACTCGCCGCGCAGCCTGCGCCCGATCCACGGAACCAGGTACTCCCTGGCCCACTGGATGTCGTCGCGGCGGCCGACCAGCGCGCCGCGCGGCGGCAGGGCGGGCCAGGGCTGCTCCGGGTCGGCGGGCACGGCGACGCCGAGCACCTGCCCGGCGCGCAGCGCGACCCGCGTGTGGCCCTCGGGCGAGAGGTGCAGCCGGTCCGCGTCCCAGGCACGCCGGTCCTGGACCGACCGCAGCGACCACAGGTCGAGCACCGGGCAGCCGTAGCGGTCGGCGATGGCCCTGACGTGCGCGGTGTACGTGGCGATCTTGCCGCGCAGGTGGCGCAGGACCGGCACGCCCCTTGGGTCGAAGCCGGTGGTGACCATGACCGTGCCGACCGAGCGTGTCAGGTCGGCGACGGCGCTCTCGTACACCTCGGCGACCAGGTCCGGGTCGGCGCCCGGCCTGATGAGGTCGTTGCCGCCTGCGCAGAAGGTCACGAGGTCGGAGCGCAGCCGCTGGGCGCGCGGCACCTGGGTGCGGACGATCTCGTCGATGAGCTTGCCGCGCACCGCGAGGTTCGCGTAGTGGAAGTCGCCGTGCGCGCTGTCGGGCGCCTCGGGGTCGTCGGGCAGCCGGTCGGCGAGGAGGACCGCGAGGCGGTCGGCCCATCCGACGCAGCTGCCGTCGGGGCCGGGATCGCCGACGCCCTCCGTGAAGCTGTCGCCGACCGCCGTGTAGGACCGGAGGCGGGGTCCAGCGGTGTGCCGCTGTGCTCTGGTGTCGTCAGCCACGGCGGCATTTTTCACCCGCGGTGCCCACCTACGCGACCGTAGGCAGGAGGCCGGGGCCGCAGGTGGCCGCTGTGATCCCGCTCACGGCGCGCGGCCGAGGCGCGGGCCGCGGGCGGGCGCGGTACCGGCGCACGACCGGTGTCCTGGGGGCGCCGGTCCTGTGCGGTACGCGCCGCCCGCCGATGGCCTAGGGTCGGGGACCGAGCCGCACGGCGTCCGCGCCGTCACCGACCGGGGAGGAGCCCTCCGTGGGGCAGGAGCCGCAGTACGTCGCCCAGGACACCGGGACCGCGCCGGCCGCGGCGGCGGGGCCCGCCTCCGGTCTCCCGGCCGAGCCCGAGCTCACCGGGGTGCGCAACTTCCGCGACGTGGGCGGCCTTCAGGCGGCCGACGGCCTGCGGGTGCGCACGGGTGTCCTGTTCCGCAGCGGGCATCTGGCGGGCGCCACCGCCCAGGACGCGGTCTTCCTCGCGTCGCTCGGCCTGCACACGGTCTACGACTTCCGCAACGCGGCCGACATCAAGCTCGACGGCCCCGACATCGAGCTCCCCGGCGTGCGCCAGGTGAACATCCCGCTCAACGACCCGGCGGACGGGGCGGAGTTCTGGAAGCTGGTCCGGCACGGGGACGTGGCGCAGCTGCGCTCGCTGCTCGCGGACGGCAGGGCCGCGGCCCGGATGACGGACTCCTACCGCCGTACCGTCCTTGAGCGGACGGCGGAGCACGGCCGGGTGGTGCGCGCCCTCGCCGACGGCGGCGTGCCCGTGCTGCTGCACTGCGCGGCGGGCAAGGACAGGGCCGGCGTGACGGCTGCGGTGGTGCTGCTGGCGCTCGGGGTCGGGTACGAGGCGATCGAGGAGGACTACCTCAAGTCCAACGCCGCGCACCGGCGCTACCGGGTGCGGCGCGGCGAGGGCGCGGGCGGCGGCAGGTCGGCCGAGGTGATGGAGCTGCTCGGCCCGCTGTTCGACGCCCGCTCCGCCTATCTGCGTACGGCCTTCGACACCATCGAGGAGACCTGGGGCGGTACCGGGCGCTATCTGGCGGAGGGGCTCGGTGTCACGCCCGAGGTGCGTGAGCGGCTGCGCGGGCGGCTACTGACCGCGTGAGCCGACCTTGAACAGCAGGTAGAGGAAGCCGGCGATCGCGTGGCCCGCGATCAGGTAGGCGAACAGCCGGATGGCCAGGCCGCGCGGGAGGATGCCCTCCTTGTGGTCGGGCTTCTGGCTGTCCAGCGGATCGTGTGACATGGTGACCGCCTCTCGGGGGTGGTGGTGCCGCTCGGCGCCCTGGGCGCTCAGCGGTGGTGGAGGCCCGCGCCGTCGAGGCACAGCTCGCCGGCGGGGCTCTGGAGCAGGGTGTGCACGAACAGCAGCTCGGCTCCCGCGGGCTCGACCGCGGCGATGCGGTGCGGGACGAGCGAGTCGAAGTGGGCGCCGTCGCCCGGTTCGAGGACGTGCACGCCGTCGCCGAGCGCGAGGCGCAGCCGTCCGGACAGGACGTAGAGCCACTCCTCGCCCGGGTGGACGCGTACGAGGTTGCCCTGCGCGCCGTACTCGACCGTGACGCGCAGCGGCTGCATGGCGCGCCCGGGGTTGCCCGCCTGGCGGTAGACCCAGCCGTCGGACTCGACGGGCTCGGCGCGCGCGCCCCTGACGATCGGGTCACGTTCGGGCGGCATCTCGCCCAGGAGGTCGGAGACCGTCGTACCGTAGATGCGCGCGAGGGCGAGCAGCAGGGGCAGCGAGGGCTGCCGGTTGCCCGTCTCCAGGCGGGAGAGGTGCGCGGGCGAGAGTCCGGCCCGCGCGGCGGCGGTCTCCAGGGTGAGCCTGCGGCCGCGGCGCAGCTCCCGCAGGCGCGGGGCGACGTCGGGCAGGGGCTCGTCGGGCGACGGGCCGACCGCGGGGGCGGGGGCTCCTGGAGTGCTCATGCCTCCATTGGGCCAAAAACTTTCCCCCGAGGCAAATTACTTGCCTCGGAGGCAAAAAATCCGCGTCCCGCCGCTCAGCGGTTGGCCACGGCCTGCTTGACCAGGGTCTTTCCGAAGTCCCACATCAGCCCGCCGCCCCCGTGCGCGTCGTCCATCACGGCGGTGAAGGCGTCCACGAACCGGTCCACCTCGCGCTCGCCGATGGTGAGCGGCGGGATCAGCTTGATCACTTCGAGGAAGTCTCCGGAGACCTGCGTGAGGATCCGGTGCTTCTGGAGCAGCGGCACGACGACCATCTGGGCGAACAGGCCCTTGCGCGCGGCCTGGAGCATGGTCCAGCGGCTGCGCAGCTTGAGCGAGCTCGGCCGGCCGAACTCGATGCCGATCATCAGGCCCCTGCCCCGCACGTCGTGCAGCAGCTCGTACTGCGGAATCAGGTCGGTGAGCCGCCGCTTCAGCAGCTCTCCGGTGCGGCGCGCGTTCTCCACGACCTTCTCGTCCTCCATCACGGAGAGGACGGCGAGGCCGGCCGCCATCGCCTGCGCGTTGGCTCCGAAGCTCGCCGAGTGCACCAGCACCCGGTCCATCGAGGAGTAGACCTTCTTGAAGATCCAGTCCTTGCCGAGGGTCGCGCTCACCGGCACGTAGCCGCCGGACAGCGCTTTCGCCACGCAGACCAGGTCGGGCTCGACGCCCTCCTCGTGCTGGTACGCGTAGAACGCGCCGGTCCTGCCCATGCCGGTCTGCACCTCGTCGGCGATGAGGAGCGCCTTGTGCTTGTGCAGCAGGTCCTGCGCGGCGCGCAGGAACCCGGCGGGCGGCTGGTGCACGCCCTTGCCCTGGATCGGCTCGACCACGAAGCCCGCGACGTCGCCCTTCTTGAGCTCGCGCTCCAGCGCTTCGAGGTCGCCGAGCGGCACGGCCGTGTCCGGCAGCAGCGGCGCGAAGCCGTCGCGGAAGCTGTCCTCGCCGTTGACCGAGAGGGAGCCCGTGGTCAGCCCGTGGAAGGCGTGCGAGGCGTAGAGGATCCGCTTGCGCCCGGTGGCGTACCGGGCGAACTTCAGCGCGGTCTCGACCGCCTCGGTGCCGCTGTTGCCGAAGAAGACCCGGTCCAGGTGGGGGCTGTGGGCGAGCAGCCGCTCTGCGAGCAGGCCGGGCAGCGGCTGGCAGTCGAAGCGGGTGAGGTCGGCGAGCGAGGCGTCCAGCACGTCGTGCAGGGCCTTGCGCACCACGGGGTGGTGGCGGCCGATGCCCATGACGCCGAAGCCGGCGAGCATGTCCAGGTAGTCGTTGCCGTCCGCGTCCCAGAAGTAGGCGCCCTCGGCCCGCTCGTAGAACTTGTCGAAGCCGATGGTGTGCAGCATGCGCGGCAGCTGCGGGTTGACGTACCTGCCGTGCAGCTCGTAGCGCTCGGCGCCGCGCTCGGCGAGGAGCCGTGCCAGGTCGAAGCCCCTCGCGGGCACCGGCTCCGCGGCAGGGGCGGGGGCAGGGGCGGGCACCGGGGACCCGTTCGGCTCCGCGGGCCCCGCGGCTTCGGTGGACTGGGTCATTCCGCATTCTCCTTGCGTGCCAGGGCGGCACTGATACGTCCTGCGATCTCGACCGGGGTGAGGCCGATGTCGGCGAGCAGTTCACCCCGCTTGGCGTGCGGGAGGAACCGCTCGGGGATGCCGAAGGCCCGCAGCGGCACGTCGCACCCGGCGTCCCGCAGCAGCTGTCCGACCGCCCAGCCGACGCCTCCCGTACGGCTGTTGTCCTCCACGACGGCGACCAGCCGGTGGCGCTCGGCGAGCGGCACGAGCTGCTCGTCGAGCGGCTTGACCCACCGCGGGTCCACGACGGTGCACGCGACGCCGCGCGCCTGGAGCAGCTCGGCGGCGCGCAGGCAGGCGGGGGCGAGGGCGCCGGCGGAGACGAGCAGCACGTCGGGCGGGCCCGCGCCCTCGGCGGGCCGGTGCAGGACGTCCATCCCGCCGACGCGGCCCACCGCGGGCACGGGCTCCCCCACCGACTCCTTCGGGAAGCGGACCACCGTCGGCGCGTCGTCGACGGCCACGGCCTCCCGCAGCTGGGCGCGGAGCTGCTCGGCGTCGCGCGGCGCGGCGATCCTCAGCCCCGGCACGACCTGGAGCACCGACATGTCCCACATGCCGTTGTGCGAGGGTCCGTCGCTGCCGGTGACCCCGGCGCGGTCCAGGACGAAGGTGACCCCGCAGCGGTGCAGCGCCACGTCCATCAGCACCTGGTCGAAGGCCCGGTTGAGGAAGGTCGCGTAGACGGCGACGACGGGGTGCAGCCCGCCGGTGGCGAGCCCCGCAGCCGAGGTGGCCGCGTGCTGCTCGGCGATGCCCACGTCCCAGACGCGGTCGGGGAAGCGTTCGGCGAACGGCCGGAGGCCGACCGGTTCGAGCATGGCCGCCGTCAGCGCCACCACGTCGGGGCGCTCTGCTCCGATGGCCGCGAGCTCCTCGGCGAAGACCGAGGTCCACGAGGGTGCGCTGGGCGGCGCCAGCGGCTCGCAGGTGAGCGGGTCCATCGCGCCGACGGTGTGGAAGTGGTCGGCCTCGTCCTGCAGGGCGGGCGGGTAGCCGCGGCCCTTCTCGGTCAGGCAGTGCACGAGGACGGGCCCGGAGAAGCGCCGCGCGGTGTGCAGCGCCGCCTCAACGGCGGCCACGTCGTGCCCGTCGATGGGGCCGAGGTACTTGATGCCGAGGTCCTCGAACATCCCCTGCGGCTGGAAGGCGTCCTTGAAACCCTTCTTGGCGCCGTGCAGCGAGCCGTAGAGCGGGCGGCCGACGACCGGTGTGTTCTGCAGGACCTCCTTGCCCCAGGCGAGCGCGCGCTCGTAGCCGTCGGTGAGGCGCAGGGTCGACAGGTGCGCGGCGAGGCCGCCGATGGTGGGCGCGTAGCTGCGCTCGTTGTCGTTGACGACGATGACCAGCCGCCGGTCCCCTGCGGCGGCGATGTTGTTCAGCGCCTCCCAGGCCATGCCGCCGGTGAGGGCACCGTCCCCGATGACGGCGACGACATGGGAGTCCCCGCCCCGCACGTCGCGCGCCTTGGCGAGTCCGTCGGCCCAGCCGAGGACCGTGGAGGCGTGCGAGTTCTCGATCACGTCGTGCTCGGACTCGGCGCGCGAGGGGTAGCCGGAGAGCCCGCCCTTGCCGCGCAGCTTGGAGAAGTCCTGCCGGCCGGTGAGCAGTTTGTGGACGTACGCCTGGTGCCCGGTGTCCCACAGCACCCGGTCCACGGGCGAGTCGAAGACCCGGTGCAGGGCGACGGTGAGCTCCACCACGCCGAGGTTGGGCCCGAGGTGACCACCGGTCCTGGCCACCGCCCGGATGAGGAACTCCCTGATGTCCTCGGCGAGTTCGTCGAGTTCGCCCTCGCTCAGCGCCTTGAGATCGCGCGGCCCCCGAATGCTCTCAAGGATCGACACGCTCGGCCCCCTCTCGGTTCGTACCACTGCGGCGGGCGGGCCGCCCCTGCGGCACCCGCGCCCGGCCGCTTCGCGGGGCCGCGGGCCGGCCCCGTGCCCCGCCGGGGCCCCGCGGTGGGCGGGACCCCGTGCGGTGCGGTGTCAGCGGGTGCCCGCCACCGTCTCGCGGGCGGCCCTGATGGTCTCCTTGAGCGAGCCCATCGTGGCGAGGACCGCGGTGGGTTCGTAGCCGCAGTGCGCCATGCAGTTGTCGCACCGGGCGTCCTTGCCCCGGCCGTACTTGTTCCAGTCCGTCTCCTCGATGAGCTGGCGGTACGTGGGCACGTACCCGTCGGCCATCAGGTAACACGGCCGCTGCCAGCCGAACAGCGAGTAGTTGGGGATCGCCCACGCCGTGCAGGGGAAGTCGGCCTTGCCCTCGAGGAAGTCGAGGAACAGGGGCGAGTGGTTGAGCCGCCACTTGCTCCTGTTGCCGCCGCCGAACGCCTTCTTGAACAGCTCGCGCGTCTGCGTGACGCCCAGGAAGTGGTCCTGGTCTGGCGCCTTCTCGTAGGCGTAGGCGGGCGAGATCATCATCTCGTCGACCTTGAGGTCGTCGTTGAGGTAGTTGAGCACCTCGATGATGGTCGCCGGGGTGTCGGTGTTGAAGAAGGTGGAGTTGGTGGTGACCCGGAAGCCGCGGCGCTTGGCCTCCTTGATGGCGGCCACCGCCTCGTCGAACACACCTTCCTTGGCGACCGACTCGTCGTGCCGCTCCCGCATGCCGTCGATGTGCACGGTGAAGGAGAAGTACGGCGACGGCGTGAACTTGTCGAGCTTCTTGCGCAGCAGCATCGCGTTGGTGCACAGAAAGACGTACTTCCTCTTGGCCACCAACTGCCGCACGATCTCGTCGATCTGAGGGTGCATCAGCGGCTCGCCGCCCGCGATGGAGACCATCGGGGCGCCGGACTCCAGCACGGCGCCGACGGCCTGGGCCACCGGCATCCGCTGCTTGAGCACGCCCGCGGGGTGCTGGATCTTGCCGCAGCCCTCACACTTCAGATTGCACGCGAACAGGGGCTCGAGCTCCACGATCAGCGGGAACTTGTCCCGCCTGCGGAGCTTCTGTTCGGCAAGGTACGTCCCGACCCTGATGGTCTGTCGGAGCGGCATAGCCATCTGGCTCACCTCCTGGGGAGCAGCAAAGAACGGTGCCATTCATAAAAAACCGGAAGGACGGCACGGAGAACACGGAAGGCTGATATTCCCCCGCGCACCGTGCCGATCCGGACGAGCTCGTGCTCCGGAGCGTCCACGACCACACGTACGGCCGCAACCGGGCGGGGCCCGGCCTCCAGAGCGGTGCGGAGCGTCGCGGCGGACTCCATGTCCACCCCGACGGCTCCCGTGGTGCGTAGTTCGGCCCGTTCCTGGCCGCGTACCACATGGTCGGAACCGGTGAGCGGACCGGTGTGGACCCGGTGTCCCGGCAGCGCCCGGGACAGCGCCTCGAAGAGGAGTTCCGTACCCGCGCAGGGCGTGGCCCCGCGGGCGTCCCTTGTCTCCTCGGCGACGACGAGGTCCCCCGGGCTCATGCCCGGGGTCAGACCGGCGCAGAAGCCGGACGCGACGACCGCGGAGCCGCGGAGCCGGTCCTCGCCGAGCGCGCCCCGTACGGCGCGCTCGGCGTTGGCCGGGCCCATCCCCGTGCGCAGCACGGTGACCGGCCCCGCGGGTTCGCCCCTCCTGCCGCGCAGCGCGAACCGCTCGATGCCGAGCGCGCAGGCGATCAGCAGCGGCGTGTCCGGTTTCGGGGGGTCGCTCCCCGCGGTGCCCGCCATCAGCCCGCTCGCAGGACTCGGTCGGCGAGGGGCTCGCCGTGCACGTAGCGGCCGAGAGCGGTGAGCGGGAACACCTGCCGGTACAGGTGGTAGTTGATGGAGAAGTCCCACGGGAAGCCCGTGCCGGTGAAGTACGGCTCGTCCCACGAGCCGTCCTCCTGCTGCGTCTCGGCGAGGAAGGCGACGCCGCGCTCGACGGCCTTGCTCTCCTTCTCCCCCGCCGCCAGCAGCGCGAGCAGCGCCCACGCCGTCTGGGACGCGGTGGAGGCGCCCTGCCCGATCCACTTCTCGTCGGTGTAGGAGCGCTGGTCCTCGCCCCAGCCGCCGTCCTCGTTCTGCACGGACTCCAGCCAGGCGACCGCGCGCCTGAGCGCGGGGTGGGTGCCGGGCAGGCCCGCGGCCGCGAGCGCGGGCACCACGGAGCCCGTGCCGTAGACGTAGTTGGTTCCCCAGCGGCCGAACCAGGCGCCGAACGTCTCCTGTTCGGCGAGCAGCCACTCGACACCGCGCCGGGTGGCGGGGTGGTGTGTCTTGCCCTCGTACGCCAGCATCTCCACGACGTGCGCCGTGACGTCGGCGGACGGGGGGTCGATGACCTCGCCGAAGTCGCAGAACGGGAGCCGGTTGGGGAACGGGCTGGTGTTGTCGGCGTCGAACGCGGCCCACGCGCCGTTCTTCGACTGCATCCCGAGCGTCCAGCGGGCACCGCGCGTGACGGCGTCCTCCAGCTTGCCCGCGTCGGGGTGGTCGACCCGGCGCAGCGCGAGGATGACCTCGGCGGTGTCGTCGATGTCGGGGTAGTTGTCGTTGTGGAATTCGAACGCCCAGCCGCCGGGGGCCAGCGAGGGCCTGCGCACGGACCAGTCACCCGGTCGGGTGATCTCCTCGTTCATCATCCAGTCGGCCGCCTTGACCAGGGCCGGGTGGTCGGCCTCGACGCCGGCGTCGGCGAGCGCGATGGTGGCGAGGCAGGTGTCCCACACCGGGGACTGGCAGGCCTCGATCATCCGGGCGCCGTCCTCGCGCCAGACCGCGAAGCGGTCGAGGGAGGCGAGCCCCTCGCGCATCACGGGGTGCTCCAGGTCGTAGCCGAGCAGGTGGAGCGCCATCAGGGAGTACACGGCGGGCGGCTGGATGCCGCCCCAGCAGCCGTCGTTCTCCTGCCGCTCGATGATCCACCGGGAGGCCGCACGCATCGCGGCGCGGCGCAGCTTGCGCGGCGCGACCTTGCGGTACGCGTGCAGCGCCTTGTCGAGCCGCTGGAAGGCCCCGTCCCAACTGGCCACCTGCGCAAGGGGCTTGGCGGGGTTGGGGTCGGACGGGTCGGTGTGCAGCTCGTCCAGGGGGAAGGGCGCGGGGCGCACCGGCCTGACCGCGCCGACCACGGTGAGCGGCACGATGGTCTGCCGGGCCCAGCAGCCGAAGTCGTAGACGTTGAGCGGGAGCCACTTCGGAAAGAAGATGACCTCGGGCGGCATCTCCGGCAGGTCTTCCCACTTCCACCAGCCGAACAGCGCGAGCCAGATGCGCGTGAAGACGCGGCTCGCGGCGATCCCGCCCCGCTCGCGCACCCAGGCGGCGGCGCGCGCCATGTGCTCGTCCTCGGGGCTGTCGCCCGCGAGGCGCAGCGCGACATACGCCTCGACGGTGGCGGACAGCTCGCCCGGGCCGCCGTGGAAGGTGGCCCAGGTGCCGTCGGCCCGCTGCTCGCCCCGGATGAAGAGGGCGGCGGCCTCGGTGGTGTGTGCGTCGCGGATGCCGAGGAACTGACGCAGCAGCAGGTCCTCGGCGTCCATCGTCACATTGGTTTCCAGGTCGCCCTTCCACCAGCCGGCCGCGTCCTGACGGCCGAGCAGGTGGTCGATGGCCCTGCGGGTGGCCCGCTCTGCGGCCTCCCGTACCTCTCCGGCCTCGGCGGTGGTGGCCGGCACGCCCGCCGAAGCCGCCTCGGAGCCCAGGGCTCCTGCGCTCCCGTCGGTCGTCGCTGTCATAACTTCCCCTCCGTGCAGTGGTGCTTCTGCTGTGCTGGGGTCTGGGCCGTCCGTCTCCGTGCCTGCGGGGCGGGGCCGGACGGCGACTGCTCAGGTCAACCCCCAGAAAGGGCAGATATGGGAATAGTGATCATCTCTCTCGTACGACGACGAAGTCGGCGAGCGCGACGAAGCGCGCCCGGACTTCTTCCGGCATGTCCACTCCGGTCAGGGCTGCCACCGCGACGGAGTGCTGCCGGCGAGCCTCCTGGGAGGTCCACTCGCGCCCGCCGGCCTCTTCGATCAGCGCTGCGCGGACGGCGAATTCTTCCTCGGAGAAGGTCTCGAAATCATTGCTTTTCGCGTCGGCGGCGAGGAGTTCGCCGAGCCGGCGCGACGCGGCGTTGTCCGCGGCGAGCGCGGCCACCACCGGCAGGGACTTCTTGCGCTGCCTGAGGTCGCTCCAGGTCTGCTTGCCCGTGGAGTCGGGATCGCCCCAGATGCCCAGCAGATCGTCCACCGCCTGGAAGGCCAGGCCGAGATGGTGGCCGTAGGACTCCAGCAGGTCGGCGGTGCGGTCGTCGGCGCCGCCGAGCACGGCGCCGATGGAGGAGGCGCAGGCGAGCAGCGCGCCCGTCTTGTTGCCCTCCATCGTCAGGCACTCCTCGACGGTGACCCGTTCGCGGTGCTCGAAGGAGATGTCCTGCGCCTGACCGTCGATCAGCTTGCGGGTGGCGCTGGTCAGCCGGCGGGTCGCCCGGCCGGCCTCGGCGCTGCCGAGCTCCAGCAGGATCTCGTTGGCGAGTGCGAACAGCGCGTCGCCGACCAGGATCGCCTGGGCGGGGCCGTGCACCTTCCACACCGTGTCGCGGTGCCTGCGCTGCTCGTCACCGTCCATCAGGTCGTCGTGCAGCAGCGAGAAGTTGTGCACGAGCTCGACCGCGACGGCCCCCGGCACGCCCTCCTCGGGCGCGGCGCCCGCCGCCTCCGCCGACAGCAGGGCGAGCGCGGGGCGCACGGCCTTGCCGCCGTCGCCTGCCGCGGGGTTGCCTGCGGCGTCGATCCACCCGAAGTGGTACGCCGAGACGGTGTCCATCGGCGGCGCCAGCCGGTCGACGGCCGCGCGCAGCACCGGCGTGGCAAGGCTCCGCCCGCGGTCGAGCAGCGCGTTGACGTCCGCAGTGTCGACAGCCAGGTTGGCCGGGGGCACAGTCGGCACGGTCTCTCCTCTTGTTCCAGTACTCGTAGGTGCGGTTCCCGCGCTCACGCCGCCTCCCCCAGGGGGTGTCCGTGGGGGCGGCCTAGCTCGGTCAGGGCGGCGCCCGCGGCGTTCAGTCCGCTGCGGACGGCGCCCTCCATCGTCGCGGGCCATCCGGTCGCGGTCCACGAACCGGCCAGGAACAGGCCCTGCGCCTCGGTGCGTGCCGCGGGGCGCAGCCGCCCCACACCCGGTGCGGGCGCGAAGGTCGCGGTGCGCTCCCGGGTGACGAAGAAGTCCCGTACCCCGGCGCCGCGGGTGGCGGGCAGCAGGCGTTCGAGTTCGGGAAGGTAGCGCTCCCGCAGGCGCGCCACGGGGAGTTCGATGTCGTCCTGCGCGGCGGACTGGGACAGCGCCAGGTACTGGCCGTGTGTGAGGCCCGACGCCCCGGTGCGGTCGAAGACCCACTGCACCGGGGAGCCGAGCGCGGCGAAGAACGGGCGCCGCAGGACCGTACGGTCGTACACCACATGGACGTTGAGGATCGGCGCGGTGCCGATGGCGAGCAGCCGCCCCGGGTCGGCGAGCGCCCCGTCGGGCAGCAGTGCGTGGGCCTCGCGCTGCGCCACGGCGAGCACGACGGTGTCGGCGTCGACGCTCTCCCCTTCGAGTGCGACCCGCCAGCCGCCTTCGGGGCGGCGGCTGATGTCCGAGACCTTGGTGCGCAGTTCGGTGCGGACGCCGGCCGCCGCGAGGGCCTTGGCCGCGAGGGTGTCGTGGAGTTCGCCGAGGGGGACGTGCGCCCAGCCGATGTCGGCGGCGCCGGGCTCGGTCAGCAGTCCCGTCCTGAACACCTTGGCGGCGAGGGCGAGCGAGCTCTGCTGCGCGGTGGCGTTGAGCGTGGCCACGCCGACGAGGTCCCAGAGCGCCTCGACGGTGCGCGGGGACTGGCCGTGGCGGTGCAGCCAGGTGGCGAAGTCGACCTCGTCGAGTGCGGGGTCCTCGGGGTCGAGCTTCTTCAGCGCGAGTGCGGCGCGCCCCACCGACGCGCGCTCGGCGAGCGAGAGGTGGGGGTAGCGCGCGAGGCCCGCGGCCAGGTGCAGCGGCACGGGCAGGGCGTTGCGGCGGATCCTGCCGAGGCGGGGCCTGTCGCCTGCGACGTCGAGGACGGGGACGTCGAGCCGGTCCTGGAGGGGGGCGAGCGCCGTCCCCTCGACGCGGTCGAGGAACCACCGGTAGGCGGTGCAGCAACGCAGGTACACGTGCTGGCCGTTGTCGACGGTCAGGTCGCCGCGGGTGAAGGAGAAGGCGAGGCCGCCAAGGCGCGGGCGGCCCTCGACCAGGGTGACGGCAAGGCCCGCGTCGGCGAGGCGGAGGGCCGCGGTGACTCCCGCGAGCCCCCCGCCCACCACCACGGCCCTGGCGGGTCCCGGATCGCCGGCCCCCGTCATGTGCGCTCCCCTCGTACGGTCACGTTCTGGGACGCGGCGGGGTGCGTCGGGGTTGCCGGGCGCCGGGCAGGCGGGTGCGAGCCATCGGCGGTGTGCCGCATCAGCCGCGCCCCCTGGAGGTCCGTCGTGAGATGTGGCGGGCGTCGAGACCCGACAGCCCGCGCACGGCAACATACGCCTTCTCGCGCCCCGGGAGTGACACCCGCCCCCGCAGCACCGCCTCCGGGTCGCGCTCGATGCGGTCGAGCAGGCGCCGGTAGATGCCGGCCATCGCCGCGACGCACGCGCCGCTGCGGCGGTCGAGCAGCGGGAGGAGCTGGTAGCCCTCGGCGAAGAGGCGGCGCGCTCTGCGCACCTCGAAGTGGACGAGCCCGGCGAAGTCGGAGCCGGCGGGCGGGACGGCACTGTGGAAGCCCGCGGAGCAGCCGAACTTGGCGAGGTCGTCCGCGGGCAGGTAGGTGCGTCCGTTGCCCGCGTCCTCGCGCACGTCCCGCAGGATGTTCGTGAGCTGGAGGGCGAGGCCCAGCGTGTCGGCGTATCCGAAGGCGCGCTCCGAGGTGGCGGCGGGGCCGCCGCCGAACACACCGAGCGAGAGCCGCCCGATGGCGCCTGCCACACAACGGCAGTAGACGCGCAGGTCGTCCCAGGTCTCGTACGTCTCGCCCCGCACGTCCATCAGGACGCCGTCGATGAGTTCGTCGAGGGCGTCGATCGGGACGGGGAAGCGCCGTGCCGTGTCGCAGAGCGCGACCGCGACGGGGTCGGTGTCGTCCTCCTCCACGGCCCCTTTGCGCACCCGGTCGAGGAGGACGCGGGTCTCCTTGAGGCGGGCTTCCTTCGTCTCGGTGTCCAGCGTCCCGTCGCCGATGTCGTCGACCCGGCGCGAGAGCGCGTACAGGGCCGACATGGCCTGGCGTTTCGCGGCGGGCAGCAGTCTGATGCCGTAGGCGAAGTTCCTGGCCTGCGCCCCGGTCACGGCCTCGCAGTAGCGGTAGGCCGCCTGTACCGGCGCGGACACGGGTGTCTGTTTCTCCACGTTCCGGCTCACCCCTCTCTGTGCGCACTTCGCAAGACAGCTCCCACCTCGCGCAGCAACCGTGGCCTGGTGGGCTTGGGCGGTCCGGGGAGCACATCGTGCCCGGCGGCCGCGATCGACGCGAGGGCGGCGCGCCCACCTGCCACGAAACCGGCGAGGAGGAGCCGGAGTCTGCCGTGGACGCTACCGACAAGAGCTGTGCCCTGCGCGAGCAGGTCCCCCGCGCGCTCCGCCTCGAACGCGATGAGCGTGCGCACAGAGGCGTTCGCCGTGGGTGCGGCGAGGTCGGCCTCACTGACGCGGAAGCGCTTCATGTCCTCGGCCGGCAGGTAGATCCGGTCCCGTGCGAGGTCCTCCGCCACGTCCTGGAGGTGCTCGACGATCTGGAGCGCGGTGCAGACGGCGTCGGAGCGGCGGACGCGCTCGGGGGTCAGAGTGCCGGTGATGCCGAGGACCAGGCGGCCCACCGGGTTGGCCGAGAGCTCGCAGTAGGCGAGCAGGTCGTCGTAGGTCTCGTACCTGCGCACCAGTTGGTCCTGCCGGTTGGCGCCGATCAGCCCGAGGAAGGGCTCGGGCGGCAGCGTGCGGCGGTGGACGGTGGGGGCGAGGGCGCGCAGCAGATGGTGGCCGGGCTCGGGGCCCTCGGGCTCGAAGACGCGCCGCAGGTCGGCCTCGAAGGCGTCGAGCAGGGCGACGCGGTCGTCGGCGCGCTCCGGGTCCACACCGAGCTCGCGGGCGTCGGCCCCGCCCGGGGCGAGGTCGCCGTCGCCGATGTCGTCGACGAGGCGGGAGAAGCCGTACACGGCCATGAGGTCGTCGCGCCAGGCGCGGGGCAGGAAGAACGGGGCTACGGGGAAATTCTCGTCCGTCGCCTTGTCCAGTGTGTCGCGGGCCGGTGCGTCCGCGTTGCCGTCCTGTCCCGTCACTGCGGAGTTCCCAATACGGGGACGGAGTAATCCGCGCAGACCCGGAGATTTTCCGTCATTTCCGTCATATCTCCCGTTCTACACTGCCGACCGAATACATCCCATTTCGGACACGCCGCCCGCCCTCCCGAGCAATCACCACCCCGGCAGGTGGGGTACTCAGGGGGGAATCACCCCACTTGCCGTGAATTCAGAACCAGCTCAGCTTACGTTGTACAACGGGAAGGGTCTCGTCCGGGGTGTTGCGCGCATTACAAGAACGCTGCGATCCGCGGCAACGCTTCCCCCGCCGCGGCGACTTGACCCACCCTTGACGCTTTCCGGCCCCGGCGACGTGCGAAGACCCCCGCGGGACCGCTCCCGCGGGGGCCGAGAACGCCACCGGCCGCGCGTGCTACTTGCCGGTCTCCTTCTCGTAGGCGCGCAGCACCTCTTCGGTGGGCCCGTCCATCAGCAGCTCGCCCTTCTCCAGCCACAGCACCCGGTCGCAGGTGTCCCTGATGGACTTGTTGCTGTGGCTGACGAGGAACACCGTGCCGGCTTCCTTGCGCAGTTCCCTGATGCGTTCCTCGGAGCGGACCTGGAACTTGCGGTCACCGGTGGCGAGCGCCTCGTCGATCATGAGCACGTCGTGGTTCTTGGCGGCGGCGATGGAGAAGCGCAACCTGGCGGCCATACCGGAGGAGTACGTACGCATCGGAAGCGTGATGAAGTCGCCCTTCTCATTGATGCCGGAAAAGTCGACGATCTCCTGGTACCGCTTCCTGACCTCCTCCCGCGACATGCCCATGGCCAGGCCGCCCAGGATGACGTTGCGCTCGCCGGTCAGATCGTTCATCAGGGCCGCGTTGACACCGAGCAGCGAGGGCTGCCCGTCCGTGTAGACCTTGCCGCGCTCCGGCGGCAGCAGGCCCGCGATGGCCCGCAGCAGCGTCGACTTGCCCGAGCCGTTCGAGCCGATCAGGCCGATCGCCTCGCCCCGGTACGCGGTGAACGTCACGCCGCGCACCGCGTGCACCTTGCGCACGCCGCGCGACTCGCCCTTGTCCTTGCGGAGGATCCGGCTGAGCGCCGCCGTGGCGCTGCCCCTGCCGCGGCCGCCGCCGTTGACCCGGTACACGATGTGCACGTCGTCGGCGATCACCGTAGGGACGCGCTCGTCCGCGCCCGGCTTGTCGAGAGAGATGTCAGCCACGGCCGTACTGCTCCTCAGCCTTCCAGAAGTAGATGAAACCGGCGGCGCCCAGGAGCACCGCCCACCCGAGCCCCCACAGCCATACGTGCGCGGGCAGGTTGTGTGCACCGTAGCCGCGGATCAGTGCGTAGCGCACCAGGTCCATGTAGACGGCGAGCGGATTGTGCTGCAACGCCGCTTTGATCCACTGGGGCCTGCCCTCCAGCATGACAGGGATGGAGAACATGACGCCCGACGCGTACATCCAGGTGCGCATCACGAACGGCATCAGCTGGGCGAAGTCGGGGGTCTTGCTGCCGAGCCTCGCCATCACCATCGTCAGGCCGACGTTGAAGGCGAACTGGAGCGCGAGCGCGGGCACTGCGAGCAGCCAGCGCGGCGACGGGTAGCTGCCGAAGGCGACGGCGGCCACGACCAGGATGACCATCGAGAACAGCAGTTGCTGGAGTTGCTGGAGCGCGATGGACACGGGCAGCGCCGCGCGCGGGAAGTGCAGCGCGCGCACCAGGCCCAGGTTGCCCGAGATGGCCCGGACTCCCGCGGTGACCGAGCTCTGGGTGAACTGGAAGATGAACACGCCCGTGACCAGGAACGGCACGAAGACGTCGTGCGGGATGCCGCGCCGCGTCCCGAGGATCAGCCCGAAGATGAGGTAGTAGACGCAGGCGTTGAGCAGCGGCGTGGCCAGCTGCCAGATCTGCCCCAGCTTCGCCTGGCTGTACTGGGCGGTCAGCTTGGCGCTGCTGAACGCGACGATGAAGTGGCGCCGCCCCCACAGCTGCCGCACGTACTCCGGCAGCGGCGGCCTCGCGCCGCTCACCGAGAGGCCGTGGCGCGCCGCCAGCTGTGCCGGGGAGTCCGGTGTGCGGTCGGGCGGCGGACCCGTGCCGCCGCCGCGTGCTGTCTTCGTCAAGGGTCACAGAACCTTCGTGTGCGGGGCCGCGTGCGGTGCGGGCCCGGCGCCGGGCTAGGTCGTGTCTTCAAAAGCCCGTCTGGTCGGGGCGCCCTCCGGGCGGACGACGCTCTTTTGAAGACACTTCCAAGCGGAGCCTGCTCGACGCCAGGATGGACACCAGGTGCAGCAGCGTCTGCACCACCGCGACGGCGGCGAGCACCGCGACACCCAGTCGGGTGAAGAAGAGGCCGCCGCCCGCGGACACACACGCGTCGAGGACCGCCGCGAGCAGGATGAACAGGCTCGCCTCGATCCCGCCCACCAGCCGGTGGAACCTGAGCGCGGCGGCGGCGCGGCGGGCCAGTGCGAGCCCGGAGGAGCGCGGCGCCGACGCCTCGTCCGCGACCGCGGGCAGGCCGCTGCGCTGGCGCGCCACGTCCACCAGGTCGGTCTCCGCCTTGATCAGGATCGCGCCGAGCGCGGCCAGGGTGCCGAGGAACGCCCACAGCCAGCCGGGGTGCGGGCCCTGCCGCTGGAAGACGTCGGCGGCCCGCAGCCCGAACCCGGCGAGCAGCGCGGCCTCGCACAGGTAGTGGCCGATCCGGTCCAGGTACACCCCGGTCACGGAGGTCTGGCCGCGCCAGCGCGCCACCTCGCCGTCGACGCAGTCGAGCAGCAGGTAGAGCTGGAACAGCAGCACGGCGAGCACGGCGCCCGTGACCCCCGGCAGCAGCAGCGCGGCGCCGCCGAGCACCCCGGCGACCACCATGAGGTACGTGAGCTGGTTGGGCGAGATCCGGGTGTTCACCAGATACGGGTCGACCCTGAGCGAGATCTCCCGCATGTAGAGCCGGCCGGCCCAGTGTTCGCCGCTGCGCCGGTCCTTCACCCCCGCGGGGTGGACGACCGGGCGCAGCTCAGCCGCTGATGGTCTTGGCATGGTCGGCGTAGACGTCCCTGATCTGGTCGGCGGACAGGTCGAGATGTTCGAGTACGGTGAACCGCCCCGGCCGGGTCTGCGGCGCGTACGCGACGGCCGCCACGAACTCGTCGGTGCTGAAGCCGATCTCGTCGGGCAGCACCGGCAGCCCGTGGCGGCGCAGCACGCGCGCGAAGAGCTGCGCCTCCTCGCGCGCGCCGCGCAGGTGCATCGCGAAGGACGCGCCGAGCCCGACCTGCTCGCCGTGGAGGGCGCAGCGCTTCGGGTAGAGCAGGTCGAAGGCGTGGCTGATCTCGTGGCAGGCACCGGAGGACGGCCGGGTGTCGCCGCTGATGGACATCGCGATGCCGGTGAGCACGAGCGACTCGGCCAGCACCGTGAGGAAGTCGTCGTCACCCACGCCGCCGGGGTGGCGCAGCACCGCCTCGCCCGCCTGCCGCGCCATGGCGGCGGCGAGCCCGTCGACGGGCTCGCCGTTGACGGCGTGCGACAGCTCCCAGTCGGCGAGCGACGAGAGGTTGGAGATGGCGTCGCCGATGCCGGAGCGCACGAAGCGGGCCGGGGCGGCGCGGATCACGTCGAGGTCGATCACGACGGCGATGGGCGTCGGCACCCCGTAGGAGCCGCGGCCGTTGTCGTTGTCGAGGGTCGCGACGGGTGAGCAGAGGCCGTCGTGCGACAGGTTGGTCGCGACGGAGACCATGGGCAGGCCGACCCGGGCCGCCGCGTACTTGGTCACGTCGATGATCTTGCCGCCGCCGAGCCCGACCACGGCGTCGTAGCGGGTGCCCTTGATGCCGTCGGCGAGCCGGACGGCCGAGTCGATGGTGCCGTCGGCGATCTCGTACCAGTCGGCGCCGGGCAGCCCCGGTTCGAGGCGGGCCCGCAGGGCCTGGCCGGAACCGCCGCTTATGGCGAAGGCCAGCCGGCCTGAGGAGGAGATGCGCTGGTCGGCGAGGAGGGCGGCGAGGCCGTCGAGGGCGCCGCGGCTGATGTCGACGACGAGCGGCGAGGGGATGAGCCGGGTCAGTACTGGCACGCGATCGCCCGGCCCTTCGCGAGGTCCTCGTGGTTGTCGATCTCCACCCACGGCACGTCGCCGATCGGTGCGGTGTCCACGGTGAACCCGCGGTTCACCAGCTCCTGGTAGCCGTCCTCGTAGTACAGCTGCGGGTCGCGCTCGAAGGTGGCCTTCAGCGCGTCGGCGAGGTCGGCGGCGGCCTCGGGCTCGATCAGCGTGACACCGATGTACTCGCCCGTCGCGTCGGCCGGGTCCATCAGCTTGGTGATGCGGCGCACGCCCGAGCCGTCGCAGACGACCTTCATCTCCTCGTCGGCGAGGGTCTTGACCGTGTCGAGGGCGAGGATGACGCGGCGGCCCTCGCCGCGGGCCTTGAGGAGGTCCTGCTCGACCGAGACGGGGTGGACGGTGTCGCCGTTGGCGAGGATGGCGCCCTCGGCGAGCACGTCGCGGGCACACCACAGGGAGTAGGCGTTGTTCCACTCCTCGGCCCTGTCGTTGTCGACGAGGGTGATGCGCAGCCCGTAGCGCTCCTCGAGCTCCGCCTTGCGCGCGTACACGGCCTCCTTGCGGTAGCCGACGACGACGGCCGCCTCGGTGAGACCGACCGCGGCGAAGTTGCCGAGCGCGATGTCGAGCACCGTGGTGGTGCCCTCCCCCGCGGGGTCGACGGGCACGAGGGCCTTGGGGAGGGTGTCGGTGTAGGGGCGCAGACGCCGTCCCGCACCGGCTGCCAGGACCAGGCCGATCATGCCGTTTCTCCTTCGTCGTGTACGGCGGGGGCCGAGGAGGACACCCAGAAGCGGATGGACTCGAACAGTGCCACCAGGGCGACGGCCACCGCGAGGACCGTCAGGGCCGTGGCGAAGTCGGCGCCGCGGGTCACCAGGACCGCGGCGAGCACGACGGCCACGAGCGTTCTGGTCTCGTGGCCGCCGAGGGCCAGCACCAGCGCGCGCGGTGGCGCGCCCGTGCCGCCGCGGATGCGGTAGGTCGTGTCGTAGTGATGGTAGGCGACGGCCGCCACCAGCCCGAAAGCCGCGGGCAACGCGCCGTTCACCCCGCTGCGGGCGGCGAGCAGCAGCACCGTGCCGTACTCGGCGGCCCGGAAGACCGGCGCGACCAGCCAGTCGAGCGGCCCGGTCAGCGGCCTGGCGACCGCGAGGCCCGAGGTGACGACGTACAGCAGGGCGGCGAGGACGGGCCAGGGGCCGTCGACGCGCGCGTACGCGGCGGTGGCCGCGAGCACCGCGCCGCCCACCAGCGCGACGGCGAACGGGAAGAGGGACGGCAGCCGCCGCACCGGGCGGCCGGCAGCGGCGGCGACGGCGCGCGCGAGCGGCCCTGAGTCGGCGAGGTCCGCGAGGGCGCGGGTGGCCCGCTCGGTGCGCACGGACCTGCGCAGCACGGAGCGCAGCACCCGGCCCGCGGTGGTGTAGCAGGCGGCGAAGGCGCAGCCGACGAGCAGCACCACGAAGGTGATGCGGGGGGTGGTCGCCGCGGTGAGCACCGCGATCAGGGCCCAGCGCTCGCCGATCGGCAGGACGATCATGCGCCGTGCCCACACCGTCCAGCCGACGCTGTCGAGGCGGGTGGAGAGCGCGGAGGTCGGGGTGCCTGCGACGGGCTTGGCCGCGGAGGCGGCGGCAGCGGCGGGGGCGGGGGCGCTCTCGGCGTGGGCCTCGTTGAAGGCGAAGTCCACCACGTGCCGGCAGGTCTGGAGCACCATCGCGCCGAGCGCGAGCGCCCAGACGTCGTCCCCGCCGCGGGCGGCGCCGAGGGCGAGGCCCGCGTAGTACGCGTACTCCTTGGCCCGGTCGAAGGTCGCGTCGAGCCAGGCCCCGAGCGTGGAGTACTGGAGCGAGTAGCGCGCGAGCTGGCCGTCCGTGCAGTCGAGGACGAACGAGCAGTACAGCAGGACGCCGGCGGCGATGTAGCCGCCGCGGGTGCCGGTGGCCGCGCAGGCGGCGGCGATCACGGCGGTGACCAGGGAGGCCGTGGTGACCTGGTTGGGCGTGAGGCCGCGGCGGGCGCACCAGCGGGCGATGTAGCGCGAGTAGGTGGACACGAAGAAGGTGGTGAAGAAGCCGTCGCGGGCCTTCACCGCCGACCGCAGCCGCACGGCCTCGTCGTCCACGGCGGCCACGGCGCGGGACGCCTCGGCGCGCGACGTGTCGTCCTCGGGCACGGCGGCGACGAGCGAGCCGAGCTCCGCGCGGTGCGGGGCCGCGCCGTCGGCTTCGAGCGCGGCGGCGACCCGGTCGGCGAGCGCGCCGGTGCGGGGGGCCGCCGCCAGGCCGGTGCCGCCGCCGGAACCCGGCGCGTCCTGGGCCCCGGCGTCTCCGGCCTCGCCGAGCGCGCGGGCGAGGGACCCGCGCGCCTCGGGCTTGGCGGTGACGGCCCCGGCGGTCGCGGAGAGCGGGAAGCGCGGGTCGGTCAGGGCGAGGCGCAGGGCGTGCAGGTGGCCGACGAAGCGGGGGTCGACCAGGGCGACCCGCTCACCGGCCGGCACGCCGGCGAGCAGGCGCGCGGCGTCGGCCCCGTCCCGGGCGGGGCGTACGTCGAAGCCCAGCGAGCGCAGATGGCCGTCGAGCGGCGATCCGGGCACCGGGGCACCTGTGAGGATGGCGGTCGACAGACGAACTCACTCCTTGGCACTGGCAGGGCGGGGCGCGCGGACGGCTGCGTACCCGGGCCGGGGCCGCGGCGGCACGCCGGCAGGCACGTGCGGCCGGGCGGTGCGGCACGGGCCGGACGCGGGCACGTCGGCAGAGGCTATCGGATGAACTGAAGACCGATTTCACCGACCGTTTACGCTTCGGACGCCCGGGTCTGCCTGCCGGTTCCCGCCGGGCCGCGGGCCCGGGGGCCGTGTCCGTGGGCGTACCCGGCGGCGGGGGGGGCGCCGGCGGCAGGGGGACGCCGGGGGCGGGCCGGGGGCCGGCCTCTACAGTGAGGCCATGACGTGGCTGATTACGGGCGGGGCCGGCTACATCGGGGCGCACGTGGTGCGGTCCATGGCGGCGGCGGGCGAGCGGGCCGTGGTCCTCGACGACCTGTCGACCGGGGTGGCTCGGCGGCTGCCCGGCGAGGTCGCGCTGGTGCGCGGCTCGATCGCGGACCGGGGCCTGGTGGACCGGGTGCTGGCGGAGCACGCCGTGACGGGCGTGGTGCACCTCGCCGCGAAGAAGCAGGTCGGCGAGTCGGTCGAGCGGCCGCTCGCGTACTACCGGGACAACGTCGCCGGCCTCACCACGCTGCTCGACGCCGTGGTGGCGGGGGGTGTGCGGTCCTTCGTGTTCTCGTCGTCGGCCGCGGTGTACGGCACGCCCGACAGGGAGCGGATCGCCGAGGACACGCCCACGGCCCCGATCAGCCCGTACGGCGAGACGAAGGTCGCGGGCGAGTGGCTGGTGCGGGCGGCGGGCCGGGCGCACGGCCTCGCCACGGCCTGCCTGCGCTACTTCAACGTGGCGGGCGCAGCGGCCCCCGCGCTCGCCGACACCGGCGTCTTCAACATCGTTCCGATGTTCTTCGACCGGATCACCCGGGGCGAGGCGCCGCGGATCTTCGGCGACGACTATCCGACGCCGGACGGCACGTGCGTGCGCGACTACATCCACGTGGCGGACCTGGCCGACGCCCATCTGGCGGTCGCGCGGTCGTTGGCGGACCGGGGCCCTGGGGACCTGACCGTGAACATCGGGCGCGGCGAGGGCGTGTCCGTGCGCGAGCTGGCCCGGGTCGTGGCCGAGGTGACCGGTTGCGCGGCCGGGCCCGCGGTGGAGGGGCGGCGTCCGGGCGACGCACCGGCCTCCGTGGCGTCGGTCGGCCTGATCGCCTCGGAACTCGGCTGGACGGCCTCGCGCGGCGTACGCGAAATGGTGGAATCCGCGTGGGAGGGCTGGCAGCTCCAGCACCCGGCAGTGCCCGCCTCCTGACCCTGCCCGAGCGCTGACCTGCGGGCATTTCCGCAGGTCAGGTGAGATGACAACGGTGTTCAGCGTCGTGTTGCCCGGGGCCGCGCGTGCATAGTTCACTGGCGTCGTCGGCAGAGCGCCGCGGCGTCGGGGAGGTGGCCCATGGGGGCAGGGCACGATCACGGGCACAGCCACGGACCGCCGCCCGGCGAGACGGTCACCGCGGGGTACCGCAACCGGCTGCGGGTCGCGCTCGCCATCACCCTGGCCGTGACGGCGGTGGAGATCGCCGGCGGCGTGCTGTCCGGGTCGCTCGCGCTGATCGCGGACGCCGGGCACATGGCGACGGACGCGCTGGGGCTCGGCATGGGCCTGCTCGCGATCCACTTCGCCGCGAGGCCCGCGGACGCGAGCCGCACGTACGGCTACGCGCGCGCGGAGATCCTCGCCGCGCTCGCCAACTGCCTGCTGCTGCTCGGGGTCGGCGCGTTCCTGCTGTACGAGGCGGTCGACCGCTTCCTCGCACCGCCGGACACCCGGGGCGGCCTCACCATCGCGTTCGCCCTGGTCGGCCTGGTGGCCAACGCGGTCTCGCTGTCGCTGCTGATGCGCGGGCAGCGGGAGAGCCTCAATGTGCGCGGCGCGTACCTCGAGGTGCTCGCGGACACGCTGGGGTCCTTCACGGTGCTGGTCTCCGCCGGGGTCGTCCTGGCCACCGGCTGGCAGCTCGCCGACCCGGTCGCGTCGCTGGTGATCGGGCTGCTGATCGTGCCGCGCGCGGTGAAACTGCTGCGCGAGACGCTTGAGGTGCTGCTCGAAGCGGCGCCGAGGGGCGTCGACATGGCCGAGGTGCGGGCCCATATGCTCGCCATGCCGGGCGTGGTGGACGTCCACGACCTGCACGCCTGGACGATCACGTCGGGGATGCCGGTGCTCTCCGCGCACGTGGTGGTGGACCAGGACGCGCTCGACGCGGTGGGCCACGAGAAGATCCTGCACGAGCTCCAGGGCTGCCTCGGCCACCACTTCGACGTGGAGCACTGCACCTTCCAGCTGGAGCCGGGCGGCCACGCGGAGCACGAGGCCAGGGTCTGCCACTGACGGCGCGCGGGGTGCGGACGCGCGCCGGGTGCGAGCGCTGTGCGCCCGGGGGCCCGTCCCGCGGTGGTGTCCGCGGCGGCAATCGTGGGAACGGATCATGATCGCGCCCCCGAAGTGCCGACATGAGGGCCTTGTGCGGCAGACTGGGGCCCGAAGCCCGGAGCGAAGGACGGTTATGCCGACGACACCAGCCACCACGGCGGACAGCGCGCAGGCGGACGCACAGGAAACGATCATGCTGGAGCTCGTCGACGAGCAGGGCAGGACGATCGGGACCGCGGAGAAGCTCGCCGCGCACCAGGCGCCAGGACAGCTGCACCGGGCGTTCTCCGTCTTCCTCTTCGACGAGCAGGGCCGGCTGCTGATCCAGCGCAGGGCGCTCGCCAAGTACCACTCCCCCGGCGTGTGGTCGAACACCTGCTGCGGCCACCCGTACCCGGGCGAGGCGCCGTTCGCCGCCGCCGCCCGCCGCACGTTCGAGGAGCTCGGCGTGTCGCCCACGCTGATGGCGGAGGCGGGCACCGTGCGCTACAACCACCCCGACCCGGCGTCGGGCCTCGTGGAGCAGGAGTTCAACCACCTCTTCGTCGGGCTCGCGCAGGCGACGCCCGCGCCGGACCCGGAGGAGATCGCGGAGTACGCGTTCGTGTCGGCGGCCGAGCTGGAGAAGCGCTGCGCGGACGACCCGTTCTCCGCCTGGTTCACGACGGTGCTCGACGCGGCGCGCCCGGCGGTCAGGGAGCTGACGGGGGCGCAGTCCGGCTGGTGAGCGGCAGCGCCGCCCAGACCACCTTCCCGCCGCCGGCGGTGTGCTCGACGTCGCAGGCACCGCCGGCCTCCCGGGAGAGCTCCTGCACCAGCAGCAGTCCGCGCCCGCCCGTCTGGGTCTGGTCCCGCGCCAGCGGCTTCGGCCGGTAGGGGTGGCCGTCCTCCACGGAGACCCTGATCCAGCCCGCGTCGACGGAGAGCTCCACGCCGACCTCGGGCGAGAGGACCGCGGCGTGGCGCACGGCGTTGGTCACCAGCTCGGAGACGATCAGCAGCACCATCTGCACCAGGTCCTCGTCGGCCGGCACGGCCTGGCGCACCAGGAGGTCGCGGACGGCGTGCCGCGCCCGCGGCACGGACGCGTCCACGGCAGGGGCGGTGAAGCGCCACACCCCCTCGTACGGCAGTGGCCGGACCGGAACACTCCCGCGGCTCTCCATCTGCGGCACCCACCCTCGTCTCGTTCCCCGTTGTCCACTCGCGTCACCGAGTGTTGGCGCGGGGCGACGCGTCGTGGCGCACTGAACGCAAGTCAGCGGCTATCGGCTGTTCCCGACCGGAACCGCGCGAAAAGGGGGCAGCGAAGACCGGTTGTGCGCACCGTCTGCACGAAGCCGGCCGCCTGCGCGGCGTACGGAATCGGCACGCGCTCCCGGCATACTCCAACGGCAGCGCCACGGCGGTCCCGCCCGCCCGCCGCGCCACCGCCATCTCCCGCGCCGCGGGGGCCTGTTCGGCCCTGACCAGCCGCGGAGCCCGCGGCCCGCGCCCGGCGGGCCGGGTGCGGACGCCGTGCACGTACGGTGACAGACGCCCCTGTCGTGCCCCGTGCCGTCCGAGCCACCTGCCACAATGCAGAGCGCGTAACGGACCCTCAAGCGGAGCGTGACAGTGACGACGTCCATCGAAGGCAGGATCGCCGAGGAACTCGGCGTACGGGAGCGGCAGGTCGAGGCGGCCGTGGGGCTGCTCGACGGCGGGTCGACCGTCCCGTTCATCGCGCGCTACCGCAAGGAAGCGACCGAGATGCTCGACGACGCGCAGCTGCGGACCCTGGAGGAGCGGCTGCGCTATCTGCGGGAGCTGGAGGAGCGGCGCACGGCGGTGCTCGAATCCGTGCGCGAGCAGGGCAAACTGGACGAGGCTCTGGAGGCGCGGATCCGCTCGGCGGACACCAAGGCGCGCCTTGAGGACATCTACCTGCCGTTCAAGCCCAAGCGGCGCACGAAGGCGCAGATCGCGCGGGAGGCCGGGCTCGAACCGCTGGCGGAGAGGCTGCTCGCCGACCCGTCGGTCGAACCGGCCACGGCCGCGGCCGCGTTCGTGGACGACGCCAGGGGCGTCGCGGACACCGCGGCCGCCCTTGAGGGCGCGCGCGCCGTCCTGACCGAGCGGTTCTCGGAGGACGCCGACCTGATCGGCGAGGTGCGCGAGCGCATGTGGGAGCGCGGCAGGCTCGCGGCGAAGGTGCGGGAGGGCAAGGAGGAGGCGGGCGCCAAGTTCGCCGACTACTTCGACTTCGCCGAACCGTTCACCCAGCTGCCGTCGCACCGGGTGCTCGCGATGTTCCGCGGCGAGAAGGAGGAGGCCCTCGACCTCACCCTGGAGCCCGAGGAGCCCTCGGAGGCCCCGGGCCCCAGCACGTACGAGAACATGATCGCGCGCCGCTTCGGCGTGGCGGACCGCGGCAGGCCTGCGGACAAGTGGCTCGCGGACACGGTGCGGTGGGCCTGGCGCACCCGGATCCTCGTCCGCCTCGGCATCGACCTGCGGCTGCGGCTGCGCACGGCGGCCGAGGACGAGGCGGTGCGGGTGTTCGCGGCGAACCTGCGGGACCTGCTGCTCGCCGCCCCCGCGGGGACGCGGGCCACGCTCGGCCTCGACCCCGGCTACCGCACGGGCGTCAAGGTCGCCGTGGTCGACGCGACGGGCAAGGTCGTCGCGACGGACACCGTCTACCCGCACGTCCCCGCCAACAAGTGGGACACCGCGCTCGCCACGCTGGCGCGGCTCGCGAAGGAGCACGCGGTCGAGCTGATCGCGATCGGCAACGGGACGGCGTCCCGCGAGACCGACAAGCTCGCCGCCGAGCTGTGCGCCGCGCACCCGGAGCTGAAGCTCACCAAGGTGATGGTGTCGGAGGCGGGCGCCTCGGTGTACTCGGCGTCCGCGTTCGCCTCGCAGGAGCTGCCGGGGATGGACGTGTCGCTGCGCGGCGCGGTGTCCATCGCGCGCAGGCTCCAGGACCCGCTGGCCGAGCTGGTGAAGATCGACCCGAAGTCGATCGGCGTGGGCCAGTACCAGCACGACCTCTCCGAGGTGAAGCTGTCGCGCTCGCTCGACGCGGTGGTCGAGGACTGTGTGAACGGCGTCGGCGTGGACGTCAACACCGCCTCGGCGCCGCTGCTCTCCCGGGTCTCCGGCGTCACCTCGGGCCTCGCCGAGAACATCGTCGCCCACCGGGACGTGAACGGCCCCTTCCACTCGCGCAGGGCGCTCAAGGACGTGGCGCGGCTCGGCCCCAAGGCGTACGAGCAGTGTGCGGGGTTCCTGCGCATCCGCGGCGGCGAGGACCCGCTGGACGCGTCCAGCGTGCACCCGGAGTCGTACCCCGTGGTGCGGAGGATGGTGAAGAGCGCGGGCACGGAGGTCGCCGCGCTCATCGGCAACACCTCGGTGCTGCGCTCGCTGCGGCCCGGCGACTTCGTGGGCGAGTCGGTGGGCCTGCCGACGGTCACGGACATCCTGCGGGAGCTGGAGAAGCCGGGGCGCGACCCGCGGCCCGCGTTCAGGACCGCCGCCTTCAAGGAGGGCGTGGAGAAGATCGGCGACCTCTCCCCCGGGATGGTCCTCGAAGGCGTGGTGACGAACGTGGCCGCCTTCGGCGCCTTCGTCGACATCGGCGTCCACCAGGACGGCCTGGTGCACGTCTCGGCGATGTCGCGGACCTTCGTGAAGGACCCGCGCGACGTGGTGAAGCCGGGCGACGTGGTCCGGGTGAAGGTGCTCGACGTGGACATCCCGCGCAAGCGGATCTCGCTGACGCTGCGGCTCGACGACGAGGCGGGCGCGGCCGCCGCGGGCCGCGCGGACGGCGGCGGCCGCGAGCGGCCCAAGGGCGGCGCGGGCGGCGGGCGCGCACCGCAGCAGCGGCAGGGCGGCGGGCGCGAGCGGCGCGGCGGCGCGAGCGGCGGCGGCCAGCGCCGTCAGGCGCCCGCGCCCGCCAACAGCGCGATGGCCGACGCGCTCCGCAAGGCGGGCCTCCTCGGCAAGGAGCGCTGACGGCGCGGGGGCGATCCGCTGCGGGCGCCCCCGCGGCGGGCGGCCCGCGCAGGGGCGCGCCCCGCGGCACGGCGGCTCCACCGGCCACGCGGGCCCGCGTGGCCCCGGGGCGCCCCACACCGCTCCGCCGGGCGCGGGTCCGCGCCACCGGGCCGTCGGCCCCTGGTGTGAAGGAAGGGTGAGCGATCTCACCGCGGGGCGCGTGGCCGAGCGGTGGCCGGGTAGCCGGTCGCCGTGACGGCAGTGGGACGCGACTCGGAAGCCGACCGTGCTTCCGGTGTGCCGGTGTGACCGCTCTGACCCGCGGTGCGGTGGGCAGGATGGGAGCGGTGTGGACCGGCAGGCCGGTGCGCGGTGGGTTCCAGGTGCCCGCCGGGCGCTCCGGACGCGTCCCGTTGCCGTCCGCGCCGCCGGGCCCACGGGCCGGTGATGTTCGGTCATGTCACCGGTGAGGCGGCATCGGCGGCGGCACCTCCCCTCGCTCCGGGCGGGACGAGGGCAGGGCCGCGTCGCGGATGCGGGTCAGCGCTCCGTGACGCGGCCCTCGGCCACGTCGAGCCTGCGCGTGGTGTGCACGGCGCCGAGCATGCGCCGGTCGTGGGTGACCAGCAGGAGTGTGCCGTCGTAGGAGCCGAGCGCGGACTCCAGCTGCTCGATGGCCGGCAGGTCGAGGTGGTTGGTGGGCTCGTCGAGGACCAGCAGGTTGACGCCCCTGCCCTGCAGGAGCGCGAGCGCGGCGCGGGTGCGCTCGCCGGGCGACAGGGTGGTGGCGGGCCGCGTCAGATGGTCCGCCTTGAGGCCGAACTTGGCGAGCAGGGTGCGCAGTTCGGCGGGCTCGGCGTCGGGCACCGCGGTGCGGAAGCCGTCGAGCAGGGTGTCCGTGCCGAGGAACAGGCGCCGCGCCTGATCGACTTCGCCCACCACCACGCCTGAGCCGAGGGACGCGGTGCCCGCGTCGAGGGGCAGCCGCCCGAGCAACGCACCGAGCAGGGTGGTCTTGCCCGAGCCGTTGGGCCCGGTGATGGCGATCCTGTCGGTGCGGTCGACCTGGAGCGTCACGGGCCCGAGCACGAATCCGCCGCGCCGCACCACCGCGCCGCCCAGCGTCGCGACGACGGCGCCCGAGCGGTCGGCTGCGGCGATCTCCATCCGCAGCTGCCACTCCTTGCGCGGCTCCTCCACCACGTCGAGGCGCTCGATGAGCCGCTCCGTCTGGCGCGCCTTCGCGGACTGCTTCTCGGTGGCCTCGGCGCGGAACTTGCGGCCGATCTTGTCGTTGTCCTGGGCCTTCCTGCGGGCGTTCTTGACGCCCTTCTCCATCCATGCGCGCTGGGTGTGGGCGCGCGTCTCCAGCGACGACCTGCGGTCCGCGTACTCCTCGTACTCCTCGCGCGCGTGCCTGCGCGCCCGCTCGCGCTCCTCCAGATAGGACTCGTAGCCGCCGCCGTACAGGGCGATCCGCTGCTGCGCCAGGTCGAGTTCGAGGATCCCGGTGGCGGTGCGGGCGAGGAACTCGCGGTCGTGGCTGACGACGACGGTGCCCGCGCGCAGGCCGCGCACGAACTGCTCCAGGCGTTCGAGCCCTTCGAGGTCGAGGTCGTTGGTCGGCTCGTCGAGCAGGAAGACGTCGTAGCGGGAGAGCAGCAGGGAGGCGAGCGAGGCGCGGGCGGCCTGCCCGCCGGAGAGCGAGGCCATCGGCTGGTCGAGCCCCACGGTGAGCCCGAGCGACGCGGCGGTCTCCTCGGCCCGCTCGTCCAGGTCGGCGCCGCCGAGGGCGAGCCAGCGTTCGAGGCCGGCCGCGTACGCGTCGTCGGCGCCGGGCGCGGCGTCGACCAGCGCCGCCGTCGCGGCGTCCAGGGCGGCCTGCGCCTCTGCGACACCGGTGCGGCGGGCGAGGAACTCCCGTACGCTCTCGCCCTGCCTGCGCTCGGGCTCCTGCGGGAGGTGGCCGACCGCCGCCGTGGGCGGGGAGAGCGACAGGGTGCCCTCCTCGGGGGTGTCGAGCCCGGCGAGCAGGCGGAGCAGGGTCGACTTCCCCGCGCCGTTGGCGCCGACAAGCCCGATCACGTCGCCGGGCGCGACGACGAGGTCGAGGCCCGTGAACAGGGAGCGGGCGCCGTGACCTGCGGCGAGGGATTTGGCTACGAGCGTGGCAGTCATCAGGCCGCCGATCCTAACGGAGCCGGCGGCGCGCGGCAGCCGGGTACCGCGGCGCGCACCGCCGGCGGGGAGCGCGTCACCGGGGCCGATCATGGGTGCCGCAGGAACTAGGCTGTGGCGCACCCCGAGACGAGGAGCGCACCGTGCCCGACACGCCCCCGCAGGGACCCCCCGGGTCGAGACCGCCGGCGGGTCCCCGCCCGACGCTCGAGGCCGTCGCCGCGCGCGCGGGTGTCTCGCGCGCCACGGTCTCGCGGGTGGTCAACGGGAGCACGGGCGTGCGGCAGTCGCTCGCGGACAAGGTGCACCGCGCCGTGGAGGAGCTCGGGTACGTGCCCAACCACGCGGCGCGCACCCTGGTCACGCGGCGCACCGGCGCGGTGGCGGTGATCATCCCCGAGCCCGAGGTGCGGATCTTCTCCGACCCGTTCTTCTTCCGGCAGATCCGCGGCATCAGCAAGGAGCTCTCGGCGCACGACACCCAGCTGGTGCTGATGCTCGTGGAGGGCAGCGGCGACTTCGAGCGGGTGTCGCGCTATCTGGCGGGCGGCCATGTCGACGGCGCGCTGGCGTTCTCGCTGCACACCGAGGACCCGATCCCCGCGATCACCCGGCGCGCCGGCATCCCGACGGTGTACGGCGGCCGGCCCGTGTGGACGGCCGCGCCCGACCGGCAGGCGGTGCCGTACGTGGACGCGGACAACAGGGACGGGGCGCGGGTCGCGGTGCGGCTGCTGCGCGACCTGGGCCGTGCCCGCATCGCGCACATCGCGGGGCCGCTCGACCAGACCTCGGGCACCGACCGGCTCGACGGGTACCGCGACGTGCTCGGCGCCGACTACGACGAGACGCTGGTCGCGCAGGGCGCGTTCACGCCGGAGAGCGGGGCCAAGGCGATGACTGAGCTGCTGCGGCGCAGGCCGGACCTGGACGCGGTGTTCGCAGCGAACGACCTGATGGCCTCGGGCGCGCTGCGGGTGCTCAAGGAGAGCGGCCGACGGGTGCCGCGGGACGTGGCGCTCGTGGGGTTCGACGACATGGACTCGGTGGCCGCGTCGACGGACCCACCGCTGACGACGGTGCGCCAGGACGTGGAGGGCCAGGGCCGGCTGATGGCGCGCCTGCTGCTGCACGGCCTCGACGCGGGTGCGGCGCCGGTCGGGCAGGACGGGGCCGTCCCGCACGCGGCGGCGCCCGACGGCGACTCGGTGATCATGCGGACGACGCTGGTGCGGCGGGCCACGGCCTGACCCGCCGGGGGCGCGCCGGTGCCCGCGGGGCTTTCCCGGCGGGCCGCCCCGCGGTGATACTGCCGGGGCACGGGAGGTGCCCGGGCGCAGCGGGTGCGGGACGTACGGCGGGAGGCGAGGCGCTGCGATGGTGGGCCGGGACGCCGGGGCGGGCGAGGGCGGCGGCCCGTGGACGTACACCGTGGACGAGCTGGCGGAGCGTGCGGGCGTCAGCGTGCGGACCGTACGGTTCTACGGCACGCGCGGGCTGCTGCCGCCGCCCCGGCTCGGGCCGCGCAGGGTGGGCAGGTACGGGCCCGCGCACCTGTCGCGGCTTGCGCTCATCGAGGAGTTGCGGGCCCAGGGCATGACGCTCGCGGGCATCGAGCGGTACGTCTCCGGGCTGCCGACCGGCCTGAGTGCCCACGACCTCGCCATCCACCGGGCCCTCGTCGCGTCCTGGGCGCCCGGTACGGCGGAGCGTGCGACGCGCGGCGAGCTGGAGCGGCGGGCGGGGCGGCCGCTCGCCGACGAGGACGTGGAGCGGCTCACCGCGATGGGCGCGCTGACACCGGCGCACGGCGGCGGCACCACTGGCGGTGCCGGTGATGCCGGTGACACTGGCAGCACTGGCAGCACTGACGGCACCGGTGACACTGACGGCGCGTTCCTGGTGGACGCGGCGATGCTGCGGCTCGGCGTGGAGCTGCTCGACGTGCCGATCGCGAAGGAGACGATCCTGGCGGCGCGCGCGGTGCTCGCCGAGCACACCCGGGCGGCGGCGCACGAGCTGAGCCGGCTGTTCCGGGACGAGGTGTGGGGCCCGTACGAGGAGCACGGAGAGGACACCGGGGACCGGGAGGCCGCGCTGCGGTCGCTGTCCGCGCCGCTCCAGCCCGTGGTGGTGCAGGCGCTGGTGACGGCGTTCCAGCGCTCGCTGCGCGCGGAGCTGCGTGACCTGGCAGCGGGCCCGCCCGCCGGGGAGCAGCCGCCCGCGCGCTGAGGAGGGGCCGGGCCCCGGCGCGCCGCCGCCTGCCTCGGGCGGGCGACGGCGGGTGCCAGGCGGGCGGGAGGTCCCCCGAGGCACCGCACACCCGGGGAGCGGACGGTCGTCAGGCGGGCCCCGAGGCGCCGTTCGCGGGCGCCGCCGCCGTGACGTCGGCCCCGGCCGCGCTCTCCTGCGCCTCCTGGGGGTGGGTGGCGAGCGCCTCGACCTCGATGCTCATGCACGGGAACAGGGGCAGTGACGTGAGGACTTCATGCAGGTGGGTCGCGTCGCGCGTGCGGTAGAGGCCCACCGTCCCCTGGCGGCCCGGGATGCGCCACAGGCGCCGCAGGATGCCGTCGGCGCGCAGCTTCATGGCGAGCGCTCTCTCGGCCGAACGCAGCTCGGCGATCCGCTCGGCGCTCATGCCGGAGGGAAAAGTGGTCGTGGACCGTACCAGGAACTCCATGGTCTCTCGTTTCTGGGAGAGGGCTTCGGCCGTGCTCAGCCGGGGATGCCGGCCAGCAGGGCCGCGAGATCGTCGGGCGCGGTGACCATGGCCTCGTGCCCGGTGGCCAGTTCGTGCACCGCGTAGCCGCGTGCGCGCGCCCGCTCGGCGTACGGGGCGAAGACGGCCATCCAGTCCGTGCAGTCGATGTACGTGGCCGGCAGGTCGCCCGGCAGGCCGGCGCCGAGCGGGTCCAGATAGCTCTTCCAGGGGTGCGGACTCAGGCGGGGGGTCAGCCAGTCCAGGTCCTCCTTCTCCCGCACTCCCAGCACGTCGAGTGACCTCGGCGGGATCAGCCAGCCGAAGCCGGGCCCCGCGACCGACTCGCGGTAGTGGTGCGCCACCTGCTCGGGCAGCAGGTCGATCGCGCGCTCGCCCGCCTCGCCGACGAAGGCGTCGAGGTAGACGGCGTGGCCCACGCGGTCGCGGTGGGCCGCCGCGACCTCGGTGACGATCTGTCCCGCGTACGAGTGCCCGACGAGGACGACGTCGCGCAGGTCCCACGCCTCCAAGAGGGCGCCCACGTCGCGCACATGGGTCGGCAGCCCGACCCCGGGGGCGATGAGGTGCCGCCGGTCGCTGAGTCCTGTGAGGGTCGGGGCGAACACCCGGTGGCCGGAGACCCGGAGTCTCGCGGCCGGGCGCTGCCAGCACCAGCCGCCATGCCACGCCCCGTGGACGAGCACGTAATCAGTCATGAATTCCCCTAGGTGCGGCCCTTCTTCGGTGATTTCCGGGGCCACACTAGGGGTTGCCCAACAGGATTGTCCACAATATGGTTGGCTTCATTCTGCCCAGACGTGAGGGAGGCCACACAGTGACTGCGACCCGCGTCACGAGCGCGGCGGTGACCACCGGGCGCCGCCGCATCGAACTGCGCGAGCTGCCGGTGCCCCCGCTGGCGGCCGGCGAAGGACTGCTGGCGGTGGAGGCCGTCGGCGTATGCGGCTCGGACGTGGTGAGCTTCGATCAGGAGGGCCTCCCCGAGCGGGTGATGGGGCACGAGACCGTCGGCGTGATCGCCGACGTGACGCCCGTCGCCGCGGACCGGTGGGGCGTCAGCGAGGGGGACCGCGTCCTCCTCGAGGAGTACCTCCCCTGCGGGTACTGCAGGTTCTGCCGCTCGTCGGAGTTCCGGTTCTGTCTCGAATCCGACCACGAGGTGAAGCCGGCCGCGCTGCGGTACGGGACCACGGGGCTCGACGTCGAACCAGGGCTGTGGGGCGGCTTCAGCGAGGTGCAGTACCTGCACCCGCGCACGGTCGTCCACCACATCCCCGCTGCGCTGCCGGCCGAAGTCGCCACCATGGCACTGCCGGTGGCCAACGGCTACGAGTGGGCCCACCAGATCGGCCGGGTCGGGCCCGGCGCCTCGGTCGTGGTCGTGGGCCCCGGCCAGCAGGGGCTCGGCAGCGTCCTCGCCTCGCGCCTCGCGGGCGCTTCCGTCATCGTCGCGGTCGGCCTCGAACGCGACGCGGCCCGTCTCGCCGCGGCGAAGCGCCTGGGCGCGACCGATCTGCTGGTCAGCGGCCCCTCCCTCGTCGAGCAGGTCCTCGCGGCCACCGGCGGCGAGGGCGCCGACGTGGTCATCAACACCGCGGCAGGCACCTCGGCCGTCTTCAACGACTGCGCCGCCATGGCCCGCAAGGGCGGCCGCGTCGTCCTGCCGGTGCGCGACCGGCGGCCGCAGGACGGCATCGACCTCGGCGCGCTCTCCCGCAAGTGCCTGACCGTCGCCGGTGTGCGCGGCCACAGCTTCGACGCCGTCGAGAAGGCCATCGACATCATGTCCGACCAGCTCGAACTGCTCCGCTCCCTGTCCTCGCTCACCGTGCCCCTTGAACAGGTCGCCGACGCGATCCTCTCGACAGGCGGCAGCGGGAGCGTCCCCGACGTCATCCACGCGACGGTCACGGTCTGAAGGAAACCACCGGCTCACCCTCAGGGAAGGCACCTCACCATGCGCATCACCCGGGAACAGAACGAGCGCCTCACGCGCGTCGAGAACGGCGCCCCCATGGGCGAGGTGTTCCGCCGCTACTGGATCCCCGCGCTGCTCGCCGACGAGGTGCCTGAGCCCGACGCCCCGCCCGTACGGGTACGGCTGCTGGGCGAGGACCTGGTCGCCTTCCGCGACTCCAACGGCGAGGTGGGGCTCGTCGACGCCTACTGCTCGCACCGCCGTGCGCCGCTGTTCTTCGGCCGCAACGAGGAGTGCGGGATCCGCTGCGTCTACCACGGCTGGAAGTTCGACGTGAACGGGAACTGCCTCGACACCCCGTCGGAGGAGCCCGGTGCGCGGCTGCGGTTCCGCGCAGGTATCAAGGCCTACCCCGTCCACGAGGCCGGGGGCATCATCTGGACCTGCATGGGCCCCGTCGACAGCATGCCCGAGCCCCCGGACCACGAGTGGCTGCGCGCGCCAGAGACCCACCGCGGCGTCTCCAAGACCAACGAGGCCTGCAACTTCCTCCAGGCGATCGAGGGCGGCATCGACACCGCCCACTCCTCCTTCGCCCACAACAACGACCTGTCCAACAACAGGTCGCTGCGCGCCCTCGACCGCCACCCCGAGCTCGACGTCGACCTGCAGCCGCACGGGTTCACCTACTCCAGCCGGCGGCGCATCGGCGGCGGACGCGTCTATCTGCGCGTCTACCAGTTCGCGATGCCCTCCACGCAGATCCGCAGCGTACGGCTGAGCTGGCACGGCGAGGGCGAGGAGGCGTCCTACCCGGCCCTCCACGGCCACATCTGGGTCCCCGTCGACGACCACAACACGGCGATCTACAACTTCGCCTACTCGGCCGACCCCGGCCAGCCGATGCCGGAGAACTGGTTCGAGGACCACGAGCACGAGATGGGGCGGGGCCCCGAGGACTTCAAGCCCGGGACGTTCTGGCTGGTACGCGAGCCGGCGAACGACTTCATGATCGACCGCGAGATCCAGCGCACGAGGACCTTCACCGGCATCGAGGGCGTCAACACCCAGGACTTCGCGATCCAGACCGGCATGGGCCGGATCGTCGACCGCAGCCAGGAGGCCCTCGGCAGCACCGACCTGGCCATCTCGACGGCCCGCAAGCTGCTCCTCGACATGACCGACCGGGTCCGGCGGGGCGAGCCGATGCTGGGCTCCGCCCCCGAGGACCACAACGGCACGCGCGCCACCGACATGCTCATGGCGGAGGACGAGCCGTGGCGCGAGGTCTCCAAGGACCTGACAGCCGCCTGGTACTGAGCCCGCGCCGCACCGAGGGAAGAGCCCGAACGTGATCTACAAGATCGTGACAGTCCGCGCCACCGGCCGCACGCCCGAGGCCGTGTCCGAGCAGGTCGAGACCGAGCTCAACACCGCCCTTGCGCAGGGGTGGGCGTTCGACCGCATCCAGCCGATCATCTACAACTCCTCCACCACGGGCTATCTGCTGCTCATGCTGAACAGGCAGGACGAGGCGTCATGAAGCGGCGCCTCACGGTCGCGCTGACGCCGAACCCCTTCACGCGGCCGGTCCTCGACCAGGTGGTGGGCATCGCGGGGGCCGAGGTCACGCCGCTGGCGTTCCACCCCTCCGAACTGTTCTGGCGCCAGCTGCACTTCGCCGAGTTCGACGTCTTCGAGGCCTCGCTCTCGACGTGCCTGCGCCTGGCGTCCCTCGGCGACGACCGCTTCGTGCCCCTGCCGGTCTTCACCACGCGCACCCTGTGCCACCTGAGCATCGTCGTCAGCGAGCGCGCGGGCATCGCGTCCGCAGCCGACCTGCGCGGCCGCAGGATCGGGGTACCGGAGTACCAGCAGACGTCGGCGGTGTGGAGCCGCGGCGTCCTGCAGCACGACTTCGGGGTCGAACCCTCGGACGTGCACTGGGTGATGGAGCGGACCAGCGAGCTGAGCCACGGCTCGGCCACGGCCTTCACGCCTCCCGCGGGCGTACGGGTCGACATCATGGAGGCGACCGACTCGATCGGCTCGATGCTGGTCGAAGGACGCCTCGACGGATCGCTGCTGTACCTGTCGGAGAAGAACCTCGTCGACCGCTCGCCCGCCATGAGCCACGAGGAACTGCGGGTGCGCCGCCTCTTCGACCCCGAGGGCGAGCGGGCCCGCCGGCTCGCCCAGGGGGCGGGCCTCCACGCCACCCACTGCGTCGCCGTGCGGCGCGAGCTCGCCGAGGAGCTCCCCTGGCTCGCCCTGAACGTGTACGACGCGTTCGTCCAGGCCAAGCGGCACGTGCTCGACGGTCTGCGGAGGACGGCCGAGCCGTGGCGCCTGGTGGCGCCGGCGCTGGCCGCCGAGGCCGACCGCCTCGCCGACCCCGTGCCGTACGGGGTCGACGCCAACCGTCCCATGCTCGACCTGCTGCGCCGGTACGCCGCCGAACAGGGCGTCGCCACCCGCGAGGTCGCCGTCGACGAGCTGTTCGCACCCTCGACCCTCGGCCTGTGACCACCCCGTACGCCGACGCACCCGAACCATCCCGCACCACCACACCCGGCCAGGAGGACACCATGGCTGAGATCGTCGCGGCGGCAGCCGCCGTACACGCCCCGCAGTTGCTGAGCCGCCCCAAGCACGAGGAACTCGACAAACTCGACCGGAGCACGGACGCTCTCGTCGCGTTCGGCGCCACACTCGCGCAGGCCCGGCCCGACGCCGTGCTCGTCATCGGGCTCGACCACTTGGAGACGTTCTGGCTGGAGGCGGTGCCAACCTTCACCATGGTCATCTCCCAGGAGTGCGAGGCGCACTACATGGAGCGGCGGATGCGCAAGCGCGTGCACACCGACATCGCGGTGGACGTGCTGAAGAAGGTCATCTCCGACGGCTTCGACCTGACCTACTCGCAGGAGGCGACGCTGGGCCACGCCTTCCTCACGCCGTTCCGGTACGTGCTCGGCGAGAGCGACGTCCCGGTCGTCCCGCTCCTCGTCAACACGTACCTGCCGCCGATCCCCAGCCCCAGGCGCTGCTACGAGCTCGGCAAGGCGATCGGCAGGGCTCTTGCGGGCCGCGGCGAGCGGATCGCCGTCATCGCGAGCGGCGGGATGTCCCACTTCCCCGGCACGGCCCGCTACATGGCCCCGAACCACGACTTCGACCGCTGGGTCATCCAGGAGACCGCCGCCGGACGCTTCCAGGACCTCATCGACCTCACCCCCGTCAACCTCGACGAGGTCGGCGAGAGCGAACTGCTCACCTGGTGCGTGCTGTTGGGCATCGTCGGCGACGTCCCCGGCCGCCTGCTCTCCTACCAGGAGATGTCCCACCACGGCCAGGGCGTGGTGCAGTTCCTGCCCCGGGCCGCCGACGAGGCACGGCACGAGGAGGGTACGGGGACGGAGCTGCCCCGATACGGCGGTCACGAGTTCACCAGCGAGGACTTCATCTACTACACGTTCCCCGAGCCCGAGGCGCTGCCCCTCAACCGCTTCCTGCACCGGCTGATCGTCGAGGAGGGCCTGCGCGACGACTTCGCCCGCGCCCCCGAGGAGGCCATAGCGGCCGCCGGCCTGGCGCCGCGCTTCGCCGAGGCGCTGCGCAAGCCCGGCTTCGACGCCCTCGTCGAGGCCGGCGCCCACCCGCTGCTCGCGCTCTCCTCCCGCCAGGTCGTCCAACTCGCCGCCGACCGGCTGGCCGAGGCGGCCGGGGGCGCGGGGGCCGAGGCGTGACCCGGCCGTACGACGGCGCCGTCGAGGCCGAGGTCGTCGGCCGCCGGGCCGTGGCGCGCGACGTGCTGGAGGTCGAGCTGAGGCCCGTGGACGGCGGGCCCTGGCCCGACCACGACGCGGGCGCCCACGTCGACGTCTGGCTGCCCAACGGACTGGTCAGGCAGTACTCCCTGGTGGCGCCCGCGCGGGCGGCCGCCACCTGCAGGATCGCCGTACTCAAGGCCGCGGACTCCCGCGGTGGTTCCGTCTACGTCCACGAACGGCTCCTGACGGGGCACCGGCTGCTCGTCAGCGAGCCGAAGAACACCTTCGAGCTCGCCGACGCCGGCCCCGGACCCGTCCTGATCGCGGGCGGGATCGGGGTGACCCCGCTCCTCGCGATGGCGCGTACGCTCGCCGCCCGCGGCCGCCCGTTCGCGTTCCACTACCAGGTGCGCACCCCCGACCGGGCGGCCTACGCCGCCGAGTTGCGCGGGCTGGTGCCCGAGGGCGCCCTGCACGTGCGTGCGGACTTTGACGACGGCTTCTTCCCCGCGGCCGAGGTGCTGCGCGCCGCGGGCCCGGAGACGAGCGTGTACGTCTGCGGCCCCGAGGCGTTCATGGAGTTCGTCCGCAAAGAGGGCGAGGCGGCCGGGGTGGCGGCGGAGGCGTTCCATGTCGAGCACTTCAAGCACGACGCGGACACCGCGGGCCACCCCTTCACACTGACCGCGGTGCGCAGCGGGGCGACCGTGGAGGTGGGTGCCGCCGACACCCCTTCCCGTGCGCTGGCCCGGGCCGGTGTGTTCGTGCCCACCGCGTGCGAACAGGGCGTCTGCGGCACGTGTGTGGTGCGGGTGCTCGGCGGTTCGCCCGACCACCGCGATGTGGTCCTCAGCGCTGCCGAGAAGGCGTCAGGGCAGGTCATGGCGCTGTGCTGCAGCCGGGCCTCGGGGCAGTCGATCGCCGTCGACCTCTGAGCAATATTGTCGGCAATAGTGTTGGCCAGATTGCTGGTCACATTGGTGTGTGCGCTGTAACGTGCGGCGCAAGCAGTCCAGATGGACACAAAAGGGCGCGGACGCATGCCCTCGCAGCCATCAGGCGAAGGAGCGAAGATGCTCAAGAACTACCGGCTCGGGGTGGTCTCGGCCGCCTCGTTGGTCGCACTCGGATCAGCGCTGGCAGCCTGCGGAAGTCCCGACGCGGCCACCGTCAAGGCGGCCGCCGGCGCGTATGCGAAGTTCGGCGGCATGACCGGCCGGCCGCGGCAGCAGGCCCTGGCCGACGAGGCGAAGAAGGAGGGCCGGCTGACCCTCTACTCGACCAACTCCTCGATCGACCGCATCGTGCCGGCGTTCGAGAAGGAGTACGGCATCAAGGTCACCACCTTCCGCGGGACGACCGACGACGTGCGCACCCGCGTCCTCCAGGAGGCCGCCGCCCACCGGACCCAGAGCGACGTCGTGGAGACCAAGGACTCCGAGATGGCGATCCTGGACCAGAAGGGCCTGACCGCGCCCTACCGGAGCGACATCGCGGAGAAGGTACCGGCCGAGGCCAGGGCCGGGAGCATGGTGGGCGACTACTACATCGAGACGTTGCCGCTGTTCAACGGCGGCAAGGTGCAGCAGTCCGGCCTTCCCACCGGCATAGCGGGCTTCGCCGGCCCGGAGTGGAAGGGGAAGGTCGCCGTCGAGCAGAGCGACTTCAACTGGTACGTGGACCTCTACGACTACGAGACCGGGACGAAGGGGATGTCCCCTTCCGACTTCGCGGCGACGATGAAGAAGGTCGCAGCCAACTTCCGCGTCAGCAACGGCCACACCTCCACCACCCAGCTGCTCAAGGCCGGCGACTTCCCGGTGATGGTCGACGACTTCCTGCAGTTCGCGGGGGGCGGCGGCAGCGGAGCCGTCGTCGACACCGGCTTCGCGCCGGTCACCCGGCAGATCATCGGGTCGAGCCCGATGAAAAGCGCGGCACATCCCGCCGCCGCCCTCCTGTGGTGCGACTGGTACCTCACCCAGGGACAGAAGTACCTCGCGCGGGCCGGCTACACGCCGACCGACCCCGCCGCGGTGCCCGGCTACCGGTCCCGCCTGCCGAAGGGCACCGTCTACGTCTACGACGACTGGAAGACCCTCGCCTCCAGCAAGGGCAACGCCTGGGCGACGGCGTGGGACAACCTGCTCAAGGGCCAGGACCCGGTGATCGCGCGATGAGCCAGCAGTCGCTCCTCGACGCACCCTCCGCCGGAGCCGGCGGCCCCGGGCCGCGCCCGGCGGCCCGCACAACCCGCGGGCGCCGCTTCCGGGGACGGAACGCCGTCGTCCTGACGGTCGTCGTCCTGCTCGCCTATCTGGTCCTCGTCCCGGTCGCGTTCCTGCTGTGGAAGACCTTCGTCGCGGACGACGGGTCCGTGAACCTGGGGGGCTTCACCCGCGCCCTGCCGAACACGCGCGACACGTGGTCGATGGTCGGCAACACCTTCGCCTTCGCGCTCGGCTCCACCGTCCTCTCCATGGCCATCGGCAGTGTTTTCGCCTTCCTCTCCGCGCGCACCGACACACCGTTGCGCAAGCTGCTCGACCTGGCGGCCATGGTGCCGCTCGTCATCCCGGCGATCCTCTACGCCCCGGCGTGGATCTACCTGGGCAGCAAGAACATCGGCCTGCTCAACAACCTGAGCGACACCCTGTTCCACATCCGGCCGTTCGACGTGTACTCGGTCTGGGGCATGATCTGGGTGCAGAGCCTGCACTCCGCGCCGATCGTCTTCCTCCTCATGGCGTCCGCCTTCCGGGCAAGCGACCCCTCCATGGAGGAGGCGGGCCGCGTCGCGGGCCTCGGGCGGTGGCGGACACTCGTCGGCATCACACTGCCCATGGTGAAACCCGCGCTGGCGGGATCCGCCCTGATCGTCTTCGTGCAGGCCCTCGAAGTCTTCGAGATCCCGGTCTTCCTCGGCCTGCCCGGCAACCACTATGTGCTCACCAGCCGCCTCTACTTCCTCTACCAGCAGTATCCCGTCGACTACCAGGCCGTGGGCGCGATCGGCTTCGGACTCCTCGTCATCGCGGGCGTCGGAGTGTGGCTGGCGGGCCGCGCCGGCGGCTCGCTGCGCGAGTCCGGGTCGATCAGCGGGAAGGCGTTCAGGCCGCGACGCGAGAAGCTCGGCCGGGTCAGGCCGCTGGCAGGCCTGCTCGTCGCGGTCTACTTCGTGCTGGCCGTCGCGCTGCCGCTGCTGATCCTGGTCTGGTCGTCGCTCCTGAAGACGTACGAGCAGCCTTCCGCCGACGCCTTCGGAAAGCTGACGTTCACGAACTACCGCGACCTGTTCGGCAGCAGCCCGATCGTCGCGTCCTTCGAACACACCCTCGTCGTGGCGCTGGTGGCCGCGACCGCGGCCATGTTCCTCTCCACAGTGGCCTCCTGGGTCGTGGTACGCACCAACGGGCGGGCCCGGCGCCTCCTCGACATGCTGGCGTTCTCGCCGCTGGTCGTCCCCGGCCTCGTCTTCGGCGTCGCGCTGGCCGTCGTCTACCTGCGCACGACGCTGCCGATCTACGGGACGCTGGTGATCCTGATGATCGCCTACACGACCCGGTTCCTCCCCTACGGCATGCGCTACGCCGGCGCGGCCTTCGCGACCGTGTCGAAGGAACTCGAAGAGTCGGCGCAGGTCTCCGGCGCGGGCTGGGGCACGACGATGAGGAAGGTGCTCCTCCCGCTGGCCGCCCCCGGTGTGATCGGCGGCTGGGTCTACATCCTCATCGTCTGCTTCCGTGAGCTGCAGAGCAGCATCCTGCTCTACAGCCCGGGCAAGGAGGTCGTCTCCGTGACCATCTTCCAGCAGTACCAGGACGGCAAGGACGATCTCGTGTCGGCCATCGGTGTCGTGCTTGTCCTCGTCCTCACCCTCCTGGTGCTGGCGTTCCAGGGCATCGCGTCGAGGCGCGGCGTACGCAATCAGTGAAGTCAAGGGCGGCAGACATGCTCAGTGTGAAAAGCGTCGAGAAGCGCTACGACCCCGGACCGGCCCGCAGGATCCTGGCAGGCGGCACGGCGGCGTACACCGCGAGGCCGGCCCTCTGCGGCGTCTCCCTCGCGGTCGACAGCGGGCAGTTCCACACGCTCCTCGGCCCCTCGGGCTGTGGAAAGACGACTCTGCTCCGGTCGGTGGCCGGCCTGGAGGAACCGGACGCCGGGGACATCGAACTCGCGGGCGAGCCGCTGTTCTCGTCCGGTCGCCACGTGAACCTCTCCCCCGACAGGCGCAGGCTCGGCATGGTCTTCCAGTCCTATGCCATCTGGCCGCACATGAGCGTGCGCGACAACGTGGCCTTCCCCCTGAAGGCGGGACGGCAGAGGCAGAAGAGGACCAGGGCGGAGATCGACCGGCGCGTGCGGTCGGCGCTCGGGTCCGTGGGCCTCTGTGACGTCATCGACCGGTCGGCGACCCGGCTCTCCGGCGGCCAGCAGCAGCGCCTGGCCTTCGCCCGCGCCCTCGTCGGGGACCCCAGGCTCCTCCTGCTCGACGAGCCGCTGTCGAACCTCGACGCGCAGCTGCGCGCCTCGATGCGGCTCGAACTCAAGCGCCTCCAGCGCGAACTGGGCCTGACGACCCTGTATGTCACCCACGACCAGGCCGAGGCGCTGGCGATGTCGGACGTCATCACGGTCATGAACGGCGGGCGGGTGATGCAGCAGGGCAGCCCGCGGGAGATCTACGACCGCCCGGCGAACCTCTTCGTCGCCCGCTTCGTCGGGTCGCCCAATGTGATCCCCGCCAGGATCGACGACCCGGGCCGCCGCAGCGTGGCCTCGGAGATCGGCAGGCTGCGGCTCGGTGAGCCCGTGGCGCCCGGCCTCGACGACCTCGCTGTCGTGCTGCGCCCCGAGGACCTCGTCCCCCGCCCGCTCACCGGCGAGGAGCCGGAGGCCGGGGAGAACGACCTGGTCGGAACGGTGGTGGAGCAGTCCTTCGAGGGCGAGTGCGTCCGCCACATCGTCCAGGTCGCCGGCCGGCGGCTGGAGTGCCGCTCGACCCGCCACCACGACGTGCGCCAGGGCGACGACGTCGTCGTCCGCGTCGAGCCGGGAAACGCCCGCGTCGTCCCGGCCGAGGCGTGAAGCCGCCCCCATGCCGTCAAGGGCAGAACGGAGTACCGATGTCACACAACGAACCCGCCGCGCCGCACGACGACGCCGTCCCCGCCGCAGTGCCGGGCGACGAGGAGCTGCTGCGGCGGTCCTACCACGGCAAGAAGGACCGGGTCTTCCTGCGGTCCGTCCAGGGCGACTACTCCCTGGGCGACGAACTCGCCCGGCTCAGGGCGCAGCCGCGCGTGCGCAAGGCGGAGGAACTCGGCTTCGTCGACGGGCCGCAGACCTACTCGCGCCACTACGTCGAACCGAAGGACGGCATCACCCAGACCTTCCACCTCCACCTGGAGGAGTACGGGCCGGGCGGCAGGTCGCAGAAGCACGGCCACGTCAACGAGGCGGCCTTCTACATCCTCGACGGGGAGGGCTACGAGATCCACGACGGGGTCCGCTACGACTGGCGGGCAGGCGACGTCGTCGTCGTGCACAACAACTGCGTGCACCAGCACCACAACGCCTCGTCCGAGAAGCCCGCGAGGGCGCTCGTCATCAAGACCAAGCCCATGTACCTGTTCATGAACATGCTGTTCCAGAAGATGGTCGAGCCGCGCCCCGGCCACCCGGCGCCCGGCGGCGCGGGCTTCGAGGCGCGCGGCGAGGAACCCGACTTCAACCACCCGGAGGGCGGCTACTGATGGCCTGGAGCGAGACGAGCGCCTTCCTGCAGGGCGAGGACAACCAGCCGCTCTACGCCAGGTCGCTCCGGCACGCGCAGGAGGCGCCCGCGCGCAACGCCGGGCGCCGCAAGGTGCTCAGGCCCGCGGACATGCCGTGGGAGATGTCGCGGCAGGGGATCCTCAAGCACCTGCTCAACGAGGACATGAACACCCGCATGGAGACCGTGGACGCCTACATGCAGCTCATCCCGCCGGGGAGCCGCTCGGGCAGGCACCGCCACCTCGCCGAGGAGTGCCTCTACGTCGTGGAGGGGCGCGGCTACGACCTGCACCAGGACTGCGACGTGGAGATCACCGACACCTACCACTGGAGGGCGGCGGACGAGGTAAGGCGCTTCGACTGGGAGGCGGGCGACGTGATCTACGTGCCGCCCAACACCATCCACCAGCACGTCAACGCGGACCCGCGGTGCCCGGTCCGGCTGATCTCGGCCGTCAACCGGATCTACCGGCACTGCGGGCTCGCCGACCTCGAACAGATCGAGGACGCCCCCGAGTACGAGCCGGGGGTCGGGTTGACGGCCGACCGCGTGCGCGCCTACCTCACGGCGCCGCCGGGGCACACCGTCTGACCGGGGGGCTCATACGTCTCAGGATTGCCGACGATCCTGTTACAGTGCGGGTGAACAATCTGGGACGTGCCCCCGTCGGCGCCACGAAGGGAACAGTGAGATGGAGCGGACCGGCGCGGTCGTCGAAGACCTGCGTTCGGCGATCATCCGCGGCGAGTTCACGCCGGGACAGCGGCTGGTCGAACTGGAGTTGGCCGCCGAGCTCTCGACGTCACGCGGCACAGTACGGCAGGCGCTCGCCGTGCTGGAGAACGAGGGCCTCGTCGTCCATCAGCGCAACCGCGGCGCCACCGTGCGCCCGGTCTCCCTGGAGCAGGCCATCGAGATCACCGAGGTGCGCGCCGTGGTCGAGGGGCTCTGCGCCCGCAGGGCCTCGGCCGCCGCGACCGCCGCGGACAAGAAGCGCCTGCACGTCCTGGGCGACGAGATGCGCGCCGCGGTCGCCTCCGGCGACGTCCCCGCGTACAACGCGAGCAGCCAGGAGGCGCACCACGTCATCCGCGACCTCGCGGCGCAGGAGAGCGCGGCGCAGGTGCTCGACAGGCTGCGCTATCAGAGCGTCCGGTACCAGTACGGCATCACGCTGCTGCCGGGACGCCTCGAACAGGGCCTCGGCGAGCACCTCGCCGTGATCGAGGCCGTCACCGCGGGCGACCCCGAGCGCGCCGAGGCCGAGATGCGCGCGCACCTCACGAGCGTCATCGCCGCGCTCAGGAAGCTCGGCGGCTGGAACGCCGCCATGCCCAAGGGGCTGCTCGGGCACGTCTCCTGACGCGGCGTCACCGGGCACGCGTCCTGGCGCAGGCCGCCCGGTGCGGGGGCCGCCGGGCTCAGGCGTCGGTGTAGGGGCGGTCCTCGGCCGCGCGGGCGACGAGCGAGGCGGGCGGTTCGAAGCGGTCGCCGTAGCGTGCGGCGAGTTCGCGGGCGCGGGCCGTGAACCCGGTCAGGCCGCCGGGGTAGCCGTTGACGTACTGGAGGGCGCCGCCGGTCCAGGCGGGGAAGCCGATGCCCAGCAGGGAGCCGACGTTGGCGTCGGCGACCGAGGTGAGGACGCCCTCGTCGAGGCAGCGGACGGTGTCGAGCGCCTCGGCGAACAGCATCCGCTCGCGCATGTCGTCGAACGGGATCGCGGCGTCCGGCCGGGTGAAGTGCTCCCGCAGCCCCGGCCACAAGCCGGTGCGGGCGCCGTCGTCCCCGTACGTGTAGAAGCCGCCGCCCGCCGCGCGCCCCTCCCTGCCGAACTCGTCGACCATCCGGTCCACGACGGCGTCCGCCGGGTGCGGGTGCCAGGTGCCGCCCGCCTCCTCGGCGGCGCGCCGGGCCTCGGCGCGGATCCTCCTCGGCAGGGTGAGCGTCAGCTCGTCCATCAGGGCGAGCACCTTGGCGGGGTATCCGGCCTGCGCGGCGGCCTGTTCGACGGAGGCGGGCTCGATGCCCTCGCCGACCATCGCCACGCCCTCGTCGAGGAACCGCCCGATGACGCGCGAGGTGAAGAAGCCGCGCGAGTCGTTGACCGCGATCGGCGTCTTGCGGATCTGCCGCACCAGGTCGTAGGCGCGGGCGAGCGCCTCGTCGCCGGTGGCGCGACCCCTGACGATCTCGACGAGCGGCATCCTGTCGACGGGCGAGAAGAAGTGCAGCCCGAGGAAGTCGGCGGGGCGGTCGACGCCCTCGGCGAGCGCGGTGACCGGCAGCGTGGAGGTGTTGGAGCAGAGCAGCGCGTCGGGGGCGACGGCCTTCTGGGCCTCCTGGAACACCGCGTGCTTGAGCGCGGTGTCCTCGAAGACCGCCTCGATCACGGCGTCGCACCCGGCGAGGTCGGCGGCCTGCCCGGTGGGAGTGATCCTGGCGAGGACGGCGTCGCGCTCCGCCGGGGTGGTCCTGCCGCGCTCGACGGCCCGGTCGAGGAGGGCCGCGCAGTGGGCCCTGCCGCGCTCGGCCGCCTCGCGGGTGACGTCCTTGAGCACGACGGCGATACCGGCGCGTGCGCAGGCGTGGGCGATGCCGGAGCCCATCGCCCCCGCACCCAGCACGGCGACCCGGCGCACGGTTTGCCGGGGCACGCCCGAGGGCCGCCCGGCGCCGGAGTCGGCGGCCCTGAGGTCGAAGAAGAAGCCCTGGATCATGTTCTTGGCGGTCTGCCCCGTGGCCAGGTCCACGAAGTAGCGCGCCTCGATGGCGAAGGCCGTCCCGATGTCGACCTGGGAGCTCTCGACGGCCGCCGCGAGGATGGCGCGGGGCGCGGGCAGCGGCGCGCCCGCGGTCTGCTTCCTGAGGGTCGCGGGGAAGGCGGGGAGGGCCGCGGCGAAGCGCGGGTCGGCGGGGGTGCCGCCGGGGATCCGGTAGCCGGGCAGGTCCCAGGGCTGGTGCGACTCGGGGTGCGCGTCGATGTAGGCGTGCGCGCTCGCGAGCATCGCCTCGGGCGTCTCGGCGACCTCGTGGACGAGCCCGGCGTCGAGGGCGCGGCGCGGGGTGTGCCTGGTGCCCTTGAGGAGGACCTTGAGCAGCGCGTCCGCGATGCCGAGGAGCCGTACGGTCCTGACGACACCGCCCCCGCCGGGCAGCAGTCCGAGGGTGACCTCGGGCAGGCCGATGCGCGAGCCCGGCGCGTCGAGGGCCACGCGGTGGTGGCAGGCGAGCGCGATCTCGTAGCCGCCGCCGAGCGCGGCGCCGCCCAGCGCGGCGACGACGGGCTTGCCGAGGGTCTCGATGCGGCGCAGGTCGCGCTTGACGGCCATGCCGCGCGCGTACGCCTGCCCGGCGTCCTCGGGCCGCAGCCCGATGAGCTCACGGAGGTCGCCGCCCGCGAAGAAGGTCTTCTTGGCCGAGGTGACGATGACGCCGCGCACGGTGTCCCGTTCGGCTTCGAGGCGGTCGGCGACGGCAGTGAGCGACGTGCGGAAGGCGTCGTTCATGGTGTTGGCCGACTGGCCGGGGTCGTCGAGTACGAGGGTGACGACACCGGTGCCGTCCTGCTCCCAGCGGATGGTGGTGGACTCGCTCATGCTGCGGCTCCGTCGCGGAGTTGGGGGGGCGTACGGGCGGTGCGGGCGGGGTGCGGCGGTCAGACGCGTTCGACCACGGTGGCGACGCCCATGCCGCCGCCGACGCACAGCGTGGCGAGCCCGTGGCGCAGGTCCCTGCGCTCCAGTTCGTCGACGAGCGTGCCGAGGATCATCGCGCCGGTCGCGCCGAGGGGGTGACCGAGGGCGATGGCACCGCCGTTGACGTTGATCCGGTCGAGGCCGAGGCCCATCTCGTCCGCGTAGTGCAGCACGACGGCGGCGAACGCCTCGTTGATCTCCACCAGGTCGATGTCGCCGATGGCGAGCCCCGCCTTGGCGAGCGCCTTGCGGCTGGCGGGCGCGGGGCCCGTGAGCATGATCGTGGGCTCGGAGCCGGTGACGGCCGCGGAGACGATCCGGGCGCGCGGGGTGAGCCCGAAGCGCTCGCCCGCCTCCCGGGAGCCGACGGCGACGAGCGCGGCGCCGTCCACGATGCCGGAGGAGTTGCCCGCGTGGTGGACGTGGTCGATGCGCTCGATCCAGTGGTACTTCTGGAGCGCCACCGCGTCGAACCCGCCGGCCTCGCCGATCTGCGCGAAGGACGGCGTGAGCGCGGCGAGGCCGTCCGCCGTGGTGCCGGGGCGCAGGTGCTCGTCGTGGTCGAGGACGGTGAGACCCGAGCGGTCGCGCACGGGCACCACCGAGCGGGCGAACCTGCCGTCCTTCCAGGCGGCAGCGGCGCGCTCCTGGGAGAGCGCGGCGAACTCGTCGACGGCCCTGCGGCTGTGGCCGCCGAGGGTGGCGATGAGGTCGGCGCCGATGCCCTGGGGCGCGAAGCCGGTCTCGTAGCTGGTCATGGGGTCCATGGCCCAGGCGCCGCCGTCGGAGCCCATCGGCACCCGGGACATCGACTCGACGCCGCCGGCGAGCACGAGGTCCTCCCAGCCGGAACGGACCTTCGCGGCGGCCAGGTTGACGGCTTCGAGCCCGGAGGCGCAGAAGCGGTTCTCCTGGACGCCTGCGACGGTGTCGGGCAGGCCGGCCGCGAGCGCGGCGATGCGCGCGATGTCGGATCCCTGGTCGCCGACCGGGGTGACGACGCCGAGGACGATGTCGTCCACGGCCGCGGGGTCGAGGCCGGGGAAGCGCGCGCGCAGCTCGTGGATGAGGCCGACGACGAGGTCGATGGGCTTGGTGCCGTGCAGGGCGCCGTTCGGCTTGCCGCGGCCGCGCGGGGTGCGGACGGCGTCGTACACGTACGCTTCGGTGCTCACGGCGTGCCTTTCTGTCGGAGCGCTGGGGCGGGCACCCGGGGCGGGGCGCCGTGATCAGCGCGGGGTCAGGTGAGCCAGCCCTTGACCGTCGCCACGGACCTGAACGGGTCGGGGCCCACGGGGGTGACGTTGAGCATGGTGACGCCGGCGTCGCGGAAGGCGGCGACGCGGTCGCGGACATAGCCCTCGGGCCCGCACAGCGTGGCCAGTTCGCAGAACTCGTCGGGCACGGCCGCCGCCGCGTCGCGGATGCGGCCCGCCAGGTAGAGGTCCTGGATCCGGGCCGCCGCCTGTCCGTAGCCGTAGGCGACCGCGAGGTCGTGGTAGAAGTTCCTGCCGCGTGCGCCCATCCCGCCGACGTACAGGGCGATCTGGGCGCGCGCCTTGTCGCGGAAGCGCGCCGCGTCGTCCCCGATGGCGAGGAGCCCGCCGGCGACGGTGCGCAGCGGGGCGCGCGCCGGGTCGCGCTTCGCGGCGCCCCTGGCCAGGGGCGCGCCCCAGACGCGGTCGGCCTTCTCCGGCAGGAACAGGTGGGGCAGCCAGCCATCGGCGATCTCCGCCGCCATCTCGACGTTGGCGGGGCCGAGGGCGGCGAGGAAGACGGGGATCTCCCGGCGTACGGGCCGGGTGAGCATCCGCAGCGGCTTGCCGTGCCCGCCGCCCTTCTCCGGGGGCAGGGGCAGGTCGAGCAGGCCGTGGTGCTCGACCGTCTCGCGGCGCCAGATCCTGCGGCAGATCTCGACGGTCTCCCGGGTGCGGGCGAGCGGCTTCTCGTACGGCAGGCCGTGCCAGCCCTCGATGACCTGCGGTCCCGACGCGCCGAGGCCGAGGAGGGCGCGCCCGCCGGAGACCGCGTCGAGGCCCGCGGCGGTCTGGGCGATCAGCGCGGGCGTGCGGGAGAAGACGTTGACGATGGCGGAGCCGATGGCGGCGCGCTCCGTGCGGGCGGCCAGGTACCCCATGACCGTGGCGGAGTCGAAGCCCCACGCCTCGGCGACCCAGACGGCGTCGAGCCCCGCGGGCTCCAGCGCCACCGCCGCGTCGCACGCCGCCCTTGCGTCGCCGGTGTGGTCGAGCTGGAGCGAGATCTCCATGTGCGGAGCCTTCCTGACGGTCCTGGCCCCGCCGCGGCACGGGCCGCGCGGCCGGGCCAGGCCGAGTCTGACACAACTGGTGTAACGCCCGCGATGCTATGAACGCGCGGGGCCGCGCACAAGCCTCGCGGGGCCCGGCGGCACCCTTCCGACGAGGCGCGGGGCGCGGGCCTGGGCGGCGCGGGCGGGGCCGTCGCGGAGGTTCCCCGCGGGGGCGCGTCGCGGGCCGCAGGCGACGGGCGCACGGAGGGCGTACGTGCGTGCGGTGACACAACTCACGCCCCCGAGCGGTGCACGGAATGCATGGTTCCGACGTCTGTACAGGTAGCAGATCACGCACCGTGTCGCCGGGCCCGGCGCCGACGAAGGGGAGCAGCCATGTCACCTGTGGTCGAACAGGCAGTGCAGGCACGCGTCGTCGCGTCGTCGCCCAGCCTGGAGACCGTGCCTGCCACCCTGCTCTACGACAGGACCGACCCCTTCACCGTCCGGATGGTCTTCCCGCCGCTCGCCACCCTCGAAGGGACGGAGGTGGTCTGGGAGTTCTCCCGCGAGCTGCTGGCGTCGGGGCTCTCGGCGCCGGCGGGCGAGGGCGACGTGCGGGTGCGGCCGTTCGGATACGGGCGCACGGTCGTGGAGTTCCACGCCCCCGAGGGCACGGCGATGGTCCACCTGCGCTCGGCCGACCTGGTCAGGTTCCTCGACCGGTCGCGTTCCGTGGTCCCCGAGGGGCGCGAACACCTCTATCTTGACCTGGACTCGGCGCTCGCCGAACTGCTGCGCGACGCCCGCTGAGACCGGTCGGGCCCGGCGCTGTTCACCGCCCTGAGGGGAGGCGTCCGTTCCGTCCCGGCCCGCCCTCGGGTCATGATGGGGCGCGACCGGAACCCCGCCAGGACCTGGAGACCCGCACGTGCCCAGCAGGAAAGCCCTGATCCGCCAGCCGAGTTCGCGTCTCGACGAGGGCCTCGTGACCCATCTGGAACGCACCCCCGTGGACGCCGTGCTGGCGCTGCGGCAGTGGGAGGGGTACGTCGGCGCTCTGGCGGACCACGGCTGGGAGACCATCGAGGTGGCTCCGGCCGACGACTGCCCCGACGGGGTCTTCGTCGAGGACACGGTGGTGATGTTCCGCAACGTCGCACTGATCACCCGGCCCGGCGCCGCGTCACGGCGGCCCGAGACGGCCGCCGTCGAGGAGGAGCTCGCGCGGCTCGGCTGCTCGGTCAACTGGGTGTGGGAGCCCGGCACGCTGGACGGCGGCGACGTGCTGAAGGTCGGCGACACGGTCTACGTCGGGCAGGGCGGCCGCACCAACGCGACGGGGGTCGCCCAGCTGCGGGCCGCGTTCGAGCCGCTCGGCGCGCGGGTCGTGGCCGTACCGGTGAGCCGGGTGCTGCACCTGAAGTCCGCGGTGACCGCGCTGCCCGACGGCACGGTGCTCGGGCATCCGCCGCTGGTGGACGTACCGACGCTGTTCCCGCGCTTCCTGCCGGTGCCCGAGCCGTCCGGCGCGCATGTGGTGGTGCTGGGCGGCGGCCGGCTGCTGATGGCGGCGAGCGCGCCGAAGACCGCGGAGCTGCTCGCGGGGCTCGGCTACGAGCCGGTGCTCGTGGAGATCGGCGAGTTCGAGAAGCTCGAAGGGTGCGTGACATGCCTCTCGGTGCGGCTGCGTGACCTGTACGTGTGATGCCGGTTCCGCCCGCGTGCCGGGCGGGGACCCGGCAGGCACGCGCTTCTCGGCCCGTGGGCCGCGTGATTCCGGATGCCGGCCCGTCCGCACCTCGCCGACCTGCGGGGACGCCCGCGGCGATCAAGCGGACTCCGCACGGCCGCTTGTGGCCGAACGGTACGCATGCGGCCGGGACCCCGGGTAGGCGGACGGTCCACGGGCCGCGGCCCCGCCGTGGTTCCTCAGACAGTCTTACCCGCTCTTTAACCTACGGTCTCGTAACCTACGAGTCCGTAGGTAGTTTCCCGTCCCCCAGGAGCACCCGTGACCCTCACCCCCTCCCACCTCGCCGGCACGGACGCGTGGACAGACGCCCGCTTGCTGTACGCGCTGGAGGAAGTGGTGGAGAAGGAGCTCAACCGCCATCTGAAGGTCGCCAAGGACTGGATGCCGCACGAGTACGTGCCGTGGGCGGACGGCCGCAACTTCCCCGGTTTCTTCGAGGACGGCGAGCCGTGGGACCCCGAGCAGTCCAAGGTGACCCAGATCGGGCGTACCGCCCTCGTGGTCAACCTGCTCACCGAGGACAACCTGCCGAGCTACCACCACGAGATCGCGACGCTGTTCGGCCGCGACGGCGCCTGGGGCACCTGGGTGCACCGCTGGACGGCGGAGGAGGGCCGGCACGGCACGGTGATGCGGGACTACCTGCTCGCGTCGCGCGCCGTCGACCCGGACGAGCTCGAACGGTTCCGCATGGCCCACATGTCGGAGGGCTACGAGTCGGACAACCGCCACTCGATGCTGCACTCCGTCGCGTACGTCGCCTTCCAGGAGCTGGCCACCCGCGTCTCGCACCGCAACACCGGACACCAGTCGGGCGACCCGGTCTGCGACCGGATGCTGGCGCGGATCTCCACCGACGAGAACCTGCACATGGTCTTCTACCGCAATCTGCTGGGCGCGGCGTTCCAGATCGCTCCCGACGAGACGATGGAGGCCGTGCGCGACGTCGTCACGGGCTTCAGGATGCCGGGGCACGGCATGCCGGGCTTCGAGCGCGCCGCGGTCGCGATGGCGGTCGGCGAGGTCTACAACCTGCGCATCCACCACGACGACGTGCTCCAGCCCGTGCTGCGCTATCTGAAGGTGCTGGAGATCGACGGGCTCGGCCCCGCCGGGCTGCGGGCGCAGGAGGAACTCGGCCTGTTCATGAACGGCCTGGACGGCGAGGCCGCCACGTTCGACGAGAAGCTGGCCGCGCGCAAGGCGCGGATGGCGGCGCGCGGCCGCGCCTGACGGCACGGCGCCGGGGCGGCCGCCGCGCTCAGCGGCGGGTGCGCCGCAGTCCGAGCCGCTCCCGCTCGGAGAGCCCGCCCCAGACCCCGAACCGCTCGTCGTGTTCGAGGGCGTAGGCGAGGCAGGCGGCGCGCTCGGTGCAGGCGCCGCACAGCTTCTTGGCCTCGCGGGTCGAGGATCCCGGCGCCGGGAAGAAGAACTCGGGCCCCGTCTGGGCGCAGAGCGCGCTGTCCTGCCAGGCGAGGGACGAGTCCGTGGAGCGGTCGCCGCCGTCGGCGGCCGTACCGGTGGTGATGTTGATCGGCATGCCGACAGGTTTCCGCACGCCGATAAACGTCCGATTGATGAACCATCAACCCTCGCCCGAGGGGCCGTCAGGCCCCGTCGCGGCCACCGCCCGTAGCGTCCCAGGCGCGGGCGGCGAAGTACAGGCGGCAGGGCCCGGCGCGCCGCCGCTCAGTGGTGCATGGACTCCATGCCCTCCATGTCCATGGAGGCCGTGGAGTCCGCGGAACCGCCTCCCCCCGGGCCGGTGTTCGCGTCGGCCGCTGCCGGGTCCGCGCCCATGGCCTTCGCGGCCTCGCGCGCGCTGCGCTCCGCCGTGTCGCGCTGCGCGGCCGAGGGGTGGTGCATCTGCTCGTACGGGGGAATCGTGCCGTCCTCCTTGTACACGAGGAACAGTCCCGCCATGCCGAGGTCGGAGTGGCTCTGCACGTGGCAGTGGTACATCCACGCGCCCGCGCCGACGTGTTCGCCCGCGATCACCTGGAAGCCGAAGGAGTTGGCGGGCCCGACGATCTTCGTGTCGATGACCGGGCTGGGGTCGTCGGCGCCGGCGAGCAGGCCCGTCCTGTTGTCGGCCCAGCGGTGCCCGTGGATGTGGAACGTGTGGTAGAACTCGCCGTGCGTGATCGAGACGAACTCGATCCGCTCCCCCACGGTCGCCTCGAGGTCCGGCCCGCTCTCCAGGTTGTTGACCTGCATGTCGTTGAAGACGACGGTGAACGTGCGGTCGGGCAGCGGGTCGCCCTTCCTGCGGACCACGAGGCCCCCGTAGAGCCCCGCCCTGATGCCCCCGGTGCCGTGGTCGGTGCCGACGACGTGGTCGTGGTAGTGCCAGTAGCCCGCGCTGCCCGGCTGGAACGTGCCGTCGGGGCGCCGCGCGGGGGCGTGGGTGCGCCAGGTGTACGTGCGCTTGCCGCCGGGCGGCACATGGCTGCGGTTGAGGCGGGTCCCGTCGCTCGCGACGTCGTAGTCGACGCCGTGCGCGTGCAGGCTGACGTCCACGTCGAGGGTGTTCTCGAAGTCGATGTGCAGGGTGTCGCCCTCGACCAGCTCGACGAGCGGGCCCGGCACGGTCGCCTTGCCGCGCTCCAGGCCGTAGCCGGTGCGGCCGTCGGCGAGCTTCTCGGCGAAGAGGGTGAGGTGGCGCACCTGTCCCCCGGCGGGCGCGGTACGGACGGCGGGCACGGGCGCCGAGGTGGCCACGGGCGCCGAGGCCACCCCTGCTCCGGCGACCCCCGCGACGGCGGCGCCGCCCGCGAGCAGCCGCCTGTTGAAGCTCCTTCTGTCCATGGCCATGCCGAACTCCCCCGTACGGGATGGAAGTTGCGGGGCGAAACGGGCCCCGGGGACGGCCATACGGTAGAGCAGCACCCGACGTTTATCCACACCCAGGACAAAGTTGGTGGGATTCCAGCCTTACCTATTGGCGGACCGCCGAAAGGGGTCTACGTTCCAAGGCTGTTGCACAGACCAATGAGGGGTGGGTGAACACATGCAGCGTGCACCACATCACCGGTCGAGAACGCGGCGCCGGCTCACCGTGGGCCTGGCCGCGGGCGCCCTTGCGGCGTCCCTGCTGGGCACGGCGGCGGCCTCGGCCGAGCCGGCGCAGGAACGCGGGGCCGCGGCCCTGGCGCTCCCGTCGCCGCCCGGCGGCGCGAACGTCAAGGTGCTGGTCTACTACGGCTCCGCCGACGAGGAGTCCCCGACCGTGGACGCCGGGATCGAGGCCGTCGAGACCATCGGGCGGACCGGGCCGCTCGCCAAGCGGTTCAAGACCGTCGCCACGGACGACGCGTCCGTCTTCACCAACGCGAACCGGCTCGGCACCTTCAACGCGGTCGTCTTCCTGACCGGGCCGGGCGACGTGCTCGACCCCGAGCAGGAGGCCGGGCTCGAAGCGTATGTGGAGGCGGGCGGCGGCTTCGTGGGCATCCACGACGCGGCGCGCACCGAGCCGTACTCGGACTGGTACACCGGACTCGTCGGCGCGCGGCCCGCCGCGGGCAGCCCGGCCGCCGTGCAGCAGGCGACCGTCGAGGTCGGCGACCGCGTCAACCCGGCGACCAGGAACCTGCCGCTCGAATGGAAGCGCGCCGACACCTGGTTCAACTGGGAGGCCAACCCGACCGGCGCGGTGCACACCGTGGCGAGCGTGCGGGAGTCCACGTACAAGCCGGGCGAGGGCGCTGCGGGCACCGAGGACCACCCGGTGTCCTGGTGCCGCGACTACGACGGCGGCCGCTCCTTCTACACCGCCATGGGCGGCACGGCCGCCTCCTTCGCCGAGACCGACTTCCGCGCCCACCTGCGCGGCGCCCTCGAGTGGACGTCGCGCCTGACGCGCGCCGACTGCAAGGCGACCATCGACGCCAACTACCAGGCCGAGCGGATCACCGCGCCCAACCAGCCGGGCCAACAGGACCAGATCGGCGAGCCGCACGGCCTGACCGTCGCGCCCGACGGGAAGGTCCTCTCCATCGGCCGCGGCGGCGGCACCGCGACCGACCCGGTCGTCACCGACTGGAACGACCCGAACGTCGGCAAGGGCACGGGGCGTATCTACGTCTGGGACCCGAAGACCGAGAAGGTGAGCGTCGCGGCCTCTCTGACGGTCTTCGGCAACCGGGGCGGCGGCGACGAGCTCAACAAGACCGAGGAGGGGCTGCTCGGTATCACGCTCGACCCGCAGTACGAGTCCAACGGCTGGGTCTACGTCTACTGGTCGCCGCACTCGCAGATCGACCGGGACACCCAGATGGGCAAGCGCCGCATCTCCCGCTTCACCATGGACCTCGCCACCGGCAGGATCGACACCGCCTCGGAGAAGGTCCTGCTCCAGTGGCCGATGCAGATCCACAGCTGCTGCCACGCGGGCGGCGGGATGGCCTTCGACTCCAAGGGCAACCTGTACGTCGGCGTCGGTGACAACAACTCCTCGCTCTACAGCGACGGTTACTCGGGCAACAACCCGGAGCCCAACTACAAGGGCGTCTCCTTCGCCGACGCGCGCCGCACCGCGGGCAACACCAACAACCTCAACGGGAAGATCCTGCGCATCCACCCCGAGGACGACGGCACCTACACGCTGCCCGCGGGCAACCTGTTCACCGGCAAGGAGACAGCGGAGGGCGGCGGCAAGACGCGCGGCGAGATCTACGCGATGGGCGTGCGCAACCCCGCCAGGCTGTCGATCGACAAGAAGACGGACGTGCTCTACGTCGGCTGGGTAGGACCTGACGCCGGTGAGCCCTCCACGACCTGGGGGCCCGCCAAGTACGACACGTTCGCCGTGATCACGCACGCGAGCAACCGCGGCTGGCCGTACTGCATGGGGAACAAGCAGCCCTACCGCGACCGCAACCTGCCCGACCCGGACAAGCCGCTCGGCTGGTACGACTGCGACCACCTGAAGAACGAGTCGCCGAACAACGACGGGCTCGTCGGCATCCCGCCCGCCGAGGCCAACAACATCTGGTACTCGCCGCAGGGCGGGGCGCCCGACTACCCGCGCGGCGACGACGGCGTGCCCGTCTACGACCCGGACCAGGCCACCTACCGCCTGCCGTGGCTGAAGGGCGGCGGCCAGGCCACCATGGACGGCCCGGTCTACCGCTTCGACCCGACGTACAAGAGCAGCGTCAAGTGGCCGCAGTACTGGGACGGCAAGTGGTTCGTCGCGGACTTCTACGACGCCACCAACCCGCGCCACGCGGTCACCATGGACCCCGCGAACCAGGGCGAGGGCGGGCTGCCCGTGCACGCCGACTCGCTGCGGAAGATCATCCCCGTGGGCGACGGCGGCATCCGCAACCTGATGGACTGGAAGTTCGCCCCCGACGGCTCGCTGTACGTCCTCGACTACGGGCGCGGCTTCTTCAACTCCGACTCCGAGTCCGCGCTGTGGCGCGTGACGTACACAGGCGGCGCGCCGACCCCGGCCGCCAAGGACCTCGTCGGGAAGGGAGCGTGAGGCGGGTGAGAGCCACCACCCGAAGAGTCCCGCCGACCTCGCGGCGGCGGACACGGCGTCTGTGGGTGTCCCTGGTCGGGGCGTTCCTGCTGGTGCTCGGGCTGACGTCGACCGCGGCGTACGGGCGGGGGCAGGCGCCCGCAGCGCCGGCCGCCGAGCAGATCCTGACCTGGACGGCGGGCGACTCCATCGAGCACTACGCGAGCGCCCCCACGACCGCGGCGGCCGGCGCGGCCACCCTCGTCTTCGAGAACAGCGCGGCCACCGGCAACACCACGGGCCTGCCGCACACCCTGACCTTCGACACGTCGGACCCGCAGTACAACAACGACGCGCAGGTCAACATCCTGGCCAACCCGGCCGACGCGGAGGGCGGCAGGCACAGCGTGCAGGTCACGCTGACACCCGGCACCTACCACTACTTCTGCTCCATGCCGGGCCACATCATGATGAGCGGCACGCTCACCGTGACGGCGGGCGGCGGCGGTGACGACACCACGGCGCCCACCACATCGGCGAAGGTCGCGGGGCAGCAGAACGCGGACGGCGCGTACGTCGGCTCCGCCACGGTGAGCGTCGCGGCGGCGGACGAGGAGGGCGGCTCGGGCGTCGCGAGCGTCGAGTACGCGCTCGGCGCCGACGGCGACTGGCAGCCCTACACCGACCCCGTCGTGGTGGACCAGGTCGGCGCGCAGACCCTGCGCTACCGGGCCACCGACAAGGCGGGCAACGCGGCCACCGAGAAGTCCGTCGACTTCACCGTCGTCGCACCGCCGACGGACGACACCGCGCCGCCCGAGACCTCGGCGACCGTCAGCGGCGAGCAGGACGGCGAAGGCCACTACCTGGGGACCGCCACGGTCACGGTGACGGCCTCCGACACCGGCTCGGGCGTCAACACCATCGAGTACGCGCTCGGCGCAGACGGCGACTGGCAGCCCTACACCCAGCCGGTCGCGGTCGACGAGCCCGGCGCGCACACCGTGCGCTACCGGGCCACCGACAAGGCGGGCAACGCGGCCACCGAGAAGTCCGTCGACTTCACCGTCGTGGTGCCTCCGGCCGACGACACCACGGCCCCGGTGGTCGCCGTCGCGGTCACCGGCACCAAGAACTCCTACGGCGCGTTCATCGGCAGCGCCACGGTGACCCTGACCGCACAGGACACCGAGTCGGGGGTCGCCGCCACCGAGTACTCGCTCGACGGCGGCCCGTACCTCGGCTACACGGAGCCGGTCGTCGTGGACCGGGCCGGCGCCCACACGCTCGCCTACCGGGCCACCGACAAGGCGGGCAACACCTCCGCTGCGCGGAGCGCCGCGTTCACCGTGGCCGAGGGCGGCGGCGTGCCCGCGCCGCCGTGCGCGGAGCACGACGAGCGGCTCACGGTCATCGTCGGCACGGTCGACACGGGCGTGCCCAACCGGCTCACGCCCAACCGGTGCACCGTCAACGAGCTGATCGAGGACGAGCGCGAGTGGACCTCGCAGGCGCTGTTCCTCAAGCACGTGGACGGCGTGCTCGGCCGGCTCGTCGACCAGAACGTCATCGACAAGCGCGAGCAGAAGAAGATCGCCAAGGCGGCCAGGCAGTCGAAGATCGGCCTGCCGGGGCAGACCACCGGCTACCGGACGATCTTCGACGGCACCGCGGAGTCGTTCGCGAAGTGGGAGCACGTCGGCGGCGGCCAGGTCGATCTGAAGGACGGCGCGATGAGCGTCGACCCGACGGTGGGCGGGGACCTCGGCATGATGTGGTACCCGGCCCGCCAGTACACGAACTTCTCGCTGAAGCTCCAGTTCAGGGACGACGCGGCGGGCACGGCCAACGCCAACGGCGGTGTCTTCGTACGCTTCCCGAACCCGCACGGCTTCCCGCTGGAGTCGCGCCCCGCCTGGGTGGCCGTCAACTACGGCCACGAGATCCAGATCTTCGACGGTCCCGGCGGCGACATGTACAAGACCGGCTCGGTCTACGGCTTCGACCGGGTGGGGCTCGCGGGCGCCCACCCCACCACCAAGGGCACCTGGAACGACTACGAGATCCGCGTGAACAAGCAGCACTTCAAGGTCTTCCGCAACGGTGTCCTGATCAACGAGTTCGACAACGACCCCGGCCAGGTCTTCGACCCGCCGAGGTCGGGTGACCCCGGCACGGACGGCAGGCGCTACGCGTCGGGCTACATCGGGCTCCAGAACCACAGCACCGCCGACCTGATCTCCTACCGGAACGTGCGGGTCAAGGAGCTGTAGCAGGCTTCCGCACCTGCCCGCACGGCCGCGGGCCCCCTCCCCGAACCGGGAGGGGGCCCGCGGCACGCCTGCGTCAGGGCTTGCGGCGCGCGCGGCTCGGCTGGACGCGGGTGGGCTCGCCGGGCGCCTTGGGGTGGTCGGGCGGGTAGGGCAGGTCGCCGAGGCCGTGCTCGCGCTCGTCGCGTGCCGCCAGGTCGAGCAGGCTCTCCAGGCCGAAGGCGTGGTCCGCCATGTCGGCGTGCACGTCGCCGAGCTCCGCGTACCTGGCCGGCATGGTCGCGATGTCGAAGTCGCGCGGCGCCACGTCCCCGACCTCCTCCCAGCGCAGCGGCGCCGAGACCGGGGCGTGCGCCTTGGGGCGCACCGAGTAGGCGGAGGCGATGGTGCGGTCGCGGGCCGTCTGGTTGTAGTCGACGAAGATCCTCGGCCCGCGCTCCTCCTTCCACCACGCCGTGGTCACCCGCTGCGGCATCCGCCGCTCCAGCTCCCGGCCCACGGCGATGGCGCACCTGCGGACCTGGGCGAAGGTCCAGCGCGGCGCGATCGGCACGAAGACGTGCAGGCCCCGGCCGCCCGAGGTCTTGGGCCAGCCGCGCAGCCCGTGCTCGTCGAGGACGGCGCGCAGCTCGTGTGCGGCGGCCACCGCCTCGGCGAAGCCGGTGCCGGGCTGCGGGTCGAGGTCGATGCGCAGCTCGTCGGGGTGGTCGGTGTCCCCGCGCCGCACCGGCCAGGGGTGGAAGGTCAGGCAGCCGAGGTTGGCGGCCCACACCACCGCGGCCACCTCGCTCGGGCAGACCTCGTCCGCGTACCGGCCGCTGGGAAAGGCGATCCGCGCGGTGGGGATCCACTCGGGGAGGTTCTTCGGGGCGCGCTTCTGGAAGAACGACTCGCCGGTGACGCCCTCGGGGAAGCGCTCCATCGTGGTGGGCCGCTCGCGCAGCGCGCGGACGATGCCGCCGCCCACGGCGAGGTAGTAGCGCGCCACGTCCAGCTTGGTGAATCCGCGCTCGGGGAAGTACACCTTGTCCGGGTTGGACAGCCGCACGGTCCTGCCGCCCGCCGCCAGCTCCACCGCCGCTCCCATGTGCGCCACGGTAGGCGCGGCACCGGCGCGCCGCACGCCGGGCGGAGTGCCGCGGGCGCGGTGAGAATCGATCCATGGACCTGCCGGTGATGCCTCCCCTGCTGCCGATGCTCGCGAAGCCCGTGAAGCGGATCCCGCCCGGCATGCAGTACGAGGCGAAATGGGACGGCTTCCGGGCGATCGTGCACCGCGACGGCGACGAGGTCGTCATCGGCAGCAGGAACGGCAAGCCGCTCACCCGCTACTTCCCCGAGCTGGTGGCCGCCGTGCTGGCCGAGCTGCCCGAGCGGTGCGTGGTGGACGGGGAGATCGTGATCGTCCACGACGGGCGGCTCGACTTCGACCGGCTCACCGAGCGCATCCACCCGGCCGCCTCCCGGGTCGCCGCGCTCGCGGAGCGCACACCGGCGAGCCTCGTCGCCTTCGACCTGCTCGCCAAGGGCGACGCCTCGCTGCTCGGGCTGGTCCAGGAGCGCCGCAGGGACGCGCTCGACGCGGTGCTCACCGGCGTCGGGCCGCCGGTGTACACGGCGCCCGCGACGACGGACGAGCGGGTCGCCGCCGCGTGGTTCGACCGGTACGAGGGCGCCGGGCTCGACGGGATCGTCGCGAAGCCGCTCGACCAGCCCTACCTGCCGGACACCCGCGCCCTCTACAAGGTCAAGCACGAGCGGACCGCCGACGTGGTGGTGGCGGGCTACCGGCCGCACAAGAGCGGCCCCGTCGTGGGCTCGCTGCTGCTCGGCCTGTACGACGCGGCGGGCACGCTCCAGCACGTCGGCGTCTGCGCGGCCTTCCCGATGCGCCGCAGGGCCGAGCTGATGGCGGAGCTCGCGCCGCTGCGGATCGATGCGGCCGACCACCCGTGGGCCGCGTGGGCCGAGGCGTCGGCGCACGAGGGCGCGCGGCTGCCGGGGGCGCCGTCGCGCTGGAGCGGCAAGAAGGACCTGTCGTGGGTGGCGCTCGCGCCGTCGCGGGTGTGCGAGGTGGCGTACGACCACATGGAGGGCACCCGCTTCCGCCACACGGCGCAGTGGCGCAGGTGGCGCCAGGACAGGGACCCGGCGTCCTGCACGTACGACCAGCTGGTGGAGCCGGTGCGCTACGACCTCGCGCGGGTGCTCGGCGGGGCCTGAGGCCCGCGGGGCCGCCTGCCGGGGCGCCGCAGGAACATCGTGTTCGCGACGATCGTCCCCGGGCTGCTGCTCGCCGCGCTCGGCCAGACCATCGTGGGCACGGCGCTGCCGACGATCGTGGCCGACCTCGGCGGGGCCGAGCACATGTCGTGGGTGGTCACCACGGACATGACACCGCTGATCGTCTGGCGCGCCGTCCAGGGCATCGGCGCGGGCGGGCTGATGGTGACGGCGATGGCGCTCATCACCGACGTGATCCCGCTGCGCGAGCGCGGGAAGTACCAGGGCGCGCTGGGGCCGTGTTCGGCCTCGCCACGGTCGTCGGGCCGCTGCTCGGCGGGGTGTTCACCGACCACCTGACCTGGCGCTGGGCGTTCCGTGTGAACGTGCGGATCGCGGTCGTGGTGGTCGTCGCGGCGGCCCGCACCGTCCCGGCCGTCCGCTCGGCGTCCCGCCCCGACACGGCGCGGGGCGTGGTGCGCGGCTCCGACACGCGGCTCGACATCGCGGGCGGCGCGGGCCCGTGTGCGCCCCGGCCGGGGGGCCGGGGCGCGGGGCGGGTCAGCCGCGGGCGAGTGCCGGGTCGGTGACGCTCCGGCTGCCGGTCTCCACGTGCCCGGCGAGCCGCCGCAGGTAGGTGTCGTCGTGGTCGGAGGTGACCGAGACGTCGTACCAGTGGTCGGCCCTGGCCGTCTGCACCGTGTGCAGGGCGCTCGCGCCCGGCCGCAGCCGCACGGAGGCGGGGGCCGCGTGGCCGTACTCGTCCCTGACCGTCAGGCGTACGGGCGTGCTGCCGTGGTGGGTGAAGCGCAGCCGCACGGTCCCGGTGCGGCGGTCGTGCTCGGCGGTGACCTCGGGACCCTTGCGGACGCCGGTGCCCGAGACCTGCCGCAGGAAGCCGTTCGGCCCGTGCACGGCGTGGTCGTGGCGGCCGGTGGCGGGCAGCGGCACGGTGCCGCTGATCCGCCGGCCCGCGGCGACGGTCCAGGTCCAGGGGCCGTCGGCCGAGGTCGTCGAGGTCACGAGGAAGGCCGCGCCCGCCGTGCCGTGGGAGGCGAAGCGCAGGCTCAGCCCGTCCTGGCCGACGGCCGCGTCGGCCGCGAGGTCGTAGGGGGCAGGCATCAGGGGCCTGCGGTCGCGCTCCTGGCGGGGCAGCGCCTGGTCGGCCGGGGGCCTGGGCACCACGTCGGGGTGGCGGTCCGCGTCCTTCGGCTTGTAGCCGGCGGTGCTCGGCAGGGACGGCACGCCCTTCGAGGCGCGGCTGAAGTCGAACGCGGAGGTGAGGTCGCCGGTGACGGCGCGCCGCCAGGGCGAGATGTGGGGCTCTGCGACGCCGAAGCGGCGCTCCATGAGGCGGAGGATCGACGTGTGGTCGAAGACCTCGGAGCAGACCCGGCCGCCCCTGCTCCACGGCGAGAGCACGAACATCGGGACGCGCATGCCGAGCCCGTAGGGGCCCGCGCCGCTGCTCGCCGGGGCCGACGGGCTGGTGCGTGAGCCGAACAGCTCCTCGTCGACGGAGACCGTCGAGGCGCCCTGGGCGGGCGACGACGGCGGGAACGGCGGCACGACGTGGTCGAAGTAGCCGTCGTTCTCGTCGTAGGTGATCAGCAGCGCGGTTTTGCTCCACACCCCGGGGTCGGAGGTGAGGGCGTCGATCACCTGGGAGACGTACCAGGCGCCGTAGTTGGCGGGCCAGTTGGGGTGTTCGGTGAAGGCCTCGGGCGCGGCGATCCAGGAGATCTGCGGGAGCCTGCCCGCCTGCACGTCGGCCCTGAGGACGTCCATGAAGCCGTCGCCCGCGGCGGCGTTCGTACCGGTGCGGGCCTTCTCGTAGAGCGGGTCGCCTGGCTTCGCGTCGCGGTAGGCGTCGAAGTAGAGCAGGGAGTTGTCGCCGTAGTTGCCTATGTACGCGTCGTCGGTCCAGCCCCAGGAGCCCGCGGCGTCGAGCCCCGTGCCGCGGTCCTGGTAGATCTTCCAGGAGACCCCGGCCTTCTCCAGGCGCTCGGGGTAGGTGGTCCAGCCGTAGCCGCGCTCGTCGTTGGTGATGACGGGGCCGCCGCCGACGCCGTCGTTGCCGACGTAACCGGACCACATGTAGTACCTGTTGGGGTCGGTCGGGCCGAGCAGCGAGCAGTGGTAGGCGTCGCAGACGGTGAACGCGTCGGCCATCGCGTAGTGGAACGGGATGTCGTCGCGGGTGAGGTACGCCATGGACGCGGCGGACTTGGCGGAGACCCAGGAGTCGTACTTGCCGTGGTTGAAGGCGGCGTGGGTGCCTTCCCAGCTGTGGTCGAGGTCTTCGAGGAAGGTCAGGCCGAGGTCGCTGCCCGCGGGGTGGAAGGGCAGCACGTCGCCCGGCTCTCCGGGCTGGTGGAAGACGGACTTGCCGCCCGGCAGGGTCACGGCGCGGGGGTCGGCGAAGCCTCTGACGCCGCCGAGTGAGCCGAAGTACATGTCGAAGGAGCGGTTCTCCTGCATCAGGACGACGATGTGCTCGATGTCCCGCAGGCTTCCCGTGCGGTGGTGGGCCGGGATGGCGGCGGCTCGGGCGATGCTCGTCGAGAGCGTGGAGAAGGCGGCGGTGCCGCCGGCCATCTGGAGGAATCGGCGACGGTTCAGGTCGACCATCGGGTGGCCCCTTCGGGTTGCGGTGCGTGGGTCGGAGACAGACTCCGCCGCCCCGCCCGCACGGCCGGGGGCCTGGCCGGGAACTGGTCGCGAACTCTTGGTGAAGGGAGGAACGGCGGCCCGGCGGACGTGGTCCTGGCGGCGCGGTCAGCCGGAGAACGTGCCGTCCACGTACACCCAGCGGCCCTGCTCCCGTGCGAAGCGGCTGAGTTCGCCGAGCACGCCGGGGGCGCCCGACGCGGTGTAGTGGGCGCGGAAGGCGACGGTGCCCCTCGTGTGGAAGGCGGTGCCGCCGGTGGTGGCGGTGATCTCAAGGCCCGTCCAGCGGGTCGCCGCGTCCAGGCCGAGCGCGGCGGGGCGGGTGGCGGCGGCCCAGGTGCGCAGCAGGTACGGCTCGTCGCGCACGGCGAAGGCGCTGTAGCGGGAGCGCATCAGCGCCTCGGCCGTCGGCGGAACGGCGGCGCCCCGGTGGAAGGGGCCGCAGCAGGCGTCGTAGGGCGCGGGCAGCCCGCACGGGCAGGGCGCGGGGCCTGCGGGGGCGGCGGGGGCGGCGGGGGTCGTGGGGCGGCGGGTGGGTCGGGCCATGCGGGACATTGTCGCCCCGCGCCGCGCCGGTGGGCGACGCGAGGGCCCCGGGGCCCTCGCGGCCTTGGCGCTCGGCGATGATCGGGGCGTGGACGTGAGCGAGAGGGAGGCGGCCCTGCCATGAGGCTGACGATTCTGGGCGGCGGCGGGTTCCGGGTGCCGATGGTGTACGGGGCGCTGCTCGGCGACCGGGGCGCGGGCCGGATCACCGAGGTCGCGCTGTACGACGTGGACGCGGACCGGCTGGCTGCCGTGACGCGGGTGCTGGCCGATCAGGCGGCGGGGGTGGCGGGGGCGCCTGTCGTCACGGCCACCCGCGATCTGGACGAGGCGCTGCGCGGCACGGACTTCGTGTTCTCCGCGATCCGGGTGGGGGGCCTCGCGGGCCGGGCGGCGGACGAGCGGGTGGCGCTCGCCCAGGGCGTGCTCGGCCAGGAGACGGTCGGCGCGGGCGGGATCGCGTACGGCCTGCGCACGGTGCCGGTGGCGCGGGAGATCGCCCGGCGGGTGGCGGCGGTGGCGCCGGACGCCTGGGTGATCAACTTCACCAACCCCGCGGGGCTCGTCACGGAGGCGATGGCCGAGGTGCTCGGCGACCGGGTCATCGGGATCTGCGACTCGCCCGTGGGGCTCGGCCGGCGGGTGGCGCGGACGCTGGGCGTGGACCCGGACACGGCGCGCTTCGACTACGTGGGCCTCAACCACCTGGGGTGGCTGCGGGGCGTGCACGTGGCGGGGCGGGACGAACTGCCCAGGCTGCTCGGCGATCCCGCGCTGCTCGGCTCGTTCGAGGAGGGCAGGCTGTTCGGCGCGCCGTGGCTCGCGTCGCTCGGCGCGGTGCCCAACGAGTACCTGCACTACTACTACTTCAACCGCGAGACGGTGGAGGCGTACCGCACGGCGCGGCGCACCCGCGGCGCGTTCCTCGTCGGCCAGCAGTCCGGGTTCTACACGGAGGTGGGCGGTGCGGCGGCGCCCGGGCCAGGCGCGGCGCTCGCGGCCTGGCACCGCACGCTGGCGGAGCGCGAGGCCACGTACATGGCGGCCAACAGGGACGCGGCGGGCCTGGGCGAGCGGGACGAGGCGGACCTGGAGTCCGGCGGCTACGAGAAGGTGGCGCTGGCCCTGATGCGGGCGATCGCCCACGACGAGCGGGCGACGCTGATCCTCAATGTGCGCAACCGCGGCACGCTGTCGGCGCTGGACGCGGAGGCGGTGGTCGAGGTGCCCTGCGCGGTGGACGCGAACGGGGCGCGGCCGCTGGCGGCCGAGCCGCTGCCGCTGCACGCGGTGGGCCTGGTGGCAGCGGTGAAGGCGGTGGAGCGTGCGGTGCTGCGGGCCGCAGAGAGCCGGGAGCGGGCGGACGCGGTCGCCGCGTTCGCCCTGCATCCCCTGGTCGACTCGGTCTCCGTGGCGCGCCGGCTGGTGGACGGCTACGCGGCCGTCCACCCGGGCCTCGGCCACCTGGGCCGCTGACCGGCCACGGCGGCAGGGGGAGCACTCTCCGCGTGCGGCGCCGCAGCGCACCTGAAAAACGCTGCGACGCCGCACACGTGCCCCACCCTGTCGTGATGGTCTCGAAGGCCGTCAGGTCAGGAGGAAGTCCGCCTGGCCCGACTTCGCGCCCTGGATGAAGGCGGCGATCTCGGCCGGTGTGTAGATCAGTGCGGGGCCGTCAGGGTCGGAGGACTGACGCACCGCGATTCTGCCGTCGGCCAGTTTCATGGCCTCGATGCAGTTCCCGCCGTTGCCGCCGCTCCACGGCTTGTGCCAGCCCTCGGCGCCGAGCTCTCGGGCGGGCATGCCGTTGTATATGCGATCCATTCACAGCTCCTTGCGGACATCCTTGAGGATCTCCTTCGTGCTTTGTGCAGTTGCGGCCTGCGCCGCCATCCGGTCCATGACCTCCAGGTGAGTGGCCACCTCAGGGCGCGCGTCGAGGTAGACGGCGCCGGTCAGGTACTCGCTGAAGACCATGTCCGGCAGCTCTGGTTCCGCGAATCGGAAGATCACGAACGGCCCGTAGGTGCCCGGGTGGTGTCCGCTGGCGAACTCCGCGATCTGCAGGGTCACATGGGGCATGTCGGCGGCTTCGAGCAGCCGGTCGATCTGCGCCCGCATCACCTCCGGGCCGTCGCCGACGGGACGGCGGATGACCGTCTCGTCCATGACTACCCAGAATCTCGGTGCGTTCTCCCTGGTGAGCAACGACTGCCTGGCCATGCGGAGCGCGACGTGCCGCTCCGTCTCCTCGGGTGAGGAGCGTCCGACGGCGCCCGCGGTGAGCACGGCGCGCGCGTAGTCCTCGGTCTGGAGCAGGCCGGGGACGAAGTGCGGTTCGTACTCGCGCAGCAGGGCCGCGGCGCCCTCCAGGCTGACGTACACGCTGAACCAGTCGGGCAGGATGTCGTGGAAGCGCTGCCACCAGCCGGGCTTGTTGGCCTCTTCGACGAGGCCCGTGAAGACCCCCGCCTCCTCGGGGCCCACGCCGTAGGCGGTGAGCAGCACCTGCACGTAGGGGATCTTGAGCGCGACCTCGGCCGTCTCCATCCTGCGGATCGTGGCGGGAGCAACGCGCAGGAGCTTCGCGGCCTCCTCGCGTTTCAGGCCGGAGCGCTCCCGCAGGTCCTGTAGACGCCTGCCGAGCACGACCTGCCCCACGGTCGGGGCCGACCGCGGTTCACTCACTTCAGGGACCTCCCCGTTGCCACGATGTGCAAGCAGTGTGCCATGACTCTGCCAGTTAGAACACGGCACTCTGGAATTTTCAGAGTGCCACTTGCCAAGTGTCGCGGACAGGTGGAGAGTGGTCGGAGTGAACCAGTTCACGCGGTTGTCGCGCTGTGCCACGGGAGAGGCACAGCGCGGAGAAGTCGCTTCCCACCGTTAGGAATCGGTCGTGGCACCTGGTAACGCGCTCACCCCCCGGCTCGCGCCTATGTGCCCTGGCAACGTTGTCCGCCGTTACGGTTTCGAATTGCCGGCGCGCGCGGAGTCCGTGGGCCGGGCCAGGAAACTCACCGAGGCCCGCCTGCTCGGCTGGGGCATCGGGGAGGGAACGTCACAGACCGCGGTGCTGGTCGTCTCCGAACTGGTCACGAACGCCGTCGTGCACGCCGCGGGCGACCACGTGATCTGCGAGCTGCGGGTCGACCAGGAGAAGCTGCGGATAGCCGTCGAGGACCAGGGATACGGGCCGACGGGGCCCCAGCTCCAGCGGGGCGGCAGGGACGAGGGCGGCCGGGGCCTCTTCCTCGTCGACTCCGTGTGCAGCTGCTGGGGGGCCCAGGACACCTCGGGCTACGGCCCGGGACGCGTCGTGTGGGCCGAGCTGCCGCTGCGGACGGACGCACCGTGTTGAGGAGCGCGCGGGCGGCGCTGCTGCGCCTCGGCCGCGGACCGCGCACCGCGGGCCCCGTGCGCGCCGACGGCACCGTCAGGCTCCCGCTCCCGGACACGCTGCCCGCCTCGCTGGGGTGCGACGCGGTGGGGGTGCCCGCGCGCCACGGCTTCCGGCTGATGGCGCGGATGCCGCGCACCGGATGCGTCTTCGCCGACACCGACTGGTGGTGGTGGATCGTGCCGGCCGGCTCCGACCTCGAACTCTCCTGGCCCTCCCCCGCCCGGTACGTGGCGGGCATCAGCGTCCCCGCCGCGCGGCCGCGCCTGATCCACTGGCCGGACGACCGCACGCCCTACACCCCGCCGATCCCCTTCTACCTCATGGTCTGCCAGCTCGCCGGCACCGCGCCCGCCTGGACCGAGGGCGCCCTGCCCGCGCCGCGCGGGAGCGCCCGCGCCTGAGCCGCGGCTCAGTCCGCGCGTACCACCTCCAGCAGGAGCGCCTGGCCGGGGGCCAGGGTGGGCAGCGGGACGCCGGCGATCGCGAGGACCGCACCGGGCAGGGCCACCCACCCGTCGAGCGCGGCGGCGAACCACGCGGGGCCCGACACCTGCTGCAGCCGGGGCAGCCCCGGCTCGTCGCGCACCCGCACGCGGTAGCGGCCCGCCGCTTCGAGTCCTGGCAGCCGCACCCGGCCCGCCTGCGCGTCCCCCGACGTCGCCACCCGCGCCCAGCAGTACAGCGCCTCGGAGCCGTCGCGCGCGACGACGCCGTGCAGCAGCACCGCGTCGTCGGGCAGGTCGGCCCGTACGGTGCGGCCGCCGTGCAGCAGCGGCCGCTTCTCCTTGTACAGCGCGGCCCACCGGGTCAGCGCGGCCAGCTCCCCCGCGTCGCGCGCGGTGAGGTCGTCCTCGATGCCCGCGTGCCCGAACAGCGCGGTGGCCAGCCGGAACGACGCGTCGGTCGTCCGGCCCGTCGTGTGCGCCACCGGGGCGCCGACATGCGTGCCGATCAGCTCGGGCGGCAGGACCTGCGCGGTCCAGCGCTGGATCGCCTGCCGCTCCACCGGGTCGTTGCAGTCGGAGGCCCACACCCGGTCCGTGCGCGCGAGGATGCCGAGGTCGACCCGGCCGCCGCCGGAGGAGCAGCTCTCGATCTCCAGACCCGGGTGGCGCTCCCTGAGCGTGTCGATGAGCCGGTACAGCGCCCTGGTCTGCGCGTGCACGCCGGGCCGGTCCCGGCCGCCAGGGCCGCGGTGCACGGCTTCGAGCAGATCGCGGTTGTAGTCCCACTTGAGGTAGTCGACCGCGTACCGGGTGACGATCGCGTCGAGCGCCCCCAGCAGATGTGCCCAGGCGTCCGGGTGGCCGAGGTTGACGGCGTGCTGGTGGCGCATGCTCGGGCCGAGGCCGGCCGAAGGGCCGAGCAGCCACTCCGGGTGCTCCCTGGCGAGCCGCGAGTCCAGGTTGGCCATCTCGGGCTCGACCCAGAGGCCGAACTGCATGCCGTGCCCGTGCACCCGGTCGGCGAGCGGTCCGAGGCCGTCCGGCCACACCTCGTCGTCCACGGTCCAGTCGCCGAGCCCCGCCGTGTCGTCGCGGCGCCCCGCGAACCAGCCGTCGTCGAGGACGAGGCGCTCCACGCCCACACCGGCCGCCAGGTCGGCGAGTGCGAGCAGCCGCTCGATGCGGTGGTCGAAGTAGACGGCCTCCCAGGTGTTGAGGGTCAGCGGGCGCGGGCCCGCCGGGTGGCGGGGCCGCGCGCGCAGCCGGTCGTGGAACCGGTGGGCGAGGCCGTCGAGCCCCCGGTCGGACCAGGTGAAGAGGGACTCGGGCGCGGTGTACGACTCCCCCGGCGCGAGCCGGATCTCGCCCGGCGAGAGCAGCTCGCCCCCGCCGAGGACCGCGCCGTGCACGCCCGCGCCCTCGGGCAGCCGCTCGGCGAGCCAGCGCTGGTCGCCGCTCCACGCCACGTGCAGCCCCCACACCTCGCCGTCCCCGAAGCCGAAGCCGGGCACGCCGAGCGCCAGCAGGTACGGGGCTTCGAGGCCCGGCCTGCCGCGCCGCACGGAGCGCACATGGCTCCCGTGGGCGAGGGCGGCGCGCTGCGGGGCGCGCTCCCTGCACCACTTGCCGGTGAAGTCGAGGACCTCGGCGGCGCGCGCGGGCACCGGGAGCAGCGTCGTCACCGCCGCCAGGTCGTACGGCTCCCCGTCCGCCGCGTCCCCGGCCGGGCGGGCGACCTCGGTGGTGACGCCGAGGACGCCGGCCGCGTCGAGCCGGTAGACGAGGGTCAGGGCGAGCCCGCTCACCTCGTCGTCGAGCCGCAGGGTGAGCTCGCGCTCGCCGACGTCGGCGCCGGCGAGCCGGGGTCGCGGGGTGGTGCGGGTGCCGCCGCGGTGGCCCTCGTGGGCGGGGGTGCCGCTCCATCCGTCGGCCTCGGTCGGCCAGACGGTGAAGCGCCGTGGCGCGTCGGGGGCGCTGTTGAGGACGGCGCCGTCCGCTGTCGCGCTCAGCGCCGCGAGGTCGTCGGCGCCGTGCTCCCCGAGATCGGCGCCCCAGTGCAGGACGCGGGGCAGGGGGTCGCAGAGCTCCACGGCGAAGCTCACTCCGGCCGCACGCAGATGGGCGATCCGCGCGGTGGTGCGGGTCAATGCAGTGTCCTCTCGAACCGTTGGGGTGGTGCGCCCTGCGCCGGTCAGTCGTCGCGCTGCGCGAGGAGCTTCCTCGTCTCCGCGGCGATCTGCGGGAACACGTCGTCGCCGCGGTCGTGGGCGAAGAAGGACTGGAGCAGGGGCTGGACGGTCTTCTGGATCGCCGTGCCGTTGCCGTAGGCGGGCACCGGGTAGAGGGCGCCCGACTTCTGCGCGTCGATGAAGGACGACAGGTCGACGCCCTTCTTCTTCAGCGCGGCGGCGGAGGCGTCCATGGAGGCGGAGATGGAGGGGAAGAACGTGCCGCTGCGGCCGGCCGCGGTCTGGCACTGCTCGGACTCCTGGTAGGAGACCCACTGCCAGGCGAGGTCCTTGTGCGCGGAACCCGACCAGATCATGTTGCCGTTGGAGTTGCTCTCCGCCGCCCGCCTGCCGGTGGGGCCCTTGGGCTCGGGCGCGATGCCGAAGTGGAGCTTCGGAATGTCCGGGTACTGGGTCGCGGACCAGGAACCGTCGGCGGCGACGGCGACCTTGCCGGAGCCGAGGAGCTGGGAGCTGCTCGGGGCGTTGCCCGCCGAGGTGAACTCGCCCTCGGTGGGCGCGTATCCCTTGTCGGTGATCTTCCGCACCCAGTTCATCGTCCTGACGAACCGGGGGTCGTCGTAGCGGAAGGCGGTGGGCCACTGCGGCTTGTCGCCCATGCGCCAGCCGAGGGTGGAGACCAGCGGGTTCCAGGAGGTCTGGCCGGTGAAGTCCTGCACGCCGAGGGCGCCGATCCCGTAGACCTCGACGTGCTTCTTGTCGAAGCCCGGCTGGTCGCCGCGGCGGCCGTGGGAGTCGACGGTGAGGTGGGCGATCATCGCCCCGAAGGTACCGCCGTCGTCCGGGTTCCAGGTGAGGTCGTCGATGTCGGCCGCGGTGTAACCGGCCTTCGTGAGCATGTCCTTGTTGTAGTAGAGGCCCGCGGTGGCCCAGTCCATCGGCAGCGCGTACAGCTTGCCGTCGGTGAAGCGGTACGAGCCGGTGCCCGTGGCGTACCGCTTCAGGTCGAGCCCCGACTCCTTCACGTACCCGTCGAGCGGTTCCAGCTGGCCGAGCGCCGCGTACTGCTGGAAGAACTGGCCGCTGTTCATGAAGGCGTCGGGCGCGGTGTCGGCGACGAAGCCGGAGAGCAGCTTGGTGAAGTAGTCGTTGACGTCGTACTGGCTGATCTTGACGGAGACGCCCGGGTGGTCCTTCTCGAAGGTGTCGGCGCACGTCTGGTAGGCGGCGGCCTGCTTGTCGTCCCAGGTCCACCAGTTGACGGTGGTGCCGCCCGCCGAGGCGGATCCGGCGCCGCAGCCGCCGGCGGCGGCGGCGAGCCCGGCCGCCGCGGCCGCGGCGGCGAGCCTGCGTGCCCTGGTGCGCATCCTCATCGTTCCTCGTCTCCTCGTGCGGTCGCGGCACCGAACGCGGCGAGCGCGTCGGCGATGTCCTCGTGCCCGCCCGCCTCGTGGCCGTTGAACTCCCAGGCCCTGATGGTCTTCCGGCCCGCGTAGGCGTGGTACGCGCCGAAGACGGTGGAGGGCGGGCAGACGTCGTCGGCGAGCCCGGTGGAGAAGCGGCCGGGCGCCAGGGCGCGCCGGGCGAAGCCGACCCCGTCGAAGTGGGCGAGGGTCTCGAACACCGCGTCGGCCGAGGCCCTGCGGGCCCCGAGGTAGCCCGCGATCTCGCCGTAGGGGCCGGCGCCGGTGACGCGCAGGGCGCGGCGCACGTCGGCGAGGAACGGGGCCTGGAAGAACCCGGCGGCGAGGCCGGGCACGAGCCCGGCGACCGCGAGTGCGATGCCGGCGCCCTGGCTGTTGCCCCACACGGCGACGCGCCGCGCGTCGACGCACGCGAGGCCGCCGACCGCGTCCACCGCCCGCACGGCGTCGGTGAAGACCCTGCGGTAGTAGTACGTCTCCTTGTCCTCGATGCCCCGGGTGGCGAAGCCGGGGTGGGCGGCGGCGCTGCCGACGGGGTCGCCGGTGGCGCCGCCCGCGTGGGCGCCGCCCTGGCCGCGCGCGTCCATGATCAGGTGTGCGTATCCGGCGGACGCCCAGACCAGGTCGTCGTAGGGGCCACCGCGCCCGCTGCCGTAGCCGTGGTACTGGACGACGGCGGGCAGCGGCGCCTCGCCGCGGTCCCTGGGCAGGCGCAGCCAGCCCCGCACGGGGTGGCCGCCGAAGCCGGGGAACTCGGCGTCGAAGACGTCGACGGTGCGCAGCGCGGTGGGGACGGGGGTCAGGGCGGCGCCGTCGCCCGCGGCGCGGGCCTCTGCGAGGGTGCCCTGCCAGAACGCGTCGAAGCCGGGCGGGTCCTGGTGGCCGCTGCGGTACTCCCGCAGCGCGGGCAGGTCCAGGTCGCTCAGCACGCGGGCCTCAGCTCTGCGTCGAGGGTGACGGCGGCGCCCGCTGCCACGGTGACCTCGGCCGCGGCCGCGCCGTACACGACGGGTACGGGCTCCGTGCCGTCGCCGCCGACCCGCCGGAGCGTGACGGCGGTCAGGGCACCGTCGCGCCAGGCGAGGTCGGCGGCGAGGCCACCACGGCACCGCAGGCCCGTGGCGCTGCCCTCGCCCCAGCCCGCGGGCAGGGCGGGGAGCAGTCTGATCCGGCCGCCGTGGCTCTGCACGACGAGCTCGGCAAGGCCGGCGGGGAAGCCGAAGTTGCCGTCCATCTGGAACGGCGGGTGGGTGGAGAGGAGGTTCGGCAGCAGGCCGCCCCGGACGGAGCCGTCGACGGGCGCGTGCGTGCCCGCGTCGTGCTCCAGCGGGCTTACGGCCTCGGCGAACAGCGCGCGTGCGGTGTCGCCGTCGCCGAGCCGGGCGCGCAGCGCGATCTTCCACGCCCAGGACCAGCCCATGGCGCCCGGGCCCCGGCTCTCCAGCAGCCGCAGGGCGGCCGCGGCGAGTTCCGGGGTGGTGTCGGGGGTGATCTGGTCGAGCGGGTAGACGGCGACCATCGGCGACAGGTGCCGGTGCCCGGGGTCCTCGTCCTGCAGGTCGTCCGCCCACTCCGCGAGGCGGCCTGCCGCGGTGACGCCGGGCGTGCGCAGGCGGGGCAGGGCCGCCTCGATCTCGGCGCACAGCGGGTCGTCCCCTGCCCCGGTGGTCCGGGCGGCGGCCAGCGCCGTGGTGAGGGTGGCGCGGACCAGGGCAGTGTCCATGGCGGTGGAGCGGGTGAGCGCCTCCGGCCTGCCCTGCGGGGAGAGGAAGTGGTTCTCCGGCGAGGTGGCGGGGAGCGTGTCGAGGAGGCCGTCGTCGCCCTCGACGAGCCAGTCGAGGCAGAACGCGGCCTGCCCGCGCAGCAGGGGCCAGGCGCGCTCGCGCAGGAAGGCGGTGTCCCGGGTGAAGTCGTAGTGGTCCCACAGGTGCTGGGCGAGCCAGGCGCCACCCATCATCCACAGCGCCCACGCCGGGTCGCCGTGTCCCATGCCGACGGGCAGGGCCCAGCCCCACATGTCCGTGTTGTGGTGGGCGGCCCAGCCCCGGGTGCCGTACAGGGTGCGGGCGGCCTCAGCGCCGGTCGCCGCGAGCCGGTCGAGGAGCCGGAACAGCGGTTCGTGGCACTCGCCGAGGCCGGTGGGCTCGGCGGGCCAGTAGTTCATCTCGGTGTTGATGTTGAGGGTGTAGTTGGCGGACCAGGCGGGGCGCAGCTCCGCGTTCCACATGCCCTGGAGGTTCGCGGGCGGGCCGCCGCCCGGCCGGGAGCAGGACGCCAGCAGGTAGCGGCCGAGCTGGAACATCACCGTGGCGGTGAGGTGTTCGTCGGCGCCGGAGAGGATGTCGCGTGCGACGTCGTGGGTGCCTGCGCGGCGGGTGCCCACGGTGAGGCGCGCGGCGGCGAGGAGGGGCCGCAGGTCGTCGCGGTGGGCGCGCAGGAGGGCCTCGGGGCCCTGGGCGAGGGCGCGGTGCGCGGTGGCAGCGGCCCTGGCGCGGTGCTCGGCGCGGGTGGCCGGGTGCCTGCCGTGCCACACGTCGGCGCCGGCCGACGAGGAGGAGACGGTGACGAGCAGCCGGGTCATGCCGGTGACGGACCAGGTGCCGTCGGCGACGGCGGCCCGGCCGTCGGTGTCGACGCGCACGGCGAGCACGGCGTACGGGTCGTAGCCGCCCGCGCGGGCCGCGGCGTCCGCGGCGGCCTCGTCCTGCGGGTGCCCGGCGTAGCGCAGCGGCTCGGCGACACCGTGCTCGTGCAGGGGCGCGCCGTCGACGGGGAGGGCGGCGGCCAGCGTCAGGCCCTCGGGCGAGGCGGTGCGGCGCAGGGCGCGCAGCGGCGTGGTCAGCGCGAGGGTGGCGGCGAGGGTGCCGCCGGTGACCGCGAGGTCGAGGCAGAGCGCGTCGGCGGGGCGGCTCGCCCAGGTCCTGCGGCGCACGGTCAGCGGCCCCTCGGTGGCCGACTCCTCGACGACGCCGTCGTCGAGGCCGAGGGTACGGCCGCCGTAGCGGGCCGCGGCGGTCAGGCCGAGGCCCAGGGCGAGGTCGGCGAACGGCAGGTACTCCTGGGTGTACCGGCCCTCGAAGGTCATCAGCAGGGACTCGGCGCCGCGGTGGTCGCCCGCGCGCAGCGCGTCGCGGGCGGCGGCGAGCCTGGCGGGTCCCGCGCCGGCTGCCCGTACGGCGGCGAGGCCCTCTGCGGGGGTGGCGGGGGTGCCCGACCACAGCGTCGAGTCGTTGATCTGGACGCGCGCGGACGTGGTGCCCCCGAAGACCATGGCCCCGAGGCGGCCGTTGCCGACCGGTGCGGCCTCGTGCCATGCGGCGGCCGGCCTCGGCCAGTGCAGTCGCAGGTCGTCGTTCATGGGTGGCGGTTCCTGGTTTTCTACTTGATGCCGGTGAAGCCGATGGAGTTGACGATGCGCCGGCCGAAGACCATGAAGAGGACCAGCATCGGCAGGGCGGCGATCATGGTGGCGGCCATCAGGCCCGCCCAGTCGGGCGCGGCCTGCGGCGAGGACTGCTTGAACACGCCGAGCGCGAGGGTGAGGGGCCTTGCGTGCTCGTCGTTGGTGACGAGCAGCGGCCAGAAGTAGTCGTTCCAGGTGTTGATGAACGTCAGCAGGGAGAGCGTCGCGAGGGGCGCGGACGTCATCGGCAGGGTGATGGTGAAGAAGATCCGCATCCGGCTCGCGCCGTCCACGACGGCGGCCTCCTCGACCTCGGTGCTCAGGCCGAGCATGAACTGGCGCAGGAAGAAGATGTCGAAGGCAGAGAAGAAGGCGCCGGGCAGGATCAGGCCGGTGAACGAGTTCAGCTGGTGGATGTCGCGGATGAGGATGAAGTTGGGCAGCAGGGTGAGGATCGCGGGGACCATCAGCGCGCCGAGGAGGACGTTGAACACGGCGCCGCGGCCGCGCCAGTGCAGCCGGGAGAAGGCGTAGGCGGCCGTCGCCGAGCAGAACACGACGAGGGCGGTCTGCACCGTCGCGTAGACGAGGGAGTTGCGCAGGAACAGGGCGGTGTCGAGGGAGGCGCCGGAGCCGCCCTGGGCCTGGGCCTCGGCGCGTGAGGCGAGGCCCAGGGCGCGTTCGAAGGCGCCCCAGGTGAAGTCGACGGGCAGGAGGGACGACGGGTCGGTGGGCAGCGCCACGTTGTCCGACAGCGCGGTCCGCAGGATCCAGTAGAAGGGGAAGACCGTCACGACCAGCACGACGGCGATGAAGATCCAGGCGGCGAGCCTGCCGGGTGAGAAGGGGCGGCGCGGCCCCGGCGGGGCCGCGCCGCCGGATGTGCCCCCGGTGGTGCGGGTCCCGCCCGACGTGAGCATGGACATGGACGGGCTCCTCTAGTTCAGGTCGGTCTCGCCCGCGCGTGCGAGGCGCATCTGCGTGAAGGTGATGGCGACGAGGAGGACGAACAGGGCGAGCGACATGGTCGAGGCGTAGCCGAAGTCGAGTTCGCCGAAGCCCTTCTCGTAGATGTACATCTGGAGCACGTTGGAGGCGTTCGCCGGGCCTCCCTGGGTGGTGACCGACACGATGTCGAAGACCTGGAACGAGCCGATGACGGTGAGGACGACGACCATCACCAGGATCGGCCGCAGCAGCGGGACGGTCAGGCGGCGGAACATCTGGAACTCGCTCGCGCCGTCGAGCCGCCCCGCCTCGTAGACGGACGGCGGGATGGTCTGGAGCCCGGCGAAGATCAGGACGGCGTTGTAGCCCATCGACTTCCACACGCTCACCGCGGCGAGCGAGGGCACGGCCCAGTCGCTGTCGCTGAAGAACAGCAGGTGGGCCCCGGTGATCTTGTCGAGCAGCTGGCTGACGATGCCGAGTTGCGGATCGAGCATCCACTGCCACACCAGGGCGGCGACCACCCCGGAGATCAGGAACGGCAGGATGATCAGGCCCCTGATCACGGTGGAGCGGGTGAGCCGGTGCAGGACGACCGCGGTCACCAGCGACAGGAGCACGCCGCCGGCGACGGAGAGCGCCACGAAGTAGACGGTGACGAGCAGCGCGTGCCAGAACACCGGGTCGCCGGCCAGCTCGCGCCAGTTGGCGAGGCCGACCCACCGGGGCGCGGTGAGGATGTGGAAGGACGTGAAGCTGTAGTAGATCCCGCGGACGGTGGGACAGGCGAAGAAGACGAGGAAGCCGGCGACCGCGGGGGTGATCAGCAGCCAGGCGAGCCTCCCGTCCCCCCTGCGGTGGGCGGCCCGCGCCGCCGCGGTGCGCGGCGGGCGGCGGCCGCCCGTGCGGCGCCCCGGCGCAGCGGGGTGTTCCTTGACGATCTGCGCCACGGCGCACTCCTCGGCACTCGGACGGGTCGGTGGGACGTGCCGCGCTGCGGCTACTGGACGGTGATCTGGTCGATGTCGGCGACGTTGTCGCCCGGGTTGCCGAAGGCGACGGTGTTGTCGCCCGCCGTCAGCTCCATCGGGACGGTGACGTCCTGGGTGTGGTCCCAGTCGTTGTCGCCGGTGCCGGAGAACGGCAGTTGGAGGGTGCGCCCGTCGACGGTGACGATGCCCTGGCGGCTGGTGTCGCCGTCGGCGTAGGCGACCGTGACCAGGTAGGTGCCGTCGCGGTCCGCGGTGACGTGGTCGAAGGTGACGGTGGCGGCGCCGCCGACGTTGCCCGCCTTCGCGCCGCCCGCGCAGCCGCCGCAGCCCGACGCGGTGGCGCCGCCCGCGAGCACGGCGTCCTCGCCCTGGTAGGTGACGGGGCCGCCGGGGCCCGCCGTGGTGACCGGCACGGCGGTGCTCGCCGCCGAGCTCCTGCCGCGGGAGTCCACCGCGGTGACGGTGTAGCGGTGCCCCGAAGCGGGGGCGAGCCCGGAGACGGTGGCCGCCGTGGTGGCGGCGCCGGTGGAGGCGACCTTCCTGCCGTCGTCGCGGATGTCGTAGCGGGCGATCGCCGCGCCCTTCGCCGGGACGGCGGGGTCCCAGGCCAGGGAGACGGAGGTGGCGCCGGCCGACGTGCCGCGGGCCGCGGTCGGGACGGTGGGGGCAGCGATGTGGCGCGGGGTGACGGTCAGCAGGCGGGAGCCGTGGGCGGGCAGGGTCGCGCCGAAGGCGTCCTTCGCCGCGCCGAGGTCGCGGTGGCTCCACACGTCCTTGACGTCGGCGGTGCCGTCGAAGCCGAGGTCGCGCCAGTGCGCGGTGGCGGGCGCGGCGGAGGAGGCGAGGTTGAACAGGGCGACGGTGTAGCTGCCGTCGGCGTTGCGCGCGTACCAGGTCTGCTGCTCGGACGACTGGCTGACGGGCTTGGCGGGCCGTCCGGCCTGGTCGATGGCGATGACGTCGTCGTTGGTGAGGAGCTTCCTGCCGAAGTCGTCGAGCCTGGTGAGGTCGTCGCCGAGGTAGAGCGGCGCGGCCTCGACGGCCCACAGGGTCAGACAGCTCTGCCGCTCGTCCTCGGTGAGGCCGTCCATCGCGCCGCTGCCGACGTCGACGGAGTCGAGGTTGTTCCAGTGGCCGGGCCCCGCGTCGGGTATCCACTGCACGACGTCGCGCCAGCGCTGCTTCACCGAGGCGTCCCAGGTGACGAGGGTGTCGCAGTAGCACTCGACGTCGGTGTCGATGCGCCAGCCGTTGCTGTTCTTCTTCCAGTCGTCGGCGTAGGTGTGGCTGAGGGCCCAGGAGAGGGTGAACTCGACGGGCCTGCCGGTGTCGTCGAGCGCGGTCCGCCAGGCCGCCGCGTCCGCGCGGTTGTCGTACTGGCCGCCGCCCTTGAAGGAGCCGGGTCCGACGCCGTCGAGCTTGAGGAAGTCGACGCCCCAGCTCGCGTAGAGGTCCGCGACGGAGTCCGTGTACTTCTGCGCGCAGGGCCGGGAGTAGTCGATCTTGTAGGCGCTGTCCCAGCCGTTGGTGGTGCGCAGGTCGGGGTAGACGATGTCGCCTGTGGTGCAGCCGGGCGCCCCGTGGACGGGCGTGGTGCCGTCGCCGTACGCCTTGGGGTCGAGGCCGACCGCCTGGTAGATGCCGGCCTTGAGGCCGAGGGCGTGGAGCCTGGCGTCGACGTACGCAATGCCGTCGGGGAAGCGCTCGGCGTCGGGGACCGGGCGGCCGTAGCGGTCGAAGCCCGTGGACCAGCCCGCGTCGATGTTGACGTGGTCGTAACCGTGCTTCTTGAAGGTGGCGGCGAGCACCCGGGCCTGCTGGAGCACATGGGCCTCGGTGAGGTAACTGGCCGCACCGTCGGGGTTGACGCCCGGGTAGTCGGTCGACTCCAGGCTCCAGCTGCTCCAGCCCATGTAGGGCTTCTGGGCGAGCGGGGCCCGGTGGCCTCCCTGGTCCGCGGGCGGGTGCCCGGCCGCCGCTCGCGGGGCGGTGGCCGGCGCGGCGGTGGCCGGCGCGGCGGTGGCCGGCGCGGCGGTGGCCGGCGCGGCGAGTCCCGTCGTCGCGAGGGCCAGGGCGGCCAGGGCGCAGAGTGCGGCGGCCCAGCCCCTTCTCGCCCGGCCTCCGGTCGGCGCGGCGCTGCCCGCCTCCGTGCCCGCCGGGCTCCCGTTCCGTGCCGGCGTCCCTTGGTGCGGCCCGCTGAGCGCCATGGTCTGCTCCGTCCCGCCGCTGCGCTGCGGCTGGTCATGGGCGGTGTCCCGGTAGCGGGACGGCCGGACGTGCGCGGATCCTGCTCGGCTCTGCCGGCCCGCACGCCCGGGACTCGTCCTCCGAGGGGACGAGGTGCGGCGACTGTAGGCGGCGTTTCCTTCCGTGGTCAATATATTGTTCCGGCGGTTTTTTCCCTGGAGATCCGGTGATCTGCGCGGGCGACCGGGCGCCTCGGCCGAGCTACCTGGGCGGATCTCCGTCCCGTTGACTTCCGGCAGAAGGTAATGTGCCGGTGTGAGCCTCTCCCACCGTCCCCCCGCCGCCGCCCTGGTCTTCCAGACCCTCCTGACACAGGGTCCGCTCACCCGGGCAGAACTCGGCCGGCGCACGGGCCTGTCGTCAGGCGCCGTCACCAAGGTGTCCACGCCGCTGCTCGCGGACGGCTGGATCACCGAGATGGGGCAGCCCGCGGGGGAACGGCAGCCCGGCAGGCCCGCCACCCTGGTCGCGGTGCGACCGGAGCGCGCCGGGTTCATCGGGGTCAAGGTCACGGCGGACGAGCTGATCGGGGTGGCCGCCGACCTGACGGCCACCCCGCTCGCCACCCGCAGGGTCCCGCTCGGCTCGCGCGACGTGGGCACGGTGGTGCGCGCGATCGCGCGGCTCGTCGCACGGCTCGCCGACGACGGGGGCGGGCCCGCGGTGCACAGCGTCGGCGTGACCATCTCGGGCGACGTGGACGGGCACACCGGCGTGGTGCGCTACTCCCCGTTCCTCGACTGGCGCGGCGTGCGCCTCGCGGAGCTCGTGGAGCGCGCCACGGGCGTCCCCACCGTCATCGACAACGACGTGCGGGCGCTCACGGTCGCCGAGCAGTGGTTCGGATCCGGCGCGGGACTCTCGTCGTTCGTGCTGGTCACAGTGGGCGCGGGGATCGGCTGCGGCATCTCGGTCGGCGGCCGCGTGGTGTCGGGGGCGCACGGGGTGTCCGGCGAGATCGGCCATCTGCCGGTGGGCGGCGCGCTGGGCTCGGCCCAGGTGTGCACCTGCGGCAACACCGGCTGCGTGGAGGCGATCGCGTCCACCCAGGCCATCGTGGACCAGGCCCGCGAGGAGACCGGCGATCCCGGCCTCACGCCGGCCGATGCCGTACGGCTCGCCCACAGCGGCGACAAGGCGGCGCGCGCGGTCTTCACCAGGGCGGGCCGCGCGCTGGGGCTCGCGATCGCGTCGGTGGCCAATCTGATCGGGCCCGAGCGGATCATCATCTCCGGTGAGGGCGTCGCGTCGTACGACCTGTTCGCCGACCAGATCCGCAGGTCGTTCACGGCGCAGGCGTTCGGCACCGCGGCGGAGTGCGACCTCGTGGTGCGGCCGCTGCCGTTCGAGGCGTGGGCGCGCGGCGGCGCGGCGGTCGCGGCCCAGCGGCTGTTCGCGCCGGTGGGGGCGGCGGGCCCGCACCCCGCGTGAGGGCAGGGGCGGGGCGGTGCGCCCTGCCCGGCCCCGGGGCGATCGCATAGGGTCGCCGGTGACATGAACACCCATCACGCATCCCCCGCACCGCCGGGGTCGCTCGGCCCCAAGGCCGACAAGGAGACGGTGCGGCGGCACAACCTGAGCCTGGTCCTGCGCGCCGTGCGGGACGAGGGCGAGGCGACACGCGCGGGCGTCGCGGCGCGGGTGGGGCTGACGAGGGCGGCCGTCTCCTCCCTGGTGGAGCAGCTGATCGACAGCGGGTTCCTGAGCGAGTCGGGCAAGACGTTCAGCGGGCAGGCGGGGCGTCCCGGCACGGTGCTGAAGGTGACCCGCACGGGCCCGGCGGGCATCGGCGTCGAGATCAACATCGACTACGTCTCGGTGTGCGTGGTGGACCTGTCGGGCACCGACCGGGTGCGGCTGACCGAGCACATCGACAACCGGGGCGCCCAGCCCGCCGAGGTCCTGGCCCGCGGCGCGCGCATCGCGGCCCGCACCCTGGAGTCGGCGGCCGAGCAGGGGCTGCTGCCCGTCGGGGTCGAACTCGCCCTGCCGGGGCTCGTGTCGGGCGGCGCGGTGCGGCAGGCGCCGAACCTCGGGTGGAACAGGGTGCCGGCGCAGGAGCACTTCGCCCGCGCGCTGGCCCACCTGCGGCCGGGCAGCGCGGAGTTGCCGGTCAGCTCGGAGAACGAGGCCAATCTGGCGGCGCTCGCCGAGCTGTGGTTCGGCGGCCTCGGGCCCCTGCGGTCCTTCCTCTACCTCACCGGCGAGATCGGGGTGGGCGGCGCGCTGGTCATGGACGGCGAACTCCTGCGCGGCGCGCACGGGTTCGCGGGCGAGATCGGCCATGTGGTGGTCGACTCCGAGGGCCCGCTGTGCCGGTGCGGCTCGCGCGGCTGCCTCGAACAGTACGCGGGGCAGTCGGCGCTGCTGCGGGCCGCGGGCATCGACGAGGACGCGGGGGTGGCGGGCGTGGCCGAACTGGAGCGGCGCGCGCGCGGCGGCGAGGCGGTGGCGGTGGCGGCCGTGGAGCGCGCGGGGACGATGCTGGGGCGCGTGCTGTCGGGCGCGGTGAACCTCTTCGACCCGGACGCGGTGGTCCTCGGCGGCATCTACCGTGCGCTGATGCCCTGGCTCTCCCCCGCGGCCGACAGGGAGCTCACCGCGCGGGTGGTCTCGGGGCTGTGGCCGCGCGGCAGCGGGCGGCTGCGCGCGTCCTCGTCCGCGGGCGACGCGGCGCGCGGCGCCGCGGCCCTCGTGGTGCGCGCGGTACTCGCCGACCCGCTGGCGCACGTGCCGCGCCCGGCGTGAGGCGCGGGGGCGCACCGCCGCCGCGGGGCAGCGGCGCGCCGGTCACCGCGCGCGGTTCAGCGGACGCCGAGCAGGTGGTCCATGGCCAGCTGGTCGAGGCGCTCGAACGCCATGCCGCGCTCCGCGGCGGCCGCCGCGTCGAACTCCTCGTACGCGCCGCGGTCGGCGAGCAGCCCGGCGAGGCCGTCCTCCGCGGTGGGCAGCGCGAGCTGGTCGAGCCGGGAGGCCCGCAGCGCCTCCTGGACCTCGGGGTCGGCGCGGAACGCGGCCGCGTGCTCCTTGAGGATGAGGTAGTTGCGCATGCAGCCCGCGGCCGACGCCCACACGCCGTCGAAGTCCTCGGTGCGCGGGGGCTTGAAGTCGAAGTGGCGGCAGCCGTCCCAGCCCGCGGACTCCAGCAGGTCGACCAGCCAGAAGGCGGCGCGCACGTCGCCGGCGCCGAAGCGCAGGTCCTGGTCGTACTTGATGCCGCTCTGGCCGTTGAGGTCGATGTGGTAGAGCTTGCCCGCCCACAGCGCCTGGGCGATGGAGTGCGGGAAGTTGAGCCCGGCCATCTGCTCGTGGCCGACCTCCGGGTTCACGCCGAACAGCTCGGGGCGCTCCAGGCGCTCGATGAAGGCGAGCGCGTGCCCGACGGTGGGCAGCAGGATGTCGCCGCGCGGCTCGTTGGGCTTGGGCTCGATCGCGAAGCGCAGGTCGTAGCCCTGCTCCGTGACGTAGTCGGCGAGGAGGTCGAAGGCCTCCTTCATCCGGTCGAGCGCCAGGCGCACGTCCTTGGCGCCGCCGGACTCGGCGCCCTCGCGCCCGCCCCAGGCCACATAGGTCTGCGCGCCGAGCTCCGCCGCGAGGTCGATGTTGCGGATGACCTTGCGCAGCGCGAAGCGGCGCACGTCGCGGTCGTTGGCGGTGAAGCCGCCGTCCTTGAAGACGGGGTGGGTGAAGAGGTTGGTGGTGGCCATCTCCACCACGACGCCCGTCGCGTCGAGCGCCTGCCGGAAGTTCTTGAGGTGCGCCTCGCGCTCGCTGTCACAGGCCCCGAACGGGATGACGTCGTCGTCGTGGAAGGTGACCGCGTACGCGCCGAGGTCGGAGAGCCGCCGCACGGACTCCGCGGGGTCGAGGACGGGCCGGGTGGCGTCACCGAAGGGGTCCCTGCCCTGCCAGCCGACGGTCCACAGGCCGAAGCTGAACTTGTCCTCGCGCGTGGGGGTGAAGCGTTCCGTCATTGCGTTGGCCGCCTTCGCTGCCTCAAAGGTCCGTCCGAACCTTTTTGTTTTCTGACATGACTAATATGGCACGGGCCTTCGGGACGGCAAAAGCCCCCTTCCCGGGAGGAACGCGGGAGGGGGCGGGCGGGCGCCCGCCGACGGAGCGCGCTCCTGCGCGGCCGTGACGCGGCCGCCTCGGCTCGCGTAATTTGTTCCCGCTCGTTCGAAACCGCGTTGCACCACGGCGCCGGCCGTGGCCCGGAGAAGAGGTCCCCATGTCGCGAAGCCCCGTCGTGATCGGCGTGGACAGTTCCACCCAGTCGACGAAGGCCGCCGTCACCGACGCCGCCACCGGCAAGCTGCTCGCCGTCGGGCGCGCGCAGCACCGGGTGGGCGGGGAGGCGGGGGCCCGCGAGACGGACCCCGAGGTGTGGTGGCAGGCGCTGCGCGAGGCGGTCGCCGCCGGGCTCGCCGAGGCCGGGGCCGACCGCGCCGCGGTGACCGGGATAGCCGTCGCAGGCCAGCAGCACGGCCTGGTGGTGCTGGACGGCGCGGGCCGGCCGCTGCGCCCCGCCATGCTGTGGAACGACACCCGCTCGGCGCCGCAGGCCGCGGCGCTCACCGAGGCGCTCGGCGGCCCGCAGGCGTGGGCCGAGCGCACCGGCTCCGTGCCGGTCGCCTCGATCACCGCGACGAAGTGGCAGTGGCTGCGCGAGCACGAGCCCGCCGTCGCCGAGGCCGCGGCCGCGGTGCGGCTGCCGCACGACTTCCTCACCGAGCGGCTCTGCGGGACCGCGGTCACCGACCCCGGCGACGCCTCGGGCACCGGCTGGTACGCGACGGCGGCCGGCGCCTACGACCCCGAACTGCTCGCGCTCGTCGGCCTCGACGCCGGCCTGCTGCCCGCGCTCGCGCCCACCGGCGGCACCCGGGCGGGCGCGCTGACCGCGGCGGCGGCCGAGGCGCTCGGCCTGCCTGCGGGGATCGCCGTGGCCGCGGGCACCGGCGACAACATGAGCGCGGCGGTGGGACTGGGGCTCGGCGGCGAGGGCCTCCTCGACCACCCGGTGCTGAGCCTCGGCACCTCGGGCACGGTCTTCGCCGCGACCAGGACGCGCCCGCGCTCGGCCGCGCTCAACGGCTTCGCCGCCGCCGACGGCACGTATCTGCCGCTCGGCTGCACCCTCAACTGCACCCAGGCCGTCGACAAGGTGGCGGAGCTGCTCGGGCTCGGCAGGGAGGACGCCGAGCCGGGCGGCGAGGCCGTGCTCCTGCCGTACCTGGACGGCGAGCGCACCCCCGACCTGCCGACCGCCGCCGGGCTGCTGACCGGGCTGCGCCACGACACCACGGCGCGGCAGCTGCTCGGCGCCGCCTACGAGGGCGCGGCCTTCACGGTGCTGCGCGCGCTCGACGAGGTGCTGCGCGCCTGCGGCCTCGACCCGCAGGCGCCGAGCGCCGCGGGCCGCCCGCTGCGGCTGATCGGCGGCGGCGCGCGGGGCCGTGCGTGGACGTCGACGGTGCTGCGCCTCTCGGGCCGCCCGGTGATCGTGCCGGCCAGCGGTGAGCTGGTGGCACTCGGCGCCGCCGCGCTCGCCGCCGCCGCCGCGGGCGGCGGCGACCCGGTGGCCGTGGCCACCGAGTGGGGCACGGGTGAGGGGCCCGAGCTTGAGCCGGTGGCGCGGGACACGCGGGCGTGGGAGCGCATCGCCTCCGTGCTGGAGCGGTCGGCTCCGAGCCTGCTGTCGTGACCCGCGGGTGAGGCGCGCCGCGGGGCTCAGCCCGTGGTCAGCCCCGCGGCCGCCGCGGACAGGGCCGCGAGCACGGGCGCGATCAGCGGGTGGCCTGCCGCCCCCCTGCGGACCGCGGCGAAGACCCTGCGGGTCGCCCGGGGGCCGGCCACCGGGCGTACGACCGTGCCCTTGAGCTCCATGCCGTGCAGCGCCGAGCGCGGGACGAGCGCGACCCCTGCCCCCGCGCCGGTCAGCGCGACCACGGCGCGGAAGTCGTCGGAGAAGTGCACCGGCACGTGCTCGAACCCGGCCTGCTCGCAGGCGAGCCTGGTCACCTCGTGGCAGGGGTTGCCCGGGTGCTGGCCGATCCAGTCGTCGTCGGCGAGGGTGGCGAGGTCCACGTCCGTGCGGGCGGCGAGCGGGTGGCCTTCCGGCAGGACCGCGTCGAACGGCTCCGCGTACAGCGGCACCCGGGAGAGCCGTACGTCGTCCTCCTTCGGCGCGCCCCGGTACTCGACGGCGACCGCCACGTCCGCGGCGCCGTCCAGGACCATGGGCAGGCTCTCGTCGCCCTCCGCGTCGCGCACCCGCACCCGGATGCCGGGGTGCCCGGCAGACAGCGAGCGCACGGCGGGCGCGAGCACCTCGGCGATGCCGGTGGCGAAGGACGCCACGGTCACCTCGCCCGCACTCCCGCCCTCGTACGCGGCGAGCTCGGCCTCCGCGCGCTCCAGCTGCGCGAGCACCGCGTGGGCGTGGGCCAGCAGGATCTCGCCCGCCGCCGTGAGCCGCACGCCGCGCCCGCTGCGTACCAGCAGCGCGTGCCCGGTCTCCTGTTCGAGCGCGGCCAGCTGCTGGGAGATGGCGGAGGGCGTGAGGTACAGCGCCGCGGCCGCGGCGGTCACCGTACGGTGGTCCGCCACGGCCCGCAGGACGCGCAGGCGCTTCGGGTCGATCACCCGTCCATTTTGTCAGGCATGGGCGGAGCACGGCCCGTGCGGGTCAGCCGTGCAGGGCCGCCCGCGCGCCGGTGAAGGCGGTGACCGCGCGCTCGATGTCCTCGGTGGAGTGCGCGGCGGACAGCTGGACCCGGATGCGGGCCTTGTCCATCGGCACCACGGGGTACGAGAAGCCGATCACGTACACGCCGCGCTCCAGGAGTTGTTCGGCCATCCGGCCGGCCTCGCCCGCGTCCCCGATCATCACCGGGGTGATGGGGTGGTCTCCCGGCAGCACGTCGAAGCCCTCCTCCGCCATGCGGCGGCGGAAGAGGGCCGTGTTCGCCTTCAGCCGCTCGCGCAGCTCGCCCGCGCTCTCCAGCAGGTCGAGGACCTTCAGGGAGGCGGCGGCGATCGCCGGGGCGAGCGAGTTGGAGAACAGGTAGGGGCGGGAGCGCTGGCGCAGCAGCGCGACGATCTCGGCGCGCGCGGCGACATAGCCGCCGGAGGCGCCGCCCAGTGCCTTGCCGAGGGTGCCGGTGACGATGTCGACGCGGTCCATGACCCCGTGCAGCTCCGGGGTGCCGCGGCCGCCGTCGCCGACGAAGCCCACGGCGTGCGAGTCGTCGACCATGACCATGGCGTCGTAGCGCTCGGCGAGGTCGCAGATCTCCGGCAGGGGCGCGACGTAGCCGTCCATCGAGAACACGCCGTCGGTGACGACGAGGCGGCGGCGCGCGTCGCCGGCCTCCTTGAGGCGCTGTTCGAGCTCGGCCATGTCGCGGTTGGCGTACCGCAGGCGGCGGGCCTTCGACAGCCGGATGCCGTCGATGATGCTGGCGTGGTTGAGCGCGTCGGAGATGACCGCGTCCTGCGCGTCGAGCAGGGTCTCGAAGACGCCGCCGTTGGCGTCGAAGCAGGACGAGTAGAGGATCGTGTCCTCCTGGCCGAGGAACGCGCTCAGCCGCGCCTCCAGCTCCTTGTGGATCTCCTGGGTGCCGCAGATGAAGCGCACGGACGCCATGCCGTAGCCCCACCGGTCGAGGGCGTCCTTGGCGGCCGCGAGCACCTCGGGGTGGTCGGCGAGGCCGAGGTAGTTGTTGGCGCAGAAGTTGAGGACCTCGGCGGCCGAGCCGTCGGCCCCGACCCCGACCGAGGCGCTCTGCGGGGTGGTGATCACCCGCTCGGGCTTGAAGAGTCCCGCCTCGCGGATCTCGTCGAGGGTGGCACGCAGGTCGTCCCGTACAGACGCGAACATGTGATGAGCTCCCGGATCGGTGGGCGTGTTCAGTTGTCCCAGTTGAGGATGATCTTGCCGCTGCGCGCGGTGGCCGCCTCGTCGAACGCGGCGTCGAAGTCCTCGTACCCGTAGCTGCCCGTGATGACCGGGGTGAGGTCGAGGCCGCCCTCGATGAGCACCTGCATGCCGTACCAGGTCTCGAACATCTCGCGGCCGTAGATGCCCTTGATCGTGATCATGTGCTGCACGACCTTCGCCCAGTCGACGGCGAACTCCGCGGCGGGCAGCCCGAGCATCGCGATCCGCCCGCCGTGCGTCATGTTGTCGAGCATGTCCCGCACGGCCTCGGGGCGCCCCGACATCTCGAGGCCGATGTCGAAGCCCTCCCTGAGGCCGAGCTGCTCCTGCGCGTCCGCGATCGTGTGGCGGGAGACGTCGAGGGCGAGCGTGACGCCGACCTTGCGGGCGAGCGCGAGGCGCTCGGGGCTGACATCGGTGATGACGACGTTGCGCGCCCCCGCGTGCCTGACCACGGCGGCGGCCATGATGCCGATCGGGCCCGCGCCGGTGATCAGCACGTCCTCGTTGAGGGCGGGGAAGGTGAGCGCGGTGTGCACGGCGTTGCCGAACGGGTCGAAGACGGCGGCCACGTCCAGGTCGACCCTGGTGCGGTGGACCCAGACGTTGGCGGCGGGCAGCACCACGTACTCGGCGAAGGCTCCGTCCCTGCCGACGCCGAGGCCGACGGTGTTGCGGCAGAGGTGGCGGCGGCCCGCAAGGCAGTTGCGGCAGGTGCCGCAGACCAGGTGGCCCTCGCCGCTGACGAGGTCCCCCACGGCGGTCTCGGACACGTCGGCGCCGACCGCGGCGACCTCGCCGACGAACTCGTGGCCGATGACGAGCGGCGTGCGGATCGCGCCCTGCGCCCAGCCGTCCCAGGACCTGATGTGCAGGTCCGTGCCGCAGATGCCGGTGCGCAGGACCCGGATCAGCACGTCGCCGGGGCCGTAGTCGGGCTCGGGGACGTCCATGAGCCACAGCCCTGGCGCGGCGTGCTGCTTGACGAGTGCCTTCATCGGCGTGGCTCCCGGCGGGTGGTGGGGCGGACGGTGATCGTGTTCCGCGACCAATCTCGCCGCAGGGGGCCGCCGCCGTCCATCGAGGATTTCTTAACCGGGCCCACAGGGGAGCTTCACACGTGCCCCGCGCGGCGCTTCGGCTGCTGGGAGGGGACGGCGGGCAGGCTCGTCGCCCGGCCGCTCCCCGCGCCGGGTTCCGGCGCTTCGTCGCTGCTCGGCCGCCGTACGGGGGCCACGGCGCGGGTCAGCAGGACGACGCCGCGCGCGGCGAGTACCGCGCCGACCGCGGCCGCCGCGATGCCGAGCGGACCGCCCTGGACGCGTTCGCCCAGCAGGATGATCCCGACCGCCGACGCGGCCACCGGGTTGGCGAGCGTGAGCAGGGAGAGCGGGGCGCCGAGTCCGCCCCGGTAGGACGCCTGCGCGAGCAGCAGCCCGGCGCAGGCGAACACCGCGACGAGCACGGCGACCAGCGCGATCCCCCAGGCGGGCAGGCCGCCGTGCGCGGTGAGGCTGAGGGTGACGGTCTGGGTGAGCGCGGAGGCGACGCCCGAGGCGATGCCGGACGCGGTGGCGTGGCGCAGCCCCGGGCGCGCGCCCGGCAGCGAGACCACGAGCAGCGCGGCGAGCGCCGCGGCCGTCGCGGCGACGCCGAGGGCCCCCGGCAGGGAGAGCGCGCGGGAGGGCGCGCCGCCCGCGGCCGCCACCAGGATCGCGGCGAGGCCGACGAGCGTGTAGGCGGTGCCCGCCCACTCCCCCCTGGTGACGCGGCGCCCCGCACGGTACGCGCCGAGCGGCACGGCCGCGACGAGGGTGAGGGCGCCGAGCGGCTGGACGACGGTGAGCGGTCCGTAGGTGAGCGCGGCGACGTGCAGCAGGGCGCCCATGACGTTGAGGCCGACCGCCCACCACCAGGCGCCGCGCCGCAGCAGCGCGAGCAGCCCGCCGCCCTGCCGTGCGGCGCCCCGGGCGGCGAGCCGCTCCTGGGCGACGGCGGCCACCGCGTAGGCGACGGCGGAGACCAGCGAGAGGGCCACGGCGGCCAGGGTCGCGGCGTTCACCGGCGCACCCCCGCGGGATACGCGGGGGCGAGGTGCCCCGTGTGGCGCCCCGGCAGGCGCCCGCGTGCGGCGAGCGGGGGGCCCGTCGCCGCAGGCACCCGCAGCACGGCGAGCGCGGCGGCCAGCAGGGCGGCGGCGACCAGGGTGTCGAGCCAGTAGTGGTTGGCGGTGGAGACCACCACGAAGAGGGTGGCGAGCGGGTGCAGCAGCCACAGCCAGCGCAGCCGGGACGCGGTCGCGGCGATCAGCCCGACCGCCACCATCAGCGCCCAGCCGAAGTGCAGCGAGGGCATGGCGGCGAACTGGTTCTCGACCGAGTTCGCCGCGGGGTCGGACGCGTACACCGAGGGGCCGAAGACCCGCGCGGTGTCGATGAGGCCGGTGGCGGTGAGCATCCGGGGCGGGGCGAGCGGCAGCAGCAGGTGGAGCGCGAGGGCGCCGCCGGTCACGGCGGTCAGGACCCGGCGCGACCAGACGTAGTGCCGGGGGCGCTTCCAGTACAGCCAGGCCAGGAAGAGGACCGTGGCGGGGAAGTGGACGGCCGCGTAGTAGGTGTTGGCGGCGTGGACCAGCGGGTGGCTGTGCAGCAGCAGGTGCTGGACGCCCGCCTCGCTCGGCAGGTGGAGGGAGCGCTCGATGCGCCAGACGTCCCCCGCGTGCCGGAAGGCGTCGGCGGTGCGGCCTGCCGCGAGCTGCCTGCCGAGCCTGTAGACGAGGAAGAGGGCGACGACGAGGGCCAGCTCCCTGGTGAGGGGCGGTCTGCGCTCCTGCGGGGGCGGCGCGGCGCGGGCGGTACGCGCCGCGACAGGCCGCAGCGAGCGCAGCGGGGCAGAGGCGGCGGGTATTCGCGGGGAGCCGGGCCGCTGGACGGGAAGCGGGGCGGGGCCCCGCAGGGCGGGATCAGTCCGGGCCTTCATTCACCCGACCCCTTCGCGTGTGCGGCACGGCGTGCGACGTCGTGGTGCGGTGGCGGCTCGGCACGCGCCTCGCCCTTATCGATACGCCAGTGTACCGATACGGGACCGTATCGGTACACTGGCGTATCGGTGTCGCACGTACATCCGCGTACCCGGCCCCGCTCACTCGTCACCTCCGGGATCCGGAAGGAGAGTCGATGACGTCAACACAGCGCCGCTCCAAGATCACACCCGAGCGCGAGCGCGAGTTCTACACGGCCGCGCTCGACCTGCTCCGCGAGGGCGGTTACGAGGCGCTGACCATGGAGGGCATCGCGGCCCGCACCCGGTGCGGCAAGTCGACGCTGTACCGGCAGTGGGGCACCAAGCCGCAGCTCGTGTGCGCCGCACTGCGCGGGACACGCGGCGTGCGGCTCGGCGAGATCGACACGGGCACGCTCGCCGGCGACCTGCGGGCGGTGGCGCGGGCCACGGGCACGAAGGCGCACGGGGACACGGCCCTGACGCACGCCCTCGCGCACGCGGCGCAGCAGAACCCGGACCTGCTGGCGGCGCTGCGCGAGAACCTCGTCGAGCCGGAGGTCGCGGCGATCGACGCGATGGTCCGCAGGGCCGTCGAGCGCGGCGAGGTCGCGCCGGACAACCCGGCCGCCGAGTTCGTGGCGGTCCAGCTGTTCGGCGTGCTGCGGGCGCGGCTGCTGCTGCGGGGCGTCCACGCGGACGAGGAGTACCTCGTGCGGTTCGTCGACGCGTCGGTCCTGCCCGCGCTCGGCGTCGCCCCCGCCCCCGAGCCCCCGCCCGCGGTCGGGACGGCGCCGGCCGGCTGAGGCCCGGCCCCGGGACGGCGGCCCCGCCCACGAGCGGAGGGCCGGGGCCGCCGCGCGCCGCACCGTGGGGACGGGCGCGGCGCGCCACGGGCCGGTGGGCCTCCCCGCGGAGGCCCACCGGCGCGCGTATGCCCGGTGCGCCCTGCGAGAATCGCGGGTGTCCCCCGCCCGCCGCCCGGCGGGCCACGCGGGCGCAGCAGGGAGGTTCCCCCATGACCGGCGCGGACGGCGCGAGCGGCGCGGACGGCGAGCGGGAGCGTGGAGCCCACTTCGTCCGTTCCTTCGAACGCGGCCTCGCGGTGATCCGGGCGTTCGGCGCCGACCGTCCCGAGCTGACGCTCAGCGAGGTGGCCCGCGCCTGCGACCTGACGCGCGCCGCCGCCCGCCGCTTCCTGCTGACGCTCGCCGACCTCGGCTACGTGCACACCGACGGCCGGGTGTTCCGGCTCAGCCCGCGGGTGCTCGAACTCGGCTACGCCTACCTGTCCAGCTTCACGCTGCCCGAGATCGCCCAGCCGCACCTGGAGCGGCTGGTGGCCGAGGTCCACGAGTCGTCCTCGCTCTGCGTGCTGGACGGCGACGACGTGGTGTACGTGGCGCGGGTGCCGGTCAGCCGGATCATGACGACGACGATCACGGTCGGCACCCGCTTCCCCGCGTACGCGACCTCGGTCGGCCGGGTCCTCATCGCCGACCTGCCGGAGGAGCGCTGGGACGGCTTCGTGGACCGCGGGCGCCCGGCGGCGCCCACGGAGCGCACCATCGTCTCCGCGGGGCAGCTGCGTGCCGAGCTGCGCGCGGTCAGGGAGCAGGGCCACGCCGTCGTCGACCAGGAGCTGGAGGCCGGGCTGCGCTCGGTCGCCGCGCCGGTGCGCGACGGCGCGGGCGCGGTGGTCGCGGCCGTCAACATCCCCGTCCACGCGAGCCGGCACTCGGTCGAGTCCGTACGGACCGGCCTGCTGCCGCACCTGCTGGCCACGGTCGCCCGCATCGAGGCGGACCTGCGGGTGGCCGCGCCGGGCCGCTGAGCCCGCCGCGCGGGCCCTGCGGGAGCGCGGATGTGACCCGATAGGGTGATCAGCCGTGGGACCAGAGAGACGGAAGAGGCGGGCCGACTGGCTCCGGGTGCCCGTGGGGCCGGAAGCGCCGCGCTGGGCGACCCGCGGCCGGTGCAAGCGGATCCTGCTGGTGGTACACAACGTGACCTCCGCGACCCGACTGCTCGACGTCCTCCCCCTCTTCCACGACGACCTGCGCGTCCAGCTGCTCGCGACGTGTACGGGCTCGTCGCCGTTCCGGTCGGGGGTCGCGGAGCTGTTGGCCAATGTCGGGGTCCCGGTGGTTCCGTGGGAACAGGCGCTCTCCCTCCCGGTCGACTTGGCGATCTCCGCGAGCTTCGGCGGTCAATTGCACACCCTGAAGGGTGAGTTGACCATCCTCTCCCATGGCGTCGGCTACAATAAGAAGCTGGCGACGCCGAACGCCGAACGCCGAACGCCGAACGCCGAACGCCGAACGCCGGTCTTCGGGCTCTCGCCCGACTGGCTGCTCCACCGCGGCATTGCCGTGGCGGACACGCTGGTCCTCTCCCACCCGGAACAGCTGGAACGGCTGCGCGCCTCCTGTCCCGAGGTGCTGCCCACCGCCCTGCTCGCCGGCGATCCCTGTTACGACCGGCTGCTCGCCGCGCGGCAGTACCGCACGCGTTTCCGCCGCGCCCTCGGCGTGCACCGGGCCCAACGGCTGGTGGTACTCAACTCCACCTGGAACCCTGAGTCCCTGTTCGGGGACGGTGGTGAGGGGGACGTCCTGCCCGCGCTGCTCGGCCCCGCGGCCTACGAACTGCCCGTGGACGAGTACCGGGTCGCCGCCGTGCTGCATCCCAACATCTGGCACGGCCACGGCCCCGGTCAGGTCAGGGCCTGGCTGGACCGGGCCGTACGCGCGGGCCTCCTGCTCGTCGACCCGATGGAGGGGTGGCGGCAGGCGCTCGTGGCGGCGGACGCCGTCGTCGGCGACTTCGGCTCGGTGAGCTACTACGCGGCCGCCCTCGGCACGCCGGTCCTGCTCGCCGCCGACGCCCCCGGCCGCCTCGACCCGACCTCTCCGGTCGCGGCCTTCACCCGGGAGGCGCCCCGCTGGTCGCCGGGCGTGCCGCTGGTGGACCAGCTCGACCGTCTGATCACGGTCCACCGGCCGCTGCCGGGGCCCGCCCGGCTGGTGTCGTCGCAGCCCGGCCGCTCCGCCGAGCTGCTGCGACGGCACTTCTACAAGCGGCTCGGCCTGCCGGAGCCGCCGGGCCCCGCACTGCTCGAACCTCTGCCGCTGCCGCCCTACGAGGCGGCGGTCGGCACGGCGCCGCTGCGGGTGGCCACCCGGGTGTGCGGGCCCGGGGAGGTGGCGGTGGAGCGGTACGCGGACCCGCCGTCGGAGCCGCGGGGCCGGGATCCGCTGCATACCGCGGTCCCGGAGGACACCCGCGACCCCGGCCGCCTCGACGTCGCCGACGTGATCCTCCGGCACGGCACCGCGGACGATCCCCGCTTCGGCAGCCCCGGGAGCTGGACCGCCGAGGTGCTGGCGCGCCACCCCGGCTGCTCAGTCGCCGCGTACGTCACCGGCCGCGGGTGCTGTACGGCCCGCACCCGGGCAGGGCGGGAGTTCCTCCTGGCCGGACACCCCGAGGGGCCGGATCCCGCGGTGTACGCCTCGGCCCTGCATGCACTGCTCGCCTCCGGTGGCGCGCCGGGCCGCCACCTCACCGTGCGGACCGGCCGGTCCGCACACCGCGTATCGGTCAGTTCCCGGCCGGCGGCTCGAGAGCGCTGACGCAGCGGGCCCGCAGTGCCGCCAGTTCCCGCAGCTGCAGGTCCGCGTGGTCGGCTTCCAGCAGCGGCACGGCCTGGTCCGCTCGGGCCAGGGCCGCCGCCGGCTCCCCCGCCGCGAGCTCGCACGCGGCGAGGTCGCACAGCGTCTTGCCCGCGTTGTACGGGTCGTCGACCGCGGCGCCACCGGGTTCCGTGCCGACCGCGCCCCTGAACCCGGCGAGCGCGCGCGCCAGCTGAGCGCGCGCCTCCTCGTAGCGGCCGAGACCGCTCAGTGCCCGGCCGCGGTGGCGCATCAGGAGCAATCGGGCGCGGGGCAGCACCCGCGCGTCCTCGCTGTCCGGTGCGACGCCGTCGAGTACGCGGTCCGCCCGGTCGAAGGCCTCGTAGGCATGCTGGAAACGCCACTGCCGCAGGCGCATCAGGCCGAGCGACTCGATCGCCGATGCGGCGCCCAGCGGGTGGCCCGACGCCTCCTCGGCCTCGGCCGCCCGCAGGAACTGCGGCTCCGCCTCGTCGTAGCGGCCGAGCTCCGTCAGGGCGAGGCCGAGCAGCGAGTGCATCCGCCCTGCCTCCCGCGAGCGGGGGGCGTGCAGGCCCGCGGTCCGCACGCCGTCGCGCAGGGCAGGCAGTACCTCGTCGTGCAGGCCGGCCTTCAGCTGGACCGGCCACAGGGCCTGTACGAGCTGGTACACGGCGTCCGCCCGGTCGAACTCTGCGGCGGCGGCCACCGCCTCGACGAGGCCACCCGTCTCGGCCACGAGCGCGTCGAGCGCATCGCCCTCCGACCGGTACTCGCCGGCCGGCAGTTCCTCGTAGCGCGCGCCGACCGTCCAGCCGCCCCGGAGCGCGGCCTTGCGGGCCCGCACCCCGAAGTCGAGGTACCAGTCGATGCTCCGGCCCGCCGCCGCGGAGCAGGCCGCGACGCGGTCCTCGGCCAGGGCCGTCCGCTCGGCGTGGACGCGGATCTCGGCCCGGTACCGGTACCTGCCGGGCCCCGGCTCCTCGATCAGCCGGACCTCGGCAAGGGCCCGCAGCAGACCTGCGGTCCTGTCCGGGGCGAGGGCGAGAGTACGTGCGGCCATCTCCGCCCCGAACCCGGGCCAGGGCCGCAGCGCCAGCAGCCGGTAGGCGCGGGCCGCCTCGGGTTCCAGCAGCCGGTAGGCCCGCTCGGCGGCCACGGTCACCGGATCGTCACCGGACACGGGGACCCCGTCGCCGGTGCGTACGCCATCGGAGGAGATCAGCCGCGGGGCGGCCGCCCGCAGCGCGAACGGCGAGCCCCCGCACTCGGCGAGGACCGAGGGCAGGGCGCCGGAGACGGCAGCCAGCGCGGGGGCCGAGACCACCGTGGCGAGCAGCGCCTTCGCGTGTTTGTCGGGCAGGGGCCCGACCACCACGGGCACCGCGTCGAGGCCGGCCAGCGGCGCCCGGGAGACGACCAGGGTGAAGACACCGGGTCCCGCGGCGAGCAGCGGCCGCACCTGGGCCGCCGAGTGGGCGTGGTCGAGGACCACGAGGAGCCGCTTGTCCGCGACGAGCTGCCGGAAGAGACGGCCGCGCGCCTCGGTAGTGGGTGGGACATGGGCTGCCTCCACTCCGAGTTCCAGCAGGAGTTGGCGCAGGGCGACCGCGGGGTCCATGGCCCCGGCGGCCGAGGAGCCACGCAAGTCGACATAGGCGCTGCCGTCCGGGAAGCGCTTCGCGCTGCGGGCGGCATAGCACTGCGCGAGTGCGGTGGTTCCCATGCCCGGTGCGCCCATGACTGCGGCCACGCGGGGAATGCCGCCGTAGGAGCGCCGGGCCTCCTTGTCGAGGGCCTTCATCTCAGCCTCGTGATCGGTGAAGAACCGAGGTCCCGGCGGGGCGACAGGGCGGGTCAGCGCCGGCCCGGGCGCGGGGGCCGTCCTGATCAGCTCCTGCCACGCGCGGGCCGCGCCGGGGTTGTCGGCGAGCGCGCGGTGGAGGGCCACGGCGAGGGTCTCTGTCTGCGCGCCGTCCACGGGGGCCGGAGTGTCGCGCCCGAGCGTGCGCCGCACCAGGGCGCCCACGTTTTCCCAGGCCCACCGCCCTGCCTCGTTGGCCATACTCGAACCGATCGTGCCCAGTACCGCATTGATGGCCGTCGTCGAGATCAGGTCCAGCATCCGGCTCCCCCGCTCGTCTCCACTGTGTATCGGGGGCAACCGTATGACGAAACGGCCCTGTACGCCGACCACTTGGTCGGGCAAAGGGCGGCTGGGCCCGGCCGGGCGAGGGCGCGGCCACGCTGCGTGACCCGTCACGGCGCGTCGCCGGCGGGCGGACGCCGCGCAGGTCCCGGGTGTGCCGCCGATACTGAGGCCATGACCCGACATGGAGAGCTGGGCGCGGCGCTGCACCGCTGGCGTGACCGGATCGCATCCACCGGGGCCGGACTGCCGGGGGACGGCGCGGTGGGCCCAGGGATGGGGCGCGCGGAGCTGGCACGGCTGGCCGGACTGTCCGTCGATCACCTCACCCGTCTGGAGCAGGGCAGGGCGACCATGCCCTCGTCCCAGGTGCTGGCGTCGCTCGCGCGGGCGCTCGGCCTCGACGACGCGGAGCGGCGCCATCTGTTCCTGCTGGCCGGGCACGCGCCGCCGGCCACCGACCTGGTGCCGCGGACGGTGCCGCCGAGCGTGCGGCGGCTGCTCGACGGCCTGGCGGGGGCCGCCGTGGGCGTGCACGACGCGACCTGGTCACTGATCGCCTGGAACCCGCTGTGGGCTGCGCTGCTCGGCGATCCCGCACGGGCCGACGCCAGTCCCTGCCGCAACGTCGCCTGGCGGCACTTCACCGCGGCGCCGAGCCGTGTCACCCGTACGCCGGAGCAGGCGGCCAGGTTCGAGACGGCGCTCGTGGGCGACCTGCGGGCGGCGGCCGCCCGCTATCCGACCGATGTGGAGCTGCGGTCCCTGGTCGCGGGGCTGCGGCGGTCGAGCACGCGGTTCGCGGAGCTGTGGACGTCCCGCTACACCGGCTCCCACGAGGGCGAGTGGGTGACGGTGCGCCATCCGGACGCGGGCGCGGTCGCCGTGGACTGCGACGTCATCACGGTGCCGGGCTGCGACCTGCGGATCATCGCCCAGTCGGCGAGGCCAGGCACCCCGGACGCCGAGGCGCTCGCCCGGCTCGGGGCGCTGGGCGCGGCGACGCCGCAGGACCCCGCGGCTCAGACGGCGCACGCGTTCGGCGACGGGCGCGGCCAGGAGCCCGTGCGGACGGGTCCGTGACGCGGCCGTCCGTGCGGCCCTGAGAGGCCGGCCCTCGGGAGCGGGCGCCGGCGGTGAGCCCCGCGGGGGCGCGGCCGGGAGGCCGCGCCCCCGCACGCGTCGACAGCCCGCGCAGGGCGGACACGGCCGTCCGCAGACGGCCGGGCCCGGTCAGGCAGAGTGGCCCTCCTCGGGCCCCCGCGGCCCGCGCCGGCCGGACGCCCAGCCCACGCCGGGGCACCCGTCCGGCCGACGGCGCCACCGCGCCGCCGCGGCCCGCGCGTCGGCCGGGAGATCCCCACCCGCATCCCCGCGGCACGCGTCAGGCGAGCGCTCGGGCCCACGGCCCGCGTCAGCCCAGCGGCCCCAGCCGGGTGTCGGCGGCACGTGTCAGCCGGGTGGCCCCGCGTGCGCGGGTGCGTACCTCCGGTCGGCGCACATGGCGGTGCGGGCGGCGCGTGCCCTTCCTACCGTGGCTGAATGATCATCAGATCCGCGAAGCGCACCGCGCTCACCGGGACGGCTGCCCTCGCCTCCGGTCTGCTGGCCCTCGGGCCCGCGGCCACGGCGCACGCCGCACGCCCCCAGTCCCCGCCCGCCCTGACCCGTACCGACCCGCTGCCGCCCGCGCCGGCCCCCGCGTACGTCGACAGCTCCGACCTCTACGGGAGCGGCACCGTCGCGCGGCCGGGGCCCGGCACCCCCGCGCCGCCGAAGGACGTCTCTTCGCTGTCCTGGCTTGTCTCCGACGCGGACTCGGGCGCCGTGCTCGCCGCGCACGACGCGCACCGCAAGCTGCCGCCCGCGTCCACCCTGAAGACCCTGTTCGCGCTCACGACCATGCCGCACCTGTCCGCGGCGTCCCGGCACCGGGTCACCCAGGCCGACCTGTCGGGCATCGGCGAGGGCAGCAGCCTGGTCGGGGTCGAGCAGGGACACTCGTACCGGGTCGCGGACCTGTGGCGGGGCGTCTTCCTCAGCTCGGGCAACGACGCGGTGCACGTGCTGGCGTCGCTGAACGGCGGCTGGGACACGACAGTCGCCGAGATGCAGCGCCGCGCGCGGCAGCTCGGCGCGCTCGACACGCACGTGGTGTCCTGCGACGGCTACGACACGCCGGGCCAGGTGTCGTCCGCCTTCGACCTGGCGGTGTTCGGGCGCACGGGGCTCGCCGACCCGCAGTTCGCCTCGTACGCGTCCACCTCCGACGCCCAGTTCCCCGGTGAGGGCGGCAAGAGCTTCGGCATCCAGAACACCAACAGGCTGCTCAGCGGCGCCCACGGGGTGCGCACCTACCCCGGCATGATCGGCGTGAAGAACGGCTACACCACGAACGCGGGGAACACCCTGGTCGCCGCCGCCCGGCACGGCAACAGGACGATCCTGGTGACCCTGATGAACCCGCAGTCCGGCGAGCCCGACGCCGTCTACGAGGAGGCGCGGCGCCTGCTCGACTGGGGTTTCACCGCGGACGGGCACACCACCCCTGTGGGCTCGCTCGCCCCCGCCCCGCAGGTGAAGGCGGCGGGCGCGGACACCGCGAAGTCCGGCCGCGCCAAGGCCGAAGCCGCGGACCGGCACGGCGCGGTGGCCCAGGCGTCGAGCACCGGGGACGGCACCGGGCTGCTGGTGCCGCTCGCGCTCGTCGGGGCCGCGGTGCTCGCCGGGGCGGCGCTCTTCCTGGTGCGGCGCGCGCGGCGCGCCCGCTGAGTGAGGGCCGGCGGCGGGTCCTTCAGGGGGCGGTCCGCCAGTGGGCGGGGCGGGCCAGCCTGGGCGGCAGCGCGGTCGTGCTGTCGCCCTTCGCCGCGTACAGCTGGGACTGCGTGACGAACAGCGCGTCCCGCAGGTCGGCACCCGCGAGGTCGGCGCCCCTGAGGTCGGCGCCGATCAGATCGGCCCCGCGCAGGTCGGCGCCGCGCAGGTCCGCGGCGATGAGGCGGGCGCCCCGCAGGTCGGCGCCGCGCAGGTCGGCCCGGGCGAAGCGGGCGCCGGACAGGTCGGCGCCCCGCAGCCGCCGCGGCCCCGCGCCCCGGCCCCTGCGCCCGCCGGTCCGGGTGGCGCGTGCCAGCTCCGCGGCGCGGGCGAGCAGCGGCGCCACCGCCTCGGCGCGGTGCCGCGCCACGTCCGTCGCGAGCAGGGTGTCGGCGTCGGCGAGCGTGAGCCGCTCCGTGCGCACGTACACGCGGGCGAGTTCGGTGTGCAGCGGGCGCGCGGCCGGCAGGGCGCGGGCCTCCGCGAGGTAGTGCAGGAGCTCCTGAAGCTGCCGCAGCACGGGCAGCACCGCGAACATCGCGGGCGCCCTCGCGGGCTCCCGCCGCCAGTCGACGCCGCCGAAGGTGTGGCGGGAGGCCTTCTGCCCCGCCCCGAAGCAGTCGTACGCGGCGCAGCCCGTGTAGCCGCGCGGCCGCAGCTCCCGGTGGACGGCGCAGCCGAAGTCCTCGCGCAGGTGCCCGCAGGGCTCGCCTGCGCCCTTGTCCGAGGGGAAGCCGTCGGCGGCGGAGAAGGAGAGGGCGACGCAGCACAGGCCGAAGCAGTCGGCGCAGTCGCCGCGCAGCTCGGGTGCCCCCGGCGGGGGCACCGTGGCGGGGCCTGCGGGGCCACGGCCGCGGGGGTCGTCGGATGGCGCGGGCACGGTACGAGAATACGGGGATGCGGGGATACGCAGGCACCGGCTGTGGAGGGACGGGAATACGGGACAGGGCTGCGGGGCGGGGTCGCGGGAGGGCGGGTCAGGACCGGGGTCTGCCGGAGGCCGCCGTGCCGGCGCCGCGCGCGAGCAGCCCGTCGGCGCCGCACAGCTCGGCGAGTTCGACGCCCGCGTCCACGTCCGCGGCCGACCCCGAGGCGATGCCGTACTCGATGTGCGCCCGGGCGCGCAGGTCGGCGCACGGGGAGCCCTCCAGGTGCGCGACGGCCCGTTGGAGCAGCACGGCGCGCGCCGCGCCCTCGCCGAGCAACGCCTGGCACAGCAGGACGGAACCGACCGCGGTGCGGGTGCCGAACCGCTCGGCCTCGCGCAGGGCGCGGGCGGCCAGCGCGGCGGCGCGCCGCGGCTCGGTGCCGGCGAGAGCCTCAGCCAGGTCGAGCGCCCAGGGCCCGGTGACGACGTTGTGCCGCCCGCGCGCGGTGAGCGCCCGGCCTGCGGCGGTCAGTTCGGTGACGGCGTCGCCGGTGCGGCCGAGGGCGAGCAGCAGCCGGCCGCGTACGCAGGCGGCGTCGGGCAGGATCATCGTGCTCGGGTAGGGCCGCGCGAAGCCGTACCGGTCGGCGCAGTCCGCCGCACGCTCCACGTGGCCGCGGGCGAGCAGGGTGTCGATGAGCGCGCTGACGGCCTGCCACTGCACGGGCAGGCCGGGCCCGACGCCCTCGGCGAGGCGCACGGCCTCCCACAGGTACGCCTCGGCCTCCGCGAGCCGCCCGCGCCTGCGGTGCACGTACCCCGTCATGGCGTGCGCGAAGGCCAGGTGGCCGCCGCTCCAGCCGGAGCGGTCGAACGCGTGCAGCGCCTCGGTGAACAGGGCCTCGGCGCGGTCGAGCCGGTCCGTGACGGCGTAGGCGAGGCCCAGCACGCCGGGCACTTCGAAGCTCCACTCGGTGTCGGTCCACCGCATGCCGGGCGCGAGGCGGCCGTCCGGCAGGGCGCGCTCCGCCGTGGCCACCACGCGCGCGGCGCTCTCGCCGCGCAGGGCGCCGTCGAAGGCCCGCAGGGCGAGCAGCACCCGTTCGGTGCCGTCGGCGCCGGTGAGCCCGTCGGCGGCCTCGACGAGCCGACGGGAGCGCCTGACCCCGTCGGCCTCCGCGTCCCTGACGCCCTCCCAGAGGAAGCGGGCCGCGGTCAGCCGCTCCTTGAAGGGACCCGGCAGGCAGACCTCGGCCTCGGCGGCGACGACCCGGGCGGCCTCGGCGCTCTGGTCGTTGTGGGCCAGTGCCTGCGCGAGCCGCAGCACGGCGTCGACCCGGTGCACGCCCGCGAGTCCCGGCAGGTCGAGGGCGTCGCGCAGGTGGGAGACGGTGGTCGCGGGCGCGGTCAGCAGCCAGGCGCAGCCGAGCTCGTAGAGGACCTCGGCGCGCTCGGCGGGCGGCGGCGGTTCTTCGAGGGCGCGTTCGAGGCAGCGCCTGGCCGCGGCGGGCGCGCCGACCGCGAGGTGCCCGGCCGCCGCCTCGCGCAGCTGCTTGACGAGTTCGGGGTCGCCGTCCGGGTGCACTTCGAGCAGGTGCGGCGCCGCGGCGGCCGCTCCCCCGCCGCCCCTGGCCAGCGTCCACGCGGCGCGGCCGTGCAGGGCGGTGCGGGTGGCCGGCGGGATCGAGTCGTACACGGCGCTCGCGATGAGCGGGTGCACGAACTCCAGCGGGTCGGTGCCGACGAGTATGCGGGCGGTCCGCAGCCGCTCGGCGCACTCCTCGGCCTCGGCGCGGCCCATGCCGGCCAGGGTGCGCGCGGTGCCGAGCGGGATGCCGGTGCCGAGGACGGCGGCGGCGCGGGCGAACTGGATGGTGGCGGTGCCGAGTTCGGCGAGCCGCCGGACCAGGCCCGTGCCGCGGGTGGAGGCGGCGAGGTCGTGCAGCGCGGCGGCCGACCCGCCGACCGGGTCGAGGCTGCTGTCCCTGACCCGGGCCAGCAGCTCCACGGTCTCGTACGCGTTGCCGCTGGTGACCCCCCACACCTCGCGGCAGAACTCCGGGTCGGCGCGCGGGCCGAGGACCGTACGGGCGAGCTGTCCCGTGGCGTCGGTGGTGAGGGCCCCGAGGGTGGTGCGGAGCCTGGCGCCCTGCCCGATCGACTCCAGCAGGTCGGCGGCGACGCCGGTCTCGCCGCCCGTGCGGTAGGCGACGACCAGCAGGACCGGCAGTCCCGGGCCCGGCCGGTGCGCGAAGGAGGCCAGCCAGGACAGCGTCTCCAGGTCGGCCCACTGCGCGTCGTCGACGAGGAGGACCAGCGGGCCGTAGGCGTCGGCGAGTTCCGCCGCCAGGACGTCGAGTCCTTCCCTGACGCCCTGCGGGTCGCCGTACGGGGCGCCGGGCGGGGCGACGCCGAGGGCGGGGCCCGCGATCGGGTACCAGTCGCCGAGGAGTTCGCCGGGGCCCGCGGTGAGCGCGGGCTGCAGGAGCTGGCGCGCCACGTGGAAGGGCACGGAGGAGAGCGTCTCGCCGCCGCGCGCCGACCACACCACGCACCGGTCGGCGGCGATCTCGCGGACCCGGGCGAGCAGGGCGGTCTTGCCGAGCCCTGCCGCGCCCCGGTAGACGAGCACGCCGCCGGTGGGGCCCGTGCCTGGCGAGGCGTCGCCGCACAGCGCCCGTACGGCCTGGGTGGCTGCGGCGAGTTCCGACTCGCGTTCCAGCAGGGGGAGGTCGTGCGGGAGGCCGGGCCTGAGGTCCATCCGTCAGCTCCCTTCTCGCACGTGCGGCACACGCTTCTCGGACGTGAGGAGTCGAGGGTAGCCGCGGGGCGCGGCGCCGGGGCAGGGATCCGGCTCGATTTCCCGGTTTCGCGGCGGGTCGCCCGCGGCGCGGGCCGAAAGGGAGTACTCTGCCCCGCCGCGCGGCCCGCCAGGCCCGCCTCAGGCGGGCGCCGTGGCCGCGCCCGGGGCGCGGGCGCCCTCCGTGAGCAGCCCGAAGGCCGCCCGTACGACCTGGAACTGATGCTCCACCTGGTCCGCCACCGGGACCCAGCGGGGCCGGCAGCGCCGCTCGAACACGGCGCAGCGCGCGGTGAGGAACCGGTCGAGCGCGTCCCGCACGTCGTGGGCGGCGGGGCCGCAGCCCTCGGCCGTCTGGTAGAGCATGCCGGCGGTGCGCAGCACGAGGCGGCGGGCCGCGATGGTGAGCGCGAGCACCTGGGCCCTGTTGAGCCCGGAGAGACCGCCGGGGAAGCCGGCGAACGACTCGGGGTCCCACTCGGCGACGAGGGCGGGGCAGCTGCGGCGGAAGTCGTCCACGGTCCGCAGCAGCGGCGCCACGTGCACCGGCACGCGGGGCCTGATGCGGTCGGCGAGCCCGGCGAGGAACTCGGCGTCGCGCTCGGTGAGGCGGCCGATGCCGGTGACGGCGCCGCGCGGGTCGGGGTGCGGGGAGGCGTCGGCCATCTCGTCCGCTGCCCACATGGGGGCCTCGACGATGGCGGTCGTGGTGCCGTAGCGGTACGGGTGGTACCAGGTGGAGGCGTGGCTCGGGGAGAGCGATCCGGTGAACTGGTCGCGCCGCGACGGTGGCGGCATGTCGAAGACGGCGGTGCCTGGGCCGGTGCAGAAGAACGCGTCGAACGGCGAGAGCTCCAGCGGGATGCCCCGGTCGGCGGCCGAGCGCGCGAGGGCGTCGGCGACGCCGGGCAGCGGCCGGGTCAGCTGGACGAAGCTGCCGCCGATGTCGACGCCGTGCAGGGAGAACTGGACGAAGGGCCGCAGTTCGTCCTGGAGGTCGACGAGCGCCCGGGTCTCGGGGAGGAGTTCGGCGCGTGAGCGTGCGTGCAGCCACTCGGGCTGCTCGGGGAAGCTGGGCCTGAACATGCGCCGGAAGTGGTGCCCGAGGGTCATCGGACCGCTCAGCCAGCGCTCGTTGCGGCGTGCGCCGTCCGGGTCGAGGCAGATCAGCAGGTGCCAGGCGGCGGCACCCGGGCCGTCGTCCGGCCCCGCGGCCAGCAGGTGTTCGGCGAGGCGGAGCGCGGTGGCACCGCCGACGGGCTCGTTGGCGTGCGGTCCTGCGACGACGAGGACGTCGCGCTCGCCACGGCCGACGGTGAGCAGGGTCAGCGGTTCGCCGCCGCGGGAGCGTCCGATGCGCCGCAGCGCGGCGCGCCCGGGATGCGCGGCGGCCAGCGCTCCGGCTCGTGCGGTCAGTTCACCGACGGTGGGGTAGCGCGGCGGCACAGCCTTCCGATCTGTCTGTGGTGTGTCGTTTTCCGTTTTCCGTCTTCTGTTCCGGCATCCTCGGCGCGCGGGCGCTCCGGTGTTCCGGCGTCGCGGTGGTCCGTGTGCGCGACCCCCGGCCGGCAGCGCACCGTGCGATAGTCAGTCACTTCGAGGTACGGCGTCAACACTCGCCGTCACACACCCCGCCCGGCTTTGCGATCCCTTGGGACATGGGCCCGGCGGGCGCGGCCCCGGCGCGGGCGGTCCACCGCCCGGCATCCTCCGGCATACATCCCATGACTACCCCTGATACTCCCTGGATCCCTGCGGTACGGAACAGTTCCGTCCCGTTCAGCGGTGGGTACATACATCCCACCTGTCGCTAGACATTGGATGTATACCGACCTAGGGTGGCCACGGCCGAGGGGGCCGCCACGGAACCGCGCGCCTCCGCCCCGTCTGGAGTGTCGCCATGCCGCCTGTACCGCCGTCCGCCGCACGCGTCACGGAGCTGTCCGTGCTGGACATCAGGTTCCCCACCTCCGAGCAGCTGGACGGCTCGGATGCCATGAACCCGGAGCCCGACTACTCGGCCGCTTACGTCGTGCTGCGCACCGACGCACCCGGGGGACTGGAAGGGCACGCGCTCGCCTTCACCATCGGACGCGGCAACGACGTGCAGGCCAAGGCGGTCGAGGCGCTCGCGCCGCACGTGGTGGGGCGCTCCGTCGAGGAGCTGTGCGGTGACCTCGGAGGCCTCTCCCGCGACCTGGTGCACGACTCGCAGCTGCGCTGGCTCGGCCCGGAGAAGGGCGTGATGCACATGGCCGTCGGCGCCGTGGTGAACGCCGCCTGGGACCTCGCCGCCCGCAGGGCGGGCGAGCCGCTGTGGCGGCTGCTGGCCGGGATGTCCCCCGAGGACCTGGTCGACCTGGTGGACTTCCGCTACCTCAGCGACGCGCTCACCCGGGAGGAGGCCCTGGGGATCCTGCGCGCCGCCGCCCCCGGCCGCGCCGAGCGCACCGCGCGGCTGCTGGAGCGCGGCTACCCCGCCTACACCACGACGCCCGGCTGGCTCGGCTACTCGGACGAGAAGCTGGCGCGGCTCGCGCGGGAGGCCGTCGCGGACGGCTTCACCCAGATCAAGCTGAAGGTGGGCGGCTCGGTCGAGGACGACGTGCGCCGGATGCGGGTCGCGCGGGAGGCCGTCGGGGACGGCGTCCGGATCGCCGTCGACGCCAACCAGCGCTGGGACGTGGGCCCCGCGGTGGAGTGGCTGCGCAGGCTCGCGCCGTACGAGCCGTACTGGATCGAGGAGCCCACCTCGCCCGACGACGTGCTGGGCCACGCGGCCGTGCGGCGCGGGGTCGCGCCGGTCAAGGTGGCGACCGGCGAGCACGTCGCCAACAGGGTCGTCTTCAAGCAGCTGCTGCAGGCGGGCGCGGTCGACGTGGTGCAGATCGACGCGGCGCGGGTGGGCGGTGTGAACGAGAACATCGCGATCCTGCTGCTCGCCGCGAAGGCCGGTGTGCCGGTGTGCCCGCACGCGGGCGGCGTGGGGCTGTGCGAGATGGTGCAGCACCTGTCCATGTTCGACTACGTCGCCGTCTCCGGCACGACGCAGGACCGGGTCATCGAGTACGTGGACCATCTGCACGAGCACTTCACCGACCCGGTGCGGATCGTGGACGGGCACTACGCGGCGCCCACGGCCCCGGGGGCGGGCGCGCGGATGCGCGACGAGGCGCTCGAGGAGTTCCGCTACCCGGACGGGCCCGTGTGGGCCGCGCGCGGGCGCGCCTGACGCCTCCCCGCGCCGCGTGACATACCCCGGCTACCCGGGCGCTGTGTCCGTCAGCCGGTCGGCGAGCAGCTCCGCGAGGTGGGTCCCCCTCCGGTGAGCGAGGTGGTCGAGCTGGGTACGGCAGGAGAAGCCGTCGGCCAGCACCACGGCGTCCGCGCCGGCCGCGCGCACCGCGGGCAGCAGCGCCGTCTCCGCGACCGCCACCGACACGTCGTAGTGCCCCTTCTCCACGCCGAAGTTGCCGGCGAGGCCGCAGCAGCCGCCGACCGCGTCGACGTCGGCGCCCGCGGTACGCAGCAGCTCCCCGTCCGCGTCCCAGCCGAGGACGGCGTGCTGGTGGCAGTGCGGCTGGGCCACGCCGCGCACCCCGGTGAGGTCGGGCGGCGACCAGCCGGGGGTGCCGGCGAGGAGTTCCGCGAGGGTGCGGGTGGCGGCGGCCGTGCGCACGGCGCGCGGGTCCTGTGGCAGCAGAGCGGTGAGGTCGCCGCGCAGGACGGCCGTGCAGGAGGGTTCGAGGCCCACGATCGGCGTCCCGGCCGCCAGTGACGGTTCGAGGGCCCGCAGAGTGCGGCGCAACTGCTTCTTGGCGCCGTCGAGTTGGCCGGTGCTGAGCCAGGTGAGGCCGCAGCAGACCGGCCCGTCGGGGACGCGTACGGAGTATCCGGCGGCCTCAAGGACGCGCACCGCGGCGCGCCCCACGTGCGGGCTGAAGTGATCGGTGAAGGTGTCGACCCAGAGGGTGAGGGGCTCACCGTGCGCAGGGGGGTGCGCGGCGAACCACGCCCTGAAGGTGCGCGCCGCGAAGCGCGGCAGCGGCCTGCGCGGGTCGACGCCGCCCGCGCGCTTGGCGAGCGCGGCAGCGGGACCTGCGCCCAGGAGGGCGTTCGCCAGGCGGGGCGCGTGCGCGGCGAGCCGCGCCCAGCGCGGCAGTTGGCCGAGCGCGTAGTGGGCGGCGGGGCGCGGCCTGCGGCGGTAGCGCTGGTGGAGGGCCTCCGCCTTGTACGTGGCCATGTCGACGCCGGCGGGGCAGTCGACGGCGCAGCCCTTGCAGGACAGGCACAGATCCAGGGATTCCGCGACCTCCTCGGAGCGCCATCCGCCGTGCACGAGGCGGCCGTTGGCGAGTTCTTGCAGGACGCGCGCCCGGCCCCTCGTAGAGTCCTTCTCGTCCCGGGTGGCGAGGAAGGAGGGGCACATCACCGCCCCGCCCCCGGTGGCGTCGGCGCGGCACCGGCCGATGCCGACGCAGCGGTGCACCGCGGTGGTGAAGTCGCCGCCGTCGTCCGGGTAGGCGAAGGCGAGGCGGCGCGGCGACGCGGTGGCGGCGGGCACCCTGAGGTCGGCGTCGAGGGGCCTCGGCCGCACGATGACCCCGGGGTTGAGCAGGTCGTCCGGGTCGAAGAGGTGCTTGACCGCGGCGAGGGCGGCGAGCGCTCCCGGCCCGTACATGCGGCCGAGCAGTTCGCCGCGGGCGCGGCCGTCGCCGTGCTCGCCCGACATCGACCCGCCGTGGGCGCCCGCGAGTTCCGCCGCCTCGGTGACGAACGCGCGCAGAACCGCGGGGCGTTCGGCGAGCGGGAAGTCGATGCGCACGTGCAGGCAGCCGTCGCCGAAGTGCCCGTACATCAGTCCGTCGAGGCCGTGCCGGGCGAGCAGCGCGGTGAAGTCGCGCACGTAGGCACCGAAGTGCTCGGGCGGGACCGCGGAGTCCTCCCAGCCGGGCCAGGCGGGGGCGCCCGCAGGGGTGCGGCCGCCGAGCCCCGCCCCGTCCTCCCTGATGTGCCACAGGGCGCGGGCCGCGGGCCCCCGGACGACGGCGGAGTCGAGGCAGCCGGAGGCGGCGGCGAGGCGCCTGGCGGCGTCCTCCGCCTCCGCCGCCGTGTCGCCCGCGGTCTCCGCGAACAGCCAGCCGTCACCGCGCGGCAGCACGTCGGGCACGGCGGCCGCGCCGCGCCGTGCCCGTACGACGTCGACGAGGCGGGCGTTCATGCCTTCGAGCGCCACCGGGCGGTGCGGCAGCAGCGCGGGCGCGGCATCGGCTGCCTCGGCCATGCCCGGGTAGCCGAGGACGGCGAGCGCCGTGTGCCGGGGCGCCCCGACCAGAAAGACGGTGGCGCCGAGCAGCACGCCGAGGGTGCCCTCGGTGCCGACGAGGAACTTTGCCACGTCGCCGCCGTTCTCCGGCAGCAGGTGTTCGAGCCCGTAGCCGGAGACCTGGCGGCGGAAGCGGCCGAACTCGGTGCGGATCAGCGCGAGCCGGTCGCGCACCAGGGCGTCGAGGCCGGCGAGCAGCTCGGCCGCGCGGCCGGTTTCGCGGCCCGGGGTGCCGAGCCCCGCGCGGGCCGTGAAGCGCACCCCCGAGCCGGTGAGCACGTCGAGGCCGACGACATTGTCCGCGGTCCTGCCGTAGGCGAGGGCACGGGAGCCGCAGGCGTTGTTGCCGAGCGCGCCGCCGATGGTGGCGCGCGCATGGGTGGAGGGGTCGGGGCCGAAGCGCAGGCCGTACGGGGCGGCGGCCGCGGTGATCGCGTCGAGGACGGCGCCCGGCTCGACGACCGCGGTGCGGGCGTCGGGGTCGACGGCGAGCACGCGGTGCAGATGGCGGGAGAAGTCGAGGACGGCGCCCGTGCCGACCGCGTTGCCCGCGATGGAGGTGCCGGCGCCGCGCGCCGTCAGCGGCACGCCGAGGTCCCTGCACACCTCCAGGGCGGCCGCAGCCTCGTCGGCGTGGCGGGGGAAGGCGACCACGGTGGGCACGACCCGGTAGTTGGACGCGTCCGACGCGTACTCGGCGCGGCGCCTCGACGAGGTGTCCACCTCGGCGACACCGGCGCGGCGCAGGGCTGCGGCGAGGGCCTCGGGGCCCGGGCCCGCGCCCTCGTGCGGGCCGGCCGCGCGGCGGCGCGGCGCGTCGGGGTACGGGCGGTCGGGGTGCGTGGTCACAGGCGTCCTCCCACCTCTTCCGTTCTTCCGTACCCGTGTCGCGGGCCGTCAGCCACGTCTTTCCACAGGGATTCATCACACTGTCCGACCGGCGGGCCCTGCCTGTGGACAACCGCGCGCCGAGCCGCGTGCGGATTGAGAGGATGGGGCAGGAGATCGATCGCGCGACGACCGACACGGAGGAGTGGCAGATGGCACACGAGCGAGCGGGCAGGCCGGCAGGTCCCGAGGACCTCACGGACGTGGCCCGGCTGGTGACCGCGTACTACGCGCTGCACCCCGACCCGAGCGAGGTGGACCAGCGCGTCGCGTTCGGCACGTCGGGCCACCGCGGCTCGTCGCTCGCGACCGCGTTCAACGAGGACCACATCGCGGCCACCAGCCAGGCCATCTGCGAGTACCGGGCCCGGCAGGGCACCGAGGGGCCGCTGTTCCTCGGCGCCGACACCCACGCCCTCTCGGAGCCGGCCAAGGTGACGGCGGCGGAGGTCTTCGCGGCCAACGGCGTGCGGCTGCTGCTCGACGCCGCGGACGGGTACACCCCCACGCCCGCGGTGTCGCACGCGATCCTGGCGTACAACCGGGGCAGGCCCTCCTCGCCCGCCGACGGCGTGGTGGTCACGCCGTCGCACAACCCGCCGGCGGACGGCGGCTTCAAGTACAACCCGCCGAGCGGCGGGCCGGCGGGCTCGGCGGCGACGGGCTGGATCCAGGACCGGGCCAACGAGATCATCGCCGCGGGCCTGAAGGACGTGCGCCGCGTGCCGTACACCCGGGCGCTCGCCGCGGACACCACGGAGAAGTACGACTTCCTCGGCACCTATGTCGCCGACCTGCCCTCCGTCCTCGACCTGGACGCCGTGCGCGCGGCGGGCGTGCGGATCGGGGCGGACCCGCTGGGCGGCGCCTCCGTGGCGTACTGGGGCCGGATCGCGGAGCAGCACGGGATCGACCTGACGGTCGTCAATCCGCTGACGGACCCGACCTGGCGGTTCATGACGCTGGACTGGGACGGGAAGATCCGCATGGACTGCTCGTCGCCGTACGCGATGGCGTCCCTGATCGGGCAGCGCGACCGGTTCCAGATCGCCACGGGCAACGACGCGGACTCCGACCGGCACGGCATCGTCACGCCCGACGCGGGCCTCATGAACCCGAACCACTACCTGGCGACGGCGATCCAGTACCTCTACGGGCACCGCGACGGCTGGCCGGAGGGCGTGGGGATCGGCAAGACCCTGGTGTCGTCCTCGATGATCGACAGGGTCGCCGCCGACCTCGGGCGGCGGCTCGTGGAGGTGCCGGTCGGCTTCAAGTGGTTCGTGGACGGTCTGGTGGACGGGTCGATCGGCTTCGGCGGCGAGGAGTCGGCGGGCGCCTCGTTCCTGCGCAGGGACGGCTCGGTGTGGACGACCGACAAGGACGGCATCATCCTCGCGCTGCTCGCCTCCGAGATCCTCGCGGTGACCGGCCGCACCCCGTCCGAGCACTACGCCGGGCTGACGGAGCGCTTCGGCTCCCCGGCGTACGCGCGGATCGACGCGCCCGCGACGCGTGAGGAGAAGGCCGTGCTCGCGAAGCTCTCCCCCGACCAGGTCGCGGCCGACCGGCTGGCCGGCGAGCCGGTGACGGGCGTGCTCACCGAGGCCCCTGGCAACGGGGCGGCGATCGGCGGCATCAAGGTCACCACGGAGTCCGCGTGGTTCGCGGCGCGGCCGTCCGGCACCGAGGACGTGTACAAGATCTACGCCGAGTCCTTCCAGGGCCCCGACCACCTGGCGCGGGTCCAGGAGGAGGCCAAGGGGGTGGTGGCGGCGGCGCTCGGCTCCTGAGAGGCGGGCCGCGGCGGGGCGGGCCGGCCGACGGGCGCGGGGCTGGCGCGGGCCGGGTCAGGCGGCCGTGCGGTGCGCCCGCCGGTCCTCGGGGGTCGCGACCGGCACCCCCAGCGGGCGGGCGAGTCCGACGACGCCCTCGTCGAGCCGCTGGAGGTGGCGCAGGACCCGGAAGGTGACCGTGCCGCTGCGCAGGGCGGCCGGGTCGGTCTCCTCCAGCATGGACGCGATGCTGGCGCCCGACTCGATCTCGCCCGCCGCTTCCTCGTCGGCGGCGCGGGCGGCGAGCACGGCGATGTTGTGGGCGATCCGGTCCCCGGCGCCGGCGAGCCGGGGGTCGGCGGCGATCCGCTTGCTGTAGGGGACGAGTTCGGCGGTCGCTGCGAGCGACCTGGCGTGGTAGGCGCAGCTCTCCAGCAGCGCCACCAGGTAGCGCACCGTCTGGCGGCGCTCCCGCAGCGGAGTGAAGGGGTGGGTGAGGGGCTGCACGGAGCGGCGCAGGTCGTCGAGGGCGGTGTCGAGGTCGCGCGCCATGTCGAGGAGGTCGGCGGTGGGCCCGCCGCTGAGCTGGCCGACGGCTGCGGAGGCGACCTCGCCGAGCCGCAGCAGGACGGTGTGCAGCAGCTGGTCGGTGCGCCGGTCGGTGTGGATGGGCAGGACGACGAGCGCGGCGACGATGCCGCACGCGGCGCCGAGGGCGGTCTCCTCGATCCGCAGGATCAGCACGGACACGCTGTAGGTGTGCAGCAGCGTGTAGAGCACGCCGAGCATGGAGGTGACGAAGAAGGACATCAGCGCGTAGCTGAGCGGCGCGGTGAAGAACATGCCGAAGATGCACAGCAGCACCAGGCCGAACGCGGTCCAGGTGTGGTTGCCCACGAGCCCCGCGAGCACGACACCGCAGATCACGCCGCACACGGTGCCGATGAGGCGGCGGTAGCCCTTGACCAGGATCTCGCCCGTCGACGAGGTGTTCAGGAAGACGACCCAGCAGGTCAGCACGGCCCAGTACCAGCGTTGGTCGGAGAGGAACTCGCCGCCGGTCATGGCCAGCACCGAGCCCACGGCCACCTGGAAGGCGGCCCGGGTGGAGCGCCGCTTCAGCCCGGTCTCCTCGCTCTCGTCGGCCGCGACCGCGCTGCCCGCCGAGACCTCCTCGGCCTCGAACTCCTCGCGGGACCTGGCCGTCTCCGCGGTGTCGTCGGACTCGTCGCCGGGACCGTCGAGGGCGAGCCGCAGGCCGAGCACGGCGCGGGTGGCCTCGCCGATCCCGCGGAAGACGTCCTGCACGGCGGCCGGGCCCTGCGGGAGGTTCTCCTCTTCGCGGTAGCCGAGGAGCCGGTTGCGTACCCGGGTGAGGGCGGTGCCGCGGTGTTCGGGTCCGAGCCGGGTGATCAGCAGGTGCAGCGCCTTGAGGTCGCGGCGCAGCAGCGCGGTGGTGTCGGCGCCGAGGCCGCCGGTGGCGGGCTGGGCGGGCACGGGGGCGTGCGGCAGGTGCAGGGTGAGGGTGTCGGCCCGCTCAGCGCTGCGGGCGTTGAGCAGCAGCACGCCGAGGCGCTCCGCGCTGATCTCGGCGTCGGCGATGCGGCGCTGGAGGACGTCGGCGGTGGCCGGGTCCTCGGGCGAGTCGCCGAGCCTGCCCTGGATCATCAGCGCCGCCTCGTGCAGCCGCGCGGTGTGCCGCCGCAGGTCGTCGAGGACCTTCTCCAGCTCGTCCGGCGTGGCGTCGAACATCTCGATCTGGATGGCGATGAGTTGGGACAGGCGGGCGCGGAAGGCGGTGCGCAGGCGGTTGAGGGTGCCCGCGGTGGTCTGCCGGAAGAGGAGGAAGCGGGAGACCGCGCTGCACGCGAAGGCGACGGCCAGGGCGAGCCAGAGCCCCGGCAGCGCGCCGAGGGTGGCGTGCACGAACAGCGACACGAAGTAGAACTGGAAGCCGAAGAGGCCGAGCGTGTAGCCGCGGTCGCCGAATCTGCGGGCGTAGACGGCGCCGAAGATCAGCGCGAGGAACACCAGGTCGCTCAGGATGATCCGGCCGCCGAGCAGGGCGCCGAGCGACACCGACACGAGCGCCATGAGCAGCCCGAGGCCGAGGGAGACGGCCTGCTTGCCCTGTTCCTTCTCGCGGATGGCGAAGGTGGCGACCATGGCGCCCATCGCGCCGGCCACCAGGTGGATCACGGGGGTGTGCAGCAGGAAGAGGACGCCGAGGGTGAGCACGATCGAGCCCACGGTGCGCAGCGCGGCCACCAGCCGGATGAGGCCGGGGTCGGAGGCGGAGAAGCGGTCCCAGAGCCGGCTCCTGGCCCGTCCCGAGGCCCCGCGCGTCGCTGGCATTCTCTTCCCGCACCTGCCTTCCGACCATGGTCAGAGTCGGTCCAAGCATCGCACGGCCGGCCTGCGGCCCTGCGGGCAGTCCCGCCCGCAGGGCCGCCGCGCGGCCCCGGCTAGCCTCGGCCCATGTCGAAACTGCTCCTGATCCTGCACATCCTGGCCGTGGTGGTCGGGCTCGGCCCCGTGATGGTCGCGTCGAGCATGTTCCCCTCGGTGCTGCGCCGCGCGCAGGCCGGCTCCGACCCGGCGGCGGCGCGGGGCGCGCTGGGCGTGCTCGGCCGGATCTGCCGGGTGTACGCGGCGGTGTCCGTCGCGGTGCCGGTCTTCGGATTCGGGCTCGCGAGCATGCACGGCGGCCTCGGGAGGCCGTGGCTTGTGGCGTCGATCGTGCTGACCGTGCTCGCGGCGGGTGTGCTGGTCTTCCTGCTGCCGGCGCAGCAGGGCGCGCTCGACGCGCTGGACGGCGGCGCAGCCCCCGGCGGGGCGGCGGCCGAGGGCGCGCTCGCGGGCCCGGCGGGCACGGCCACCGCGCCGGTCGCCGCCCCGGCGGCGCCCGGCAGGCTCGCGATGCTCGCGGGTGTCTTCAACCTGCTGTGGGTGGTCGTCGCGGTGCTGATGGTCTACCGCCCGTAGGCCGCGCGCCCGGTCGGCCGAGCGGGGCGAGCGGGGCACGGTCAGTCGCGCGCCGCGGGCCGGGCCCGCACGTGCATCCGCTCGCCCTGGGGACCGAAGATGGCGATGAACTCGACCGGCCGCTCCCCCGCGTTGGCGAGCCCGTGCGGGGTGCGGGTGTCGAACTCGGCGGCCTCGCCCGCGCCGAGCACCAGATCGTGCTCGCCCAGCGCGAGGCGCAGCCGTCCCGAGAGCACGTAGAGCCACTCGTAGCCCTCGTGGACCCGCTGCTCCAGCTTCCGGCCTCGCGCCTCCTCGGGGGCCGGCGGAATGATCTCCTTGTAGGCGAGGAGCCCGCCGATGTGGCGGGTCAGCGGCACGAAGGTGGTGCCGTGGCGGACGAACGGGCGGGGCCTGACGCGCGGGTCCTCGCTCCCCCGGGCGCCGACGAGTTCGTCGAGCGGCACCCCGTACACCTTGGAGAGCGGGAGCAGCAGCTCCAGGGTCGGCCGCCGCCCGCCGGACTCCAGCCGCGACAGCGTGCTCAGCGAGATGCCGGTGGCCTCGCTGACCGCGGCGAGCGTGGTGCCCTGCCGGTGCCGTACCTCGCGCAGGCGGGGCCCGACCGCGGTCAGCACCGCGGCGAGGCCGTCGCGTCCTGGGCCGCTGTCGGGCCCCGAGGAGCCGCCGGTGCCCGTCCCGTGCTCGATGCCGGTCTCGGTGTCGTGCGCCATGCCTCCATTTGCCGACTCGGCAACAGGGTTTGTCAAACGCGCGGGCCCCGCCGCACCCTCGGCCCCATCACGGCGCGGCCGTCAAAGGACCCGGCGGCACGCACGCGCCACGGAGGACACGGACGACACGGACGAAGGGAGCCGGACATGCCGGAAACCGGAGGACAGCGGGCAGGGGCAGGCGGCGGGCGGTACGACGCGGTCGTGGTCGGCGGCGGCGCCGCCGGGCTGGGCGGGGCGCTGGCGCTGGCGCGCGCCCGCCGCTCGGTGCTGGTGATCGACGGCGGCGAGCCACGCAACGCCCCCGCGGGCCACGTCCACGCCTATCCCGCCCGCGAGGGCACACCGCCGGCGGAGCTGCTGGCCGTGGGCCGCGCCGAGGTGGAGGGCTACGGCGCCACCGTCGTCGCCGGCACGGTCACGTCGGCCGAGCGGCTGCCCGCGGACGAGGGCGACGGCTTCGTCGTCGTACGGGACGACGGCACCCGCGTCGAGGCCCGCAGGCTGCTGGTGGCGACCGGGCTCGTGGACGAGCTGCCCCCGGTGCCCGGGCTCGCCGAGCGGTTCGGCCGCGACGTGCTGCACTGCCCGTACTGCCACGGCTGGGAGGTGCGGGACACCCCCGTCGGCATCCTCGCGACCGGCGCCCTCGCCGTGCACCAGGCGCTGCTGTGGCGGCAGTGGAGCGACGACGTGGCGGTGTTCGCGCACACCGCGCCGGAGTTCGGCGACGAGGCGTACGAGCAGCTGGCGGCGCGCGGGATCGCCGTCGTGGACGGCGAGGTGACCGGCGTCGAGATCGTGGCGGACCGGCTCACCGGCGTCAGGCTCGGCGACCGGGTCGTGCCGCGGAGCGCGCTGGTGGTCGCCCCGCGCTTCACCGCCCGCTCCACGCTGCTCGCCGGGCTCGGTCTCGCGGCGGCGGAGCAGGCCGTGGCGGGGGAGGTGGTGGGCACCTACGTGCCGTCCGACGCGACCGGCGCCACGGAGGTCCCAGGCGTGTGGGTCGCGGGCAACGTGACTTCGCTCGCCGAGCAGGTCGTCGGGGCGGCGGCCGCAGGGGTCAGGGCGGGTGCGGCGATCAACGCCGACCTGGTCGCGGCGGACACGGCGGCGGCGGTCGCCGCGCGGCGCGCGGCGGGCGCCCCCGTGGCCGGGGCGCACGGCGGCCCTGTGGACCTGCGGGAGCACTGGGAGGCGCGGTACGCGCAGAGCGACCGGATCTGGAGCGGTGAGCCCAACGCCGAGCTGGTGCGGGAGGTTTCCGGGCTGCCGGCGGGCCGCGCACTCGACCTGGCGTGCGGCGAGGGCGGCGACGCCGTGTGGCTCGCGGGCCGCGGCTGGCGGGTCACCGCGGCCGACATCTCGCGCCTCGCGCTCGAACGCGCGGAGCGGCACGGCGTGGAGGCCGGGGTCGGCGACCTGATCGACTGGCAGTGGCACGACCTGGGCACCACCTTCCCCGAGGGCGCGTTCGACCTGGTGTCGGCGCAGTTCCTGCACTCGGAGGGCGACCTGCCGCGCGAGGAGATCCTGCGGCGGGCCGCGGCCGCCGTCGCGCCGGGCGGGGTGCTGCTGATCACCGGTCACTCGGGCGGGGCGCCCTGGGAGCACGGCCATGCGGGAGTCGTCCTGCCGTCCCCCGCCGAGGTCCTCGCCGAGCTGCGGCTCGAAGAGGGCGCCTGGAAGGTGGAGCGCTGCGAGGAGCACGAGCGGGTCCAGACCGCGCCCGACGGCACGCGGGTGACCAGGACCGACAACACGGTACGGGTGCGGCGCGTCACCAAGTGACGGACCGTACGGGCGCGGGTCATAGGATGCGGCCGGGCTCGGCACACGCGTGACGCGCTCGCGGGCGGGGCAGACGCCCCGGGCACGAGGAGAACGGGAGAGCGGATTGACGGTCGAACCATCCGGAGCACCGGAGCCCCAGCCGGTGCTCAGTCCGCTCACGACGGCGGCGATCTTTCTGGTCGTGACGGTCGACGAGGGCGGCGAACAGCCGGTGCGCGACCTCCTCGCCGATCTGCCGGGCCTCCAGCGCGCGTACGGCTTCGGCGCGCCGGACGGCGCGCTCAGCTGCGTGGTGAGCGTCGGCTCCGAGGTGTGGGGGCGGCTGTTCGACGGGCCGCGCCCGGCGGAGCTGCACCCGTTCAGGGAGCTGGCAGGGCCGCGGCACCGCGCCGTCGCCACCCCCGGGGACCTGCTCTTCCACCTCAGGGCGACCCGGCAGGACCTCTGCTTCGGCCTCGCCTCCGAGATCATGGACAGGCTGCGCGCGTACGTGACGGTCGTGGACGAGGTCCAGGGGTTCAAGTACCTGGACGTCCGCGACCTGATGGGGTTCGTGGACGGCACGGAGAACCCGCAGGGCCCGGCGGCTCGGACCGCCGTCCTGGTCGAGGACGAGGACCCGGAGTTCGCCGGCGGCAGCTATGTGATCGTGCAGAAGTACCTGCACGACCTCCAGGCGTGGAACGCCCTGCCGGTGGAGGCGCAGGAGAAGGTCATCGGGCGCCGCAAGCTCACCAACGTCGAGCTGGACGAGCCCGCTTCGCACGTGGCGCTGAACACGGTGGAGGGACCGGACGGCGAGGAGTTGCAGATCCTCCGGGACAACATGCCGTTCGGCAGCCCGGGGCACGGCGAGTTCGGCACGTACTTCATCGGGTACAGCCGCACGCCCGACGTCACCGAGCAGATGCTGCGCAACATGTTCCTCGGCACGGCCGCCGCGACGCACGACCGCATCCTCGACTTCTCCACCGCGGTCACGGGCACGCTGTTCTTCACGCCGTCCGCGGACTTCCTCGACGACCTGCCCGAGCCGCCGCCGGCCGCGGCCGACGAGCGTCCCGTACCACCCGTACCGCACACCAGGACCGAGGGTCCTGACGGCGCCCGTGCCGACGGCAGTCTGGGCATCGGAGACCTGAACAGGAGCACAGCCAAGTGAACAATCTGCACCGCGAACTGGCCCCCGTCTCCGCAGCGGCCTGGGCCGACCTGGAGGAGGAGGCGCGGCGTACGTTCAAGCGCCATGTGGCGGCCCGCCGCCTGGTGGACGTGCCGGAGCCCGCGGGTTCCGGGTTCGCCGCCGTGCCGACCGGGCACCTGCGGGGCGTCGAGGCGCCGGCCGACGGCGTACGGGCGCACCTGCGCGAAGCGCAGCCGCTGGTCGAGCTGCGGGTGCCGTTCACGGTCTCGCGCGAGCAGGTCGACATCGTGGAGCGCGGCGCCAAGGACGCGGACTGGGACCCGGTGAAGGACGCGGCGCGCAAGCTGGCGTTCGCCGAGGACCGCGCGGTCTTCGAGGGGTACGCGGCGGCCGGGATCGAGGGCATCAGGGCGAGTTCCTCCAACCGCTCGTTCACGCTCCCCGCCGATGTGCGCGAGTACCCGAACGCGGTCAGCCAGGCCATCTCCGAGCTGCGGCTCGCCGGGGTGGACGGGCCGTACTCGCTGGCGCTGAGCGCGGACGCGTACACCGAGGTCAGCGAGACCTCGGACCACGGCTACCCGATCCACGAGCACCTGGCGCGGCTGCTGAGCGGGGACATCGTCTGGGCGCCCGCGATCGACGGGGCGTTCCTGCTGGCCACTCGGGGAGGCGACTTCGAGCTGCGGATCGGCCAGGACGTGTCGATCGGCTATCTGAGCCACGACGCGACCAGCGTCGAGCTGTACTTCCAGGAGTCCTTCACGTTCCTGACGTACACGTCGGAGGCGGTCGTGGCGCTGGCGCCGCACCGCGGCTGAGGCACCGCGCGAGGGGCGGGGAGCGCGGGAGGGCCGTGCTCCCCGCGCCCGCGCTCCCCTGCGGGGCGGGCGGTGCTCCCGCGGCGGTCAGCCGGCGGTGCTCCTCCGGCGGCGGAGCGGGCCGAGACGGCCCCGCGCCTGCTCCGAGGTGGCGACGGCGCGCGCCGCGCCGACCTGGTCGCGCAGCGCGTCGAGCACGGGGCTGCCCGCGGGTCCGTGCTCCGCCTCGACGCGCGGCAGCGCGGTGTGCGTCCTGATGCCCGCGGCGAGCTGCCCGAGCTGGTCCGCGACGGCACGGGCCTCGGCGGGCGGCGGCGGCTCCGCGCCGTGCCCGACGTCCTGCTGGGCTGCCGTGGTCGCGTCCACCACCCGCTCCACGGCGACGACCAGCGGCCACCACTCGGCCGCGAGCGTGGCCGCGGGCCGCGGCTCGGTCATGGCCCGCTGGAACTCGCTGCGTACGGCGGACAGTTCGCGGTACAGCCGCCTGCGGGCGCGGGCCGAGGCGTCCTCGTCGGCGCCGGGCGCCGCACCGCCGGGCGCGGCGGGGTCCCTGACGAGGCAGATCACGACGTACCGCGCGGCGTCGTCGACGATGTCGGCGAGCCGGTCGCCGACCCGGGCGTGCCAGCTCTCCGGCCACAGCAGGTACCCGGCGACCAGGGCGATCGCGCAGCCGATGAAGCTGTCCACGAGCCGGGGCAGCAGCAGCCCGGCGCCGAGGTGGTTCAGCACGTCGGACAGGAGCAGGATCAGCGGGGTGACTGCGGTGGTCTGGTACGCGTACCCCTTGGCCGCCATGACCGGCAGCAGCGCGGCGAGCACCGCCATCAGCGCCGCCGACCACCAGCCGTGCGGGACGGCCACCAGCACGGCGGCGGCCACGCCGAGGCCGACGACGGTGCCGACGGCGCGCATCACCGCGCGCGAGAAGACGGAGCCGAGGTCGGGCTTGAGCACGAAGGCGACCGTGAGGGCCACCCAGTAGGAGCGGGGCACGGCGACCACGGAGACCAGGGTCTGCGCGATGCCCACGCACAGGGCGAGCCGCAGCCCGTAGCGCCAGGCAGGGGCGGAGCGCAGGGTGGCGCGCGCGGCGCGCGCCGCGCGCGTCCCGAGGGGGGCGGGGCGGCCGAGCCGGTCGCCGGGGGCCGGTTCTGCGCCGTGGACCACGTCGGCGGCGCGGCGCAGCGCGGCACCGACCGCGCGCCACGCCCGGTCGTCGGGGCCGCCGGGCGCCTCGTCCACTGCGGGGCGGGCCGCGGTGGGCCCGGGGTGCTCGACGGCGTCGGCGAGCTCCCGTACGGCGGCGGGCACGGCCGCGGGCAGCGGGCGGCCCGCGTGGTGCGCCGCAGGCGCGGCCTCCAGCAGGGCGGTCAGCGCGTCGAGCCGGGCGAAGAGGGCGAACGCCGTGGTCCGCTGGGCGCGCTCCCTGGCGCGGCGTGCGAGCACCACGTCGTAGGCGTGGTCGACGCGGCGGGTGGTGGCCTGCCGCTGGGTCTCGTAGTCGCCGCCGCCGGCCGCGGCGAGCTGGTCGGCGACCGCCCGGTAGGCGTCGGCGACGGCGCGCCGCTCGGGCGCGGCGCCCCTGACAGGCCAGGCGAGCAGCGAGAGCACCAGGACGAAGGCGCCGCCGCCGAGGAACAGCGCGGGCGCGAGCCACCAGGACCCCGGCACCGGGAGGCCCGCCTCGATGACGGTACTGATGAGCAGCAGCAGCCCGGCGGCCGAGGCGAGCGGGCCGATCGAGGAGACGAGGCCCGACACCAGGCCGACCAGGGTGAGGACGGCGACCGCGAGGGCGCCGCGGCCGAGGACGGCGGCCCCGGCGACGACCCCGCACGCCCCGGCGAGCTGCGGCACCGCGATGCCGAGGAAGCGCATCCGGTAGGAGTCGGCGGTGTCGTTGATCACGGCGAACTGCGCGCCGATCGCGGCGAGCGCCCCGTAGGCGGGGCGGCCGAGCGCGAAGCCCAGGGCGAGCGGTCCCGCGACGCCGACGCACGCGCGCAGCGCGGCGGGCCAGGGCACGGGCCCCGGGTTCGGCCGCAGGGCCGCGGCGAGCCACTCGGGGATGCGGGACCCGCCCCGGGCCCCGGCCGTGCGCGCCACTGCTCCTCGCCCTCCTGAGGCGGTGCTCCACCCGCCCCGGCGGACTGCCGGGCGCCGCGGGTGCGGGCACGGCGCCCGGGGCGCGGTCCCGGTCTCCGCGTCCATGATCCCGCGCCGCCCCGGCACCCGCGCGCCGCCCCCGCCCTCACCGGGACGTGGCCCCCGGCCGGGCCCGCGCGACCGCTCACGCGGCGCCCCGGCGGACGACACGACAGCACCCGCCGCCCGGTGGCACGCCCCCGCGCCCTCTCCCCTCCGGGGCCCCCGCGGGCGGCGGCTCAGCGGGGTGCGGGGCCTGTGGTTCCGCGGATGACCAGGCTCGGGGAGACGGAGACGCGTACCGCCCTGCCCCGGCCCTCCACGCGTTCGAGGAGCAGGCGGGCCGCCGTCTCGCCCATCAGGCCGCCCGCCTGGTCGACGCTGGTCAGCCGCACCGGGGCGAGCGCCGCCACCTCCGTGTTGTTGTACCCGGCGAGGGAGAGGTCGTCCGGTATACGCAGCCCCAGCTCGCGGGCGGCCCTGAAGACGCCCATCGCCGCCACGTCGGCGCCCGCGAACACGGCGGTGGGCCGCGGGCCAGAGGCCAGCAGCTCCATGCCGGCGCGGTAGCCGCCCTCCTCCGAGTAGGCGGTCGTCGCGATCCGCGCGTGCTCCTCGATGCCGTGCCGCCGCATCGCCTCCCGGTAGCCGCGGCGCTGCACCCGTTCGGGCGTGCCCGCCCACCCCGTGCCGGCGTTGCCGTGCGCCGAGGTCAGGGCTATCCGCCGGTGCCCGAGGCCCGCCAGATGGTCGACGACGAGACCCGCGCCCTCGGCGTCTGCGTCCACCACCGTGTCGTACGCCTCGGCGGTGTCGTGGTGACCGATGACCACGGTCGGCACGGCGGCCGCGACACCCAGCACCTCACGGCGGGCGAAGCCGGGCCCGATCAGGATCAGCCCGTCCATCTGCCGGTCGACCATGGCGCGCGCGAGCCGCGCCTGGTCGTCGGCGCCGAAGCCGGCGGCGCCGAGCAGCAGCTGGTACTCGGTGGCGCGCAGGTGCCCGCCCACCCCGTCGAGGATGTCCGCGAAGAACGCGTTGCGCAGGTTGTCCAGGAGCACTCCGATCGTGTATGTACGTCCTCGCATGCCCCGCGCGGCGGCGTGCGGCCGGTAGTCCAGCTCCGCCATCGCCCCGCGGACCCGCTCCCGCATCGCGTCGCTGACTCCGTATGCGTTCCTGAGCACCTTCGAGACCGCCGAGGTGGACACGCCCGCGTGCCGGGCCACATCGGTGATCGTCACACGCCGCCCGCCGCCGACCGGGTGCATTGCCGCGCCTCCGCTTTCCGGCCGCCCGCGATCGGGTACAGCCGTGGTTTCACTACAACGTTCTCCAACCCTACGCACGCTTCTTGACCTCGAACGGGTGCGCGGTCCTACGGTTGGCCACCCCCGGTCGGAGAACGTTCTACAGCGAGGAGCCGCACCATGGGACAGTCGGCGCCCGGCGACCGTACCGCCGGAAGCTCCACGGAAGACGTACTGGTCAAGGACGGCGTCGAGGCCGGCGGTGTCAGCCGCCAGCAGTGGCGGTGGTCCGCGCTCGCCGGCATGGCGTCCTATCTCGACGCGGGCTCGATCGTGGCGATCGGCTCGGGTCTCGCCCTCTTCCAGGAACACCTCCACCTCGCCACCTCGGGCTTCACCGGCGTCGGCGCGCTCGCCGCCATAGGGCCCAACGCGATCGGCGCCGCGGTCGGCTCGTTCATCGGCGGCCGGCTCGGCGACAAGCTCGGCCGCAAGCGGATCTACCAGTACGACCTGCTGGTGTACGCGGCCGCCGTGCTGCTGATCGCGCTCTCGGTCAACTCCTGGATGCTCTTCCTCGGCACCTTCGTGGTCGGCGTCGCGGTGGGCGCCGACGTGCCCACGTCGCTCGCGCTGGTCGGCGAGTTCTCCCCGGTCAGGGCGCGCGGCAAGCTGCTCGGGCTGACCCAGGTGGCCTGGAACATCGGCCCCATGATCGTGCTGCTGCTCGCGCTCGCCCTGTCCCACCTGGGCCTGCTCGGCATCCGGATCGTCTTCCTGCACCTGGTGGTGGTCGCGATCGTGACCTGGGCGATGCGGCGCGGCATGACCGAGTCCGCGATGTGGAGAGCCGCGGCCGAGCGCGGCGCGGCGAACGCGGCCCGGGTGCGTGCCCTGTTCCGCGGCACCCATCTCAAGGCGCTGAGCTGGACGGGCAGCTTCTATGTCTTCCAGGGCCTCGCGGCCGGGACCGCGGGCCTCTTCACGCCGTACATGGTCAAGAACCTGGGCGCGGGCGACCAGACCGTCTCCGTCGCGCTGTCCTGCGCGGGCTTCGGCATCGGGATCGTCGCGACGGTCTTCGTCTACATGCCGCTGAGCGACCGCGACCACCACACCCGCAAGCAGCTGTGGGCGGCGGGCGCGGTCATGCAGATCGCCGCGTACGCGCTGTTCTTGATCTTCCCCTTCACGGTACCGACGATCCTGCTCAACACGTTCCTCTTCGGGGTGGGCGCCTCGCTCGCGGGCGACGCCTTCTACAAGACCGTCAGCCAGGAGCTGTTCCCGACGATGCTGCGGGGCACCGCACAGGGTTTCACCTTCGGTGTGGCGCGCGCCTGCCTCGGCGTGTGGAGCTACTACGTGCCGCATCTGGCGAGCGCGGGCATCACCTCCGTCGCGGCGCTGCTGTGCGCGTTCCTGCTGGTCAGCGGGTTCGTCGGGTTCTTCTTCATGCCGAACACCGTGGGCAAGCCGCTCGACCGCATCCAGCTGGAACGCACGACCTGAGCGCAGAAAGGTTCCCGCGTGACCGTCGACGAGGCCCCGGCCGGGCAGGCGCTGCTGCTGTCCCGCTTCACCGACCCCGCCCCCGCGTACGGGCCGCTGCCGCTGTGGTGGTGGAGCGGCGCCACGGTCACCGGGGAGCGGCTGCGGCGGCAGATGGCGCGGCTGCTCGCGCAGGGCGTGCACCAGGCGGTGGTGATCTGCCTGGCGCCGACGGGCCCGATGTTCGGCTCGCTCGCCGACGACCCGCCGTATCTGAGCCCGGAGTGGCTCGCCCTGCTCGACGGCGCCTGCGCGGACGCCGACGAGTTGGGCTTCACCCTGTGGATGTACGACCAGATCGGCTTCTCGGGGGCCAACTTCCAGGGGCTGCTGACCGCGCGGAACCCCGGTTTCGCCGGGCTCGCCCTGCACCGCACCGCAGAGCACACCGGCGGGGGGAGTGCGGTGGTGCGCCCGCCCGCCGGGCACACGGCGCTCGCGGCACGCGCCGCCCCGCTGGGCGAGGGGGCGGGCGGCCCTGTGCCGGTGCCGCTCGGCGCGGACGGCGCGGCGCGCTGGGACGGCCCGCCCGCCCTGCTCACGCTGGTGCACAGCGGCGTCAGCGGCTTCGACTACTTCGGGAAGGAGGCGTGCGCCGCGCTCCTCGACCGGGTGCACGGGACGCTGGAGCGCCATGTCGGCAAGTGGTTCGGCCGCTCCGTCGGCGGCTTCTTCCAGGACGAGCTGCCCGCCCTGCCCACCTGGGGCCGGGACTTCGCCGCCACCTTCGCCGAGGCGTACGGCTACGACCTGGTGCCGCGGCTGCCCGACCTGTGGGAGGCGGACGCGGGCGACGCGGGGGCGGCCCGCGTGCGGCGCGACTACCAGGAGCACCGGGCGCGGCTCGGCACCCGCGCCTTCTTCGGCCCGCAGCGCGCCTGGCTCGCCCGGCACGGGCTGCTCTGCGGCTTCGACCAGCCGTCCCCCGCGCGCGAGGGCGACCCGGTCGGCGGGGTGACGGTGTACGGCGACTACCACGCCACGCACCGCGGCTACGGCGCGCCGGGCAGCGACCACTGGGGCGACGCCAAGGTGCACAGCTCCATGGCGCACGCCAACGGCGAGCCCCGCACCTGGATCGAGGCGTTCCATTCGTCGGGCTGGGGCGGCACGCTGGAGGAGACGTACGACTGGCTGGCGCCGTTCCTGCGCAGGGGCGCGAACCTCTACGACCCGCACGCCGTCTACTACGCGACGCCGGGCGGCTGGTGGGAGTGGGCGCCGCCGTCCACCTGCTGGCGGCAGCCGTACTGGCCCCAGTACCATGTGTTCGCCCGCGCGGTGGCGCGGCTGTGCTCGGTGCTGACGGCCGGCGACCACGTCTGCGACACGGTGCTGCTCTCCCCCACCACGGCGGCGCAGGCGCTGCTGACGCCGGACGGGCCGCTGCCGGGCGCGCGGGAGGCCGCGGCGCTCTACCACCGGCTGAACGGCGTGGGCACCTGGTTCGCCGAGCGGCGCGGCGTGCTGGAGCGCGCGGGGCTCGACCACGACGTGCTCGACGAGACGGCGCTCGCCGCCGCCGCCGTCACGGCGGACGCGGCGGGTCCGCTGCTTGCGCTGCGCGGCGAGGCGTACCGGACGGTGGTGCTGCCGGGGCCGCCCGCGCTGCACACGGCCGCTGCGGGCGTGCTCGCGGCCTTCGCGCGGGCCGGCGGCCGGGTGGTGTGCGCGGGCCGGGCGCCCGGTCTCTTCCTCGGCGGCGGGGACGGTGGCGGGGACTTCGCCGGGGCGCTCGCCGAGGGCCTGATCACCGTGGTCGACGACCCGGAGGAGGTGCCCGCTGCCGTCGTGCGGGGCCCGGTGCGGATCACCGCGGACGCTCCGTTCCTGCTGCGCCGCGCGGGGTCCGCGCATGTCCTCGCGCTGACGGCGCACGACGAGCAGACGGGCACCCGGGCGCCGATCGTCTCGCTCGGCACCGACGACTGGACGGCGCAGGACAACTTCTCCTGGTCGGAGTACTGGCGCCAGCTGCACGAGGACGGCTACGCCTTCGTCCCGCCCGCCGGGCGCACCGCGGCGGTGCGGATCGAGGGGCTCGCCGCGGTGCCCCGCGCCCAGCGCTGGGACCCGGGCACCGGCGAGCGCACGGAGCTGGCCGTGTCGCCTGCCGACGGCGGCGGCTGGCGCCTCGATGTGCCGTTCGCCGACGGGGCGGTGGCCCTCGTGGTGTTCGGCGCGGACCTGCCGGCACCGACCCGGCGGCCGCTGCCGCTGCCCTCCCGCGCCGTCCCTGTGGGGCCCTGGCGCGCGCTGGCCGTCTCGACCCTCGACAACGACGAGGGCGACCTGGCCGCCGCCGACCGGCGCGGCGTCCTGCCGGTCGAGGTGTGGCGGATGGAGCACAGGGCCGACCCCCCTGAGAACGGCGGGGACGGCGGGGACGACGACAGCGGCGGAGGCAACGGGGACGGTGGGGGCTGGCGTCCCGTGACCGCGGGCTTCGGCCCCTTCGCGCTGGTGCGGCACGGCGCGGGCGCCTGGGAGCGGGCCGAGTGGTCGCTCTCGCGCGGGGTGCGCAAGGACCCCGTGCACGACTACCGGCTCGGCCCGAAGGGGTACGTGCCTGAGGAGTTCCTCGACGTGCGGCAGGTCGCGGCGGGCGGCGAGGTGTCCGTACGGACGCACCTGGCGCTGCCGCAGGACCCCGGTCCCCGGTGGCTCGCGGTGGGCGCGAACGCGGCGCGCCGGGTCCTCGCGGACGGGCGTGAGCTGCCCGTCGAGGGCACGGGCCACCAGTCGTTCAGCCCGCTGCCCGCGGGCCTCGCGGGCCGCACGGTCCCGGTCGAGCTGGTCCTCACGGCGGGCGAGGACGGCCCGGTGCGTGCCTCCTTCGCCGTGGTGCGCGACCGTGGGGCGTACCGCAGGCCGGAGTGGATGTCGGCGGGCGGCGCCGCGCGCACCGGCCGCACGTGCGACCTGACGCGGCGGTTCGTGCTGGACGCGCTGCCCGGGGACCCCGTGGTGCAGGTCGGCAGCGACGGGGCGTGCACGGTGCTGGTGAACGGCGTGGAGGTGGGCCGCCAGGGCGACTTCCACCCGTACCCGGGCCACCGCGAGGTCCGGGTGCACCCCTATGACCTGGGCGGGCTGCTGCGCGTCGGGGAGAACACGCTGACCCTGCGGCTGACCGACGCGGGCGGCAGGGCGACGTCCGCCGTGCTCGACTCGCCGCCGCCCGGCAGGGGCGGCCTCGGGCTGTGCGGCGGCGCCGGGTGGACGGCCGTCGCCGACGGCGCGAGCGCGCCCGCCGTCCTGCGGCCGACGCAGCTGGGCCGCGATCCGCGGTTCGTCTGCGCGTGGGCGCGCCCCCACCCGCTGCCCGGGGCGCACTGGCTCGAACCGGCCGCGGCGCAGGGCGGTGCCGTCGAGCCCGTGGTGCCCGACCTGGCGCCGGGGCCCGAGCGGGTGGAGTGGCTGCGCTTCACCGCGCCGCTCGGCGCGCGCGCTCTGCGGGTGCCGACGACGCTGCCCACCGAGGTGCGGATCGGCGGCGAGGCGTACACGCCGGACGCGGCAGGCCGGGTGGCGCCGGCGCGGCCGGCCGCTGCGGGCACGGAGGTGGTGCTGCGGGTGCGGGCGCACGACGGGCGCAGGGGCGGGGCGCTGCTGTCCGGGCCGGTCACCGCGGAGCTCGCCGAGGTGCCTGCCCCGCTGGTGAGTTGGGAGGATCTTGGGCTGCGCGCGCTGGGCGGCGCGGTGCGCTACCGCGCCGATGTGGCGCTCCCCGCGCGCCCGGAGGGCCGGACGCTGCTCGACCTCGGCGAGGTGCGGGGCACGGTGGAGGTCGCCGTCAACGGGGTGCCCTGCGGGGAACGGGTGTGGGGGCCGTGGACGGTGGAGGTGACGGACGCGCTGCGCGCGGGCGCCAACACCGTGGAGGTGGTGGTGCGGGGCACGCTCGCCGGGTACCTCGACGACGCGTCGCCGACCCGGGCCGTGGCCGCCGGCCAGGTCAGGACGGGACTCTTCGGACCGGTGCGGCTGCTCGGGCACGCGGACGGCCCAGAGCCTCGGACCCCGCCGCGCGGACGGCGATGAAATCGCAGGTCAGGATGGGTATTCCGGTCCGGAGCCGCCGATCGGGTCGACGGACTTTACGCATACTTTTATACAGCCATAAGGGTGATATGGCTGTTTCTTACGGGCGATTCGGACGCGGGACGTGCCATTAAAGAGGGGCACACCAACTCCAGCGAAAGAAGGACTCCATGCACGCATCGCGTGTGGGGCGCCGGGTCGCCACCACCGTCTCCGGGCTTCTGATCGCGGGCGCGGCCGCCCTGGCCGCCACCCCGGCGAACGCGGCGTCCCCGGTCCCCCAGGGCGAGTCGCACGCCGCGGCCGCCCGGCCCCAGGCCCCCGCAGCGCAGCCGCGCGGCAAGGTCGTGGCGCGCCTCCCGCTCTCGGTCCGCGAGCGGCCCACCACCAACTCCCGCTACCTGGGCAGCCTCCAGCCCGGCGCGGTCGTCTCCCTGCGCTGCAAGGTCCGCAGCCAGAACGTCGACGGCAACAACCTCTGGTACCGCCTCGGCGGCGGGCGGAGCGGCTACGTCGCCGCCCGCTACGTGCAGAACCTCTCGCCCGTCCCGTACTGCTGACGCCCCCCGCTTCGCACTCTGCCGCCTGCCGCCTCGCGCGACCGGCGGCAGAGCCGCGTCCGGGGCCTTCGCCGCCGCGCCCCCCGCGCCGTACCGGGAGTGCTTGCAAAAGATTTCCCTGTGACAAGTATTGTCGAGTGGAATCGAGGGCAGAAGGGGGCTGCCCCACCTCGACCGTGAAGGGAAAGGTCATGTCCGTCACTACCGCGAGCGCCACGGAGCGTGCCACCGAACTGCCGAGGATCGAGGACCCGGAGGCCGTTTCGCCCGTCGACGCGCGGGCGCTGTCGAAGCTGTTCTTCGACCGGCTCCAGGTCCTCGAGGAGGGCACGCCCGAATACGCGTACGCCCGCAACACCCTCATCGAGATGAACATGTCCCTCGTGCACTTCGCGGCCCGGCGTTTCGGCCGCCGCGACCAGACCGAGGACATGATCCAGGTCGGCATGATCGGCCTGATCAAGGCGATCGACCGGTTCGACCTGAGCCGGGAGAACGAGTTCGCCACGTTCGCCGTGCCGTACATCGTCGGGGAGATCAAGCGGTTCTTCCGCGACAGCACCTGGGCGGTGCACGTCCCGCGCCGCCTCCAGGAGATGCGCGTCGAGCTGGCCAAGGCGCGCGACGTGCTCTCCGCGCGCCTCGACCGCGAGCCCACGGTCGCGGAGCTCGCGACCCATCTCGGCCGCTCGCACGAGGAGATCACCGACGGCCTGATCGCCGCGAACGGTTACAGCACCGACTCCCTCGACATGCCCTACGAGGGCGGGGACGGCGGCGCGCACAGGTCGGCGACGCTCGCCGACTCGATCGGCGCCTGCGACCCCGGGATGGAGCTGGTCGAGGACCTGACCTCGCTCGCGCCGCTCCTCGCGCAGCTCGACGAGCGGGACCGCACGATCCTGGAGCTGCGCTTCGGCAAGGAGTGGACGCAGACGGAGATCGGCAACGCGCTCGGCATCTCGCAGATGCACGTGTCGCGGCTGCTCAACCGCACCTTGAAGACGCTGCGTTCCGGCATGCTCACCGAGCGCTGAGCCACTCGCGCCCGTGGGCCCGGTACCCCCGCCGGGCCCGCGGGCGCTTCGCCGCGCGCACTGCGGACCTCCGCGATATCCACTTGCGCCGGCGCGCCCGCCGGGTCAGAGTCGCCTGACGATCTGCGACCTGGCGAGGCGGGGAAGATGACCACACAGGACGGCGGCGGTGACCGTGAACTCGTCGACGCGGCCGCCGAGGTGGCGCGCACGCGCTGCCGGGGCGAGAACCACACCGTGGCGGCCGCGGCCCGCGCGGCGGACGGCCGGATCGTCACCGCGGTCAACGCCTACCACTTCACCGGCGGCCCGTGCGCCGAGCTGGTCCTCATCGGCACGGCGGCGGCCCAGGGCGTCCACGAGCTGGAGACGATCGTCGCCGTGGGCGACCGCGACCGCGGCGTGATCCCGCCGTGCGGCCGCTGCCGCCAGGTCCTGCTGGACTACTACCCCGCGATCCGGGTCCTCGTCGCCGCCGCAGGCCGCACCAGGCCCGTACCCGTCGCCGACCTCCTGCCCGAGAGCTACATCTGGGCCGACCACCAGCCGACCACTGACTGACACACCGCCGCCCCGAGCGGCCCCCGAAAGCCGTCAGGCGCCCACCGGATTCCGATGGGCGCCTCAAGGTCACTGCTGGTGTCCGAGGGGGGACTTGAACCCCCACGCCCGATAAAGGGCACTAGCACCTCAAGCTAGCGCGTCTGCCATTCCGCCACCCGGACGAGTGGTCTGCCGTGGCGTTCCCGCCGCGGTGACGTGGTCAACGATACCAGGGGTTCGGGACGTGTCTCACCGCCATATCCGGTGGTCAGGGGTGGGCCCCGCCGGGCGGCCCCGATGGCGGGCCGGTCCGGCGGGGTCCTCGGTGCCCGGGGTCAGGGCATCAGGTGGTAGTCGGGGAAGTTGCCGGGCGGGCGCTCGCCCGCGGGGCCGTCGGTCACGGCGCGTACGAGCAGGTCGCCGCCGACGAACGCGCCGCGCCAGGCGTGGCCGAAGCCGCCGAACAGCTCGTCGCGGTCGCCGCGCGAACGGGGCTTGCCCCGGCCGACCTTGAAGGCCCGCACCTGGGGCGCGAGCCGGTCGTAGGCGTCCGGGTCGTCGGTGGACAGGGTGGCGACGAGCGCGCCGTTGGACGCGTTCATCGCGGCGAGCAGCTCCGCCTCGGTGTCGACCAGGACGATCGTGTCGACGGGGCCGAACGGCTCGGCGTGGTGCAGCGGCGAGGACGGCGGCGGGTTCAGCAGGGTGACGGGCGCCAGATAGGCGTCGCGGGAGCCGCCCGCGGGGAAGGCGGCGTCGTCCAGGGCCCCCTCGTGCAGCGGGACCGCGCCGCGGTCGACGGCCTCTGCGACCTGGTCGCGCAGCTCCTTCGCCTTCGCGGCGTTGATCAGCGGGCCGAAGTCCAGCTCGGGCAGCGGATCGTCGGGGTCGGCGACGGCGAGGGGGTGACCGACGCGCACCGAGCGCACGGCCGGCAGGTAGGCGTCGAGGAAGTCGGCGAACAGCGAGCGCTGCACCACGAAGCGCGGGTAGGCGGTGCACCGCTGCTTGCCGTAGTCGAACAGCTTCGGCACCGCTGCGGCGAGCGCGGAGAAGTCGGTGAGGTTCCAGATGCCCCAGGTGTTGAGGCCCTCCTGTTCGAGGATGTGCCGCTTGCCGAGGTCGGTGACGGCCGTGGCGATGCGCGCTCCGGTGTCCCGGCCGCCGACGAACGAGACGCACCCGACCTCGGGCGAGTTGACGAGCGCCGCGGAGAGCTCCCGGCCGCTGCCGCTGACCAGGGAGACAGGCAGCCCCGCGCGGGCGGCGAGCGCGCACGCGAGGGTCAGGCAGGCCACTCCCCCGTCGGTGGGGGTCTTGGCGATGACGGCGTTGCCCGCGAGCGCCTGCACCAGCATCGCGTGGACCAGGACGGACATCGGGTAGTTCCAGCTGGCGATGTTGGACACGGGGCCTTCGAGCGGGGTGCGCCCCTCGGTCATCCGGTCGATCTCGGCCACGTACCAGCGCACGCCGTCGATCGCACGGTCGACGTCGGCGCGGGCGAGCCGCCAGGGCTTGCCGATCTCCCAGACGAGCAGCAGGGCCAGCAGGTCGCGGTGGTCGGCGAGGGCGTCGAGCGCGGCCGAGACGCGGGCCTTGCGCTCGGCGAGCGGGGTGTGGCGCCAGGCGCGGTGCTGGTCGAGGCAGGCGCGCACCGCCCGGCCCGCGGTCCCCGGGTCGAGCATGGGCGGCCCGGCGATGGCGGTGCCGTCGACGGGGCTGGTGGCGGACAGGGAGCTGCCGTCCTCGTGCCAGGTGCCGGCCCAGAGGTTGCGGACGCGGTCGTCCTGGAACGCCTCGGGGGCGGCGGCGTGCGCGCGGCGCCAGGCGTCGTCCCAGCCGGTGCCCGGCTTGCGGGCGAGGGGGCGCTGTCCTGTGGTGGCGGGGGTGGTCGTGGGTGCCATGGAGGGTCTCCGCTCGTGAGGTGGGCGGGGTTGTATGGCTGCTGTGGTGCGCGCCGGGGCGCGTGCGGCCCTGCCCTGCGGGCCGTGCGCGTCCCGGCGGTGGCGTGCGGGCGCGGCCGCCCCGGGGCGGCCGCGCCGGTGGCGCCGGGCGGTGCGGGGCCGGTGGCGCTGCCGCCCTCAGAGGCGGTCGCGTACCAGCCGTGCCGTCTCGGACGGGGTGGATCCGACGCGCACACCCACCTCTTCGAGCGCCTTCTTCTTGGCGTCCGCCGTACCGGAGGAGCCGGACACGATGGCTCCCGCATGACCCATGGTCTTGCCCTCCGGCGCGGTGAATCCGGCGATGTAGCCGACGACCGGCTTCGTGACGTGCTCGGCGATGTAGGCGGCGGCGCGTTCCTCCGCGTCGCCGCCGATCTCGCCGATGAGCACGATCAGTTCCGTCTCCGGGTCGTGCTGGAAGGCGGAGAGGCAGTCGATGTGGCTGGTGCCCACGACGGGGTCGCCGCCGATGCCGACCGCCGAGGAGAAGCCGATCTCCCGCAGTTCGTACATGAGTTGGTAGGTGAGCGTGCCGGACTTGGAGACGAGTCCGATCCGGCCGGGCTCGGGGGCGATGTCGGCCGGGATGATTCCCGCGTTCGACTGTCCCGGACTGATGAGGCCGGGGCAGTTGGGACCGACGACCCTCGTGCCCTTCTGCCTAGCGTACGCCTGGAAGACGACGGTGTCGTGTACGGGAATGCCCTCCGTGATCACGACGGCGAGCGCGATTCCGGCGTCGGCGGCCTCCAGCACGGCGGCCTTGGCGAACGGCGGCGGCACGAAGACCACGCTGACCGTGGCGCCGGTGGCCGCCATGCCCTCGGCGACGGAGCCGAAGACGGGCACCGCGACGCGGGTGCCCTCCCCGCCCCCGCGCCCAGGGGGGACGTCGAAGTCGACGGTCCTGCCGGCCTTGCGGGGGTTGACGCCGCCGACCACCCGGGTGCCTGCGGCCAGCATCCTGCGGGTGTGCTTCATGCCCTCGCCGCCGGTCATGCCCTGGACGAGTACCGTGCTCTCCTTGGTCAGGAAGATCGCCACGTGTCTGCTCCTCACTCGGCGTGGGCGAGGACGGCGGCCTGGCGTGCGGCGCCGTCCATGGTGGTGGCCTGCTGGACGAGCGGGTGTGCGCGGTCTTCGAGGATCCGCCGGCCGCGCGCCGCGCTGTTGCCGTCGAGGCGGACCACGAGCGGCTTGGTGAGGGCGACGGACTCCAGGGCCCTGACGATGCCCTCGGCGACGGCGTCGCACGCGGTGATGCCGCCGAAGACGTTGACGAACACGGACCGCACATCCGGGTCGGACAGGATGACGGCCAGGCCGTCCGCCATGACCTGGGCGGAGGCGCCGCCGCCGATGTCGAGGAAGTTGGCGGGCCGTGCGCCGCAGCCCGCGACCACGTCGAGGGTCGACATGACGAGGCCGGCGCCGTTGCCGATGATGCCGACCCGGCCGTCGAGCTTGACGTAGTTGAGGCCCTTCTCGGCGGCCGCCGCCTCCAGTGCGTCCGCGCCGGGGTCCCGCCTGTCCTCGCCCCAGCGCTCCTGGCGGAAGCGGGCGTTGTCGTCGAGGGTGACCTTGCCGTCGAGGGCGACGACGCGGCCGTCCGCGGCCCGCACGAGCGGGTTGACCTCGACCAGCAGGGCGTCCTCGCGCACGAGCACCTGCCACAGGCCGCGCAGCACGGGCGCGGTGTCGGCGGGCAGCCCCGCGGCAGCCGCGATCTCGGCCGCCTTGGCCTCGGTGACGCCCTCCGCGGGGTCGACCGGGATCCGGGCGACGGCCTCGGGCCGGGCGGCCGCCACCTCCTCGATCTCCATGCCGCCCTCGGCCGAGGCGATGGCGAGGAACGTGCCGGCGGCCCGGTCGAGGACGTAGGAGGCGTAGAACTCCCGCTCGATGTCGACGGTTTCCGCGAGCATCACGGTCCGCACGGTGTGGCCCTTGATGTCCATGCCGAGTATCTGGCGTGCCGTCAGTTCGGCCGCCGCGGGGTCGGCGGCGAGCTTCACCCCGCCGGCCTTGCCGCGGCCGCCGGTCTTCACCTGTGCCTTCACCACGACGCGCCCGCCGAGGCGTTCGGCCGCGGCGCGCGCCTCCTGCGGACTTCGGGCGGTCTCCGCAGCAGAGACCGGTATGCCGTGGTCCGCGAAGAGTTCCCTGGCTTGGTGCTCGTACAGATCCATGCCGCTCCTCTTTTTGCGTCAAGTGCCGCACGCCCCCTGGACACCACCCCACGGATGAGGGATAACAAGGTTCATACAGTATTCGTAGACTGTATGCAATGTACCGGGAACGCCTCGGCGCGTTCTGACGAAGGGACGGGAACACTCCATGCCCGACGACACCCAGGGACAGATATCCGGTGGCCACCTCGTCGCCAAGGCGCTCAAGGCGGAGGGGGTGGAGCGCGTCTACACCCTCTGCGGCGGCCACATCATCGACATCTACGACGGGTGCGTGGACGAGGGCATCGACGTCGTCGACGTACGCCACGAGCAGGTCGCCGCGCACGCAGCGGACGGCTACGCGCGCATCACCGGCAAGCCGGGCTGCGCGGTGGTCACCGCGGGACCGGGTACCACGGACGCCGTCACCGGTGTCGCCAACGCCTTCCGCGCCGAGTCACCGATGCTGCTGATCGGCGGTCAGGGCGCCCACACCCAGCACAAGATGGGCTCCCTCCAGGACCTGCCGCACGTCGACATGATGACGCCCATCACCAAGTTCGCCTCGACCGTGCCGGACACCGCGCGGGCGGCCGACATGGTCTCGATGGCCTTCCGCGAGTGCTACCACGGCGCTCCGGGCCCGTCCTTCCTCGAGATCCCGCGCGATGTGCTCGACGCCCGCGTCCCGGTGGAGAAGGCGCGGGTGCCGCGGGCCGGCGGCTACCGCGCCTCCACCCGCACCGCGGGCGACCCCGACGCCATCGAGAGGCTCGCCGACCTGCTGGTCGCCGCCGAGAAGCCGGCGATCCTGCTGGGCAGCCAGGTCTGGTCGACGCGCGGCACCGACGCAGCCGTCGACCTGGTGCGCACGCTCAACATCCCGGCGTACATGAACGGCGCGGCGCGCGGCTCGCTGCCGCCGGGCGACCCGCACCACTTCCAGCTCTCGCGGCGCTACGCGTTCTCCAACGCCGACGTGATCGTCATCGTCGGCACGCCCTTCGACTTCCGCATGGGCTACGGCAAGCGGCTGTCCCCGGACGCGACGGTCGTGCAGATCGACCTGGACTACCGCACCGTCGGCAAGAACCGCGACATCGACCTCGGCATCGTCGGCGACGCGGGCCTCGTCCTGAGGTCCGTCGCCGAGGCGGCGAGCGGCCGGATCAACGGCGGGGCCGCACGCCGCAAGAGCTGGCTCGACGAGCTGCGCGCCGCGGAGCAGGCGGCGCTGGAGAAGCGGCTGCCGAGCCTGCACTCCGACGCCTCCCCCATCCACCCCTACCGGCTGGTCGGCGAGATCAACGACTTCCTCACCGAGGACTCGATCTACATCGGCGACGGCGGCGACATCGTCACCTTCTCCGGCCAGGTCGTGCAGCCCAAGTCGCCCGGCCACTGGATGGATCCGGGCCCGCTCGGCACGCTCGGCGTGGGCATCCCCTTCGTCCTCGCGGCCAAGCAGGCGCGGCCCGACAAGGAGGTCGTCGCCCTCTTCGGCGACGGCGCGTTCTCCCTGACCGGCTGGGACTTCGAGACCCTCGTCCGCTACCACCTGCCGTTCGTCGGGATCGTCGGCAACAACTCCTCGATGAACCAGATCCGTTACGGCCAGGCCGTCAAGTACGGCAAGGACCGCGACCGGGTCGGCAACACCCTCGGGGACGTGCACTACGACAAGTTCGCCCAGATGCTGGGCGGTTACGGCGAGGAGGTGCGCGACCCCGCGGACATCGGCCCGGCGCTGCGCCGCGCCCGCGAGTCCGGGCTGCCCTCCCTCATCAACGTGTGGGTGGACCCGGACGCCTACGCGCCGGGAACGATGAACCAGACCATGTACAAGTGAGGAGTCGCTCTCATGACCCAGGCAGTGGAAGCCGCCCCGGGCACCCGGGCGCTGGCCGGCGTGCGCGTCCTCGACATGACGCACGTGCAGTCGGGCCCCTCCGCAACCCAGCTGCTCGCGTGGCTCGGGGCGGACGTGGTCAAGCTGGAGGCGCCGAGCGGTGACATCACCCGCAAGCAGCTGCGCGACCTCCCGGACGCGGACTCGCTGTACTTCACCATGCTCAACTGCAACAAGCGGTCCATCACCCTCAACACCAAGACGGAGCGCGGCAAGGAGATCCTGACCGAGCTGATCCGCCGCTCCGACGTGATGGTGGAGAACTTCGGCCCCGGCGCGGTGGACCGGATGGGCTTCACCTGGGAGCGCATCCGCGAGATCAACCCGCGGATCGTCTACGCCTCCATCAAGGGCTTCGGCGAGGGCCCGTACACCAATTTCAAGGCGTACGAGGTGGTCGCGCAGGCGATGGGCGGCTCGATGGCCACCACGGGCTTCGAGGACGGCCCGCCGACGGCGACCGGCGCGCAGATCGGCGACTCGGGCACCGGGGTGCACGCGGTGGCCGGCATCCTCGCCGCGCTCTACCAGCGGGAGTCGACCGGGCGCGGCCAGCGGGTGAACGTCGCGATGCAGCACGCCGTGCTCAACCTGTGCCGGGTCAAGCTGCGCGACCAGCAGCGGCTGGCGCACGGGCCGCTGCGCGAGTACCCCAACAGGGACTTCGGCGACGAGGTGCCGCGCAGCGGCAACGCGAGCGGCGGCGGCCAGCCCGGCTGGGCGGTGCGGTGCGCGCCCGGTGGGCCCAACGACTACGTGTACGTGATCGTCCAGCCGGTGGGCTGGGCCCCGATCACCGAGCTGATCGGCAGGCCCGAGCTGGCCAACGACCCCGACTGGGCGACGCCCGAGGTACGGCTGCCGAAGCTGGGGAAGATGTTCCAGCTGATCGAGGAGTGGTCGTCGGGCCTGCCCAAGTGGGAGGTCCTGGAGAAGCTCAACGCCCGCAACATCCCCTGCGGCCCGATCCTCTCCACGAAGGAGATCATCGAGGACGCCTCGCTCGCCGCCAACGAGATGGTCGTGGAGGTCGAGCACCCGACGCGCGGCAGTTTCACCACGGTCGGCAGCCCGCTCAAGCTGTCGGACTCCCCCGTCACCGTGACGACGTCCCCCCTCCTCGGCGAGCACAACACCGAGGTGTACGGCGAACTCGGCCTCGACGACGAGGAGCTGAGCAACCTGAAGACGAACGGAGTCATCTAGTGTCTCAGAACGGGACCGCCAGGCCGGCCGTGCGGGCCGTACTGGACGCGGCGCTGGCCGAGGGCCGCACCGCGCTGACCGCCCCCGAGGGCAAGGCCGTCACCGACGCGTACGGCATCCCGACGCCCGCGGAGGCGCTCGCGGAGTGCTCCGACGACGCGGTCCGCCTCGCGGACCGGATCGGCTTCCCGGTGGCGCTGAAGATCGTGTCGCCCGACATCCTGCACAAGACCGACGCGGGCGGTGTGCGGGTCGGCCTGACGTCGGCGGCCGAGGTGCGCGGCGCCTTCACCTCCATCGTGTCCAACGCGAAGGCGTACGCGCCGGGCGCGCGGATCCTCGGGGTGCAGGTCCAGCAGATGGTGCCCGAGGGCACCGAGGTGCTGGTGGGCACGGTCACCGACCCGACCTTCGGCAAGATCGTCGCCTTCGGGCTCGGCGGTGTGCTGGTCGAGGTGCTGAGGGACGTGACCTTCCGGCTCGCGCCGGCGAGCGAGGAGGACGCCCTGTCGATGCTGGACGGCATCCGCGCGGCCGAGGTGCTGCGCGGGGTGCGCGGCGGCGCGGCCGTGGACCGGGCGGCGCTCGCCGACCTGATCGTGCGGGTGTCGCGGCTCGCGGCCGACTTCCCGGAGATCGCGGAGATCGACCTCAACCCGGTGTTCGCGACGGACTCCGGGGTGATGGCCGCCGACGTGCGGGTCATCCTCAGCACGCAGCAGCCGCCCGCCAGGCGGAGGTACGGCCGCGAGGAGATCCTCACCTCGATGCGCAGGCTGATGAAGCCGGACTCGATCGCGGTGATCGGCGCCTCCAACGAGCAGGGCAAGATCGGTAATTCGGTCATGCGCAACCTGGTCGACGGCGGCTTCCACGGCGACATCCACCCGGTGAACCCGAAGGCCGACGACATCCTCGGCCGCAAGGCGTACAAGAGCGTCACCGAGGTGCCGGGCGAGCCGGACGTGGCGGTGTTCGCGATTCCGGCGAAGTTCGTGCCGGCGGCGCTCGAGGAGGTGGGCCGCAAGGGCATACCCAACGCGGTGCTGATCCCTTCCGGCTTCGCCGAGACCGGCGAGCACGAGCTCCAGGCGCGGATCGTGGCCATCGCCGAGGAGTACGGCGTCCGGCTGCTCGGGCCCAACATCTACGGCTACTACTCGACGTGGCAGGACCTGTGCGCCACGTTCTGCACGCCGTACGACGTGAAGGGCGGGGTGGCGCTCACCTCGCAGTCCGGCGGCATCGGCATGGCGATCCTCGGCTTCGCGCGGACCACGAAGACCGGTGTGTCGGCGATCGTCGGCCTCGGCAACAAGTCGGACCTGGACGAGGACGACCTGCTCACGTGGTTCGGCGAGGACCCGCACACCGAGTGCATCGCGATGCACCTGGAGGACCTCAAGGACGGGCGGGCCTTCGTCGAGGCGGCCAGGGCCACCGTGCCGAAGAAGCCCGTGGTGGTGCTGAAGGCGGGCCGCACGGCGGCGGGTGCGAAGGCGGCCGGCAGCCACACGGGCGCGCTCGCGGGCGACGACGCCGTCTACGACGACGTGCTGCGGCAGGCGGGCGTCATCAGGGCACCGGGACTCGGCGAGATGCTGGAGTACGCGCGGGCGCTGCCCGTGCTGCCCACGCCGAAGGGCGACAACGTCGTCATCATCACCGGGGCCGGCGGTTCCGGCGTGCTGCTGTCCGACGCGATCGTGGACAACGGCCTGAAGCTGATGGAGATCCCGGAGGATCTCGACGCGGCCTTCAGGAAGTTCATCCCGCCGTTCGGCGCCGCGGGCAACCCGGTGGACATCACGGGCGGCGAGCCGCCCTCGACGTACGAGAAGACGATCCGGCTCGGTCTTGAGGACCCCCGCATCCACGCGCTGGTGCTCGGCTACTGGCACACGATCGTCACTCCCCCGATGGTCTTCGCCGAGCTGACGGCGCGGGTCGTCGCGGAGTTCAGGGAGCGGGGCGTCGAGAAGCCCGTGGTCGCCTCGCTCGCGGGCGACACCGAGGTGGAGGAGGCGTGCGCCTACCTCTACGAGCACGGCGTGGTCGCGTACCCGTACACCACGGAGAAGCCGGTGGAGGCGTTGGGCGCGAAGTACCGGTGGGCCCGCGCGGCGGGGCTGCTCACCACGTAACCGAACTCCTGAAGCACCAAGAGTCCGGACAGGGGGCGCTGGCCAGGTTCTTTGGAAGCCGAAGGAGACGATCACAGAGATGAGCAGCGACGTGGGGCGGGAGACGGCGTCGGCCGGCTACCGCGAGGTCACGGACAGCAGGGGCCGCGTCTACCGCATCGGCGAGAGCGACCGGGATATCCTCGGGCACTCGCGCAGGCTGATGATGTGGCTGCCGTGGGCTGCGATGTTCGCGATCAGTGTGTTCGAGTACGCCTACGGCTCGGCCGAGGACGTGCTCTCGCAGGCCCACCACTGGACCCAGAGCAACACCTTCTGGATCCTCAGTGTGTGGACGTTCTTCCAGGCAGGCGTGTCGTTCCCGACCGGCTGGCTGCGGGAGAAGGGGTATCTGAAGGCCAGGGGCGCCGTGCTGCTCGGCTCGGTCCTCGCCCTGCTGGGGTTCCTGGCGATATCGCACTTCCACAACGTGTTCCTCGCCGTCATCGGTTTCGGTGTGTTCGGCGGCGTGGGCTCGGGTCTGGTCTACTCGACCTGCATCAACATGACCGGCAAGTGGTTCCCTGAGCGGCGCGGCAGCACGACAGGGTTCGTCAACGGCGGCTTCGCGTACGGCGCCGTGCCGTTCATCTTCGTGTTCAACTTCGCGTTCGACACCGGGAACTACCAGACGGTGCTCGACCTGGTCGGGGTGTACGTGATGGTGGTGCTGCTCGCGGTGGCCTGGTTCTTCAAGGACCCGCCGAAGAACTGGTGGCCGGCGCACGTGGACCCGCTCGCGCGGCGGCAGGGCAACGCGAGGACCGCGCGGGCCCTGGCGAAGAACCCGCCCGCCGTGAAGCAGTACACCCCCATGGAGGCCCTGCGGACGGGCCAGCTGCCGCTGATCTGGGTGCTGCTCGTGATCACCGCGGGCGTGTCCATCTTCGGGGTGTCCTTCCAGGTGCCGTTCGCGAAGGAGGTCGGCTTCGGGCCGCTGGTCGCGGCCAACTCGGCGGGTGTCCTCTCCGTCGTCAACGGCGTCGGGCGGGCGGTCGTCGGGTGGATGTCCGACGTGGTGGGCCGCAAGACGTCCCTGATCATCGTGATCCTGGTGCTGGGCCTCTCGCAGTTCGGCGTGTTGTGGGCGGGCAATATCCACAGCGAGTGGCTGTTCCTGGTGTTCGCGTTCTTCTCCGGGTTCGGCGGCGGCGCGTTCTACCCGATGTTCGCCACGCTCGTGCCGGACTACTTCGGTGAGAACAACAACGCGACGAACTACGGCATCGCGTACAGCGGCAAGGTGATCAGCGGGCTGTTCGGCTCGGGGCTCGGCTCGATGGTGATCGACGCCTGGGGCTACGACGGCGCGTACGTCACGGCCGGGGTGATCTCGCTGGTCGCGGCGGCGCTCGCGCTGCTGCTGCGGCATCCGGGGGCCGGGCGGCGGGGCTCGGTGCCCGCGCCGCGCCCGGTGGGCGAGGCCACCTGAGCACACCACGACCGGCGGCGGGCGGTGCCCGAGGGCGCCGCCCGCCGCGGTGTGTGCTCCTGCGCTGGTCCCCCGAGGCCCCGGGGGGGGTCAGCCCCGGCCCGGCTCCGTCAGCGCGTGCAGGTGGTTCGCGGACTTGCGGGCGAACTCCACGGAGTCCACGGGCTGGTCGTGCTCGACCTGCCAGTGGTGGGTGGTGCGGCCCTTGCGGGTGGCGTTGACCTTCTGGATGAAGGTCTTGTAGTCGATGTCCCCGTCGCCGACGTCGACCATGTCGTAGCCGTCGGCCGCCTGCGGGTCGTGGATGCCGTCCTTGACGTGGAACAGCGGGTAGCGGTGGGGCTGCTGGACCACGTAGTCGATGGGCTCGAAGGGGCGCGGCCTGCCCTCGGGGGTGACGCTGAAGCGGAACTGGGCGGTGTAGGCCCAGTAGATGTCCATTTCGAGGAAGACGTAGCGCGGGTCGGTCTCGGCGAGCAGGACGTCGTAGAGGCGCACGTTCGGGTCGTCGGCGGCGAAGGCGAACTCGTCGCCGTGGTTGTGCTGGTAGAACTTCATGCCGCGGGCCTTCGCCGCCTCGCCGTACGCGTTGAAGTCGGCGGCCGCGCGCTTCCAGGCGTCGACGGTGTTGCCGTAGCGGCCGGGTCCTGAGGCGGTGCCGATGTGTTCGAGGCCGAGGGCCTCCGCGTCGTCGAGGACCTTGCCGAGGCTGGTGGCGAAGCTGTAGGCGCCCGGGTCGTCGCTGTAGTAGTTGACGTGGCTTCCGATGCCGCCCAGGCCGTAGCTCTTGGCGAGTCTGGCGATCTGCTTCACGGAGATCGGCCCGATGCCCTGGGTGTAGCCGGCGTACTCGATCTCGTCGTAGCCGAACTCCGACAGCTCCTTGAAGACGGCGGCGAAGCCGATCTCCTGGACCTTGTCGCGCAGCGAGTACAGCTGGATGCCGAGGCGGCCGGGCGGCAGCACGGGCCTGGTGGGCACGGGCTTCTTCGCGGCGGCGAGGGGCGCCGCGGCCGCGGTGCCCGCGCCGAGGCCGAGCAGGGCGGCAGCGCCCGCGCCTGCCGTGACGCCGAGCATGCCGCGCCTGCTGAGCCGGTGGGCGAGTGCGGCGTCGACGGTCTTCCTGCGGTTCATCGGCGGGTCTCCTTCGGGGTTCCGTGCGGGTCTGCGAGGCCGAGCAGCAGGGATTTCACGCCGGTGGCCGCGACGCGGCCGGCGACGGCTCCGGGGGTGGAGCACAGCAGGACGGGGCCCTCCTCGTCGCTCGCCGGGAGGCGGCCGTGGCTGCCGCGCACCGGTGACCCGTCGAGGGGGACGACGGCGAGCCGGTAGCGCAGGCCGGCCTTCTTGCGGGCGATCGCGGCTGCCGCCCTGAGCCGTACGTAGGGGTCGTGGGGGTCGAGGAACAGCTCGGCCGGGTCGTAGCCCGGCTTGCGGTGGATCTCCACGAGCCGCGCGAAGTCGGGGGCGCGGGCGTCGTCGAGCCAGTAGTAGTAGGTGAACCAGGCGTCGGGTTCCGCGACCGCGACCAGCTCCCCCGCGCGCGGGTGGTCGAGGCCGTGGCGCTTCTTGCCCGCGTCGTCGAGGAGTTCGGCGATGCCGCCGAGCTCGGCGAGCGCCTCCCGCACGGCCGTCAGCTCGCCGGGGCGCTCGGGCCTGCGGACGTAGACGTGGGCGACCTGGTGGTCGGCGACGGCGAAGGCGCGTGAGGCCATCGGGTCGAGGTACTCCATGCCGTCCTGGGTGTGCACGTCGAGCAGCCCGGCCCTGCGCAGGGCGCGGTTGATGTCGACGGGCCGCGACACGCCGGTGATGCCGTACTCGGAGAGCACGACGACGGTGCGGCCCTGTTCGCGCGCGTCGTCGAGGAGCGGTCCGAGCGCGGTGTCGAGTTCGGCGGCGGCGCGCAGGGAGCGCGGGTCGTCGGGGCCGTGGCGCTGGAGGTCGTAGTCGAGGTGCGGCACGTAGGCGAGCGCGAGATCGGGGGCGCGGGTGCGCAGGATGTGCCGGGTCGCATCGATGATCCACTGCGAGGAGACCAGGTCGGCTCCCGGGCCCCAGAAGTGGAAGAGGGGGAACGTGCCGAGTTCCGCGGTGAGTTCGTCGTGCAGCGCGGGCGGCCTCGTGTAGCAGTCGGGTTCCTTGCGGCCGTCGGCGTAGTAGACGGGGCGCGGGGTGACGGTCCAGTCGGTGTCGGCGCCCATCGCGTACCACCAGCAGATGTTGGCGACGGTGTAGCCGGGGTGGGCGCGCCGCGCGGCGTCCCACAGCCGGTCGCCCGCGACGAGCCCGTTGTGCTGGCGCCACAGCAGGACGTCGCCGAGTTCGCGGAAGTACCAGCCGTTGCCGACGATGCCGTGCTCGGCGGGGAGCGTGCCGGTGAGGAAGGTGGACTGGGCGCTGCAGGTGACGGCCGGGAGCACGGTCTCGAGCGCGGCGCGGGAGCCGTCGTCGGCGAGCTGCCGCAGCCTCGGCATGTGGGCGAGCAGGCGGGGGGTGAGGCCGACGACGTCGAGGACGAGGAGGGGCACTGGCCCCTCCTTGCGGGACGGGTTCACGGCAGCTCCTTGAGCCCGAGGTCGGTCAGCAGGTCGCGGGCGAGGACGAGTTCGGCGGCGATGCCGTCGGCGAGCCGGCCGCGGGTGCGGGGCCGCAGCGCGGCGGGGAGCGCCTGCCAGGTGTAGGTCTCGACCTCCAGGTGGCGGGTGCGGGGCCGTGGGGCGCCGACGAGGGCGGTCAGCGCGGTGCGCAGGACGTCGAGGGTGGAGGTGAGCGGGGGCGCGGGCGGCGCGTGCAGGGGTACGTGGAAGTGGGCGCGCCAGGGCGCGCCGTCCGGCAGCGCGCCGCCTGCCAGGGCCTCGTCGAGGTCGTCGGTGCCGTGCAGGCCCGCAGGGGTGCGGGTGCGGGTCTGGTGCAGGAAGCGGGGTTCGGCGAACGCGCCGAGCGCGGCCCGCACTTCGGGCAGGTGCGGGTGTTCCGCGTGCAGGGCGGCGGAGAGCTGGGCCTTGGGCACGCGGACGCCTGCGGCGGCGAGCGCGGCGAGCGCGGGCAGCGGATCCTCGAAGGAGGTCGCGAGGTGGCAGGTGTCGACGCACACGCCGATGCGGTCCGAGGCGATGGCGCGGACGGGGGCGATGGCGTCGGCGGTCGTCTCGACGGTGCAGCCGGGTTCGGGTTCGAGGGCGACGCTGATGGACTTGCCGGTGAGTTCCTCCAGCGCGTCGAGGCGGCGGGCGAGCGTGGTCAGGGCGGTGTGCGCGGTGTGGGCCGCGTCGGCGCCGTAGGCGGTGCGCCAGGCCAGCGGCAGGGTGGAGACGGTGCCCTCGGTGACGTCGTCGGGCAGCAGCGCGGCCAGCAGTCTGGCGAGGTCGGTGGTGTGGGCGAGGCGCTGCGGGGCGGCCCAGTCGGGTTGGTAGACGCGGTACTTGACCTCGTCGGAGCCGAACCCGTCGTAGGGGAAGCCGTTGAGCGTGACGACTTCGAGGCCGCGTCTGTCCAGTTCGCCGCGCAGGCCGCGCAGCCGGGCCGGGTCGTCGACGAGGGCGCGGGCCGCCGGTCTCGCGAGCCACAGGCCGATGCCGAGGCGGTCGCGGCCGAGGCGCCTGCGGACGGGTTCGCAGTGGTCGCGCAGTTGGGCGAGCACGCCGTCGAGGGTCTCGGCCGGGTGGACGTTGGTGCAGTAGGAGAGGTGGACGGTGGAACCGTCGGGGTGGCGGAAGCGCATGGCCTCACTCCCCGCCGCGCAGGATGGAGTTGCCCTCGTGGGCGCTCTCGGGGGCGGGCACGTCGAGCTGGAGGCGGCCGCTCTGGCCGTAGAACGCGACGGGGTTGGCCCACAGCACCTGCTCCACGTCGTCGTCGGTGAACCCGGCGGCGAGCATGGCGTCGGCGACCTTTCGGGTCTTCAGCGGGTCGCTCCTGCCCCAGTCGGCTGCGGAGTTGACGAGGATCTTCTCGGTGCCGTACGCGCGCAGGACCGCGACCATGCGGTCCTCGTCCATCTTGGTGTCGGGGTAGATGGAGAAGCCGAGCCAGCAGCCGCTGTCCCTGGCCTCCTTGACGGTGGTCTCGCCCAGATGGTCGAGCAGCACCCGCCCGGGCGGGAGCGCGGACTCGCGTACGGCGTCGACGGTGCGGCGCAGTCCGGCGAGCTTGTCGCGGTGCGGGGTGTGGACGAGGGCGGGCAGGCCGTGGTCGGCGGCGAGTTGGAGCTGCGCGGCGAGCGCGTGGTCCTCGGCCGGGGTCATCGAGTCGTAGCCGATCTCGCCGACGGCGACGACGCCGTCCTTGACGAGATAGCGGGGCAGCGCTTCGAGCACGGGCGTGCAGCGGGGGTCGCCGGCCTCCTTGGGGTTGAGGGCGACGGTGCAGTGGTGGGCGATGCCGTACTGCGCGGCGCGGAAGGGCTCCCAGCCGAGGAGCGCGTCGAAGTAGTCGTAGAAGCTGGCGGGCGAGGTGCGGGGCTGGCCGAGCCAGAACGACGGCTCGACGAGGGCGCGCACCCCGCTGTCGTACATGGCGCGGTAGTCGTCCGTGGTGCGGGAGGTCATGTGGATGTGGGGGTCGAAGATGCGCATCAGGACTCCAGTCCCGTGAGGGCGAGTACGCGGTGCAGGCCGGCGGGCACGTGGCGGCCTGCCGCGCTGCGTTCTGCGGCGAAGTCGCCGAGCATGCGGGCGAGTTCGCCGTCGCCCTCGGCGCGCTCCGCGAGTTTGGCGACCCGGTCGACGGGCACGCCCGTGAAGAGGCACTTGAGGACGGCGTGCCGCCAGGCGTGCGGGTCGAGGTGGGCGGCGGCGTACGGTCCGACGGCGGCGGCGACGAGCCGGGTGTCGTTGGCGCGCAGCGCGTCCTCGACCAGCGGGACGGCCTCGGGTCCCGGGACCAGCGCGGGCAGGGCGAGCAGCACGGCGTGCCGCTCGGCGCCCGTGCCCTGGCGGTAGAGGCGGGTCAGCGTGGCGGGTCCCGCGCCCGCCTCGCGCAGGAGGAGGAAGCGGGCGTCGTCGGCCGCGTCCTGGCCGACGTGGCGCCCTGCGGCGGCGAACCGCAGCTCCCAGGCGCCGCCGCCGGGCGCGGCGGCCTCGGCGAGCGCGGCGTCGAGCCAGGCGAGGCCCGCGGCGTCGAGGCGCGGCGCGAGGCCGTCCCGGGTGGGAGTCATGCGGGTGCTCCCTTCGCGGCGGCACCGGCCGTTCGCAGGAACTCGATGGAGCGGCGGGCGAGTTCGGGGCCCGCGTGGGAGTGGCGCGGCAGTTCCACGACGGTGAGGCCCCGGTAGCCGACGGCGTCGAGGGCGTCGAGCACGGGCGGGAAGTCGATCTCGCCGTCGCCGAACGGCAGGTGTTCGTGGACGCCGCGCCGCATGTCCTCGATCTGCACGTGGCGCAGCCAGGGCGCGGCGGCGCGCACGCAGGCGGCGGGCGGCTCGGGTTCGAGGCACTGGCAGTGGCCGATGTCCAGGGTCAGGCCGAGGGGCCCGGGGTCGCCTACGCGGTGCCGCAGCCGGTGGAAGGCGGCGAGGTCGCCGATGAGGTGGCCGGGCTCGGGCTCCACCGCGAGCGGGACGCCCGCGCGCCCGGCGGCGTCGAGCAGCGGGGTGAAGCCCTCTTCGAGCCGGTCCCAGGCGATTTCGGGGGCGCAGCCTGCTTCGGGCACGCCGCTGAAGCAGTGCACGGCGTGCGCGCCGAGGTCGGCGGCGACGCGCACGGCGGTGAGCAGCAGGCCGGTGCGGGCGGCGCGGGCCGCGGGGTCGGGGTCGAGGAGGGTGGGGCCGTGTTTGCGGCGCGGGTCGAGGACATAGCGCGCGCCGGTCTCGACGGTGGCGGTGAGCCCGAGCGCGGCGAGGCGTGCGGCGACGGCGGCGGTGCGCCGGACGAGCCCGGGCGCGAGGGGGTCGAGGTGCATGTGGTCGAGGGTCAGGCCCACGCCGTCGTAGCCGAGGTCGGCGAGGAGCGAAAGGGCGTCGTCGAGTCTGAGGTCGGTGAGGCCGTTGGTGCCGTAGCCGATGCGGAGGCTCATGTGGGGCTCACCTTCCTGGCGAGCAGCCGGGCGGCGGGCGCGAGTGCGGCGACGGCGAGTCCGGCCTGCGTGTTGCCCGCGCGGGCCGCGAGCGCGGCCTGGAGCGGGATCATGGCGCGGATGCCGCCGCCGACGGCGCGCTGGGTGAGCGGCGGCGAGGGATTGAGCAGAGCATGCCAAGCCGGTGGCCCGGCGGTCCGCAGATAACCGACGGCGAGAAGCCCGGCGGCGAGGGACGCGGGGCGGGACGGGGCGGTCGCTGGGCGTACAGCCCCGGCCGCCGGGCGGGCGCGGCCGGGCGGGGCGGCTGCGGCGTGTGCGGCGCCGGGCCGCGCGGCGCCTGCCGCCGGGGCCCCGGCCGCCGGACGGGCGCGGCCGGGCGGGACAACCGCGGTGCGCACCGCGCCGATCCACGCGGCGCCTGCCGCCGGGGCCCCGGCCGCCGGGCGGACGCGGCCGGGCGGGGCGGCTGCGGCGTGTGCGGCGCCGGGCCGCGGCGCTCCGGCCCGCCGGGCCCCGGTGGCGACGGCAGCGGCGGCGCGCCGCGCCCGGTGCGCGGCCCGGCCCCGCAGGGCCGCGGGTGGAGGCGCCGCCGCGGGGGCGGCGCGCGGGGACCTGGCCCCCGGCGTGGCTCCCGCAGGCCCGGCGTCTCCCGTCGCCTGCGCGGGCGGGCCTGCGGGGTGGGGCAGGAGGGTTGCCGTGAGGGCGGCGGCGGTCACCAGGGCGGCCAGGGGCGCGGCGAGGGCACCACCCTCGGTCTCGGAGCGTGAGACCGCGGTGACGGCTGTCGTGTGGGCGCCGAGCGCGAGGGCCGCCGGCAGGGCGGCGCGGGTGCGCGCGCCGGGGGCGGCCGCCGCGCCGAGCAGCAGGTCGAGCGAGCGGGCTGCGCCCATCGCGAGCGGTCCCACCGCGGTGTGCTTCAGCCTCAGGTCGTACGCCCACGCCGTCGCCGCGACGGCCGCGGACACGGCCAGCGGGCGGCGGCCCGCGCGGGCCGCGAGGGCGAGTCCAGCGGCGGTGAGCGCGGCGGCCGCCGTGAGCGCGGCGCGCGGCGAGATCCGGCCCGAGGGGACCGGGCGCAGCGGCCGCGCCACCGCGTCCTCCGCGCGATCGGCCCAGTCGTTGAGCGCCATGCCCGCCTCGTACAGGCACAGCGAGGACCCGACGGCGAGCGCGGTGGCGCGCCCCGGCCGCGCACCGGCCGCCGCCGCGCCGGCGAGCGCGTCCCCCGGCACGGTGAACAGTGCGGAGACGCGCAGCAGTTCGGCCCAGTCGCGGGCGCGGCGCAGCAGGCTCACGCGGCCGCTCCGAGCCGCGCGGCGAAGGCCAGCAGGTCCGCGTACTGCTCGGCGAGGGCGGCACAGCGCCCGTCCGGGTCCTTGAAGTAGAAGCCGAGCTGCGGCAGCGGCCCTCCGATCCCGGCCTGGTGCGCACGGGCGACGAGGCGCGCGAGGTCGAGCACGAGGGGCGCGGCGAGCGCGGAGTCGCACCCCTGCCAAGTGGTCTGGAGGACCATGCGCGCGCCGAGGAACCCGTCGAACGCGACGTGGTCCCACGCGGTCTTCCAGTCGCCGAGCGCGGGCACGTCGTCGATGTGGACCTCGCCCTCGGGCGCGGCGCCGAGCGCGTCGGCGAGCACGCGCGCCTTGCCGGCGTTCTTGGCCGCGGCGGCGGCCGGGTCGGCGAGCGCGGCGCCGTCTCCCCCGCCCAGCAGGTTGGTGCCCGACCAGGCCCGCACGGCGAGCGCGCGCTGCGCGAACATCGGGGCGAGCACCGAGCGCAGCAGGGTCTGGCCCGTCTTGCCGTCCCGGCCCGCGTGGGGCAGGCCGCTCGCGGCGGCCGCGTCGGCCAGCGCGGGCGTGCGCAGGCCGGTCGACGGGGTGAAGTTCACGTAGCCGCAGCCCGCGCGCAGCGCGGCGGCCGCGTAGAGGGCGCTCGCGGGCAGCCGCGCGTCGCCCGGTGCGGGCAGCGGCTCCGTGGACGAGACGTTGACGACGACGGTGCGCTCCACCCCCGTGCGGCGGGCGAAGTCCGCGATGTCGGCGGCGAACGCGGTGACGATCTCCTCGTCGCTCCTGGTGTCGTCGGGCGCGGGCCCGCCCGGTCTGATCTCCGCTTCCGCGGCGGCCAGTTCGGCCGCGACGGCGCCGGCGAGACCGTGCGGCAGCACGCCCGCCGCGGTGAGGGCCTCGGCGCGCTTGGGCAGCGGGCAGCTCGCGGTGTCGTGGCCGCCGAAGACGAGGGAGGACAGCGGTGGCAGCCCGGCGGCGGCGAAGTCCGGTGTCTCCGTGACCATGCCGGTCGGTGGCTGCAGGCCCGCGGTGACCGCCGCGCACCCCGCGACGGCGGTGGTCGCGACGGAGCCGCGGGCCCCGACGAGCCAGACCCCGGTGCGGGCTCTGGCCGTTTCGCTGCTTGTCGTCGTCACGGACTGCCTCCTGCCGCCGATGTGCGTGCCGGTGTGCTGTGCTGTGCTCTCCGCGCGTACGGTGCCGCGTCCCTGGTGGCGCCGGACGGTGGGTACGGCGCCCCGCGCCGCGGGTGCCGCGCCGGTGCGGGGCGGCGGGCGGGGGGTACGGCGCCTCCCCGCCCGCCGCCGGCTCGATGGGTCCGCGGGGCCCGGGCCGGGCGACGCGGTGTCACGGCCCGCGGCTGCCGCGCCGGTTCCTCAGGTCCTTCGGGTGGCCGGTCCTGGGCGTCGTCCGTGCACGAAAGTCCTCCGTGGAGTGGGCCGTTCGTACGTCTGCCGGGCTCGCCCCGCGCCGCTCGCAGCGGCGGGGCCGCGGTGGTGGCCGCGGGCCGCCGCGTCCCGCTCGTCCGGGCCTGTGCGCCCTCTGTGGACGGTAGCCGGGTTCGTCCTCGACCGAAAGACCTTGCGCACGGATGTGCCCCTTCTTTTCGCCGTGTCAGGACAAAGCCGGGCGCGGGCAGGGCGGTTCGCCCGGCGGCGGTGTGCGCCACCGGGCACGTGCCGCACCGGCGGCGCTAGCGGCCGCCGCCGAAGGCCGCGTCGAACGACGCGCTCGGCGGGTCGAAGTCGAACCTCTTCAGGTCGCGCAGCGCCTCGGGGGCGCCCGCGAGGCGGTCCATGCCCGCGTCCTCCCACTCGACGGAGACGGGCCCCGCGTAGCCGATGGAGCGCAGCATCCTGAAGACGTCCTCCCAGGGCACGTCGCCGTGGCCGGCGGAGACGAAGTCCCAGCCGCGCCGCGGGTCGCCCCAGGGCAGGTGGGAGCCGAGGCGGCCGTTGCGCCCGTCGAGGCGCTTGCGGGCCTCCTTGCAGTCGACGTGGTAGATACGGTCGCGGAAGTCGTAGAGGAACCCGACCGGGTCGAGGTCCTGCCACACGAAGTGGCTCGGGTCGAAGTTCAGCCCGAACGCGGGCCGGTGGCCGACGGCTTCGAGCGCCCGGTGGGTGGTCCAGTAGTCGTACGCGATCTCGCCCGGGTGCACCTCGTGGGCGAAGCGGACGCCCTCGGCGTCGAAGACGTCGAGGATCGGGTTCCAGCGCTCGGCGAACCCGTCGTAACCGCGCTCGATCATGCCGGGCGGCACGGGCGGGAACATCGCCACCAGGTGCCAGATCGGCGACCCGGTGAAGCCGATGACGGTGTCGACGCCGAAGGCGGCCGCGGCCCGCGCGGTGTCCTCGATCTCGGCCGCCGCGCGCCGCCTGACGCCTTCGGGCTCGCCGTCGCCCCAGATCCTGGCGGGCAGGATGTCCTGGTGGCGCTCGTCGATGATCGCGTCGCAGACGGCCTGGCCCACCAGGTGGTTGGAGACCGCCCAGCACTTCAGGCCGTACGCGTCGAGCAGCCGGCGCCTCCCGGGGAGGTATCCCGGGTCGCTCAGGGCCTTGTCGACCTCGAAGTGGTCTCCCCAGCAGGCGAGTTCGAGGCCGTCGTAACCGAAGTCCCGGGCGAGGCGGCACACTTCTTCGAGCGGCAGGTCGGCCCACTGTCCGGTGAACAGGGTGAACGGGCGTGGCATGGCGGATGCTCCTCCTCAGGGTCGGGCGGCCGCGCCGGCCGCGCCCGCTGCCAGCGGCGCGGCGGCCCCCGGCTGCGGCGCCGGTACGGGGGTGTAGCGGGCGTCGTCCGCCGCGCTCTGCTCGACGGCGGCGAGCACCCGCTGCACCTGGAGGCCGTCGGCGAACGACGGCGCGGGCTGCTCGCCGCGCGCGACGGCCTCCACCAGGTCGCGCGCCTGGTGCACGAAGGTGTGCTCGTAGCCGAGCGCGTGCCCCGGCGGCCACCATGCCGCCAGGTAGGGGTGCTCGGGCTCGGTCACCAGGATCCGGCGGAAGCCCGCGGTGACCGCGCGCTCGGTGTGGTCGTGGAAGGACAGTTCGTTGAGCCGCTCCAGGTCGAAGGCGAGCGAGCCCTCCGAGCCGTTGAGCTCCAGTTTCAGCGCGTTCTTGCGGCCCGCCGCGAACCGGGTGGCCTCGAAGGAGGCGAGCGCGCCGGACGCCAGCCGGCCGGTGAACAGGGCGGCGTCGTCGACCGTGACAGGCCCGAGCGCGCCGCCGCCGCTGCCGGAGAGGCCCTGGGAGGCGCCGGTGAGCACGGGGCGCTCCTTGACGAAGGTCTCCAACAGCGCGGAGACCCCGGCGATCGGCTCCCCCGCCAGGTACTGCACCAGGTCGACGATGTGCGCGCCGAGGTCGCCGAGCGCGCCGGAGCCCGCGTACTCGCGGCGCAGCCGCCAGGTCAGCGGGAAGCCGGGGTCGACCAGCCAGTCCTGGAGGTAGGTGACCCGCACGTGCCGCAGGGTGCCGAGCCTGCCCTGCTCGATCAGCGCCCTGGCGTGGGCGACGGCGGGCACCCTGCGGTAGTTGAAGCCGACCATCGCCACCTGGCCCCTGGCCCGTGCCGCTTCCGCGGCCCTGGCCATCTGCTCGGCCTCGGCGACCGAGTTGGCGAGCGGCTTCTCGCACAGTACGTGCTTGCCCGCCTCCAGCGCGGCGATCGCGATCTCGGCGTGGCTGTCGCCCGGTGTGCACACGTCGACAAGCGCGACGTCGTCCCGGGCGATCAGGGCCCGCCAGTCGGTCTCGGCGGCCGCCCAGCCGAGCCGGGCGGCCGCGTCCCGCACGGCGGCCGCGTCCCGGCCGCAGACCGCGGCGAGCCGGGGCCGCAGCGGCAGGTCGAACACATGGCCCGCGGTGCGCCACCCCTGGGAGTGCGCGGCGCCCATGAACGCGTATCCGACCATGCCGACACCCAGTGTCGGCGGCGCACCGGCCTCGTCCTCCGATGCTTCCGTGGGGGTCATACGGGACACTCCTCGTCTGTGTCGTGGGCGGTGGTTCCTGCCGGGCCCGCGGGTGGACCGCACCCGCGGGCGCCGGTCAGTTGAAGCCGGTCGGCAGGTAGGTGTCGATGTTGGACCTGTCGACGACGGCCGAGAACACCGCGATCTGGGTGGGGATCTCCGCCTCGGAGATCCCGCTGACGCCCTTCGACTGGCCGAGGGCGCGGGCCAGGTCGATGGCGGAGGCCGCCATGCTCGGCGGGTAGAGCACGGTCGCCTTGAGCACGCTGTCGTCGGCCTTGATGTGGTCCATGGCGGACTTGGCGCCGGCGCCGCCGACCATCAGGAAGCCGTCGCGCCCGGCCTGGTCGACGGCGCGCAGGGCGCCCACGCCCTGGTCGTCGTCGTGGTTCCAGATGGCGTCGAACTGCTTCTGCGCCTGGAGGAGTTGGGCCATCTTCGCCTGGCCGGACTCGACGGTGAAGTCGGCGGCCTGGCGGGCCACCTTCCGGATGTTGGGGTAGGTCTTGAGCGCGTCGTCGAAGCCCTGGGTGCGCTGCCTGGTCAGCTCCAGGTTGTCGATCCCCGCCAGCTCGACGACCTTCGCACCGGGCTTGTCCTTGAGCTTCTCGCCGATGTAGCGGCCCGCGTTGAGGCCCATGCCGTAGTTGTCGCCGCCGATCCAGCAGCGGTACGCCTGCGGGGTGTCGAAGACGCGGTCGAGGTTGATCACCGGGATGCCGGCCCGCATCGCCTTCAGGCCCGCCTGGGTGAGCGCCTTGCCGTCGCCCGGCAGGACCACGAGCACGTCGACCTTCTTGTTGATCAGCGTGTCGATCTGGCCGATCTGCACCGCGGTGTCGTTGGAGCCCTCGGTCGGCACGAACGTGACGTCGGAGTAGGACTCGGCGCGCTGCTTGGCCTGCACGTTGATGGCGTTGAGCCAGCCGTGGTCGGCCTGCGGCCCGGCGAAGCCGATGGTGACGTGTTTGCCGGGCTTGTCGTCCGCGGCGGCCCGCGCGGTGGTGGAGGCCTCGGCCTCCGGCTCGTTGCTGGTGCACGCGGTCAGGACGGCACCCGCGCCGATCGCTGCGGTGCCGAACAGCAGTCCTCTGCGGCTCGTTACAGGCATGAGGGAAGTGGCCTTTCGCATAGGGGCACAGGGGTTGCGGGGGTACAGGGGGACGGGAGGTGCCGGCCGGCGATCAGACCTCGCCGGGGCGCGCGCTCCTGCGCTGCACGAGCACGGCGGCGACGATGATCACGCCCTTGGCGATCTGCTGCACGTCGGTCTGGAGGTTGTTCAGGGCGAAGATGTTGGTGATGGTGGTGAACACCAGCACGCCGAGCACGGAGCCGACGATGGTGCCGCGGCCGCCGCTGAGCAGGGTGCCGCCGATGATGGCCGCGGCGATGGAGTCGAGTTCGTACAGGTTGCCGTTGGTGTTCTGGCCCGAGCCGGAGAGGACGACCAGCAGGAAGGCGGCGACGCCGCAGCACAGGCCGGACAGCAGGTAGAGGTAGAGCCGCTGCCTGCGCACGTCGATCCCGGCGAGCCGCGCGGCCTCCGGGTTGCCGCCGACGGCGACGGTGCGCCGCCCGAAGGTGGTGCGGTTCAGGACCAGCCAGCCGGCGACCGTGACCCCGGCGAAGACCAGCACGAGCGGCGGCACGCCGAGCAGGTAGCTGTCGCGCGAGCCGAGGCTGAGGACCGAACTCACGTTCACGACCTGCGTCTTGCCGTCGGTGAGCTGGAGCGCGAGGCCCCGGGCGGAGGCGAGCATCGCCAGGGTGGCGATGAACGGCACCATCCGGCCGTACGCGATGAGCACGCCGTTGACGAGTCCGCAGCCGAGGCCCACCACGACGGCGGTGAAGGCGATGCCGAGGAAGCCGTAGCTCTGCGTGGCCAGGGTGGTGGCCCACACCGAGGCGAGGGCGACGATCGCGCCGACCGACAGGTCGATGCCGCCGCTGGTGATCACGAAGGTCGCGCCGACCGTGACCACGCCGATCACCGACGCCTGGGTGAGCACCAGTTGGAGATTGCTGACCGCGAGGAACTCGTCCGGCCTCGTGACCCCGCCAACCAGGACGAGCGCGGCGAGCACACCGAGCAGCGACAGGCTGCGGGCGTCGAGGCGCAGCCCCGCGGGTCTTCTGCCGCCCGCGCCCCGGCCCGGCGGCCGTCCGGCGGCGTCGGCGCCGCCCGCCCGCGGCGCCTTCGCCGCGGGTGCGGGCCCGCCCTGCTGTGCCTTTGAGGCAGGCTGTGTCATGGTGTCGGGCTCCCTTCCATCACAAGGTCGAGTACGCGGTGTTCGTCGACTTCGGCCGCGGGGGCGCGGTGCACGACCCGGCCCTCGCGGAGCACCAGCACCCGGTCGGCGAGGCCGAGCACCTCGGGCACCTCGCTGGAGACGAGCAGCACGGCGAGCCCCTCGTCGGCCAGCCGCCTGATCACGGCGTAGAGCTCGGCGCGCGCGCCGACGTCCACCCCGCGGGTGGGCTCGTCGAGCAGCAGGACCCGGCAGCCGCGCAGCAGCCAGCGCGCGAGCACGGCCTTCTGCTGGTTGCCGCCCGAGAGGGTGCGCACGGGCGCCTCGGGGTTGTCGGGGCGCAGGGACAGCTCCCTGGTGGCGGCGCGGGCCGCGGTGCGCTCAGCGCCGCTGTCGAGCCAGCCGCCGCGGGAGAAGCGGGAGAGGGTGGACACCGACACGTTGCGGGTGACGGTGTCCAGCATCAGCAGGCCCTGGGCCTTGCGCTCCTCGGGCGCGAGGCCGAGCCCCGCGCGCACCGCGGAGCGCACGCTGCCGGGGCGCAGCGGCCTGCCCGCGACGACGACCCGGCCGGCGGTGGGTTTGCGCGCACCGTAGACGGTCTCCAGGATCTCCGACCTGCCGGAGCCGACGAGGCCGGCGAGCCCGACGATCTCGCCGGGGTGCACGGTCAGGTCGAGCGGTGCGAACTCGCCCTGCCTGCTGAGCCCTTCGACCCGCAGCAGCGGCTCGCCCCGCTCGGGTGCGGGGGCTGGGCGTTCGGGGAAGGGGTGTTCCACGGCGCGCCCGGTCATCAGGGTCACGACCTCGGCGGTCGGGGTCCGCTTGGCGGGCAGGCCCACCGCGACGGTCCTGCCGTCCTTCAGGACGGTGACCCGGTCGCCGATGCGGCGGATTTCCCCGAGCCGGTGCGAGATGTAGACGACGGCGACGCCGTCGGCGACGAGGCCCGCCACGATCCTGAAGAGGTTGTCGACCTCGTCGGGGTCGAGCGCCGCGGACGGCTCGTCCATCACGATCAGCCGGACGTCGTGGGAGAGCGCGCGGGCCATCGAGACGATCTGGCGCTGGGCGGCCGACAGGTCGCCGACGAGCCGGCCGGGCGGGATCTCCGGGTGGCCGAGGCGGGCGAGCAGGGCGGCGGCCCTGCGGCGGGCCTCGCGCCCCTTGACGACGAAGCCCGCGGCGGTGGGCTCGTGGCCGAGGAAGGTGTTCTCTGCCACCGACAGGCCCTCCACCAGGTCGAGTTCCTGGTAGATGGTGGCGATGCCGAGGCGCATGGCGGCGGTGGGCGACTTCAGGGAGACCTGCTCGCCGCGCCAGGTGATCACACCGCTGTCGGGCTGGTGGGCGCCGGCGAGCACCTTGATCAGGGTCGACTTGCCCGCGCCGTTCTGCCCGAGCAGGCAGTGGACCTCGCCGGCCCTGACGGACAGTTCCACACCGTCGAGGGCGCGGACGCCGGGGAAGGACTTGGTGATGCCGGACATGGTGAGCAGTGCTGGTTCGGGTGGCGCTGGGGCCATGGCGTATCCCCTCGGCGTGTGCGGCGGCCGGGGCCGCGGGTGGCCGCTGCGCGGCCTGCGGTGTCGGTACGGGCGGTACGCGGCGTACGGGTGGGGCGAACGCGCGTGCGATGCGTCGTGCGGTCCGGCACGTACGGGAGCGGGTGCGGCTCACGGGGAGCGGTGGTACCGGGTCGTACGGAACGCGGTGCGGCGGTGCGGCGGTGCGGCGGTGCGGCGGTGCGGCGGTGCGGCGGTGCGGCGGTGCGGCGGTGCGGCGGTGCGGCGGTGCGGCGGTGCGGCGGTGGCTCAACGGGCGGGTGGCGTGCGGAGTGGCGGTGTGCCGGAGGTGCGCTCTTGCCTGCGGTGCCGGGGTGGACCGGTGGTGCGGTGGTGCCGTGGTGCGCCGGGGCCGCGCGGGCGGCGCCCGGGTCACGCCGGGGAGAAGAGGTGGTCGCTGATCAGCCTTGCTGCGCCCGTGACGCCCGCGTTCTGCCCCAACTCGCCGAGGACGATGGGGAGATTGCCGGTGGCCAGCGGCAGCGACTGGCGGTAGACCTGGGTGCGGACGGCGGCGAGCAGGGTGTGGCCGAGGCCGGTGACACCGCCGCCGATGACGACGAGGCCGGGGTTGAAGAAGCTGACGAGTCCCGCGATGACCTGGCCGACCCGGTTGCCTCCCTCACGGATCAGGTCGAGCGCCGTGGCGTCGCCCGCGGCCGCCGCTGCGGCCACGTCGACCGCGGTGAGCGTGTCCGACTCCGCGAGGCGCGCGGCCAGTTCGGGCGAGGTGCCCGCGCGTGCCGCCTCCTCTGCGTCGCGGGCCAGCGCGGCGCCGCTGAAGTGGGCCTCAAGGCAGCCCTTGTTGCCGCAGGCGCAGGGCCGCCCCTCCGGCTCCACCTGGATGTGGCCGATGTCGCCGGCGCTGCCCGTCGTCCCGCGGTAGACCTCGCCGCCGACGACGATCCCGCAGCCGATTCCGGTGCCGATCTTGACGCAGAGGAAGTCGTCCACGGAGCGGGCGACGCCCGCGTGCTGCTCCCCCATGGCCATCAGGTTCACGTCGTTGTCGACCATGACGGGGCAGCCGAGTTCCTGGCTGAGGGCCTCGCGGACGGGGAAGCCGTCCCAGCCCGGCATGATCGGCGGCGCGACCGGCACGCCCTCGGGGAAGCGCACGGGCCCGGGGACGCCGATGCCGGCGCCGTCGAAGCCGTCGGCGAGGCCGGAGTCCCTGAGCTTCGCCGCCATCGCGAGCACCTGCTCGAAGACGGCGACGGGCCCCTCCCGCACGTCCATGGGGTGGTTGAGGTGGCCGAGCACCTCCAGTTCCGGGTTGGTGACGGCCACGTCGACGGACGTGGCGCCGATGTCGACGCCGAGGAAGCGCAGCCCCGGTGTGAGCCGGATGTTGTGGGAGCGCCGGCCGCCGCGCGAGGCGGCGAGTCCGTCGGCCACCACGAGCCCGGTCTCCAGCAGCCGGTCGACCTCGACCGCCAGCTTGGAGCGGGACAGCTCGACCTGGTCCCCCAGCTGTGCGCGTGAGTTGGGCCCACCGTCCCGCAACAGCCTGAGCAGTCGCGCCTGATGGGCGTTCGCGGGTCGTGCCGTCATGCGTCTCACGCGCCCCTCCCCGCCATGTCGGCCGTCTCGCCCGTCACTTCCGGTGCTTTCGAGTGGAACGTAGCAGCGGTTGCGCGCAGGGGGAAGAAGTTGCGAGCAAATCGGCGGCGACTTTCTCCACAGTGAAGACAAAGAGAGAGGCGGCAGATGCTCACAGAGAGGGGCGAAAGGTGTGCGGGGCCCGGCGCCGCGGGCCGGGGCCCGGCGCCGCGGGGGCGGTGGGGCGTCAGTTGTGGTCGCGGTGGTGGTACGTCGACCTGGTGTGCTCGGTGTGGGCGCGCATCACGGCGACGGCGGCGGCCTCGTCGTGCGCGGCGATCGCGGCGATCAGCTCGCGGTGCTCGATCCAGGACTGCCTGCCGCGCTGGCGGGCGACGGGCGTGTAGTACCAGCGCACCCTGCGGTCGACCTGCGCCGCGAGCTCCGCCAGGACGACATTGCTGGCCATCGCCATGACCCGGGCGTGGAACGCGGCGTTGGTCGCCACGGCGAGGTCGACGTCGTCGTCGTCCACGGCGCGCTCGCCCTGGGCGCACAGCTCCTCGAGGCCGGCGATGCCCGCGGGGTCGGAGAGCGCGGCCGCGAGCCGCGCGGCCTCGGCCTCCAGCAGGGTGCGCACGGAGAGCAGCTGGTCGGCCTCCTCCTCGGTCGGCTCGTGGACGAAGGCGCCCTGCGCGGGCCGCAGGTCCACCCAGCCCTCGGTGTTCAGCCGCTGGAGCGCCTCGCGCACGGGCTGCCGCGACACCCCGAGGTGGCCGGCGAGCTCGCTCTCGACGAGGTGCTGTCCCGGGCGCAGCCCGCGGGTGGTGATCAGTTCGAGCAGCGCCTCGTAGACGCGCTCGCGCAGCGGCCCGGGGCGCTCCAGCTTCGGTACCGTGCCGTGCGGCAGTCCTGCGGACAACATGGGATCTCCCTCTCCGGCCGACCGTGACTGATTGGCTATCGTCTACAGTCTACCGATCCCCGGAGGTCAGGGGACGCGGATCACCTGGCCCGCGTACGAGAGGTTGCCGCCGAAGCCGAACAGCAGGGCGGGGGCGCCCGAGGCGACCTCGCCCCTGGCGACCAGCTTGGACAGCGCCATCGGAATGGAGGCGGCCGAGGTGTTGCCCGACTCCACGACGTCCCGGGCGACGACCGCGTTGACGGCGCCGATCTTCCGGGCGACGGGCTCGATGATCCGCAGGTTCGCCTGGTGCAGCACGACGGCGCCGAGCTCCTCCGGCGTGACACCCGCGCGCTCGCAGACCCGCCGCGCGATGGGCGGCAGGTCGGTGACGGCCCAGCGGTAGACGGACTGGCCGTCCTGCGCGAACCGCGAGGGCACGCCCTCGATCCGCACGGCCGTGCTCATCTCCGGCACGGAGCCCCACAGCACGGGCCCGATGCCCGGCTGCTCTCCCGCGCCGACGGCCTCGACGACGGCGGCGCCCGCGCCGTCGCCCATCAGGACGCAGGTGGAGCGGTCGGTCCAGTCGGCGACCGCGGTCATCTCGTCGGCGCCGATGACCAGGGCGCGGGAGGCGGCGCCCGCCCGCACGGTGTGGTCGGCGAGGGCGAGCGCGTGGGTGAAGCCCGCGCAGACGACGTTGACGTCGAGGACGGCGGGCGCGGCCATGGAGAGGCGGGCCGCCACCCGCGCCGCCATGTTCGGGGACTTGTCCACGGCGGTGGAGGTGGCGACCAGCACCAGGTCGATGTCGGCCGGGACGAGGCCGGCCGCGGCGAGCGCCTTGGCGCCCGCGTGCGCGGCCAGTTCGTCCACGGGCTCGTCGGGGCCCGCGACGTGCCGGTTCTTGATGCCCACCCGGCTGGTGATCCATGCGTCGCTGGTGTCGACCATGCCCGCAAGGTCGTCGTTGGTGAGCACCTTGGCGGGCTGATAGTGCCCGAGCGCGGCGATGCGCGTGCCGTTCACGCGGGACCCCCTTAGCTGTCGAGGCTGGATCTTCCAGTCTCGTCAGCGACTCACCAGTAACGAGACAGGTGAACCGACAGGATTCCCCCGCGCCGCTTGGAGGGACCGCATCATCCTTGGCACGCCGGGGATCAACCCGTGAACAGCTGTTTGGCTTTCAGCACCAGTTCGTAGACGCCGTAGGCGAGCGGCGCTCCGACCCAGACCCAGGAGAGGGCGATCAGACCGGTGCGCCGCGGGCCGCTCTCAGACTCCGGGTTCTGCTGCTGCGTGTCCATCGGGTTCCCCCTTCCGGGTGTCGAGGTGGTGGCGCGGGTGCACGGGCCTGACGAACTCGTTGGCGATGAGCCCGACGGCGAGCAGGCAGATCATGATGACGAAGGAGACGCCGTACAGCTGCGGCCCCGACTTGCCCGCGTCGCTCTGCGCGTCGGCGACCCGGTTCACGATGAGGGGCCCCAGCACACCGGCGACGGACCAGGCCGTCAGCAGCCTGCCGTGGATCGCGCCGACCTGGTAGGTGCCGAAGAGGTCCTTCAAGTACGCGGGGAGCGTGGCGAACCCGCCTCCGTAGAAGGAGAGGATGACCATCGCGCAGAGGACGAACAGCGGCTTGGCGGTGTCCCCGGCGAGGAAGATCACCACGTACATGGCGATGCCGACGAGCAGGTACACCCGGTAGATGTTCTTGCGGCCGATCACGTCGGAGAGCGACGACCAGCCGATGCGGCCCGCCATGTTGGCGGCGGAGAGCAGCGCGACGAACCCGGCGGCCGCGGAAGCGGACACCGCCGCCGAGGTGTTGGCGAAGAAGTCGGTGATCATCGGCGCCGCGCGCTCCAGGATGCCGATGCCCGCGGTCACGTTCATGCACAGCACGATCCACAGGCACCAGAACTGCGGGGTGCGCAGGGCCGACCTGGCGGAGACCTGGACGGAGCCGATCAGCAGGACGGCGCCCGACTCCGCGCCCGGCAGGGTCTGCGCGCCGGGGCGCGGCCGTGGCAGCCGGATGAGGAAGACGCCGAGCGACATGAACAGCGCGTAGACCAGGCCGTGCACGAGGAAGGCGAGCGCGATGCCGCTGCTGTCGCTGCCGAAGTGGTCGAGCATCGCCTGCGACCAGGGCGACGCGATCAGCGCGCCGCCGCCGAAGCCCATGATGGCGATGCCGGTGGCGGTGCCCGGGCGGTCGGGGAACCACTTGATGAGCGTCGACACCGGTGAGATGTAGCCGATGCCGAGCCCGATGCCGCCGACGAAGCCGTAGCCGAGGACGATCAGCCAGTACTGCCGGGTCTCCGCGCCGAGGGCGGAGATCAGGAAGCCGGAGCAGAAGCAGACCAGGGCGACGGTCATCGCCCACCGCGGCCCCCTGCGCTCCACCAGGGTGCCGCCGAAGGCCGCGGACAACCCCAGCATGACGATGCCGAGTTGGAAGGGGAGCGCGCTCTGCGTCCCGGAGAGGTCGAGCGCGGATTCGAGTGGCGGCTTGAACACGCTCCAGGAATAGGCCTGGCCGATGGAGAGGTGCACCGCGAGAGCAGCGGGCGGCACCAGCCATCGGCTCCAGCCCGCCGGTGCGATTGGTGGAGTCATGGCAGCGAACTCTAAGAAGCGGAACGACGATTGGGAAGATCTTTCCCAGGGCGTGTCCATGACGATACGGAGACGGTTCCGGGTCAACGGCTCGCAAACAACGGCGGAGAGAGGGCGCGGGTCCCGTCAGGAGGGTTGTCGGCACCAGACCCATACTGTAGACAGTATATCGTCGACAAGGAAGTCGGCAGCTCGGAGTGTGACGCTTCTCTCGGTCTCCCTCACCGAATGGAGAGCCCCACGTGAAAGTCGCTGTTGTGGGCGCCGGAGCCATCGGCGCCTACGTCGGAGCCGCGCTCGGCAGAGCGGGCGCCGACGTCCATCTGATCGCCCGTGGACCGCACCTCGCGGCCATGAGGCAGCACGGAGTACGGGTACTCAGTCCGCGCGGGGACTTCACCGCGCACGTCCACGCCACCGGGAGCCCGGCCGAAGTCGGCCCCGTGGACTACGTCTTCCTCGGACTCAAGGCGAACTCCTACGCGGCGTGCGGGCCGTTGGTGGAGCCGCTGTTCAAGGAGACGACCGCGGTGGTGGCCGCGCAGAACGGCATCCCCTGGTGGTACTTCCACGGCCACGGCGGGCCGTACGACGGCCGGCGGATCGAGAGCGTCGACCCCGGCGGCTCGGTCAGCGCCGTGCTGCCGCAGGAGCGCGCCGTCGGGTGCGTCGTCTACGCGGCGACGGAGCTCGCCGCGCCCGGCGTCGTACGGCACCTCGAAGGGACGCGGTTCTCGATCGGCGAGCCCGACCGCACGCTCTCGCGGCGGTGCCGCGACTTCGCCGAGGCGATGCGGGCGGGCGGGCTCAAGTGCCCGGTCGAGCGCGAGCTGCGCGACGACATCTGGATCAAGCTGCTCGGCAACATCTCCTTCAACCCCATCAGCGCCCTGACCCGGGCCACCATGCGCGAGATGTGCAGCCACCGCTCGACCCGCGGCGTCATCGAGCTGATGATGACCGAGACCCTGGCGGTGGCCGGATCGCTCGGCTGCCGCCCCGACATCTCCGTGGAGCGGCGGCTCGCCGGGGCCGAGCGCGTCGGCGACCACCGCACCTCCACGCTCCAGGACCTGGAGAAGGGCAAGCCGCTCGAACTCGACGTGCTGCTCTCCGCGGTGGTGGAGCTCGCCGGGGTGACCGGCGTGCCGGTGCCGACGCTGCGCACCGTCGCCGCCATCTCCGACCTGCTGGCCCGCGGCACGGCGCTCGCCGCTGCCGCCTGACCCCGATCCCTCCGCCGATCCGGCGGCCGCCGGCTGCCGACCCGGCGGCCGCCACCGAGAGGAGAAGACCGTGACGAGAAGGGAGCGCGCGCCCGCGCACGGGTACCCGCGGGACGGCGGGACGCGGGAGCACGGCCGCTCGCGCCTACTGTGGGACGGGGTGCGGCGCCGCGCCGTCCGCGCCGGGCGGGCGGGAGCGCCGCACGGCCGCGTCCCCGCGCGCGGCAGCGCTGCCGGAGCCCTGGCGGCGCGGGAGAGATACGAGTAGGACTGATCACATGGGACGGGTCACCGAACGACGGCGGACGATACGCATCCGGGACGGCGCGGTCAGCGCGCGTCCTGACACCCTGGTGGCCGAGGAGCCGCTGGAGATCCGGCTGAACGGCAAGCCGCTCGCCATCACGATGCGCACACCGGGCGACGACTTCGCGCTCGCCGCGGGCTTCCTCGTCAGCGAGGGCGTGCTGGCCTCGGGTGCGGACGTGCAGTCGATCGTGTACTGCGCGGGCGCGAAGGACGACGGCCAGAACACGTACAACGTGGTCGACGTGCGGCTTGCGCCCGGGGTGGACGTCCCCGACATCACGCTGGAGCGCAACGTCTACACCACGTCCTCCTGCGGCCTGTGCGGCAAGGCCAGCCTGGACGCCGTGCGCACCACGGCCCGTTTCGAGATCGCCGACACTCCCCCGGTCCGCGTCGAGCCCGAGCTGCTCGCCGTCCTCCCCGACCGGTTGCGCGCGGCGCAGCAGGTCTTCGACAGGACCGGGGGCCTGCACGCCGCTGCCCTGTTCTCCGAGTCCGGCGAGCTGCTGGACGTCCGCGAGGACGTCGGCCGGCACAACGCCGTCGACAAGCTCGTGGGGCGCGCCCTGCGCCAGGACCTGCTGCCGCTGTCGCGGGCGGTCCTGCTGGTGTCGGGGCGCGCGTCGTTCGAGCTGGCGCAGAAGGCCGTGATGGCGGGCATCCCGGTGCTCGCCGCGGTCTCGGCGCCGTCGTCGCTCGCCGTCGACCTGGCGGCCGAGTCGGGGCTCACGCTGGTGGGATTCCTGCGCGGCTCCTCCATGAACGTGTACGCGGGCGATGAGCGGATCGCCCTGCACACCGGGGTGTGACGCGCCTCGCGTCACGGGACGAGGCCCGGCCGGCGGGGAGCGCCCCCTGCGCCGGCCGGGCCATGGTCCGTTCCCCTTGTTCCTCTGGTCTTTCCTGTCCTTTGGTCTTTCCTGTCCTTCCGCGCCCTTGCCCCGGCGCGTACGGCACGCGGCGGGTTCAGGCCCCCGCGGCGCGGGAGGGTTCGGCCTCCGCGGCGGCCGCGGACCGGCCGACGAGCAGGGTCCGCTGCTCGGGCTCGCGCGCCTCGGGGTCGCGGGAGCGGCGCTTGGCGATCACCGCGCACACCATCAGCTGCATCTGGTGGAAGAGCATCAGCGGCAGCACGGCGAGCGACGCCTGCGGGCCGAACAGCACGGACGCCATGGGCAGGCCCGAGGTGAGACTCTTCTTGGAGCCGGCGAACTGGATCGCGACGCGGTCGTCGCGCCCGAAGCCGAGGCGGCGGGCGCCCTGCCAGGTGAGCAGCAGCATCACGGCCAGCATCAGCGCCTCCACCACCAGCAGTTCGAGCAGGCGCACGACGGTCACCTGGTGCCAGATGCCGGCGACCACGCCCTCGCTGAAGGCGGTGTAGACGACCAGCAGGATCGATCCGCGGTCGACGATCTTGAGCACCGTCTTGTGGCGCGCCATGAACCCGCCGATCCAGCGCCGCAGCAGCTGGCCCGCGAGGAACGGCGCGAGCAGCTGGAGCAGGATCTGGATCAGCGAGTCCGCGGAGAAGCCGACGCCCTCGCCGCCGAGCAGCCCCGCGGCCAGCAGCGGCGTGACGACGATGCCTGCGAGGCTGGAGAAGGAGCCCGCGACGATCGCCGCAGGGACGTTGCCGCGCGCGATGGAGGTGAAGGCGATGGACGACTGGATCGTCGAAGGCACCAGGCACAGGAACAGCAGCCCGTGGTAGAGCTGCGGCGTCAGCAGGAACGGCACGAAGACGCGGGCAGCGAGCCCGAGCAGGGGGAAGACGACGAAGGTGCAGGCGAGCACCGTCAGGTGAAGCCGCCAGTTCCGGAAGCCGTCGAGCGCCTCGCGCGTCGAGAGCCGCGCCCCGTACAGGAAGAACAGCAGCGCCACCGCCCCGGTGGAGAAGCCGTTCGCCACCGGGGCCGCGGCCCCGGATGCGGGGAGGACGGCCGCCAGGGCCACCGTCCCGACGAGCGCCAGGATGTAGGGGTCGATGGGCAGCCAGGACGGCATCTTCCAGGTGCGGCGGTTCATGTGCTCCACTCTCGGTACAGTTCGCGCCTCCCCATGATCCGCCGCGCCCCCATGATCGGGAATCCGGTGTACGGCTCTGACTGCGATCACGAAACGTGATGAGCGCCCCGTACGGCGTCTAATCTGGTCGTTGTGTACGACCCCGCACAGCTGCGCACGTTCCTGACCGTGGCGCAGACCCTGAGTTTCACCCAGGCGGCCCGCCGGCTGGGGCTGCGGCAGTCCACGGTGAGCCAGCACGTGCGGCGGCTCGAGGAGGCGACGGGCCGCCCGCTGTTCACCCGGGACACGCACAGCGTGGAGCTGACCGAGGACGGCGAGGCGATGCTCGGCTTCGCCGGGACGATACTCGCGGCGCACGAGCGCGCGGCGGCGTTCTTCACCGGGACCCGGCTGCGCGGCAGGCTGCGCGTGGGGGTCTCGGAGGACTTCGTGCTGACGCGGCTGCCCGAGGTCCTCCAGGCGTTCCGCGCCGACAACCCCGAGGTCGACCTGGAGCTGACGGTGGAGCTCTCCGGGGTCCTGCACGAGCGGCTGGCCAGGGGCCGGCTCGACCTGGTGCTCGCCAAGCGGCGCGGCGGGGAGACCCACGGCGACCTGGTCTGGAGCTCGACGCTGAGCTGGATCGGGGCGCCGCGGCTGCGGCTCGACCCCGACCGGCCGGTGCCGCTGATCCTCTTCCCGCCGCCCGGCATCACCAGGGCGCGTGCGCTGGAGGCGCTGGAGCGCGCGGGCAGGCCCTGGCAGGTCGCCTGCACGAGTTCGAGCCTGAGCGGCCTGATCGCGGCGGCCCGCGCCGGGCTCGGGGTGATGGCGCACACCCGGGGGCTGGTGCCGCCGGGGCTCGTGCCGGTGTCCGCCCGGGCGGGCCTGCCCGAGCTGGGCGGCGTCGACTTCGTCCTGCTGCGGCCGCGGGACGCGCGGCCCTCGGCGGCCCGCGACGCGGCGGACGCGCTGGCGAAGGCGATCCTGGCGGGCGGCGACCGGCTGCACCGGGCAGCCGGCCCCTCCTGACCTGCCGCCCTCCGGCGCGCCTGTGGGGCCAGGTGCCGCCGCCCGAGCAATCGGGGGCCCGCATACGGGCCGTCTCGGACCGCCTCAGCCACGCTCGCCGGTGCGGCCGGTGCGCGGGTGCCCCCCGCGGTGCCCGGCGTCGTCGTACGTGAGCTGCTTGACGTTGCGCAGCACCGGCGAGACCTCCACGTGCCTGACCCCGTCGAGGCCGCCCACGACCTCGGTCAGGAAGCGGTACACCTCGGCGACGCCCCGGCAGACGAGGACGGCCATCACATTGCTCTCGCCGCTCGTGGCGAAGACGGCGGCGGCCTCGGGCCGCGCGGCGAGGGCCCGGCCCACGGCGTCGAGGGCGCGCGGCTCCGCGGTCACCCACAGCAGGGCCCTGGTGGTGTAGCCGAGCGCGGCGGTGGAGTACTCCACGTCGATGTAGAGGCTGCCGGAGCGCAGCAGCTGGTCGAGCCTGCGGCGCGCGGCGGACTCGGAGAGGCCCGAAGCCCTGGCGAGTTCGGCGACCGGCGCCCTGCCGTCGCGTTCGAGGACCCGCAGCAGGGCCTCGTCGGCCGGTCCGTGCGCGGCCCGTGCGCCGTCCTCTTCCGCGGCAGCCCTGGGGGTGAGCGCCGCGGCCTGCTCGGGGGTGAGGGCGTCGGCGGCGGCGAACCAGCCGGTCGGGCCGCCGAAGAACCGGTGCAGGATCTGGTGGGCGCGGATGTCGGTGATGCTCGGGGTGCGCGGCAGCTTGCCGAGGATCAGCTCCTCGTGGTCCCCGGCGCGGGAGAAGGAGGTCGAGCAGATGATCTCCGTGCCGCCCGCGGCGAGCCCGATCCAGCTGGTGTCGGGGCGCCGCGCGAGGGCGCGCGCGACCGCGTCAGCGGCGTCCAGCTTGATCCTGAGGCGGAGCGTCCAGCTGTCCCTGCCGAGCGGCACGCCGTCCCGTACGCCGACGATCCGCAGGTCCATGGCGGAGCCGAGGCGCCGCAGGCGGCGGGCGACGGTCTGGTCGGAGACGCCGAGCACGGCGCCGATCCTGCTGTAGGAGGCGCGGCCGTCGAGCTGGAGGGCCTGGAGCAGCTGGAGGTCCAGCGCGTCGAAGGTGTGGCTTTCCGCCACCGCAGCACCCCCGTCTGTCGGATTACGGCGCCGCGGCGCCCGTGGCCGCCGCCTGCCGCCCGGCTCGTCCGATCGTACGGGCATACGGGACCGCCCGTTGAGCGCGAGAGTACGGAGTGAGGACATGGGGAAGTGGGGACCGCTGATCGCGGTCTGTCTCGGCACGTTCATGCTGCTGGTGGACGTGTCGATCGTGGTGGTGGCGCTGCCGGCGATGGCCGGCGGCCTCGGGGCGTCGCTGAGCGACCTGCAGTGGGTGATGGACGTCTACGCGCTGGTGCTCGCTGCGCTGCTGCTCGCCGCCGGTGCGGCGGCCGACGTGCTGGGCGGCCGGCGGATATACGCGGCGGGCACGGTCCTGTTCGCAGTGGCGTCGCTGGGGTGCGGGCTGGCGACGAACGCGCCCGAACTGATCGCGCTGCGCGCGGTGCAGGGGCTCGGCGCGGCAGCGATGTTCGCAACGACCCTGTCGCTGCTCGCCACCGCGTACCAGGGCAGGGACAGATCGGTGGCGCTCGGCGTGTGGGGTGCCGTCAACGGCGCGGCGGCCGCGGCGGGACCCGTGCTCGGCGGGGTGCTGACGCAGGGGCTCGGCTGGCGGTGGATCTTCTTCATCAACCTGCCGGTGAGCGTGGCCGCGGTCTGGCTGACGCTGCGCGTGGTGCGCGAGGTGCGGCGCGATCCGGGGCGGCGCGTGGACTGGGCAGGCACGGCGTGCTTCGCGCTGTTCGCGGGCGCGGTGACGTACGGCGCGGTACGGGCGGGCGGCGACGGCTGGCTGTCGGCTCCCACCGGCGTCTGCGCGGCGGTCGCGGTACTCGGCCTTGCGGCGTTCGTCCTGGTGGAGCAGCGGGTGACGCAGCCCCTGATGGACCTGGCGCTGTTCCGCAGGGCGTCGTTCGTGACGGTGATGGCGACGGCGCTGGTCTTCAGCGCCTCGGCGTTCACGATCCTCGCGTACCTCTCGGTGTGGCTGCAGACGCTGCTCGGGATGAGCCCGATCACCGGCGGTCTCGCGCTGCTGCCGCTCGCCGCGGCGTCGTTCCTGGTGTCGGCGGTGAGCGGGCGGCTGCTGCACGGGGTGCCCGCGCGGTATCCGGTCGGCATCGGCACGATGCTGGTGGGCGCGGGCGAGTTCGCGCAGGCGGTGCTGGGGGCGGACTCGTCGTGGCCCGCGCTGACGGCGGGGCTCGTGGTGACGGGCGTCGGGGTGGGCCTGGTCTCCCCCGCGCTGTCCGGGGCGGCGCTCGCCTCGGTGCCGCAGCGCGAGGCGGGCATGGCGGGTGGCGCGCTCAACACGTTCAGGCAGCTCGGCTACGCGCTGGGCATCGCGGTGTTCGGCACGGTCGTCACCTCGGGGATCGCGTCGTCGCTGCACGGCTCGGCGGCCGACCCCGACGGCGCGGCGCGGGCGCTCGCGGGCGGCGGCGCGGCCGGGCTGCGCGGCGCGGTGCCCCGGGAGGCGCTGCGCTCGGCGTTCGCCTCGGGTCTCGACACCGCGATGATGGCCGCAGGAGTGCTCGCGGTCCTCGCGGGTGCGGCGGTGCTGATCTGGGTACGACCCGGTCGGCGGGGTGCGGCGCAGGTCGTCCCGGAGCCCGAATCGGCCGCCGCGGCGCCGTAATCGACGCGTACGGATTCGGTGGAGATTCCCCCGCGCGGCACTTACCCTTCGGTCAGAAGTCTGTCCCCGCCTGGCCGGAATGGGGGTTTTCAGCCGCCCACGTGCGGCGGAACCGTCCATTCCGGCCGTTGGACGGATCATTTTCCGCCACAGGGGGTGGGGTAGCGTCGCGGCGCTGTGCGGAGCGCGACAAGGAGCAAGTCATTGCGCGAGTTCACCGTCCCACCCCTCGTGGCGGCCGCCTCGTCCGGGGGCCTCGCCGACCCCGTATTTGATCATGCCCGCGACAATCCGCACCATGTGGCGCTCGGCCGCAAGGACGAGGCCGGTGTCTGGCACGACGTCACGTCGGCGCAGTTCCGCGACGAGGTCGTCGCCGTCGCCAAGGGGCTGATCGCGGACGGCATACGCTTCGGGGACCGGGTGGGCATCATGTGCCGCACCCGCTACGAGTGGACCATCCTCGACTTCGCGCTGTGGACCATCGGCGCCCAGCCGGTGCCGATGTACCCCACCTCCTCCGCCGAGCAGGTGCTGTGGATGCTCTACGACTCCGGCGCGAAAGCGTGCCTCGTGGAGCACGAGGACCACGCGATGACGGTGGGCTCGGTCATCGACCGGCTGCCCGAGCTGAAGCAGCTGTGGCAGCTGGACGCGGGCGCGATGGACCACCTGCGCTCCGCGGGCGCGCACCTCGGCGACGACGTCGTGGAGCGCCACCGCAGAGCGGTCACCCCCGACCAGTGCGCTTCCGTCATCTACACCTCGGGCACCACGGGGCGCCCGAAGGGGTGCGTGCTCACCCACGCCAACTTCATCTTCGAGACCGACACGGTGGTGCGGCGCTTCGAACGCGTCTTCCGCTCCAAGCCGGGCGACCAGGCGTCCACCCTGCTGTTCCTGCCGCTCAGCCATGTCTTCGGCCGCATGGTGGAGGTGGCCGCCGTGCGCGGCGGCGTGAAGCTCGGCCACCAGCCGGAGCTGCGCGCCTCCGCCCTGCTGCCCGATCTCGCCGCGTTCCGGCCCTCGTTCATCCTCGCGGTGCCGTACATCTTCGAGAAGGTCTACGGGGCGGCGCGGCGCAAGGCGGAGCGCGAGGGGAAGACCGGCCCGTTCGACAAGGCCGTGGACGTGGCGGTGCGGTACGCGGAGGCGGTGGAGGACCGCGCCTTCGGCACGGGCCCCGGGCCGTCGCCCGCGCTGCGGCTGCAGCACCAGTTCTTCGACAAGGCCGTCTACGGCAAGGTGCGCGCGGCGATGGGCGGCCGGGTGCGGCACGCCATGTCGGGCGGCTCGGGCATGGACCGCAGGCTGGGCCTGTTCTTCGCCGGCGCGGGCGTGACCGTCTACGAGGGCTACGGCCTCACCGAGTCCTGCGCCGCCGCCACCGCCAACCCGCCCGAGCGCACCCGCTACGGCACCGTGGGCCTGCCGATCCCCGGCACCACCGTGCACATCGCGCACGACGGCGAGGTGTGGCTGAAGGGGCACAACGTCTTCGAGGGGTACCTCGGCGACCAGAAGAACACCGACGCCGTGCTGCACGACGGCTGGCTCGCCACCGGCGACCTCGGCGCCCTCGACGACGACGGCTATCTGACCATCACGGGCCGCAAGAAGGAGATCCTGGTCACCTCGGGCGGCAAGAGCGTCCAGCCGAACGCCCTGGAGGAGCGGGTGCGCGCCCATCCGCTGGTCGGCCAGTGCATCGTGGTCGGCAACGACAGGCCGTACGTGGCCGCGCTGGTGACCCTGGACCACGAGGCGGTCGAGCACTGGCTGTCCGTGCAGGGCAAGCCGCCGCTCGGGCCGAAGGACCTGGTGCGCGACGCGGACCTGGAGACCGAGATCAGGCGGGCCGTGGTGGCGGCCAACACGGCCGTCTCGCAGGCCGAGTCGATCCGCACCTTCCGGATACTCGCGCACCCCTTCAGCGAGGAGCACGGGCTGCTCACCCCGTCGCTCAAGCTGAAGCGCAAGGCCATCGAGACGGCGTACACGGCGGAGGTCGAGGCGCTCTACCGCTGAGACGCCGGCCACACCCCAGGGCGGTGGGAATGCCCGCGGGGGCGGTGATCGTTTCCGCTCGGGGCAGGTGTGCCCCGCCAGGCCGCCGGCCGCTCAGGAGGCCGGCGGGCCACCGTACGAACGAAAAGGATCGACACCGCGTGAGCAGCAAGGTCCCCTCCCTCACTCTCAACAACGGCATCGCGATGCCGCAACTCGGCTTCGGCGTCTGGCAGGTCCCCGACGACGAGGCCGCCACGGCGGTCGCCACCGCGATCGAGGCGGGCTACCGCAGCATCGACACGGCCGCGGTCTACGGCAACGAAGAGGGCACGGGCAAGGCCGTCGCCGCCTCGGGCGTCGCCCGCGACGAGCTGTTCGTCACCACCAAGCTGGGAAACGGCGACCAGGGGTACGACGCGGCGCTGCGGGCCCTCGACGCCTCGCTCGGCCGGCTCGGCCTCGACTACGTGGACCTCTACCTGATCCACTGGCCGACGCCCGCCAAGGGTCTGTACGCCGAGACCTACCGGGCGCTGGAGAAGATCCTCGCCGACGGCCGCGCCCGCGCCATCGGCGTCTCCAACTTCCTGCCCGAGCACCTCGACGTGCTCGCCGCCGAGACGTCCGTGGTGCCCGCGGTCAACCAGATCGAGCTGCACCCGCAGCTCCAGCAGGCCGCGTCGCGCGCGGTGCACGCGAGCCGGGGCATCGTCACCGAGGCGTGGTCGCCGCTCGGCCAGGGCAAGGGCCTCCTCGAGGTGCCGACGGTGGCCGCGATCGCCCGCAAGCACGGCAGGACCCCCGCGCAGGTCGTCCTGCGCTGGCACCTCCAGCTGGGCAACGTGGTCATCCCCAAGTCGGTGACGCCGTCCCGCATCCGGGAGAACATCGACGTCTTCGGCTTCGAGCTGGACGACGACGACCTGTCGGCGTTCGCCGCGCTCGACGAGGGCAGGCGCCTGGGCGGCCACCCCGCCGAGGTGAACTGAACCGGCGGCGCGCGCCGGGCCCGTCGCCGGGGGGTGCCCGGCGACGGGCCTCGCCGGCGCACCGGGCGTAAAGTGGAGGGGGCCGGGTCCTGCGGACGGAGGAGAGCGCCATGGCGGCAGAGGCACTCGGGCAGGACACCGTGCGGGAGCGGCTGCGTGAGCTGCCGGGCTGGTCCCTCACCGAGGACGGCATCACCAGGATCTACCGCTTCGGCTCGCACTTCGCCGCCACCGCGATGGTCGTCCACGTCGCGCAGCTCCAGGAGGAGCTCAACCACCACGCGCGGCTCACCCTCGGCTACGACACCGTGTCGCTGAGCGTGCGCACGCACGACGCGGGCGGCGCCGTCACCGAGAAGGACCTCGAACTGGCCCGCAGGGTCGAGACGGCGGCCGAGGGCCACGCCGCGCGCTGACCCGCGCGGCGCGCTCAGCCGGCCGGGGCGGGGCGCAGCCTGAGGGTGCGGATCCGGAACGGCCGCAGCCGCAGATCGACCGAGAACCCGTCGGCGGACACGGCGAGTTCGCGCTCCGGTTTCTCCAGCAGGTCGCAGTCGTGGACCCCGGCGAGCGGGAAGCCCGCCGTCAGCCGGGTGCGCACGGCCCCGCCGCACGCCTCGTAGAGCCTGACGACGACGTCGCCACCGCGGTCGTCTGCGAGCTTCACCGACTCCACCACCGCGTCCGGGCTCTCCAGGGCGACCAGCGGCTCCGCGGTGGCGGCCGCGGGCCGCAGCGGCAGGTTCAGTGCGTAGCCGCCGGCGATCGCCTCCTCGACGCCCGCACCGGCGAGCAGGGCGTAGCCGAAGGTGTGGCGGCCCCGGTCGGCCCCGGGGTCGGGGCTGTGCGGCGCGCGCAGCAGGGAGAGCCTGACGGTCGTGGTGGTGCCGCCGTCCTGCCGGGTGTCGCGGGCGATGTCGTGCCCGTACGTCGAGTCGGTGAGCAGGGCGGCGCCCCAGCGGGGTTCGCCGACGTGGATCCAGCGGTGCGCCCACAGTTCGAAGCGCGCCGCGTCCCAGCTGGTGTTCTCGTGGGTGGGGCGGCGCACATGGCCGAACTGGATCTCGGCGCTCTCGTGCTCCGCGTGCACGTCGAGCGGCCATGCGGCCTTGAGCACGGTGTCGCGCTCCTGCCAGTCGATGTCGGTGCGCACGGTGACCTGCCTGCTTTCGGCGGCCAGTTCGAGGTGCTGGACCACGGTGGAGGCGCCGAAGGAGCGCTCCACCCTGACCGAGGCGAGCAGCGGCCCGCGCTCCGCGAGGACCACCGCGTCCGCCTCGTCCAGGTCGCGCACGGTGTCGCGGTAGTACGGGTCGAGGTTCCACGCGGACCACAGCGTCGGGTCGTCGGGGTGGAGTTGCAGCAGGTTGGCCGCGGCGCCGGGGCGACGGCCTCGCGCCCTGCGGCGCGGTCGCGCACGGAGGTCAGCAGCCCGCGCCGGTCGACGACGACGGTCAGCAGGCCGTTGTCCAGCACGAACCCGCCGTCGCACGCGCGCGCCGCCACGGGCGCCGCGGGCAGCCCCGTGGCCGCGCCGCCGCCCAGGGCGGGCGCCTCGGCGAGGACGGCCGCGCGGCCGTCGGAGAGCGGCTGGGCGCCGGGCGGCGCATCGGCGCCGGGGACGAGGGCGACCTCGCGGCGCTCGTACGGGCCGGAGTTGAGCAGCCCCGGCGGGCCGCCGAGCCGGGCCGCCGCCTCGGCGATCACCGCTTCGAGTCCGGCGCGCACCTCCTCGTACGCGCGCTCGGCCTGGCGGTGCACCCAGGCGATGGAGGAGCCGGGCAGGATGTCGTGGAACTGGTTGAGCAGGACCCGCCGCCAGAGGTCCGCGAGGCGCTCGTGGGGGTAGGGCGCGCCGGTGCGCACCGCGGCGGTGGCGGCCCACAGCTCGGCCTCGCGCAGCAGGGCCTCGCTGCGGCGGTTGCCTCGCTTGGTGCGGGCCTGGCTGGTGTACGTGCCGCGGTGGTTCTCCAGGTAGAGCTCGCCGCGCCACACCGGCAGCCGCTCGTACTCGGCGCGGGCGGCGGCGAAGAACTCGGCCGGGCGGACGATCTCCACCTTCGGCGAGCCCTCCAGGTCGCGCAGCCTGCGGGCCCTCTCCAGCATGGAGCGGGTGGGTCCGCCGCCGCCGTCCCCGTGCCCGAACGGGACAAGGGAGCGTGTCGCGGCGCCCTTGTCCTGGAAGTTCTCCTCGGCGTGGGCGAGTTCACGCGCGGTCAGCTCGGCGTTGTAGGTGTCGACGGGCGGGAAGTGCGTGAAGATCCTGGTGCCGTCGATGCCCTCCCAGGCGAAGGTGTGGTGGGGCAGCCGGTTGGTCTCGTTCCAGGAGAGCTTCTGGGTGAGGAACCAGCGCGCCCCCGCGAGCCGGGCGAGCTGCGGGTAGGCGGCGGTGCAGCCGAACGAGTCGGGCAGCCACACCCCGTCCTGCTCGACGCCGAACTCCTCGGCGAAGAAGCGCCGCCCGTACACGAGTTGGCGGGCGAGCGCCTCGCCGCCCGGGAGGTTGCCGTCCGCCTCGACCCACATGCCGCCCACCGGGACCCAGGTGCCCGCCGCGACGGCCTGCCGGATCCGGGCGAAGATCTCCGGGTGCTGCTCCTTGATCCAGGCGTACTGCTGGGCGGACGAGCAGGCGAAGACGAGTTCGGGGTACTCCCGGGCGAGGGCCGTCATGGTGGTGAAGGTGCGGGCGCACTTGCGGACGGTCTCGCGCACGGGCCACAGCCAGGCCGAGTCGATGTGGGCGTGGCCGACGGCGGCGACGGTGTGCGCGGAGGCGTGGGCGGGCCTGGCCAGCACCTCCGCGAGCCGCTCGCGGGCCGCGGCCGCGCTGCCCGGGACGTCCGCGGGGTCGACGGCCGCGGCGGCGCGGCGCAGGGCGTGCAGGATCCCGTGGCGGCGCGAGGAGCCGGTGGGGAGGCGGCGCATCAGCTCGTCGAGCACCTCGATGTCGTGGATCAGGTGCCAGACGTCCTCGTCGCGCACGGCGATCTCGGCCTGCCGCAGCCGGTAGAGGTGGGCGTCGCCCGCGGTCTCCTGCGAACCGTAGTGGGTGCCGATCCCGGCGCTGCCGACGATGGGCGGGTTCGCGGCGAGTTCCACATGGAGGCGCACGGGCTCGCCGCCGGCGGCGCCCACGGTGAGCAGCGCGCTGCGGCTGTAGGGGTGCAGGCCCTGGAGCGGCGAGCCCGACGCGTCGTGGACGAGGCCCTCGGCCTGCCCGCCCGGCCCCTTCGTCAGGTCGAAGCCGAGGTCGAAGACGGCCTCGACGCGGCGGCCCGCCCACGCGGCGGGGATCTCGCCCGTCGCCCTGAGCCAGGTCGTGCTCCAGGGCGCTCCCCAGGTGGCGCCGAGCGTGAAGGGCGCGTAGGCGGCGGTGAGGGCGTCGGCGACCGGCACGGGCTCGCCCTCGACGTGCCAGGCCGCCAGCGCGAGCGGGGCGGAGGCGCTGTAGAGGGCGGGGCGCACGACGCGTTCGAGGAGCGCGCGCACCCGTGCCTCGGTCATCTCGCGGTCGTCATGCACCGTGGGCGTCCTCCCGGGGCATTCGGGCCCCGGTGCCCGGCGGGGCGGGCAGGCGGACGGTGTCGCGAGCGCCGCAGGGCCAGGCGACCTCGGCGACCAAATCGGTGCCGTCCGCGCGGGCGGTGACGGCGGGCAGCGCCACGGGGTCGCCGCCGCCGAGGTGGACGAGGGCGGCGTAGAGGGTGCCGTAGGCGGCGGGGCCCTCGGTGCCGACGACGGGCGTGGCGGACGCGGGTCCGAGCGCGTTGCTCCCGCGGCCCTCGGCGAGGTGGGCGTGCGGCAGCCCGGCCACGCCGGTCACCAGCGAGACGAGTCCTTCGCCGCCCGCGACGCGCGCGGTGCCCGCCTCCGCGGAGCCCGCGGCGGCGGCTCCGGCCGCCGGGTCGACGGCGAGGGCCCAGCCGCCGACGCGCAACGGCCGGCGGGGGGCGGGGGCTTCTTCGGCCGGGCCGCCCCCGGCGGCGGCCTGAGCGTCCCCGGCGGCGGCCTGAGCGTCCCCGGCGGCGGCCTGAGCGTCCCCGGCACCGGCCCGGCCGTCCGGTGCCGGGTCGACGCGTACCGCCCGTACCTCGACCGAGCCGCGCAGCGCGGAGCCCACGGTGATCCAGGGGCCCTCGACATGGTCGCCCGACCGGCGGGCGAAGGGGTCCCAGGTGTCGTCGGCGGGCCAGTGGGCGCGGCTGCGGGAGACGGCGGTGGCGCCGTCGGCGCTGATCCTCACAAGCGGGCGGCGGTGGGAGGCGCGGCCCGCGGCGTCGAGGAGGGTGACCGCGTTGTCCACGGGGCCCGGCGTCGGGCCGAGCGGCCCGGCCGTGGGGTCGGCGGGGGTCTCGGGCGCCGCGTGGGTGGAGTAGGCGAAGCGCGCGTAGCAGGGGTCGTCGGTGTGCGCTCCCGCCGGGTCGGCGTGGTCGGCGCCGTGGTTGACGACGCGCACGACGCCGTCGGACGCGGTCGTGGAGAGCAGCCAGCCGGGGCCCTTGAGGATCCGCACGGTGTCCGCGCGCTCGACGGCGAGCGGGACGGCCTCAGCGGTCCACACGGGGTGGTCGGGCGGGAGCGCGAGGCCGATGAGGCCCTTGCTCGCCCAGTAGGGCGAGGCGGGGCCCGAGTACGCCTGGAGGACACCGCGGAAGGGCCGGTGCCAGCCGAGGGTGAGCAGTCCGCGCTCGTCGGTGGCGCCGTGCGCGGTGAAGTGGTCCAGCACGCGGCTCGCCAGGGCGCGGGTCTCGCCCGGCGCGAGCGGGGTGGCGTCGAAGACGGCGCCGGTCCACACCGGCGCGAGCGCCGCGTACCGGTACGTCAGGGAGCGGCCCTGGATGAGGGGCGAGCCGTTGGCGCCGACGAGCAGGCGCTGGTCGTCGAGGAAGCGGCGCAGCCGTGCGCGGTAGCGGTCGGGCAGCCCGGCGGGCGCCGCGTCGCCGAGGATGCGGCAGAACCACAGCGGGTAGAGGTGCATGGCCCAGCCGTTGTAGTGGTCGAAGTTGCGGAGCTCGCCGCCGGTGAGGCCGTCGGAGTACCAGCCGTCGCCCGCGTACCAGCCGTCGGTCAGGGCGATGGCGCGGTCCAGGTCCTCCTGGCGCCAACTGCCTCCGGCGGTACGGGCGAACGCCTCGGTGACGCCCTGGAACCACACCCAGTTGTTGCCCGGCATGTCGGTGCCGACCATCAGCGCGAGCCAGTCGAGGACGCGCTGCCTGACCCTGTCGGTGAGCCGGTCCCAGATCCACGGCCGGCTCTCGTGCAGGGCGAGCGCGATCGACGCGGCCTCCACCTTGGCCTGGTTGCGCTCGGCGAAGACGGGCCACCGCTCGGGGCTCGCGGGGTCGGTGCCCGCGGCGAGCCCGGCCGCGTACCACTCGGCGAGGCCGTGCGGATCGGCGCCGTTCGCACCCCGCAGCCGGAACCCGGCGAGCAGGAACGTCCTCGCGAAGCCTTCGAGTCCGTCGCTCCAGGGGCCGCTCGCACTGGCGGTGCCCGGCAGGTCGACGAGCGCGTGGCGGGCCGTGGCGTACGGGCGCACGGCGAGCAGCAGGTCGTCGGCGGTGCGCTCGAAGCGGGCGCGCTCCTCGGCCGGTGTCCTCGTCATGGGCGGGCGCCCTCCCGTGCCTTCTCGTCCTGCGCGCGGTCGGCCGGTTCGGGTCGCCCTGTCATGAAAGCCCTTTCACGAGGATCCGGGGGCGTCTTTGGCCGCCACCTGGACCGGCGGGGTCATGTAAGTCCAGCGGATCGCCGCGCGTCAATGGCGCCTGCGGGCACATCCCGTCGGCGGCCGCCTCCTTGACGGGGCGCGGGCGCGCGGAGAGGCGCCGGGGAAAGCGCGTTCCCCCTGGTCGCCGCGGGATGGCTGCCGGGGGACGGCGCTCGCGCCCCGGTGGATCACCGCGTGCGAGACTCGCCGTACTCGGCGGGGCGGCCCGGCGGGGGCGGAAGCGAGGGGAGCGTCGGCACATGGACATCGGGGAGCGCCCGTTGCTGCTGACCGAGCGGACGGGGCTCGACGCGGGGCCCGAGGTGGTCCGCGAGGTGCTGCGCGCGCACCGGGGCCGGCTGCTTGCCCGGCTGGCGCCGCTGGACGGTGAGGCCTGGGCGGCTCCCACGCGGTGCGCCGACTGGAGCGTCCACCACGTGGTGCGCCACCTCGTCGACATGGGCGGCTACGACGTGGCCAGGCTCGCGGAGCGGCCCGAACTCGCCCGGTACGAGGGGGCGGAGCCGTTCCGTCCCGCCCGCACCCCGCGGACGTGGCTGGCCCGCAGCGCGGACCGCACCCCCGCGCAGACCCTCGCCGACCTCCGCGCGGTCGCCGACGAGGAGGACCGCTGCTTCGCCTGGCGGATCGCCGCGAGCGCTGGACGCCCGGTGCGGGAAGCGGACTTGGCCGGCGCGCTGCCGAACCGGCCCATGCTGTGGTCGGCCCGCGCGCTGCACGTCCTGTGGGACGCGTGGCTGCACGAGCGCGACCTCGAACCGGTGCTCGGCCCGCCCGCGGCGCCCGGGCATCCTGAGACGGTCCGGCTCGTCACCCTCTACGGCCTGCTGCTCGCCGCCGGCATGGCCACGCGTACGGGGCACGTACCGGCGGCGCTCGTGACGGCCGGCGGTGCCTGCACGGCCTGGCTGATCGGCGGCTCGGCGCGGGACGTGACGGTGGCCGAGGTGCCGGCACCGCGGCCCCCGGGCTCTTCTGCGGCGCGGACCGGCCCGCCCGGTGGCGTACCCGCGCTCCACGCGTCCACCGCCCAGGAGCTGCTCGACAGCCTGAGCGGCAGGGGCGCGCCCCTGGCCGAGGTGCTGTCGGGCCCCGCGGGGCCGCGCGACGCCCTGGGCCTGCTGGCGGCCGCCATGAACCGCTGAGCGGGACGGCGGGACGGCAGGACGGCGGGAGTCGGGACAGCGGGGCCGCGGTGCGGGAGGCCGTCGGGCGGCGCGAGGATCCTCAGGCAGGTTGATGAGTCGGCCTTGGCACATGGACGATGGCCACGCCGTCGGCACGGTCGCCTCCGCCCTGCTCGCGGGCGTCAGCGAGCCGGTGCACCGGGTGCACCGGGTGCCGGTCGGGGGGGGGGAGGGCTGACGATGCCGGAGCGGACCGCCTCGCGCACCTGGACCGCTTCGGCCCCACCGCCTCGTCAGCGCCGGCACCTGGAGCCCGGCGCCCTGTCAGGGCCGCCCCCGGCGCCGGGGTGCGGGTACTGCGTTCCACCATCGGGCGCGGCTGCCACGGCCCCGCGCCCGTCAAGGGGCACGGGCCGCACCGCTACACCTTCCGGCTGTTGTCCTGGCTGCCTCGACCCGTTCCCGGGGCGGCGTGGCCCCGGCCCGGACCGAAGGATTCCGCCATGGGTGAATGACCCGCCGGGACGCGGGCAGGCGGGCCCGTGGACGAGATCCGCCGCTGAGAGGTGATGTACATGGCCACCGGCACTCCCCTGGCGTCCGGCGAGGCGGCGACGACCACGGCAGGGCTGCCGGTGATCGCCGATCCGACGAAGGTCGCACCGCGGGACGCACGGGAGCTGTCGAAGATCTTCTTCGACCGGCTCCAGGTCCTCGAAGAGGGCACCCCCGCACACCAGTACGCGCGCAACACCCTGATCGAGATGAACCAGACCCTGGTGCGGTTCGCCGCCAACCGCTTCCGCAACCGGGGCAGCGGCGAGATGGAGGACGTCCTCCAGGTGGGCACGATCGGCCTGATCAAGGCGATCGACCGGTTCGAGCTGTCCCGCGAGGTCGAGTTCACCTCCTTCGCCGTCCCCTACATCGTGGGGGAGATCAAGCGGTTCTTCCGCGACACGAGCTGGGCCGTGCACGTGCCGCGCCGGCTCCAGGAGCTCCGGGTCGAACTCGCCAAGGCCAAGGAGCTGCTGGGCACCCGGCTCGACCGGGAGCCCACGGTCAAGGAGCTGGCCGGGCTGCTCGACCTGCCGGAGGACGAGGTCGTGGAGGGCCTTGTCGCGACGAACGGCTACACGGCGGGCTCGCTTGACATGCCGGCGAGCGAGGAGGGCGACTCCGGGGGCACCGCCCGCACCTTCGCCGACGTGATCGGCGAGGACGACCCGGACATGGAGAAGGTCGAGAACCTGCACGCGCTGGCGCCGCTGCTCGAGCAGTTGGACGAGCGCGAGCGGAGCATCGTGCGGATGCGCTTCGGCTCCGAGATGACGCAGTCGCAGATCGGCGCCGAGCTCGGCGTCTCGCAGATGCACGTCTCCAGGCTGCTGAACCGCATCCTGACCCGGCTGCGCGCCGGGATGCTCGTGGAGGAGTGAAGGGGCGCGGGGTCCCGGCCCGAGCAGGCCCCTCGGCTGCGGTCCTTCGGCAGCGGTGTGTCGTCGGCGGTCTGCCGTCGGCGGCCTGTCGTCGGCGGCCTGTCGTCGGCGGTACGGAGGGCGCTGTCAGACCCGTGGTGAAGACTTGGGGTGCTGACAGATCCTCACGTCGCGACACCAGGGGGCCGGGATGACAGAGAGCACCGCAGCAGGGGGGACGGCGCTGGCCACGGCGTCGGCCGGTGAGCGTACCGCGGCGCGCGCCTATCTGCGGCTGCTCGCCGCCGTACGGGCGGTGCTGCGCGACGCACCGGACGTACCGCAGGCGGGGCCGCTGCTCGCGGCTCCGCTCGCGGAGGCCGACGAGGCGCTGGGTGCGGCCGGTCTCGCGGGCAACGAGCGGGAGTTCCTCCGTCTTGTGGCCCGGCAGGCCGCCGCAGACGACCCGCGCCGCACGGCGCTCGACAGCGGGCCGCCCGCCTGAGGGCCCGGCCCAGGTGCGGGCGCCCTGGGCGGGCGCGCGGGTCGGCGGCGCGCCCGCCCCTGGCGTATGCGGTGCGCCGTACGGGCCGTGCCACGCCGCCGTGCCGCCGCCCGTACGCACGGGGTCAGCCGCGTGTCAGCCGCAGCGTGACCATCTGGAAGGGGCGCAGGGACAGCGCGATCGCGTCTCCGGTGACGTCCGGCCGCCCGGCGTCGGCGAGCGGCCGCTCCAGCAGGTCCGTACGTGCCGCGGCCCCGACGGGGAAGCCCGCGACGGAGACGACGGCGCGCGCCCGGCCGCCGCGCGCCTCGTAGACCCGTACGACCAGGTCGCCGCTGCGGTCGTCGGCCAGCTTCACCGCGCTCAGCACGACGGCGTCGTTGTCGATCGTGACGAGCGGGGCGACCTCGGTGGCGCCGCCGGTGAGGCGGCGTTCCGGGAGGTTGGCCCGGTAGCCCTCGCGCACCGCGTCACCCACGCTCGCGCCGGGGATCAGCGCGTGGCGGAAGCGGTGCACTCCCTGGTCCGTCTCCGGGTCCGGATAGCGGGGTGCGCGCAGGAGGGAGGCGCGGACGGTGGTGGTCGTGCCGCCGTCCTCGCGCACGGTGCGGGTGACGTCGTGGCCGTAGGTGGAGTCGTTGACCAGCGCGACGCCGAAGCCCGGCTCCTCCAGGTGCACGAAGCGGTGGTTGCAGGCCTCGAACTTCGCCCACTCCCAGCTGGTGTTGGTGTGCGTGGGCCGGTACACATGGCCGAACTGCGTCTCTGACGCGTACCGTTCGGCGTGCACGTCGAGCGGGAAGGCCAGCTTGAGGAACTTCTCCGTCTCGTGCCAGTCGACCTCGGTCTCGATGTCCACCCGCGCTGCCCCGGCCGGCAGACTCAGCCGCTGCGTCACGCTGGAGGCGCCGAAGACCCGCAGGACCCGCACAGAGCCGCCGTCGGCGGCGAGTTCGGCCACGTCGGTGAGGTCGGTGCCGGTGTTGCGGTAGAACGCGTCGACGTCCCAGGCGTCCCACTGGTTGGGGAAGTCGGGGTGGAGCTGGAGCAGATTGGCCGCCTGCCCCGGCGCGATCGCCTCGCGCCCTGTGGCCAGGTCGCGGGCGGAGACGACCAGGCCGCGCCCGTCGATCTCGATGCGCAGCAGGCCGTTGTCGAGGACGAAGCCGCCGCCCTCCCGCTCCGCGGGAAGCACGGTGCCCGTCGTGGCGGGTGCGGCCGCGCCGCCGGCCGGGACGCCCCCGCGCGGGTGCGGGGCGGCGTTGAAGGCGAGGGGCCTCTCGCCCTCCCCGGCCAGGGCACGCTGGGCTGTCTCGATGAGCGCGGTGAGTTCGGCGGCGATCCTGGCGTAGGTGGCGCGGGCCTCGCGGTGGACCCAGGCGATGGACGAGCCGGGCAGGATGTCGTGGAACTGGTGCAGCAGCACCGTCTTCCAGATCCGGTCCAACTCCTCGTACGGGTAGGGGGAATGGGCCCGCACGGCGGCGGTCGCCGCCCACAGCTCGGCCTCCCGCAGCAGGTGCTCGCTGCGCCGGTTGCCCTGCTTGGTGCCGGCCTGGCTCGTCAACGTCGCCCGGTGCAGCTCCAGATAGAGCTCACCCACCCACACCGGCGGCTCGGGGTACTCCGCCTGCGCCTTCGCGAAGAACTCCGAGGGCGACTCCCACACCACCCGCGCCGACCCCGCCAGGTCCTTCAGCCGGGCCGCCTTCGCGACCATCTCCCGCGTCGTGCCACCGCCGCCGTCGCCGAAGCCGGTCGGCGCGAGGGAGACCGTGGCCGCGCCCTTCTCCTTGAAGTTGCGGACCGCGTGGGCGATCTGGCGCCCCTCCATCGCGCAGTTGTACGTGTCGACGGGCGGGAAGTGGGTGAAGATCCGCGTCCCGTCGATGCCCTCCCAGTCGAAGGTGTGGTGCGGGAAGGCGTTGGTCCTGCTCCAGGAGATCTTCTGGGTGAGCAGCCTGGTGGACCCGGCGGCCCTGATGATCTGCGGCAGTCCTGCGGCGAAGCCGAAGGTGTCGGGCAGCCACGCCTCGTCGTTCTCGATGCCGAACTCGTCGAGGAAGAACCGCTTCCCGTGCACGAACTGCCGCGCCATCGCCTCGGACCCCGGCATGTTGGTGTCCGACTCGACCCACATGCCGCCCGCCGGCACGAACCGGCCCCCGGCCACCGCCTTGACGACCTTCGCCCACACCTCGGGCCTGTGCTCCTTGACCCACGCCCACTGCTGCGCCTGCGACATCGTGAAGACGAACTCCGGCTCGTCCTCGATCAGCGCAGTCATGTTCGCGGTCGTCCGCGCCACCTTGCGGACCGTCTCGCGCAGCGGCCACAGCCACGCCGAGTCGATGTGCGCGTGCCCGACCGCGCTGATCCGGTGCGCCCCGGGGTCCGCGGGGGTGGCGAGGGCCCCGGCGAGCTCCTCCCGCGCTGCGGCGGCCGTGCCGCCCACGTCCTGGAGGTCCACGGCGTCCAGCGCGCGGTCCACGGCCCGCAGGATCTCCCAGCGGCGCGCGCCCTCCACCGGCAGCTCCGCCATCAGCTCGCCCAGCACCTCGAGGTCGAGGACGAGGTTCCACACCTCCTCGTCGAGGACGGCGAGGTCCATCCGGCCGAGTACGTACTGGGGGCGGTCGCCCGCGGTCAGCGTGTCGCCGAGGCGGGTCGGCTCGAAGGGGTGGCCGCCGTCCTGGAGGTCCGGGTTGGACGCCGCCTCCACATGCCAGCGCACCTCCTCGCCGCCGCGCGCCGGACTGCCCACGCGGACATGGGAGTTGCGCGGGTGCAGGCCCTTGACCGGGGTGCCGTCCGGCAGATGGACGAGACCCTCGCACTGGAAGCCCGGGGTGGCCTTGGTGAAGCCGAGGTCGAGCACGGCCTCCACGGTGCGGCCCGCCCACGCGGCGGGCACCGTGCCGCTGACCGTGAACCACGTGGTGCCCCAGGGCGCGCCCCACGGGGTGCCGGGGGCGATCGGCACGGTGGGCGCGGCGATCCCCTCGGCGACGGGGACGGGTTCGCCGGGGGCGGTCCACATCCCGACGGTCAGCGGTGTCGACTCGGGGTATACGGCGGGCCGGATGCGCTCGCGGAGGACGCGCGTCAGGCGTCCTTCGACCAGGCTGCGGTCGTCGTGCATGAGGAACGGCTCCTGAAGGACGGACGGGTGCGGTGGGTGGGGACGGCCGCCGGCGGCGGCCCGGGAACGCGGATGATCTCTCTCCCGCGCGCCGGACTCCGAAACGCGGAAACGGTCTTCCGGCGACCCTATGGGACAGGCGACCGTGCGAGACAGGGGTGCGCGGGGGCCGCACGGCAGAGGGCGTGGGCCGCCGTGCCCACGCCCTCTCCCGGCTTTTTCCTTCCCCGCACGGCCGCGGTTCTCTCCTCGGGCCGCTGTCCCGCCCGTCACCCCGTGCGCGCCCCGTCCTCACCGCCGTCGGCCGCGGCCGGCGTGACGGCGGCGCCCCCGGCCGCCTCGGCGGCCGGTGCGGGGCGGCGGGCGCCGACGACGGAGAGCGGAACCTGCGGGCCCGCGCACTCGCGCAGCCAGCGCCTGAGGACCCGGTGCACCTCCTCCGCGCCGGTCAGTTCCGCGCCGTCCGCGTCGGCGGTGCGCCCGGCGGCGGCCGCGGACAGCGCGCGCGGCGCCATCAGGAAGGCGTGGGACTGCTCGCCGCCGAGCCCGCCGTGCGAGCCGATCTGCTCCTCGAAGGCGTGCACCCGGCCGGTGCGCGGGTCGTACATCGAGTTGACCATGATGTCCGCGACGTGCGGGAAGGCGTCGGTGCGCCGGATCGCGGCGGCGGCGCCCGGCCCGAAGCCTGCCAGCGGCCCCTGGCCGTCGGTGAGTTCGGCGAGCGGCACCTCGGCGCCCGCACGGCCGAGCACCAGCGAGCCGTGGCGCTCGCTGCGCACCAGCAGGAAGCCGATCCCCGGGTGGTGGGCGAGGGTGCGCAGCAGGGCGGGGTGGCGCGCGTCGATCTGCTCGCGGCTCATCCGGCCGGGCACGTCGGGGAAGGAGACGAGGCCGAGGTTGCCTGAGGCGAGGACCACGGGCTGCGGGCCGCTCGCGGCGCCCTCCTCCGTGGTGCCCTCGTGGACGGGCCGGTGCAGGGCCGCGCGCACCGCGTGCCGGGCCGCGTAGCGCGCCTCCGCGCCGCTGCGGGTGCGCTCGGCCCTGCGGGAGACCGGCAGGCCGCAGCCCGCCCTGACGAGGTCGCGCAGCGTCAGGCCGTACGCCGCCTCGAAGGTCTCGCCGGGGCTCTGGCCGTGGTCGGAGAGGAGGACGAGGTGGTAGGCGCGGGGCGCGTACGCGGTGGCCCGCGCGATCGCGCCGACGCACCGGTCGAGCCTGGCCAGGACGCGCAGCGCGTCGCCGCTGCGCGGGCCCGAGTGGTGGGCGACCTCGTCGTAGGCGACGAAGTCGGCGTACACGGCGGAGCGCCCCGCGAGGATGTCGGCCATCACCGCGGCGACCACGACGTCCCGCTCGACGACCGTGGCGAACGCGCGGATCAGCGGGTAGAGGCCGCCGCGGCCGACCCGGGGGCGCTCGTGGCGCAGCCCGGCGCGGGTGGACTCGCCGATCTCCCTGACGACCTCGACGGCGAAGGAGACGGCGGTGCGCACCGCGTTCGCCGGGTCCCGGAAGTACGCGAAGTACCCGGCGCGCGAGCGGTTGGCGCGGCCGCGCCGCGCCGCCATGGAGAGGACGAGGGCGAGCTGGTCAGCGCCGCCGCTGAACAGGTTGCCTCGGCTCGCGCCGTCGAGGGCGAGCAGGCCGCCGTCGCCGGTACGCTCGACGGCGCGGCGCTGGAGCTCCGCGGCGCTCGCCGGGCGGTTGCTGACGATGGTGCGGCCGGTGTCCTTCTCGTACCAGCGGAAGGCGGGCACGTCCTCGTTGGTCCCGTGCAGGATGGCGAGCTGACTCGCGCCCGTCTGGCTCGACCAGTCGGTGCGCCAGTGGGTGAGGCGGTGGGTGCCCTCGGGGCCGAGGCGCCGCGCGATGTGCGGCAGCAGCCCGGCGGCGAGCGCCTCGGTGAGCACGCGGTGGCCCACGCCGTCGAGCTGGACGAAGACCGTGCCCGGCGGGCCGCCTGCGGCCTCGTCCTCGCCGTTCCTGCGGCGCCTGCGGCCCGCGGCGCGCGAGAGCCTGCGCGGGTAGGCGCCCTCGTCGCCCGCGGCGAGCGCCGTGGAGGTCGCGGAGGCGACGGCCGACATCACGGCGGCGACCACCACGGCGGTCTCGGGCCCCGCGTCGCCGCGGCCTTCGGGGATCAGCCGGAGCGCGACGAGCAGCAGCGAGCCGTTGAGGAAGAAGACGAGGAGGCCGAGCAGGAGCGCGGGCACCAGCAGCAGGGCGCGGACCAGCAGCGGCCACACGAGCGCGCTCAGCAGGCCGAAGGCGCCCGCGCCCCACGCGGCGGTCAGGGCGGTGTCGGTGGCGCTGTCGCCGCCCGCCGCCTGGAGGTGGAAGCCCGGCAGCAGGGCGGCGAGTACGAGCAGGGTGAGCGTGGACGCGGCCCACACGGTGAGCACGCGCAGCAGCGCCCTGCCCGTCGTACGCCACCGCCCGCGCTGTGCCACGGCCCGTTCCCCTCCGTCCCGGCCCGCGGCTCTGCTCGCGCGGGTACGGCCCCAGGGTGACACAGCGCGCCGCGCCGCAGGTCGGGCGGTGGGGGCGGCACCGGGCGGGGGCGCACAGGGGGCGGGCGCGCTGCCCGGGCGCGCCAGGAGCGCGCGGCGCCTCGGTGGCCGTGCGCACGCCGCCTCGGCGTCAGCGGCCGTCGTAGCCCGCTGTCGGCATGGAGAGCCTGCGGTGGACCCCGGCCTTCATGCCCGCGCTGTACGACGGCTCGTCGAGCCGCGCGGTCTCCAGCGGCACGCGTCTGCGGGCGCACTCGGCGGCGAAGGCGTCGGCCGAGGTGAAGGCGCGGGCGAGGACGCGCTCGTTGGGCGCGACGAACAGGTCGACCACGCCGGCCTCGATGTCCACCCACAGGCCGGGGTGGTCGGGGCGCACCCCGTAGAGCAGGAGCTGCCGGGTGACGGTGAAGCCGCGCTCGGCGGCCCAGCGCGCGCACATCGCGTGCTGGCTGCGGGTGTCCACGAGGAAGGGCTCGCACTCCAGTTCAGCGAGGGGGGTCAGACTGGCGATCGCCGCCACCCGCGCACCGGCCTCAGCCATGTCAGCCCCCGGCTGTCCCGAACGTCCGTCGTGCGGGCGACCCTACCGCGCCCCCGCGGGCCGGTGGGAAGTGGTGTGCGGGCGCGCGACGGGGCACGCCGGGGGCGGGCGCGCGGGGCCCGCGCCCGCCCCCGGGCGGGGGCCCGGGTTCCGGTGCGGGGGCCCGGGTTCCGGTGCGGGGGCCCGGGTTCCGGTGCGGGGGCCGGGCATGCGGTGCGGAGGCGGCGGCTGCACGGGCGCGCGGGCCGCCCCCGTAGGCTGAGGATCACGTCCAGCCGGGCCCGCACCCGGGGTCGAGGAAGCCGAGGTCGCCCGTGGGAGCCGTCATCACCTGGTGGGGTCATGCCACCTGCACGGTCGAGGACTCGGGGGTGCGGCTGCTGACCGACCCGCTGTTCGTGCGCCGGTTCGCGCACCTGCGGCGCAGGAAGGGCGCGCTGCCGACCGCGGAGGCGGCGGTCGCCGACGCCGTCCTCATCTCCCATCTGCACTCCGACCACCTGCACATGGGCTCGCTCGCCCGGCTCGCGCCCGGCACGCTGCTGCTGGTGCCGCGCGGCGCCGCCCGCTCCGTGCCCGCGCTGCGGCGGCTCGACGCGCGCCGCAGCCCGCGGGGCCTGCGGGTGCGCGAGGTGGTGCCGGGCGACGAGGTGGAGATCGGCCCGGTGCGGGTGCGCGCGGTGCCCGCGCGGCACGACGGGCGGCGGCTGCCGGTGGGGCCGCGCCTCTCCCCCGCGCTCGGCTATGTGATCAGCGGGGCCTCGCGTACGTACTTCGCGGGCGACACCGGCCTGTTCGACGGCATGGCGGACGCGGTCGGGCCGGTGGACGCGGCCCTGCTGCCGGTGGGCGGCTGGGGTCCGAACCTGGGGCCCGAGCACCTGGACCCGGAGCGGGCGGCGCGTGCGGCCGCCCTGCTGGCGCCCGCCTGCGCGGTGCCGGTGCACTTCGGCACGTACTGGCCGATCGGCTTCGACGGGGTGCGGCCGCACGAGTTCCACACGCCGGGCACGGAGTTCGTACGGCAGGCGGAGCGGCTCGCACCGGACGTCGCGGTGCACCTGCTGCGCCACGGCGAGAGCGTCAGGGCGCGGGTGGCGCCGTGCTGACGGGCGGCCACCTGCTCACGCAGGTGCTCGCGGCGCAGCCCCGGCTGCCCGGCGAGTCGGCGCAGCAGGCCGTCGGCTACCCGTCGATGTTCCTGCTGGTGGTGCTGGGCTCGCTGGTGCCCGTGGTGCCGACCGGGGCGGTGGTCAGCTCGGCCGCCGTGGTGGCGCTGCACCAGTCGGACCCGCTGTCGATGCTGTACACGTTCCTGCTGGCGTCGGCCGCCGCGCTCCTCGGCGACCTGGGGCTGTACTGGCTCGGGCGGCGCGGCGTGGACTCGCGGGGCGGTTCGCGGTGGCTCGCGAAGCTGCGCGAGCACGCGCCGCCGGAACGGCTCGCGCAGGCGCAGGAGAAGCTGGCCGACCACGGGGTCGCCGTGCTGGTGCTCTCGCGGCTGGTCCCCGCGGGCCGGGTGCCGGTGATGCTGGCGTGCCTGCTGGCGCGGTGGCCGCTGCGGTCGTTCGCGCGCGGCGACGTGTGGGCGTGCCTGGCCTGGGCGGCGACGTACCAGCTGATCGGAGTGCTGGGCGGCTCGCTGTTCCCGCGGCCCTGGCAGGGCGTGGTGACGGCGGTGGGCCTGACGGTGCTCGTCGCGGGCGCCCCCGCCGTGTGGCGCCGGATCCGCGCGGGCGGACGGGCGCAGGACGACGGCAGCGGTCGTCGGGACGGGCAGGGCCAGCACACCTGAGGACGGTCCGGTGCCGGACGGGCGCCTGATCCAGTGCGGCGGCGGGTGTCCGACCCGGTGCGGCCGTGGCGCCGGGGCGGCCGGCGACCGACCCGGCGCCGGGTTCCCGTCAGGCCGCCGCGAGCACCCGCGAGGCGCCGACCGGCAGGTCCCAGAGCTCGTCGCGTGGGCGCCCCGTGCGCTCCCAGGCGGCCCGTACCCGGGTGAGGGGTTCGAGCACGGGCTCGCAGGAGAGCACGAAGGTGGCCCAGTGCATGGGCGCCATCCGGGCCGCGCCCAGGTCCTCGCAGGCGAGGACGGCCTCTTCCGGGTCCATGTGCTCGGCGCGCAGCCACCAGCGGGGCTCGTACGCGCCGATCGGCAGCAGCGCGAGGTCGATGCCGGGGTGGCGGCGGCCGATCTGGGTGAACCAGTCCCCGTAGCCGGAGTCCCCGGCGAAGTGGACGGTGCGGCCGTGCGAGTCGCTGATCACCCAGCCGCCCCAGAGGCTGCGGCAGGTGTCGGTGAGGGAGCGCCTCGACCAGTGGTGCGCGGGCACGAAGTCGAACCGTACGGTCCTGCCGCCGGCCCCCGGCAGCTCGGCGCCCTCCCACCAGTCGAGCTCGGTGACCCGGGTGAAGCCGCGGCGCCTGCACCAGCGGGCGAGGCCCGCGGGCACGAACAGCGGGGTGCGGCGGGGCAGCCGCGTGAGGGTGGGGGCGTCGAGGTGGTCGTAGTGGTTGTGGCTGATGACGACCGCGTCCACCGGCGGCAGGTCCGCCCAGCGGACACCGACCGGGGTGACGCGGGCGGGGGTGCCGAGGATGCGCCGCGACCACACGGGATCGGTCAGGACGGTGAGCCCGGCTATCCGCACGATCCAGCTGGCGTGCCCGGCCCAGGTGACGGAGAGGTCGCCAGGCCCCGCGGGCGGCAGCGGGCCGGGGGCGAAGGGGAGCCTGGGGATGTCGCGCAGTCCTTCGGGGCCCGGCCTGACCGCGCCGTCCCTGACGAAGCGCGCGAACTCCAGGACGCCGGGCAGCGGGGCGGTGAGCCGGTCGGCGAACGATCTGGGCCAGTGGCTGCGGCGTTCGCCGACCGGGCGCGGCGCGGGCCTGCGCACGGCGTCGCGCACGGCGGTCGCCGCCGCCCCGCCGACGGGGCCCTGGTCGGGTTCGCTCTGCTGGGTCGATTCCCTCACTGCGCTTCTGTCCCCTCCGTGCTGCCGGATCCGCCGGTGGTGCCCGTGGTGCCTGCGGTGTCGGTACTGCCAGTGGCGTCTGTGATGTCCGTGCTGCCCGGGGCGCTGGTGGTGCGCGGCTCCTCCGCGCCATGGCGCGCGGGGCGGCGTGCGATGCTCAGCGCGGCGGCGAAGGCGCTCAGCGCCCGCGCCACGTGCGGCAGTTCGAGCGGAGCCCCCGAGACGACGGATGCGAGGCGCTCCGCCGGGGCCGCCCCGAGCAGCGGCGCCGTGGGCAGCCGCACGCGCAGCGCGCCGAGCTCGTCGCCGAAGCGGTGTCCGCCGTACACGGGGGTGCCGAGGCGCTCGCCCAGGTGCTCCTCCAGGTCCATGGAGTCGGTGACGTCGACCGTGGCGAGCCGCGCGCGCAGCGGGCCGAAATCGGCGTAGAGGTGGCGGCCCGCCTCCGGCGGCCTCGCGAGCGCGCCCGCGGCAAGGACCGCGCGGTGCGCCGCCACCGCCACCCGGGCGTGGGCTGCGGCGGCCGCGCGGGCCCGTGCGCGTACGGCGTCGGGCTCGGCGAGGGCGAGCGCGGCGGCCGCGGCGACGGGCGCGGCGAGCACCGCCCCGAGCGCCGTGAGGATGTCGACGGTGGTGGCACGGCGGGCGAGGCCGCGCGCGGTGTGCGGGAAACGGGCGAAGGCGGCGGGCCAGGCGGCAGGCGTGAGCGCGCCGACCGTGTCGCAGAGCACGGTGGTGTCGTCGGGCCACATCTCGGCGGGGCTGAGCAGCGCGGTGCCCGCGCGGTGCCCGGTGTCGCGCCAGGTCTCGTCGCTGACCAGGTGCAGGCCCTCGCCGACGGCCGCCTCACAGGCGGCGTGCAGCAGGTCGGGCGGGGCAACGGTGCCGGTCGGGTCGTCGGCCGGGCACAGCAGCAGGACCCGGGGGCCGCCGCCCTCGGCGCGCACCCTGCGGACCGTTTCGAGCAGCGCGTACGGGTCGGGCACGCCGCCGCACTCCGCGGGGGTCGGCACGTGGTAGGCGGGCCGGCCGAGCAGCCGGATCTGCGGGGTCCACCAGGCGGGGCAGGGGCGGGGCAGGAGCACGTCCCCGCCCACGGCGCTGAGCAGCGCGAACAGCAGCGGCGGCGCCCCGGGCGCCGCGGCCACCTGCCCCGGCGCGGTGCGCAGGGCGCGCCGGGACCAGTAGCCGCAGGCGGCCTCGCGCAGCGCGGCCCCGCCGCCTGGCGGCTCGGGATCGGGGCGGTGGGCGGCGGCCCGGCACGCCTCGACGAGCTCGGGGAGCGCGGGCAGCCCCGGGTCGGGCGCCGACGGACCGAAGCGTACGGGGCCGTGGTCCTCGTGGACCGTTCGCCTGAGGTCGCCGTGTGCGGCGGGCCCGTCACCGCCTGCCGTCACCCCGACAGATGGAGTCATATGCCCTTTATATAGAGGTTTGATATTGCCTGCTCCTCGAACCGTGCCGCCGGGTGCCGCCCCGCTCCCCTGCTACCCACGCCGGACGCGCGCTGCACCCGGCCGCCCACACCGGCTAGCGGCACGCGCACGGGGTAGGCGGACGCGCATGGCAGACACTCCAGGGCTCGCGGGCCTGCTCACCTCCGCGGACAAGCGGGTCTTCAGATTCGCCGCCGCCCGGCACTGGCCGGCGGCCGAGCCCGTGCTGCCGCGGCTGAGCCGGGCGGCCGATCACGGCCTGCTCTGGGCAGGCGCGGCCGTGGCCGTCGCGGCGCTCGGGCAGGGGGCGCGCTCGCGCCGGGCCGCTGCGCGCGGCATGGCATCGCTCGCGCTGGCCTCGCTCACGGTCAACACCGTGATCAAGCACGCGGCCAGGCGCGAGCGGCCGCGCCTCGACGTCGTGCCGGTGATCCGCAGGCTGAGCCGGCAGCCGGTCACCACGTCGTTCCCCTCGGGGCACGCGGCGTCCGCGGCGGCCTTCGCGACGGGCGTGGCACTGGAGTCGAAGGGGTGGGGCGCGGTGGTGGCGCCGGTCGCCGCCTCGGTGGCATTCTCCCGGGTGTACACCGGCGTCCACTACCCGAGCGACGTGCTCGCGGGCGCCGCACTCGGCGTCGGCGCGGCGCTCGCGGTGCGCGGGATCGTGCCGACGCGCTCCCAGATGCCGTCGCCCGGCAGGCCGTTCGCCGAGGCGCCGAAGCTGCCGGGCGGCGAGGGTCTGGTGGTCGTCGCGAACCGGGCGTCGGGCTCCGCCGAGCTGGCGTCCGTGGTGGCGGACGCGCTGCCGCGCGCCGAGGTCGTCACCTGCGCGCCCGAGGACGTGGAGGCCGAGCTGGAGCGTGCGGCGCGCAGCGGCGTGGCGCTCGGCGTGCTCGGCGGCGACGGGACGGTGAACCGCGCGGCGCAGGCCGCCGTGCGGCACCGGGTGCCGCTCGCGGTCTTCCCCGGCGGCACGCTCAACCACTTCGCCTACGACCTGGGCATCGAGTCCGTCCACGACACCTGCCGGGCGCTGGCCGAGGGTGAGGCCGTACGGGTCGACCTGGGGCGCTTCACCCCGGGTCCCGGCGGGCAGGCACACGGCTACTTTCTCAACACCTTCAGCCTGGGCGTCTATCCGGACCTGGTGCGGGTGCGGGAGCGGTGGGCGCCACGGCTCGGCGGCTGGCCCGCCGGGGTGCTCGCGGCGCTGGAGACCCTGCGCAGGGGGCGGCAGCTCGACGCCGAGTTCGACGGGGTGCGCAGGACGCTGTGGCTGCTGTTCGCCGGCAACAACATCTACCAGCGGATGGGTCCGACGCCCGGCCACCGGCACGACCTGGCGGACGGGCTGCTCGACGTGCGGATCGTGCACGGCGGGCGGCTGCCGGGCGCGCGCCTGTTCGCGGCGGCGCTCGCGGGGCCGCTCAGCAGGTCCCCGGTGCACGCGGCCGAGCGGATGCGCCGGGTGCGGATAGGGGGTCTCGCGCCGGGCACGCAGCTCGCGTACGACGGCGAGGTCACCGCGGCCCCGCCCGAGCTGGTGCTGGACAAGGCGGTGGAGGCGTTGACCGTGTACCGGCCGCAGGTGCTCTCCGCGTCCGCCTTCTGAGCCGCGCCCCGGTCTCCCCGCCCGCTCGCCCCACCCTTCCCGCCGTCCACTATCCGGAACACACTGTCTCACCATGCAGAACCGGGCTTACGGTGACCCCGTCACGCGACCCGCGAGAAGGGAAGTCGCCCCATGGCCAAGGAGACCGCCGTCTACACCCACGGGCACCACGAGTCGGTGCTCAGGTCGCACCGCTGGCGCACCGCCGCCAACTCGGCCGCGTACCTCGTGCCGGAGCTGCGGCCCGGGCAGGAACTGCTCGACGTGGGGTGCGGGCCCGGCACCATCACCGCCGACCTGGCCGCCCTGGTGGCCCCCGGCACGGTGACGGCCGTGGACGCCGCCCCGGGCGTGCTGGAGGAGGCGCGGGCAGCGGCCGAGGAGGCGGGGGCGGACAACGTCCGCTTCGCGGTCGCCGACGTCCACGGCCTGGACTTCCCCGACGACTCGTTCGACGTCGTCCACGCCCACCAGGTGCTCCAGCACGTCGGGGACCCGGTGGGGGCGCTGCGCGAGATGCGCCGCGTGTGCAGGCCGGGCGGCACCGTCGCCGTGCGGGACGCGGACTACGGCGCGTTCAGCTGGTATCCGCAGCCGCCGGAGCTCGACGACTGGCGCGACCTGTACCGCAGGGTGGCGCGCGCCAACGGCGGCGAGCCCGACGCCGGGCGCAGGCTGCTGTCCTGGGCCCGGGAGGCGGGCTTCGCCGACGTCACGCCGTCCGCTTCGACCTGGTTCTACGCGACGCCCGAGGAGCGTGCGTGGTGGAGCGGCCTGTGGGCGGACCGCACGGTGGCGTCCGCCTACGCGGAGCGCGCGACGGCGTCGGGCGAGGGCACCCGCGAGCAGCTGGAGGCCATCGCCGAGGCGTGGCGCGCCTGGGGCGCGTCAGCGGACGCCTGCTTCGTCTGCCCGAACGTGGAGCTGCGCTGCCGCGCCTGACGCACCCGGCCCCCCCGGCTGCCGCGCGTCCCGCCGCCGCGGACGGCCGGGTGCCTGGATACCGAACACCCCGCCCCCCGGGCGGGGTTCTCCAACTAATCTGATCAGCATGGAGATCCTCGGGACCACGCTGCGCATCTACGTCGACGACCTGGACAGGGCCGTGGTGTTCTACGAACGCCTCACCGGCACTCCGGCGCTCCGCTCCGAACGCGGCGGCGTGTCCGTCGCCGCGGTGGGCTGCTTCCTGCTGATGAGCGGTCCCGCAGCGGAGATCGACGTGCTGCGCAAGGTGACGGCGACCATCGCGGTGAAGGACGTCGCGGACACGGCGGTCACCCTCACCGAGGGCGGAGGCCAGGTGCTCGTCGGCCCGGTCGAGACGCCGGGCGGCCGCAATCTCATCGCCCTGCACCCTGACGGCGCGGTGTTCGAGTACGTGGACCGGGCTCCGCAGCAGCCGTAGCCCCGCGCTCGTGCCGCGCCAGCAGCCCGTACAGCACCGCGGGCACGGCGAGTCCGACGATCCACGAGATGTCGGCGCCGCCCAGCGGCCCCACCGCGGGACCGGTGTAGAAGCTGGTGGACAGGAAGGGGAACTGGGCGGCGAGGCCGACCCCGTAGGCGACGAGCGCGGTCCCGCGCCAGCCGCCGTAGCGCCCCTGCGGATCGGTGAGCGCGGGGATGTCGTAGCGCTCGCGCGAGATCAGGTAGTAGTCCACGAGGTTGATCGCCGACCAGGGCGTGAAGAACGTCAGCAGGAACAGCAGGAAGTCGGCGAACGAGTCGAGGAACGAGTTCCGGCCGAGCAGCGCGACGACCGTGCCTGCGACCATGATGCAGACGATGTACGCGCCCCGGCCGCGCTGCGTGAGCCGCCGCTGCCCGCGGAAGCCGCTGACGCTGGTCACGATCGACATGAAGCCGCCGTACGTGTTGAGCACGTTGATGGTCAGCTTGCCGAGCGCGATGGCGAAGTAGAGGAACGCGGCGACCGCCCCCGTACCGCCGAGGCCGACCACGTAGCCGACCTGGTCGTCCACGAAGGCGCCGCCCGCGGTGGCGGCGACCAGCACGCCGAACGTCATCGACCACTGGGAGCCGAGCGCGGTGCCGCCGAGCGTCCACCAGAAGGTCGCCCGCGCGCTGGTCGTACGGGGCAGATAGCGCGAGTAGTCGGCGACGTACGGCCCGAACGCCAGCTGCCAGGACGCGGAGAGCGCCGTCGCCAGCAAGAACATCGGGAGGTGGAAGGCGCGGTCGTGCAGGACCTCGCCGAGGTGGATGTGGTCGAGCAGCCGGATGCCGAGGTAGACGAAGGCGATCGCGCAGACGATGCTGGCGACCCGGCCGAGTGCGTGGATGATCCGGTAGCCGACGATCGCCATGGCGGCGGTCACGAGCGCGAAGACGACGATCCCGGCCACCGGTCCGAGGCGGGTGAGCCTGCCGACCGCCTGGCCCGCGAGGACGGTGCCGCTCGCGAAGAAGCCGATGTACATCACGACCACGAGCACCAGCGGCACCACCGCGCCCTTCACGCCGAACTGGGCGCGTGAGGAGATCATCTGCGGCAGGCCGAGGCGGGGTCCCTGCGCGGAGTGGAGCGCCATCACGGCGCCGCCGACGAGGTTCCCAGCGAGGAGCCCGACGAGCGACCACACCACGTCGCCGCCGAAGACGACGGCGAGGCCGCCGGTGACCACGGTGGTGATCTGGAGGTTGGCGCCCAGCCAGAGGGTGAACTGCGAGAACGCGGTGCCGTGCCGCTCGTCGTCCGGCACGACGTCGATGGACCGCCGCTCGACCAGGGAGTCGGCCACGCGCTTCTCCGTTCCTCGGACGGCTGTGCATATGATCATGCAGAGTTCCGCCCGATGAATAGATTGTCAATACTCCGGACGCCGCTCCTCTGGTCGGGCGCGCCCTCCGTCGAGGCCCTCGGGTGGCGCGGCGGCGGCCGGCTCCGCGGCGGACAGGGCTCAGAGCGCGGCAAGCAGCCCGTCGAGCGGCGCCGGGGCCCGGCCGTCCCCGAGCGCCCGCACGAGGACACCGCCGTAGTGGATCTTGCGGCCGCTGGTCGTGCCGAGGAAGCGCCTGAACTGCTGCTGCGGCGCGCGCGCCCGCTGCGCGGGCTGGCGCAGGAAGGTCCGCAGGGACCGCAGGTCGCCCTCCTCCTCGACGATCTCCGCCACCCGGGCCGTGCCGAGCACCCGGATGAGCTCGTCCTCCAGGTCGGCCGCGCAGACGAAGAAGCCGTCCCGGGCCGCCCCGGCCCGCTCGAACCCGCGCGCGTAGTACGGGCGCTCCGCCTCGTCGCACAGTCCGGTGAGGCGGAGGCCGAGGCCGGCGGGGCCGAGGAGCGCGGCGTAGCGCCCGACGCTCATCGCGCCGCCGATGGGCAGCACGCAGACGCCCTCGGCCGCCAGGTCCCGGCCCCTGCTCCCGGCCAGCGCGTGGACGGCGGCGACGTCGCTCGGCCCCTCCAGCAGGACGGCCGTGCGGACGGCGAGCCGCGCGGCCAGCTCACGCGCGGGCCCCTCGGGGCCGCCCGCAGCCCACGCGGTCACCGCGTCCCTCAACTCCCCCATGCCTGCCATGGCGCCAGTCTCCGCCGCGCGCCCGCTGCGGCGCGAGGCGATTTCCGCGGGGCGCCGCTCACACCAGGCTCACCAGCAGGCTCGCGTTGAGCGCGACGACCACCACGCTGACCGCGACCGCCGCGGCCGTCGTCGCGCGGCGGTTCACCCAGGGGCCCATGACCGCGCGGTCCCGGGTCAGGGCGACCAGCGGCACCAGCGCGAAGGGGATGCCGAAGGAGAGCACGATCTGGCTCACCACCAGCGCCCGCGTGGGGCTCATGCCGCTGCTGAGCACGGCGAGCGCGGGCGCGACGGTCAGCACCCTGCGCAGCAGCACCGGGATGCGGCGGCGCAGGAAGCCCCCCATCACCACCTGGCCCGCGTACATGCCGACGCTGGTCCCCGCGAGGCCCGACACCAGCAGCGCCAGGGCGAACGCCCAGGCGGCGCCCTGGCCGGCCAGGGCGGCGTACGCGTGGTGCGCGGCCGCGAGGGAGCCGCCGGCGCCGGGGGCGTGCGCGTGGAAGAGGGAGGACGCCGAGATCAGCAGGGCCGCGTTGACGGCGCCCGCCAGCCCCATCGCGACCAGCACGTCGGCCCGTACGTGCCGCAGCAGCCTGCGCCGCACCGGCACGTCGTGGCGGCCGTTCTCCAGCTCCAGGCTGAACCGGTCGCTGGTCAGGGCCGAGTGCAGATAGATGACATGGGGCATCACGGTCGCGCCCACGATGCCGCCTGCGAGCAGCAGGCTCTCCCCGCCGCCGATGCGCGGGACGAGGCCGCCCGCCGCCGGGCCCCAGGAGCCGCCGGTGCCGAGCACCTGGCCGAGGAACGCCCCCAGCAGCAGCGCGAGGCACAGCGCCATCGCCACCTCGAACCGGCGCTTCCCGCCCCCGCTCATCGGCATCAGCACCAGCGAGGCGAGCCCGATCACCACTCCCCCCGCGGGCAGCGGCAGGCCGAAGAGAATGTTCAACGCGACGGCCCCGCCGACCACTTCGGCGAGGTCCGTCATCACGACGACCAGTTCGGCCTGCACCCACAGGCCGCGCACCACCGGGCGGCGGTAGCGGGTCCTGCACAGCTCGGCGAGGCTCGCGCCGGTGGCGAGGCCGAGCTTGGCCGAGAGGTACTGGAGCAGCATCGCGACGAGGTTCGCCGAGACGACCACCCACAGCAGCAGCGGCCCGAAGACCGCGCCCGCCTGCACGTTGGTCGCGAAGTTGCCGGGGTCGACATAGGCGATCGCCGCGACGAACGCGGGGCCGAGCAGAGTGTAGGAGATCCCGGCCCGCAGCCTGGGCCTGCGCTCGCCCGGCACCCGTCCCCCGCCCTGCCCGCCCGCCCGCGCCGCGGCCGGGAGCGGCCCCGCGCCCCCGGCGTGCTCCTGCTCGGGCACGCGGGACGCGTCACCCGTGGTCTTACCGTCCATGGTCCGTTGCACCGCCTGCTGGTTCGGCCGACAGCGAGTGCCGGGAGGGCCGGACGTCCGCACGGCGGGTACGGGCGGCGCCGCCGGTGCCCGGGGCGCCGCCCGTACCCGTGGGTCCGCGGATCAGGGGATGTTGGAGGGCCGCACCAGGCCCTCGGCGAGGTCGCCGATCTCCGACGAGGGGATGGCGCCCGGGTTGAGCACGACCTCCTCGACGATCAGCGTCTCGGTGGTGAGCAGCAGGGCGGCGATGGACGCGGCGCTCAGCAGCGCGCAGCGGGTCACCTTCAGCGGGTCGATGACACCGCGCACGAACAGGTCCGCGTAGTCGCCGCGCAGCGCGTCGAGCCCGCAGCCCTGGGGCAGGTGGGAGACCTTCTCCTCCGCGTCGTCGCCGTCGAGGCCCGCGTTGATGGCGATCCAGCGCAGGGGCTCGGCGAGGGACTTGGCGACGATGTCCCGTCCGACGGCGGCGTCGCCCGTGAGCCCGTCGAGGGCGGCGACGGCCGCACGCGTGTGCAGCAGCGCGGCGCCGCCGCCCGCGACGATCCCCTCCTCGGCCGCCGCGCGGGTCGCGGCGAGCGAGTCCTCAAGGCGCATCTGCTTCTCCTTGAGCTCCACGCCGCTGGCAGCGCCGACGCGGATGACGGCCACGCCGCCGGAGAGCTTCGCGATGCGCTCGCTCAGCTTGTCCCTGTCGTGCTCGTTGACCGCGCGCTCCAGCTCGGTCTTGAGGTTCTCGATGCGCTCCACCACCTGCTGCTCGTTGCCCCCGCCGCCGAGCACCGTGGTGGACCGCTCGGTCGCGACGACCTTCTCCGCGCGCCCCAGGTCGGCGAGGGCGACCCCGTCGAGCGAGCGGCCCGCGGTGCCGGTGATGACCCGGCCGCCGGTGAGGGCGGCGAGGTCCTCGAGCTCCGCGATCCTGCGGAAGCCGAAGCCCGGCGCCTGCACGGCGAGCGAGCGGAAGGTGCCGTGGGCCGCGTTGGTGACGAGCATGCCGAGCGCGGGCCCGTCGACGTTCTCCGCGATCACCACGAGCGGCGAGCCGGTGCGCATGACCTGTTCGAGTACCGGCATCAGCTCCTGCACCGCGGTGATCTTGGAGTCGCACAGCAGGATGTACGGGCTCTCCAGCACGCTCTCCTGCCGCGCCGAGTCCGTCACCATGTACGGGGAGATCCAGCCGCTGTCGAACTCCAGGCCCTCGACGTACTCGACGGACAGCCCGAACGCGGAGGACTCCTCGACGGTGACCACCCCGGTGCGGCCCACCCGCGCCACGGCCTGCGCGATCGCCTCGCCGATCGCGGGGTCGTTGTTGGCGGACAGGGCCGCCACGCGCAGGAGTTCGTCGTCCGACGTGACCGGCCTCGACTGCTCCTGGAGGCCCTCGACCGCGCGGGCCACCGCGGCCTCGATGCCGTTCTTGACGAGGATCGGGTTGGCGCCGTCGGCGACGGCCGCGAGCCCCTCCCGCACGATGGCCTGGGCCAGCACGGTCGCGGTCGTGGTGCCGTCGCCGACCTCGCCGTTGGTGCGGGTGGCGACCTCCTTCGCCAGCTGGGCGCCGAGGTTGGCGAACGGGTCCTTCAGCTGGATCTCGCGGGCGATCGTCACGCCGTCGTTGGTGATGGTGGGCGGACCCGTCAGCTTCTCCAGGACGGCGTTGCGCCCCTTCGGGCCGAGGGTGACGCGCACCGCGTCCGCCAGGGCGTTCACTCCGCTGAGCAGCAGTGCGCGCGCTTCGGAGTTGAAGCGCAGATCCTTCGCCATGGCTGGCGTCCTTTCACGTTCGGGGTGGGTCGGGGGGCCGGGAGGGCCGGCGGCGGGTCGAGGGGGGGACGGCGGTGACGGCGGCCGTGCGGATCCGTGATGCGCCGACCCTGGTTCCGGCCCGGGAGGGCCGGGGGTCCACGGACGGCCGCCGCCACCTGTTCTGGGGCGGGCGCGGGTCAGGGCACGAGGATCGCCCTGCCGCGCACCCGGCCGGCGTCCAGGTCCTCCAGTGCCTGACTGAAGGCGTCGAGCGGGTAGCGGGAGGTGTGCAGGGTGACAAGGCCGCGCGCCGCCAGCTCCATCAGCTCCACCAGGTCGGTGTAGGAGCCGACGAGGTTGCCGACGAAGTTCAGCTCCGAGGAGATGATGTCGATGGTCGGCACGTCGAGCTTCCCGCCGTAGCCGATGACGTGGTAGTCGCCGGCCCTGCGCAGCATCGCCACCCCGTCCTCGACGGCGCCGCCCTCGCCGACGAAGTCGAGCACCGCCTCGGCGCCCTGGCCGCCGGTCAGGTCGAGCACGTGCTCCACCTGGCTGCCGTCGCCGACGACGGTGTGGTGCGCGCCCAGGGTGCCCGCGAGCTTCAGGGCCTCCGGTGAGCGGTCGACCACGATCAGCTCGGCCGGGGTGAGCGCGCGCAGCGCCTGGATGCCGATGTGCCCGAGGCCGCCCGCGCCGATGACCACGGCCTTGTCGCCGGGGGCGAGCCTGCGGGCCGCCTTCTTCGCCGCGTGGTACGCGGTGAGCCCGGCGTCCGCGAGCGCCGCGACGTCGGCGGGGGCGAGCGAGGCGTCCAGCTTGACGACGGCCCGCGCGTTGGTGCGGATCAGCTCGGCGAAGCCGCCGTCCGCGTCGATGCCGGGGAACGCGGAGGCCTGGCAGTGCACGTCGTCGCCGCGGCGGCACGGCCCGCACAGCCCGCAGGTGACGAGCGGGTGCAGGATCACCGGGTCGCCGACGGCGACATGGCTGACCGCGCTGCCGACTGCCTCGACCCAGCCGGCGTTCTCGTGGCCCTGCGTGTACGGCAGCGCCACATGGGTCTTCGGCTCCCACTGGCCCTCGATGATGTGCAGGTCGGTGCGGCACAGTCCGGCGCCGCCGATCCGCACGACCACGTCGAGCGGGCCCTGCACCTGGGCGTCGGGGACCTCTTCGAGCACCGGAGTGGTGTCGTAGGCGTGGGTGCGTACGGCCTTCACGCGGCGCCCTCCCCCGACAGGACGGCGTCCTCGCCGTAGCGGACGGCCAGCAGGCCCTTGCACATCTCGGAGTTGGCGTCGATGCCGACCTCCGTGGTCCGCGCGAGGGTGAGGTGGCGCTCGATGCCGGAGGCCGGGACCGCGCGGCCGCTGTCGTCCACGAAGGCGGGTGCGCCGGTGGAGGACGGCAGGCCGAGCGCCCTGCGGCGGCGCAGCAGCGGCAGTCCCACCCGCTCGGGCAGGTCGCCCAGCTTGGCGTCGGCGAGCTGCTGGGGTGTCCAGCCGTGGGCGAGCAGCCGGCGGCCGATCCGGCCCTGGCTCGCGATCATGCCCTTGCGCAGGAAGACCTCCCGCAGCCCGTCGAGCCGCTCGGCGTCGGCGAGCGCGGGGAACGCCTCGTCGAAGCCGGTCCCGCAGGCCACGCCCGCGTTGATCTCGTCGGACGCGAAGTGGTCCTCCAGCACCACCTCGACGCTGTCCGCCCACGCCAGCCCGGCGAGCGCCCTGCGGGCGTCGTCCACCATCAGCCAGGCGAAGTTGGGCGCGCAGAAGTAGGTGGGCAGGCGCAGCCTCGCCGACACCCGGCCGCCGTCGACGGTGACGCCGTGCACGAACCCCAGGTCGGTGATGGGCCGGTCGAGCTCGGGGTCGAGCACGGCGGCGAGCGCCTCGGTGGCCTGCCGGGAGCGGACCGCGGCCTCCTCGGCCGCCGGAGGCGTGCCGGTGGCGACCGCGCTCATGCGGCCACCGTCCCCGCGTCCTTGATCTGCGCCGCCTCCGGCACCTTGATGTCGTAGAGGCGGGCCATGGTCAGGCCGAGGACCTTGCGCTTGAAGTCGGTGGTGAGCTGCCCGTACTCGCCCTGCATGTCCTCGGGGATCTGGAAGTCCACCAGGGACTCGATGAGCCACTTCGGGCTCCAGATCGCGTAGTCGCTGCCGAAGGTGATGCGGTCCTCGTCCAGCCAGAACAGCAGCTCGCCGATGACCTTGGCGAAGTAGCGGGGCCTGGTGTGGATGAACGGCAGGACGACGGAGAGGCCCGCGTACACATTGGGCTCCTGGGTGGCGATCCAGCAGAAGTCCTCAAGGCGGGGCAGGCCCGAGTGCTCGACCACGAAGTTGAGTCCGGGGAACGCGGTGGCCGCGGCGTCCACGTCGGCGACGTCGAAGGCGTCCCGGTTCAGCGGCCAGATCGTGGGGCCCTTGTGGATGTGGACGTTGCGGATGCCGAGCTCCTCGCACTTGGCGAGATAGGTGAGCGCCATCGGGTCGCTGAGCTTGTAGCCCTTGGAGTCGCCGCGCCACTCGGCGGTGTACAGCTTCACGCCGCGGCCGCGCAGGTTCCACTCCTCCGCCAGCTGTTCGAGGCGGTCGAGGCCGGCCTCGCCCTCGCGCGGGTCGAAGGCGCCGTTGACGATGAACTTGTCGGGGTGCTTGCGCGCCAGCGCGCCGTTGGACTCGGTGGTGTTGAAGCCCTTGGTGTAGAACTCGGTGAGATACGTGGGCTGGAAGATGGCACGGTCGACGTAGCCGGTCTCGAAGAGGTCGTGCAGGATGTCCTGCTCGCTGTACTTGCGGAACTTCTCCAGCGGCCACACCCACTCCTTCGGGCTCAGGTTGCGCTGGTAGTCGTAGAAGCAGCGGATGAACCCCTCCCCGTACTTGTTGGCGGTGTTCTCCTCGCTCGCGTCCCAGAAGTGGATGTGGCCGTCGACCACGAAGTAGTCGACTCCGTCCTTGTGGTACATGCGGGCTCCTTCTTCGCTGTTGCTCTGTCACGGGGTGGGGGCCCGGCCGTGCGGAGCCGGGCCCCCGGGGGTGGGGTCAGGACTCGACGGGGGTGAGGTCGAAGTCGATGTACTCGGCCGCGTCCTCGGGGTTCGCGAAGAGGATCGTGCGGTCGTCCAGGTGGACCATGCGCCCGTAGTGGGTGGACATGATCTCCTCGAAGTCCTCGACGGAGAACTCGGTGCCGAGCGCCTCGGAGATCTCCTCGAAGTCGAAGTCGATGACGCGGTCGCCGTCGACCCGGATCATGGACGGGTAGTCGGTGACGACCACGCCCTTCTTGCCGCGCATGACGTCCGCGACGACATGCCCGTTCTGGTTGTTCATCAGCGTCACTCCGCAGCGGTTGGACGAGCTGCGATCGACGGCGAACTGCTTACCCTGGGCGGTCACTTGGCACTCCCTTCACTGCCGGCCGAGATGTGGGCGTCGGCGCCGAGGCCGAGCCCGGCCAGGAGCGCGACCTCGCGCTCCTTGGCGCGGTCGAGGCTGTCCTCGAAGCGCAGGACCTTCTCCTCGGGCTGCGACCACAGCGGCTGGAGCCTGCGGGCGGCCTCCAGGCTGACCGGCACCCAGCGCTCCAGCCACTCCTGGAGCACGGCCCGGTTGGCGGCGCCGTGCGTCCCGTCCTCGACGAGCATCGAGAACAGCGCCCGGGTGTAGCGCAGGTCCCGGTCGTAGTCGTTCTCGCCCGCGCCCATGACGGTGGGCGTGGTGAAGTCGCCGTTGCGGGCGGCGATCTGCATCACCAGGTGGCTGCGGAACAGCTCGCCGACGAGCGGCTCGAAGACCAGGTTGGCCGCGAACAGCGCCTCGGCCCAGTCCTCCACCGCGGTGATGCGCTCGACGTTCTCCCGTACGCCCTGCCAGGCGGGTTCGGACTGCCACACCTCGCGGTGCGCCGAGCCGTCGAAGTGCGCGAGCTGCTCCTCGATGTCCAGGTTGTACAGCGCGAGGTCCTGGGCGAAGCGCAGCTTGTGCGCCGCGTTCACGGCCATCGCGTTGTTGATCATGTTGGTCGGGCCCGAGCGCTGGACCGCGACGAACACGTGCATGCCGAGGCCCTGTTCCGCGTGCATCCAGGCGCCGACGTTGCGCTCCACGAAGCGGCTCCACGCCGGGGTCCACTGCGCGTAGGCCTCCGCCTTGCGGGCGCCTTCGAGGTTCTGCTGGATCTGCCGCACCACGTTGGCGTTGTTGCGGTAGATCGTCTGCTCCCACTCCTCGTTGGGGTCGCGGAAGGCGTGCCAGTCGGCGGAGCGCAGCCGCGTCCACTCCTGGGGGTAGCCCTTGGAGCCGTCGGCGAAGCCGTAGATCCAGCCCTGCAGGAGGTGGCGCTCGGGGTCGGGCTGGACGTCGAAGGTGACGTCCTCGTACATGGTGGCCCGCATCTTCTGCGGCTTGTAGTAGTTGAAGGCGCGGCTGCCGGAGCTCGGGAAGACGAGCGCCCCGGCCTCGGCGTCCGTGAACTGCGGTTTGGGAAAACTGCGCGTTGCTGTCTCTGCCATGCGACTGTGCTCCTCAGGTGTCGGTGGACGTGGTGAACCTGTCCTGGAAGATCCGCTCCTCCGGCATGCCCTTCGCGGTGAGTACGGCGGTCGCCGCGTCGCACATCCCGGGCGGCCCGCACAGGTAGGCGTCGAAGCCGGCCAGGTCGCCCTCCCGGCCTTCCACCACGTCGGTGATCAGCCCGTGTTCGTACGCCCCCGCCGCCGGTTCCTCGGACAGCGCGGGGATGAAGGCGAAGTCCGCGAGCCTGCTGCCGAGTCCGGCGATCTCGTCGAGGGCGAAGAGGTCGTCCGCGGTGCGGGCGCCGTAGTAGAAGCGGACCGGGCGGGCTGAGCCCGCGGCGGCCAGGGCCCGCAGCTGGGCGAGGATCGGCGCCATGCCGGCGCCGCCCGCGAGCAGCACGATGCCCCGGTCGGGGGCGTCGCGCATGACACAGGAGCCGTAGGGCCCCTTGACGGTGAGCCGGTCCCCCGCGGCGATGCCGCCGTCGAGCAGCCCGGAGAAGAGTCCGCCCGGGTAGCGCTTGATCAGGAACTCCAGGCGGCCGCCGGGTCCCTCCTGCGGGAGCCCGGCCATGGAGAAGGACCGCCAGTGCTCGGTGCCGGGAACCTGGATGTCGATGTACTGGCCGGGCCGGTACGGGAGTTCGTCGTCGCCTGAGAGTTCGAGTTCGAGGCGGACGATGTCGTGGGTCATCGCCTCGACGGCGGCGACCCGGGCGCCGGCGTCCCTCGGGGGGATGCCGGAGAGGAGCATCTCCTCGTCGTAGTTGATGAGTTCGACGTCGAGATCGCCATAGGCGTGCGTCCGGCAGAGCAGGACGTACCCCTCCTCGCTCTCGTAGTCGGCGAGTGCGAAGGTCGAGTACCGCTCCATCTGCTGGTCGCCGTCGAGGAGGAAGGACTTGCAGGACGAGCACTGGCCTTCCTTGCAGCCGTGCATCAGCATGACGCCCTGGCGGAACGCCGCGTCGAGCACGGTCTCCTCTTCGTCGGCCTCGATCTCGATCCCGACCGGCTCGAACCGGACGCGGTGCTTGTCACCCACGGAAAGCCTGCCTTTCGCGGGAGGAGGGGGGCTCCCCGCCGGGTGCGCGGCGGGGAGCCCCGAGGGGGCGGGTCAGGCCGAGGCCGGAGTGACGTTCGAGCGGGAGCGGTAGTCGGCCACGTGGGCCTCGCGCTCCTCGTCGCTCATCTCGTTCAGCGACACGTTCGGGCTGATGAAGGTGTTGCCGCGGACGTCGTCCAGGGTCCACAGCTTCTTCGGGTCGTCGAGGTCCAGGTGCGGCTGCGGGACGAGGGTCTTGCCGTCGTCGCGCACGTACCCGAGGTCCTTGACGATGTCGGCGAGGTCCTGGCCGTGGTAGACGGTCTCCCACTCGCGCTTGCCGGTCAGGCGGCCCATGGACGGGGTCGCGCGGCCCTCGTACTCGGGGCGGAACGCCGTGGTGTCGGTCCAGGCGCACGTCTCCGAGCAGTAGGTGCGCCACTGGCCGTCGACCTTGTCGACCACCATGTCCTCGCGGATGAGGCACGGCACCATGCAGGTCCAGCAGCGGTGCGGGTACTGATACCCGACCTCCTCGAACGCGATGGGCTTGTTGCCCTTCGGGTGGCGCAGCCGGTTGTACGCCTCCCACCAGCGGCCGTACTCGTTGTACCAGCCCGGGTACTTGGACTCGAACCACTCGAAGTCGTCGTCCGTCATGCCGTCGATCCGCCAGAAGTTGACGGGCCAGCCGGTGGCGAAGAACTGGGCGACCTTGTGGACGTAGCCCTTGTTCCAGATGCGGTCCCAGGCGGCCTCGACGAGGTCGTGCGGGATCTTCAGCCCGTACTTCTCCAGCGGGATGAGGTACGAGCGGTAGTAGTCGTCGTAGATCCAGCGGCGCCACATCTCCGCGTAGCTGTCACGGTCCTTGCGGCGGTCCTTGGACCCGTACTCGATGAACGTGCCGATGGCGGCGTCCACCACGCAGTGGTTGTTCCACCAGGCGTAGCGCAGGTCGCGCTCGAGCAGCTGCCTGTTGCCCTCGTCGGCGAGGGCCATCAGCAGGATCGAGTAGCCGTTGGAGATGTGCCGCGACTCGTCCGACTGAACCGAGTGGAACACGGTGGGCAGCAGGTAGTCGCCGTTGGCCGCCGCCTCGGCGGGCATGGCGACGAAGAGGGTGTTGGTGAACGCGGTCTCGGCCACCAGCGTCAGGTAGACGTTGGCTGCGGTGATCGCGTCGCCGGTGATGAACCCCTCGCCGAACTGCCGGCCGATGGTGCCCGCGTAGCAGTTCGCGAACGCCTTCTCCGAGATGTCGAACCCGGCCGGGTCGATGTAGTGGTTCATGTACAGGCGCTTGAGGTTCATCTGGATCGTCGAGTGCCGCACCTCGTCGATCATCTGGACCGCGAGGCCGTTGTGCAGCTGCGGGTTGGGCACCGCGCCGATCGCCATCGGCATGGCGCGGGCCGCGGAGATCTCCGGGAAGGGGATGATCGAGAGGAACAGCTTCTGCCATTCCATCCAGCGCTGCTGCACCTGGCGGAACATGTTGCCGCGGATGGCGCCGTCCATGGCGCCGTAGACGCGGTTGTCCTTCTCCTCCTCCATCGGGAAGTAGGAGCGCAGCACCTGCTTGAGCGGGTCCTTCTTGGGCGCCTTGTCGAAGCGGTAGTCGGTGGCGAACCGGTCCGCCGGGGTGGCGAAGGTCGGTTCCCAGGACAGCTCGGTGATCTTCTTGTGCGCCTTGCTCAGGCTCTGTCGGCTCACGTGCTCTCCTCCGAGTAGCTCGATGTCCCCGGCGCTCGGGCCGCTGAGCGGCGCGGCGGCGCACTGCCCGCGACGATCAGCGGCAGCCTCCGGCGACCGGGTCGCGGACCACTGTGGGCCGCCGCGCGCCGGTCGCGCGTCTCATGTTGAGACACTGGCTGCGCCCAGACTCTGGCGCGTGGGCCCTGCTTTCCTTACCGTTCGGGTCATAACGCGGTCGCGGTGAGTGATCGGGCGGGCCGGCCCGGTCGAGCGGGAGGCATCGCGGCTCGACGGGTGAGGTGGTGTGCGGATGGGCCGTGACGGCGTGGTCGCGGACGGTGGGCGCGGAGCCGGGGACGAACCCGGCCGGCGCTCGGCGCGTGAGCTGTTCCTCGGGGGCGAGCCCGTGCCTGCGCGGGTGGTACGCCCGCCGATTCTCAACTCCTGGCAGCGCTCGCGGCTGTGGGGCGTGGACACGGACCGTATCGAGACGCCGTACGATCCTGGCCTCGACCCGCACAGCAAGCTGAGCGCGGCGGCCGGGCCGGTGCTCGACCGGCTCGCCGCGACGCTGGCGGACAGCCCGATGTCGCTGATCCTCACGGACGCGAAGTCGCGGATCAGGGAGCGGCGGGTCGGCAACCGGGACCTGTCGGGTCACCTGGACGCGATCTCGCTGGCGCCGGGGTTCAGTTACGCGGAGGAGTTCGTCGGCACGAACGGCATCGGCACCGCGATCGAGGACGGCAGGACGGCCTGCGTGTTCGGCCCCGAGCACTTCTCCGAGCGGTTGCAGCGGGTGTCGTGCGCGGCGGCCCCGATCCGCAATCCGACGAGCGGGCGCATCATCGGGCTCGTCGACCTGACGAGCTGGCGGGCGACGGCGTCGCCGCTGATGGTGGCGCTCGTGGAGGAGGCGGCGGCGGACATCGAGGGCAGGCTCCTCGACCTGGCGACGCTGCGGGAGCGTGCGCTGCTCGACGCGTTCGTGACGGGGCGGCGGGGGCCGGGGCGGCTGCTCGTCGCGGTCGCGGACGACTGCTTCATGGCGGACGCCGCGGCCTCCGAGCTGCTCGGCCCCGCGGACCACCGGCTGCTGCGGGAGCGCGCCGCCGGCCTCGCCAGGGGCGGCGCGGCGGACCTCCAGCTCCAGGACGGGCGCAGCGTGCTGGCGCGTGCGCGCCCGGTTGAGGCGCCGGGGACCGGGGGCAACGCGGGGTACGTGGTGGAGATCCAGGTGCTGCCCGCGCGCGCCCCCGAGGCCGCGGCGCCGACCGCGCCGCCGCAGGTCAGGCTGCCGGGTCTGGCGGGGCGCAGCCCGGCGTGGCGCTCCGTGGTGCACCGGCTGACGACGCTGGCCGCAGCGGGCCGCTGGACCCTGCTGCGGGGCGAGCAGGGCACCGGCAAGCTCGCGCTGGTGCGGGCGGTGCACCGGCAGCAGCTGACGGGCCGGCGGCTGACCGTGCACGACTGCGCGCAGGCGGGCCGCGGCACGGCCGCGTGGCTGCGCGGGGTGGCGCGCGCGCTGGACACGGACGGCACGGACACGGTGGTGCTGCGCCACCTCGACGCGCTGCCCGACACGGCGGTCGCCGCGCTCGACGGGCTGCTGCGGGCCGCGGCCGACCGGCCGGGCTGGGTGGTGGCGCTGTCCGCGCCGCGCGACCAGGCCGCGGGCGCCGACCCGCGCCCTGCGCGCAACTTCCTCTCGGAGGCGACGCTGCCGCCGCTGCGGCTGCGCCCCGACGATGTGGCGCCGCTGGTGCCCGTGCTGCTCGCGCGGCACGCCGGGGGCAGCGACGTGCAGTGCTCCGAGCAGGCGCTGCGGACCCTGGCGCGGGCGAACTGGCCCGGCAACGTGCGCCAGTTGGAGGGCAGTCTGCGCTATGCGCTGGCGCACCACTCGGGTCCGTGGATCGAGGAGACCGACCTGCCGCCCTCGCTGCTCTCGCACGCGCAGCACCCGCTGACGGCGTGGGAGCAGACGGAGCGCGACATGATCGTGCAGGCCCTGCTGGACAACGGAGGCGACAAGTCGAAGGCGGCCAAGGCCCTCGGCATCTCCCGGGCCACGATGTACCGCAAGATCACCGGCTACCAGATCAGCATCGGCGGCCCTGGCACCCCGGGCTGACTCCACCGGGGCGGGGCGGCCCCCTGTCGCGCCCGGCGGGGTCAGCCGCGCCAGGGCGACGCGGGGCCGTGCGGCGTGGCCTGCCGGTCGGCGGGGGCGGGCCGCGCGGTCCACCAGCGGGTGAGGGCGAGCGCGGCGCGCTCCCACAGGAGCAGGCCGGCGCCCGCGAGCGCGATGCTGCGGGCCGCCGCGCCGTGCCCGGCCAGGGCCAGCACGGGGCCCGAGAGGGCGAGGCCCACGCCGGAGCCCGCGAGCAGGCGGATGCGGTGCAGATGCGACGTCATGGGCGGAGTGTGCGCCCGCGCCTGGCCCGGCTGCGTCTCATTGTGAGACACCCCACACGCCGGTGAGCGGTTCACCCGGCGTCGGTCGCCGTCTCCGCGGTGATCGCCCACCGTTCGTGGTCGCGCCAGGCGCCGTCGATGAAGAGGTAGTCGGGCGAGAAGCCTTCGAGGCGGAAGCCGGCCCTGCGCAGCAGTGCGAGGGAGGCGGCGTTGGCGGGCTGCACCGCGGCCTCCAGGCGGTGCAGGCCGAGCGGCCCGAACGCCTGGCCCATCACCAGCCGCAGCCCCTCGCCCATCAGCCCGCGCCCGGCCGCGTGCGCGAACGCGCCGTAGCCGAGGGCGCCGCCGCGCAGGGCACCCTGGACGATGTTGTTGATGTTGACGAACCCGGCGATGCGGCCGTCGTGGCGGGCGCAGACGAGGAAGCCCACCTTGTCGGCCTCGGCGAGCAGGCGCCCCACGTAGGCACTGTAGGCGGCGGGCTGCTCGGGCGGGAACAGCCAGGGCCTGTGCAGGTCCCTGCTGGCGCGGGCCGCCGCGGTGAACTCGTCCGCGTCCTCGTGCCGGTAGGGCCTGAGGAACGTCCGCTCCCCCAGGGCGAGCGCGCTGGTCACGGTGGTGCTTGTGTCGGGCATCGCGCCATCGTAGACGCCCTGTGACGTGCGCGGACAGCGTCCCGTGCGCCCGCCCGGCGGCACGCGGTGCGCCGCCGGGGGGCTCACGCGAGCGCGGGCTCGTCGAGCACCAGCGCGGCACGCTCCGCGTCCAGGACGGCGGGCGCGCCGAACGGCACGGTGAGCGAGGTGGGCCCGTGCCCGAACCCCAGCTCCTCCACGACCGGCACCCCGAGCGGCCCGAGGCGGTCGAGGAGCACGGCGCGCACCTCTTCGTAGGGGCCGCAGTCCTGCCAGGAGCCGAGGCCGACGCCCGTGACACCTTCGAGCCAGCCGGAGCGCAGCAGTTGGGTGAGGATGCGGTCGAGGCGGTACGGCTCCTCGCCGGTGTCCTCGATCATCAGCAGCCCGCCGGCGGCCGAGCGGCGGGCGCGGGGCGTGCCGAGTTCGGCGGCGAGGAGGCTGACGCAGCCGCCGAGTGTGGTGCCTGCGGCGCGGCCGGGCACCAGGGCGCGCGCGGTGGGCAGTCCGATCGTCCGCACCGTCTCGGGCTCGAACAGGGTGGCCCGCAGGTGCTCCTGGCTGTCCTTGTCGTCGAGGAAGACCCCGGCGGCGGTCATCGGCCCGTGCAGGGTGGCGACGCCGAGGCGGGTGGCGAACGCCTCGTGCAGCGCGGTGATGTCGCTGAGGCCCACGAAGACCTTGGGCGCCGCGGCCCGCATCGCGTCCCAGTCGAGCAGGTCGGCCATGCGCTGCGCGCCGTAGCCGCCGCGCGCGCAGAACACGGCGGCGATGTCCGGGTCGCACCAGGCGGCCGTCAGGTCGGCTGCCCGGTCGGCGTCCCGGCCCGCGAGGTAGCCGAAGCGGGGGTGCCGGTCCAGCGCGTGCGGGACCGCGACCGGTTCGAGCCCCAGCCGCGCAGCACGTCGAGCCCGGCGAGCAGCCGCTCCTCGGGCACGGGCCCGCTGGGCGCGACGACGTCTCCATCGACTACGCCCGCCGCCGGGCGCGAGCCGCGTCGGCCGGGTCAGCTCTGCGGCGCCCCCGGTCACGGCGCGAGCTCCAGCCGCGGGACGTCGGCGCGTTCGAAGCCGAAGGTCTGGGCGTAGAGCGAGAGTTCGGACTCCAGGCAGCGCACCATGGTGTCCTTCCTGCGGAAGCCGTGGCCCTCGCCCGCGAAGGAGAGGTACGCGTGCGGCACGCCGCGGCCCGCCACCGCCGCAAGGAACCTGTCGCACTGCGCGGGCGGGCAGATGACGTCGTCGAGCCCCTGGAGCAGCAGGAACGGCGCCCTGATGTTCCCGACCAGGTTGATCGGCGACCGCTCGGCGTAGCGCTCGGGGACCTCCGCGTACGGGCCGATCAGCGACTCCAGGTAGCGGGACTCGAAGTCGTGGGTCTCGTCGGCGGCCCAGCCCGCGAGGTCCAGGATCGGATAGCTGATGGCGCCGCAGGCCCACACGTCACGCGCGGTGGGCGAGGTCAGGGACGCCGCGGTCGTCCAGCCGCCCGCGCTGCCGCCGCGCACGGCGAGCCGCGCACGGTCGGCGCTGCCCTCGGCGGCGAGCGCGAGGGCGACGGCCGCGCAGTCCTCCACGTCGACGACGCCCCACTGCTCGCGCAGCCGGTTGCGGTAGGCGCGCCCGTAGCCGGTCGAGCCCCCGTAGTTCACCTCGGCGACGCCGATGCCGCGCGAGGTGAAGTAGGCGATCTCCAGGTCGAGCACGAGCGGGGCGCGGCTGGTGGGCCCGCCGTGCACCCAGACGACGTACGGCGGCAGTTCGCCGTCGGGCCCGGTGGACTCGGGGTGGTGCGGCGGGTGGACATGGGCGTGGATCTCCCGGCCGCCCGGCCCCGTGAAGACGCGCTCAGTGCCCGCGGAGACGTACGCGGGGTCGACGGCGTCGCGGTGGGCCGAGCCGATGACGCGGGCCGCGCGGGTGGCGGTGTCGACCTCCACGATCTCGTAGGAGGTGCGCGGGCCCGCGGCGAGTCCGACGACGGCCGTGCCGTGCGCGGTCAGCGTGGACGCCCACTCGGTCCAGGGCCCCTCGACGTCGGTGAGGGTGCCTGCCGCCGGGTCGAGGATGCCGAGCGTGTTGGTGCCGGTGCCGTGGACGGCGGCGATCCGCCCGTCGGCCAGCGGCAGGAACCACTGCATGCCGATGCGCCACAGCGGCCCGGCGAACTCCTCGGCGCGTGCCGGCAGCAGCGCGGTGGAGCGGGCGCGCGCGTCGCCGAGGTCGGCGGCCGCGACCCGCCGCAGCTCCCACCAGCCGCCGGGGTCCGAGGCGTAGAGCAGGGAGCCGTCCGTCGACCAGGCGACCTGCGAGACGGCCTCGTCGGGGCCGCCGAGCACGGCGGCCGCACCCGTGAAGGGGCCGCCGTCCTCGGGCACGTCGGCGAGGACCACCTCGGTGCCGTCCCAGGGCATCCGCGGGTGGTCCCAGGCGATCCACGCGGCCCGCCGCCCGTCGGGCGAGAGCTGCGGGCCTGTGACGAAGCGGTGGCGGCCGTCCGAGAGCTCCGTCAGCGCCGCCCTGTCGTCGGCGGCCGAGCCGTCGAGCGGCACGGCGACGAGGACGCGGCGCACGTCGGTGGGCGCCTCGCCGGTGAACTCCTCCATGACGCACCACACGTGGCCGCGCTCCGGCAGGAGGCGCGGGTCGGCGAAGCGCAGCCCGCCACCGGTGCGCGAGACGGGCGTGAGCGGCCGTGGCGCGCCGCCGCCGTCCGGCTCGTAGGCGTAGAGGCGCTGGTCGGCGAAGTGGACGAAGACCACGAGCGGGCCGCCCGCGGCGCGGGGCGCCCCGGCCCAGGGCAGGCCGCCGTACTCGATGACGCGGCTGCGCACGTTCCACGGCGCGGGCAGCACCGACTCCTCGGTGCCGTCGGCGCGGCGCCGCACCAGGGCGCGCCTGCCGCCCTCGGCGGGCCTCGGCGCGGTCCACCAGACCTCGTCGCCGACGGCGCCGAGGTACTCGGGCCTTCCGTCGTGGGAGGCGGCGAGCCCGGCGTCGATCGGCGAGTGCCAGGTGCCGTACGGCAGGGCGGGGGCCATGGTCGGCTCCTTCACGCGGTCTTGAGGTAGTGGTCGAGCACGCGGACGCCGAAGTGCAGGGCGGAGACAGGCACCCGCTCGTCCACGCCGTGGAACAGCGCCTGGTAGTCGAAGCCCTTGGGCAGCTTGAGGGGCGCGTAGCCGTAGCCGGTGATGCCGAGCCGGGAGAACTGCTTCGCGTCGGTGCCGCCGGTCATGCAGAAGGGCACGGTGCGGCCCTCGGGCGCGAACCGCTCGACGGCGGCGCGCAGCTTCGCGAAGGTCGGCGAGCCGACGGGCGCCTGGAGGGCGACCTCGCGGTGCTCGAAGTCCCACTCCACGTCGGGTCCTGTGAGCCGGTCCATGGTGGCGGCGAACTCCTCGTCGCCGCCGGGCACGACCCGGCCGTCGACCCGGGCGGTGGCGCTCCCCGGGATCACGTTGACCTTGTAACCGGCGTCCAGCATGGTCGGGTTGGCGCTGTTGCGGACGGTCGCCTCGACCAGCGAGCGGGTGTCGCCGAGCCGGTCGAGCAGGGCGTCCATGTCGAAGCCGGGGGTGTCGAAGCCGGTCTCGACGCCCTGGAGCGCGGCGAGTTCCTCGATGGCGGCGCGCACGGTCGGGGTGATGCGCAGCGGCCACCGGTGGTCGCCGATACGGGCGACCGCGGCGGCCAGGCGGCTGACCGCGTTCTCCCGGTTGACCTTGGAGCCGTGGCCCGCGCGGCCCTTGGCGGTCAGCCGCAGCCAGGCGGTGCCCCGCTCCCCCGCCGCGATCGGGTACAGCTCCATGCCGCCCGCGTGGTAGGTGTAGGCGCCGGACTCGCTGATGCCCTCGGTGCACCCCTCGAACAGGTCGGCGTGCCGGTCGGCGAGGAAGCCCGAACCGTCCTCGGCGCTCGCCTCCTCGTCTGCGGTGAAGGCGACGACGATGTCGCGGCGCGGCCGGACGCCCGCGCGGGCCCAGGCCCGTACGACGGAGAGGACCATCGCGTCCATGTACTTCATGTCGACGGCGCCGCGCCCCCACACCACACCGTCGCGCACCTCGCCGGAGAAGGGGTGGACGGTCCAGTCGGCGGGCTCGGCGGGGACGACGTCGAGGTGGCCGTGGACGAGGAGGGCGTCGGCGGTGGGGTCGGTGCCGGGGATGCGCGCGACGACGTTGCCGCGGCCCTTGGTGCGCTCAAGGACGACGGGGTCGAGGCCTGCCGCGGCGAGGCGTTCCGCCGCGTACTCGGCCGCGGGCCGCTCCTGGCAGTCGCCGCCGCCCCGGTTGGTGGTGTCGATGCGGATGAGCTCCGAGGTGAACGCGGTCACCTCGGCGAGCGCGAGGTCGTCGATCGCGCCGTCCGCCCGGGCGGTCGCCTGCTCAGCCATACTGTTCCTCCACTGCGGACGAGGCGATCGTGGTGACGGCCTTGAAGGTGCGGATGGCCTCGTACATCGTCGGGGACGTGTAGGAGACGCGGCGCTCGCCGCACGCGGCGACCCCGGGCACGACGGTCGAGGCGTCCGCGAGGTGCATGGCGTCGAACTCGATCTCCACGGTGTGCGGCCCGGCGGCGACGGGCTCGTACCGGCCGGCCAGGGCGGTGGCCTCCTTGGCCGCGGCCCGGATGTCGGCCGCGGTGCGCGCGGGCGTGCGGCACACCGCCGCGTAGCGCGACACGTGGTCCTTGACGGCGACCTTGCGGGCGCGCGGCGCGTAGCCCTCGGCGTCGGCGCAGGTCAGGTCGTCGCCGGTGACGAGCACGACGGGGACGCCGTACTCGGCGACGACGTGCGCGTTGAGCAGGCCCTCGCCGGCCCTGGCACCGTTGAGCCAGACACCGGTGATGGAGTTGGCGAGGTAGGTGTGGGCGAGGACGCCCTCGGTGCCCGCGGCGGTGTGGTAGCCGACGAAGGCGATCGCGTCGATGTCGCCGTGCTGGACGCCCTCGACCATGGAGAGGGACTTGTGCCGCCCGGTGAGCATCTGCGCGCGGTCGTCGAGCTGTTCGAGCAGCAGATTCCGCATCGACCAGTGGGCCTCGTTGATGAGGACCTCGTCCGCACCGCCGTCGTGGAAGCCGAGCACAGCGGCGTTCACGTCCGAGGTGAACAGCGGCCGGCAGCGCTCCCACTGCGGTGTGCCGGGGAGGACGTCGGCGGGCCAGGTCACACCGGTCGCGCCCTCCATGTCGGCGCTGATGAGGATCTTCAAGAACCGCCCCGTTCTCCCAGGCCGGCGGGGTGGTGTCCCACCGGCGTCCATGATGAACGCGTCCAGTAGAACACCCGGCACGCCGGACCGGGGACACCGGGACCGCCCGCCGGTGTGTACGGCGCGGGGCGCCGGAGTGCGGCGGCGGTGGGGCTATCCCTCGACCCAGCCGTGGTTGACGGCGAGCGTCCCGAGGTGGCGCCTGATCTGCACGATCTGCTCTCCGGTGATCCCGGGCGCCGAGCTGAGCAGCGCCTCCGTGACCTCCTGGAGGAACTCGCGGGCGGTGAGGATGTCGCAGAGCCCGTCGTCCGCGGGCAGGCGCTGCGCGCTTTTCGCGCCCTCGGCCACCGCGACCCTGGCGGCCTTGAGGCCCTTGTCGCCGTTCTCCACGTCGAACTCGACCGACACCCCTGGAGTGATCAGCGATTTGTCCACGACGAGGTCGTTGACGTGCAGGAACACGTCCTCGCCCCCGCCGTCGGGGGCCACGAAACCGTAGCCGCGTACCGCGTCGAACCGGATGACCCTGCCCGTTGCCACCATGCACCCCATCGCTTACACGACCCCGCGGTGGCACCCCTGCACCCGCACCCGCCACCGTCGGTCACGCTACCGCACCCCCCGGCCGGAAAGAAGCGGGCCGCGGGGGCACCCCCGCGGCCCGGCGGCTCAGCCGCGGGCGGCCGAGCGGCGGCGCACCGCGAGGACGGCGGCGGCCGCCGCCACTGCGGCCGCGCCCGCGCCCCCCGCGATCCACGGGACAGAGCTGCCGCCTGCCACCGAAGCGGTGCGCAGCGCCGCGTTCTGCGCGCCGAGTCCCGCGATGGTCGTGGCGACCGGTGCGACGGCGCGCACCGGGCCGACGGAGCGCACGGAGCCGTCGGCGTCGAGCAGGGTCTGCCGGTTGTTGGGGTGCCGGAAGTCGAACATGCCCTCGATGCTGCCGGCGCGCCGGTCGAAGGAGTGGTCGCCGATGTCGCGGGTGCCCCAGTTGCGTTCGATGAAGCGGGTGATCGACGCCTGCTCCGTCCTGGTGTGGTCGATGTGGTTGACCTTGCTGAACGGCGAGATCACCAGCAGCGGCTGGCGCGCGCCGGGGCCGCAGCGGTCGGCGTAGCCGCCGGCCGCGGGCGGGCCCGCCTGGCACATCGGGCTGTCGGTGGCCTTGCCGGTGGACGAGGCGGTGCTGTCCTTCGACCCGTTGGTGACGGGCGCGGTGACGTGGTCGTACCAGCCGTCGGAGTCGTCGTAGGCGACGACGACGGCCGTGTCCTTCCACTGCGGCGACTGCTGGATCCGGTTGATCTGGTCGACGAGGAAGTGCTGTTCGTCGACCGGGTCGGAGTAGCCCGCGTGGCCGTCCTGGTAGGAGGGCGCCTTGAGGAAGCTGACGGCGGGAAGGCGGCCGGCCCTGAGGGCGGCGTCGAAGTCGGTGAGGTCGTAGTTGTGGTTGGCGCGCCCGCCGTGGCCGATCTCGGCGACGGAGCGCGGCGCGAGGTGGTGCGGGTTGGCGGTGGACGCGTAGTACTGGAAGGGGTCGTGGTGGGGGCTGTAGTCCACGGACGAGGCCCCGCCGACGTTGGCGTGGGTGGTGCCGCCGCAGCGCGCGTAGTGGGACGGGTCGCCGTCCCAGGGGGTGCTGGGCCGGAAGCCGCCCTGGAACCAGCCCCAGCTGACGCCCTGCTCGTTCAGCCGGTCGCCGATGTTCTTGCCGGTGAACATGGCGAGCGAGCTCTTGCTGGTGTGGTCGGTGTCCGAGCAGTCGTCGTACGCCGGGTCGGGGTCGTTGACGAGGGTGCCCACGCCGTGCTCGTCGGGGGAGGCGACGGCCGCGGGGTCGGGCTTCGCGGTGCGCTCGGGGTGCTCGGTCGAGGAGGCCGGGTCGGTGGAGACCACGCCGTGGGTCTGGCCCGAGATCAGCTCGATCGCGCCGGGGGTCGAGGGGCCGTAGGCGGAGCCGAACGAGTTGTCGCTGAGGGAGTAGCGCTGGGCGTAGTTCCACAGCGCGGTGACGGTGTTCCCGTCGTAGTAGTCCATGACGAGGCCGGGCTCGTAGTAGAGGTTGCCCGAGCACCGGCCGGAGTCGGTGTTCTCCACGAACTTGTCGGCCTTGCCGCCGTTGTAGGCGTACTGCTCGCGGTCGTAGTCGTGCCGCTGGTCGCAGGTGACCGCCTGGTCGGGGCCGAGCCGCTGGGGCGCGTACTGGTTGGGGTTGTCGTCGAGGAGCCCGGCGGTGCGAAGGTTGTCGATCTTCTTGGGCGTGTGGCGGGACGCGGTGAAGGGCGTGCCGTCGGTGTTGGCGGCGTGCGGGTAGGTGGCGAAGTAGTGGTCGAAGGAGATGTTCTCGTCGAAGAGGACGACCAGGTGCTTCACCGGGGTGGCGGTGCGGCCGTGCCCCGCCTGTCCTGCGTGTCCCGTCTGTCCCGCGTACGCGGTGCCGCCGGTGGTGGCCAGCACGGTGAGCGCGGCGGCCCCGAGCCGTGCCCCCCAGCGCCGGGTGCGCGCGGTCCTGCCTCTCCAGCCCATTGCGTTGGCCCTCCGATCCTCGCGGGTGACGACCCGTCGACGGCGAGATGAACGCGGAGAGTCTGCCGAATGAACGGTCCCGTGGCCAGACGCCGTACCGCGGACTGTCCGCCATGTCCCCGTCCGTCCCGCCACCGGCCCAGCGCGGCGCGGCCCGCGGGGGCTCAGCCCGTCGCGGCGGGGGAGCCGCAGGGCGTGCGGCGCTGCGCGTGCGGCAGGTATCTGACGGGGGTGACGGGGACCTGCTCGCAGTGGCTGAATTCCAGCACCGGGTAGCCGAGTTCGAGCACCCGCTCGGCGAGGCGCACGGCGTCGGCGCGGGCCATTGCGGGGAGGATGTAGGGCAGCCGGGCGCCGAGCCGGTGGGCGCCGCGGAAGCGGCCCGGCCTGGCGAAGCCGGGCATGACCCGCGCGCCGTGGGCGAGCCTGGCGGGGCCGCCGCGGGTCAGGCCCCGGGTGTCGGCAGCGAGGACGAGATGGCCGGCCCGCTGCGCGAGGACCCGGTCGGACGCGCCGGCCAGCGGGTAGGCCCACCACAGGACGTCGGTCCTGGCGCCGTCGGAGGCGCACGCGGTGGCGAGGCCCGCCGCGGGGGCAGCGGTGCCCCGGCCGCCGCTGGGACCGTGGGCGACGCCCTGCTCCTGCGCGGCGAGCGCGCCGGCGACGGGCATCAGGTCGTCGGCCCTGCGGCCCCTCGCCTCGCCGTCGGAGTGGCCGAAAAGCCTCCGCGCGCCCGTCGACCAGTGCGAGACGAGGCCGTCGCGGTCCACGACGGCGACGGCGAGCGGAATCCGGCCGGCCGCGGCGACCTGCCGCGACAGACCCGGCGGAAAACCACTGTCCATGAGGGGAGGGCTCCTTCCGTGCCGCCAGGAGATCCGCGGCCCTGGACTCCACGGTACGGCCAGGGCGGGGCGCTCCGGGGCGGATTCGCGAAGAGACCTCACGCCCGCGGGGGGCCGATGTGTTGACTGAAAATCAGTCAGTGCGCACCGGCCCTCCGCGGGCCCGTCCGGAGGGCGGCCCCTCAGTCCTCGTGGCCGAGCTGGAGGTCGCGCTCCGTGCGGCCGCCGCCCGCGACCTGGAGGACGGTGGCCACCGGCGGATAGCCGGCGGCGATCACCGTGTACTCGCCCGAGGACAGGTCCACGAAGCGGAAGGTGCCGTCGGGGCCCGTGGTGAGGGTGTCGACCACGTTGCCCGCCGCGTCGAGGAGGGTGACGCGCGCGTCCTCGACGGGCCGTCCCCCGGACGCCCGTACGGTACCGCGCAGCACGGCGCCGCCGGCGAGCTCCACGTCCTGCCGGGTCTCGCGGGAGGACTGCACGCTCACCGGGAGCGCTGCGGGGCGGAAGGCGGGCGCGCTCGCCGCGAGGGTGTACTCGCCCGCGACGAGTTCGTCGATGGCGTACAGGCCCTCGCGGCCGCTGCGGGTGGAGGCGACGACCTCGCCGCGCACGTCGGTGAGGGTGACGGCGGCGTCCCGCACGGGGGTGCCGTCGGCCGTGAGCACGGCGCCCGCGAGACGGCCGGCGCCGCCGAGCACCACGTCGAGGTCGACGGTCCGCTCCCCCACGGTGACCGTGACGGCCTGCGGCTGGTGGCCGCCGGCCGCCGCGATCATCACGTACGAGCCGGCGCCGGGGACGCTGAGCGCGTAGCGGCCGTCGTCGTTGCTCGCGCCGCGGCCGATCTGCCGGCCGTGCACGTCGATGAGGGTGAGCGCGGCGCGCGGCACGACGGTGCCGTCGTAGTGCTGGACCGAGCCGCAGACGGCGACGCCCGCGGTGTGGGCGGCGGCCGGCGCCGCGGCGTACACGGCGCCGTCGTGGGCGTACGTGTCGTGGCCCGGCGCCGCGGCGGCGCGGGCCGCGGGGATCTCGGCGGTCGTCTCGGCGGCGGACGCGTTGTGGGACACCAGCGGTCTCTCCTTGAGGAAGAAAGCGATCAACAGGCCGAGGACGAGCACCGGCACGAGGTAGAGGAAGATGCGCGGCATGGCGTCCGCGTACGCGTCGACGTAGGCGTCGCGCAGCGCGGGGGCCAGGGCGTGGACCATCTGGGGGGTGATGGACTCGGGGTTCGGCAGCCCGCCGCCCGCGGGGAGGCGGTCGGCGAGCGCGTCGGCGAGCCGGCCCGCGAACAGCGTGCCGAAGACGGCGGCGCCGACGCTGCCGCCGATCTGGCGGAAGTAGTTGTTGGCACTGGTGGCGGTGCCGAGGTCGGCGGGGCGCACGGAGTTCTGCACGGCGAGCACGAGGACCGGCATCACCAGGCCGATCCCGATGCCGAGCACCGCCTGCGCCGCGCCGGTCGCGAGGTCCGAGGTGTCGGCATCGAGGCGGGAGAGCAGCCACATGCCGAGGGCCGAGACGGCCGCGCCGAGCACGGGGTAGACCTTGTAGCGGCCGGTGCGGCTGATGAGCTGGCCCGAGCCGACGGAGGCGAGGACGACGCCGCCCATCATCGGCAGCATGAGCAGCCCGGAGGCGGTGGCGCTGACGCCGTCGACCATCTGGAGGAAGGTCGGCAGGTAGCTGGCGGCGCCGAACAGGGCGATGCCGATGACGGCGCCGAGCAGCCCCGACACGTTGAAGACGCCGTCCCTGAACAGCCGCAGCGGGATGATGGGTTCGGCGGCGAAGTGCTCGACGACCAGGAACAGCACGGCCGTTCCTGCCGCGCCCGCGGCGAGGCCGAGGATGACGCGGGAGCCCCAGGCGTACTCGGTGCCGCCCCAACTGGTCAGCAGCACGAGGCAGGTGGAGGCCGCGGTCAGCAGCAGCGCGCCGAGCACGTCGAGCCGGCCGCGCGCCCTGCGCCGCGGCAACCGCAGGACGAGCGAGACGACGGCGAAGGTGATCAGCCCGAAGGGCACGTTGAAGTAGAAGCACCAGCGCCAGGTGGCGTGGTCGGTGAAGAACCCGCCGAGCAGCGGTCCCGCGACCGAGGCGAGTCCGAAGGCGGCACCGATCAGGCCCATGTACCGGCCGCGTTCGCGGGGCGGCACGATGTCGCCGATGATCGCCTGCACGCCGATCATCAGGCCGCCCGCGCCGACGCCCTGCACGGCGCGGAAGGCGATGAGCTCGTCCATCGAACGGGACCAGCCGCACAGGGCGGAGCCGAGCACGAAGACGAGGATGGCGAACTGGAAGACGCCCTTGCGCCCGAAGAGGTCGCCGAGCTTGCCGTAGATGGGCAGGCCGACCGTGGAGGTCAGCAGGTAGGCGGTGATCGCCCAGGACATCCGGTCGAGGCCGTGCAGGTCGCCGACGATCTTCGGCAGCGCGGTGGCCACGATCATCTGGTCGAGCGCGGCGAGCAGCAGCGCCAGCATCAGGCCGACGAAGACGAGCCGGACGCGGCGCGGGTCGAGCGGGGCCGCGGTGCCCGGCGCCGCCGCGGGTCCCGGCGGCGGGACCGGTGCGGCACCGGCCGCAGGCGCGGCACCGTCCGCGGCGCGGCGGGTCTCGCCCGCCGTCTCCTTCACCAGAGTGGTCGTACCGCCCACGTACTGCTCCCCTCGCCCGCCGTCGCGCCGTCGTTCCCGGCATTACACGCCAAAGCAGCGGAGGCGGAGGAACGCGGAGGAACGCCGACGAAAGCGTCCTGAGGGGTCGGACGAGGGGGCGCGCGGCGGTCGCCGTCGCGCGCCGGTGCGCTCATCAGGGGCTTTCCCGGAGGCCGCGCGCCGTGTTCGCACACGGGCCCCGCGGGGGAAAACCACCCGTATCGGTGACTCGGGCGCGCACCGCGCTGACCTGCGCGGTGCCCGTCCGGCGCCGGGGCGTCAGGCGGAGGCGCCGCCCGAGGGCTTGCCCTCGGTCGTCTCGGCGAGCCTGGCGAGGATCTGGTCGTAGATCGCGACGAGGCCCTTGGGCGCGAACCTGCGCTCGAAGAAGCCGCCGATGCCGCCGGCCCCGTTCCACACGGAGGTGACGGACGCCTTCGAACGGCCCTCCCCCGCGGGGGTGACGACCCAGGTGGTGACCATGGAGGAGTTGCGGTCCTTCTCCACGAGCTGGCCGTCGACCGGCTCGGTCACGTCGAGCAGGCAGTCGCGCACCCGCTTCTCGGTGGCCTGGAGCCGCCAGTGGACGACCGTGCCCTCGCCGTCGCCGCCCTCGCGGACCTCGTACTCGCTGAAGTTCCCCGGCAGCAGCGTGTGGCGGGTGTCCCGGTAGTCGGCCAGCGCGTCGAACACGTCCTCCGCCTTCGCCGCGATGACCCGCTCCGTCGTGGCTTCGACCTGCGCCATGGCTGTTCCTCCAGCACTCGGTTCCTCGGTGGGATGCCGCCACCCAACCACCCCCGCGCGCGGCACCCAAATCGGGGGTCGGACAACGCCGGCGCACCGGGCCCGGCCACTCCGCACGATCATGGGAACACTTGTTCTATTCTCGAACGGAGCACTACCGAGGAGGCACACATGCGCTGGGACCATCTGGCCGACCGGCCCGTCCCCGAGGCCGGGGGGACCGGCGGGCCCGCCGCCCTCTTCGCCGCTGACGCGGTGACCACCAGGACGTTCGACACCCCCGAATTCCGCGGGATCACCTTCCACGAGGTGCGGGCCAGGTCGATCGTGAACCGGGTGCCCGGGGCGTCGCGCATGCCCTTCGAGTGGACGGTGAACCCGTACCGCGGCTGCTCGCACGCCTGCGTCTACTGCTTCGCCCGCAAGACGCACAGCTATCTCGACCTGGACACGGGGGCGGGCTTCGACTCCCAGATCGTGGTGAAGGTCAACGCGCCCGAGCTGCTGCGCCGTGACCTCGCGTCGCCGCGCTGGCAGGGCGCGCACATCGCGATGGGCACCAACGTCGACTGCTACCAGAGGGCCGAGGGCCGCTATGCCCTGATGCCCGGCATCATCTCCGCGCTGCGGGAGCGCGCGAACCCGTTCTCCATCCTGACCAAGGGCACGCTGATCCTGCGCGACCTGGACCTGCTGCGGGAGGCGGCCACCGTCACGGACGTCGGTGTCTCCGTGTCGGTCGGCTTCACCGACGGGGAGCTGTGGCGGACGGTGGAGCCCGGCACGCCCGCGCCGGAGCGCCGCCTCGACGTGGTGCGGGCGCTGGCGGACGCGGGCATCGGCTGCGGGGTGCTGATGGCGCCGGTCCTGCCGTTCCTCAGCGACGCGCCCGAGCAGCTGCGGGAGACCGTGCGCGCCGTCGCCGCCGCGGGCGCCGCCTCGGTGACGCCGCTCGCGCTGCACCTGCGGCCGGGCGGCTCCCGCGAGTGGTTCATGACCTGGCTGCGCCGCACCCGCCCCGACCTGGTCGGGCGGTACGAGCGGCTGTACGCGGGCGGCGCCTACGCGCCGAAGTGGTACCAGCGCCGGATCACCAGGACGGTGCACGAGCTGGCCGACGCGTACGGGATCGGCCCGCGCGGGCGCTCGTTCCGCGTGCCGGTCCCGGAGGACTCCGCGCCGCCGCGGACCCCGCGGCCGACACAGCTCACGCTGCTCTAGCCGGACCGCGCGATGGCGGGAAACCCGTGGCCCGGGCGGGCACGGCCCCGCGAGAATGCCTGCCATGAGTGCGGAAACCACAGCGGACGTGCTGGTCAGACCCATGGTGCTCGCCGACTGCCCGGCGGTCGCCGCGGTGCGGGTGCGCGGCTGGCAGTTCGCGTACGAGGGCCTGATGCCGCAGGCGTACCTGGACGGGCTGAGCGTCGAGGCGGACACCGTGAAGCGGCGGGAGCAGTTCGGCGCGGGCGCCGGGCGGGTGGTCGACCTGGTGGCTGAGCGCGCCGGTTCTGTGGTCGGCTGGGGGTGCTACGGGCCGAGCAGGGACGCGGGGGTGCCGGCGGGCACCGCCGAGCTGTACGCGCTCTATGTCGCGCCGCGCCACGTGTCGACGGGGGTGGGCCGGGCGCTGATGGACGCGCTGCTCGCGGCAGCGGGGGCGGCGGGCCACCCGCTGATGCAGCTGTGGGTCGTCGCGGGCAACGCGCGGGCCCGCCGCTTCTACGCGCGGGCCGGCTTCGCGCCGGACGGCGCAGAGGAGCCGTACGAGGTCGCGGGCGCCGTGGTGCCGGAGGAGCGCTGGGCGAGGGCGCTGAGCGCCGACCCGGCGGCGGCCGAGAGCCGGGGGTGAGCGAGCGCCGCGCGCAGCACGGGCGCGGCCGCCGGGTCGCCGAGCGCGCCGAGCCCCTCCACACAGGCGAGGGCGACCCGCCAGTGCGGCTCGTCCGGCGCGAGCAGCCCTTCGAGGGTGGCGACGAGCGCGGGCACGGACTCGGGGGCGCGCAGCGCGGTCAGCAACCGGACGGGGTGCAGGGCGTAGGCGGTGCGCAGCCGGTTGGTGGCGAGCGCGGCAGCCGCCCGTGCCGTGCGCGGGTCGCGCAGCCGGCTCAGCGCGTACGAGGCGGCGACGCAGCGCTCCGGGTCGCGGTGGTTGAGCAGCAGCACCAGGGCCTCGAAGGCGCGCACGTCGCGGGCGCAGCCGAGCCGGAAGGCGGCGATCTCCCGTGCCCACAGGGGCTGTTCGCGTGCGACGAGGACGGCGGCGAGCTCCTCGGAGTCGTCGGTGGCCAGCAGGTGCTCGCAGGCGGGCGAGGCGCGGGACTCGTCGCGCACCCGGTCCGCGAGGTCCCGGAAGTCCTCGTCGGTGACGTCCATGGGACTCAGCGTAGCGGCGCGGCGGGGTGACCGAGGGCACACGGAGAACCCCGCCCCCGGGCCTGGCGCGCTCGTTGACCACTGGCTAAGCTCAGATGAGCGGGCGGCCGGTGACGCAGCCGCCCCGGGCGCCGTCGGTTCGGCACCCACGGTGACAGCACGGCGGACCGTCCGGGTCCGCGACGGTGTGGCCCGGCCGCGCATCCGCGGCCGGGCCGCCGCACCGCACCACCGGCGCACGGCTTCGCCCTCACGCCCCGGCACACCCGCCGGCGCGCGGGCGGCGGCCGCCCTCCGGGCGCGCCGGGACCCGTACCAGCGGCCCCGGCCCCGCAGCGACCGCTACGTATGCTCATCCGCTCATCAGGCTTACTCCCCCCTTCTTCGTCTTCCACGACGCGACCACGGGACAGGGTCCGTCGGCTCCCCCGGCACGCCGTCGGCGTGCCGCGCCGCCGCTTCCCCTGGAGTCCCCCATGGGCATCACCGACATCAGTACCGTGGCCGTCGTCGGCCTCGGCACCCTCGGCCAGGGCCTCGCCGAGGCCCTGGCACGCTCAGGACGCGAGGTCGTGGGCGTCGACACCGATCCGGCGGCGGGCGAGCGCGCGGCCGCCGCACTCGCCGCGTCCACCGGGCGGGCCGTCCGCAGGGGCGACCTGACGGAGCACCAGCGCCGCGCGGTCCGTGCCCGCCTGCGCACCTTCACCGATCTGCGGGCGGCCGCCGACGCGGACCTGGTGGCGGAGGCCGTGCCGGAGTCGTACGACGTGAAGCTCGGCGTGCTGCGGGCGCTCGACGCGGTGGTGCGCCCCGCCACGGTGCTCGCCACCGGCACCGACGCGCTCTCCGTGACCCGGCTCGCCGCGGGCACCGCGCACCCCGAGCGGGTCGTCGGCATGCACTTCTTCCACCCGGCGCCGGTGATGCGGCTGGTGGAGGTGGTGCCCACGGTCTTCACGCCGCCCGCCGTCCTCGACACGGTCACCGCGCTCGCCCGCGACCTCGGCAAGGAGCCGGTCGCGGCGGGCGACAGGCCCGGATTCGTCGCGGACGGGCTGCTGCTGCGGTACCTCAACAGGGCCGCCGCGATGTACGAGGCGCGCTACGCGTCGGCCGAGGACATCGACGCGGCCATGCGCCACGGCTGCGGGCTGCCGATGGGGCCGCTCGCGCTGCTCGACCTGATCGGCATCGACACGGCGCACGCGGTGCTCGAAGCGCTGTACGAGGCGTCGGGCGACCCGCAGGACGCCCCGGCGCCGGTCCTCGGCAGGCTGGCCGCCGCCGGGCTGACCGGCCGGAAGGCAGGGCGGGGCTTCCACCGCTACCCGGCGGGCGGCGCCCGGCTCCCGGAGCCGCGCCCCGCGGTCGCCGCGCCGCCCGCCCGTGCGCCGGGCGGCCCCGGCGGTGCCGGCGGCGTGGTCGGCGTGGTCGGGACGGGCACGATGGCGGCGGGCATCGCCGAGGTGTTCGCCGCCTCGGGGCACGAGGTGGTGCTCGCCGGCCGCACGGCGGGGCGGGCCGCGGCGGCCGGGGACCGGGTCGCCGCCTCGCTCGCCCGCTCGGTGGAGCGGGGGCGCACGACCGAAGAGGCGGCCGAAGCGGCCCTCGCGCGGATCGCGCCCGCCGCGGCGCTCGACGCCGTGGCCGGGGCCGACCTGGTGGTGGAGGCGGTCGCCGAGGACCTGGAGGTGAAGCGCTCGCTGTTCCGCGCGCTGGACGGCGTGTGCGCGCCGGGCGCGGTGCTCGCGACCACCACGTCCTCGCTCCCGGTGGTGGCCTGCGCCCGCGCGACACAGCGCCCCGAGGACGTCGTCGGGCTGCACTTCTTCAACCCGGCGCCCGCGATGCGGCTGGTCGAGGTGGTCCGCACGGTTCTGACCTCGGACACGGCGCACGCCCGCGCGCGTGCGGCGGCGCTCGCCGCCGGCAAGCACCCGGTGGAGTGCGGCGACCGGGCGGGCTTCATCGTCAACGCGCTGCTGTTCCCTTACCTCAACGACGCGGTGCGGATGGTCGAGGAGCACTACGCGACCCCGGACGACGTCGACACCGCGATGCGGCTCGGCGCCGGCTACCCCATGGGTCCTTTCGAGCTGCTCGACGTGGTGGGCCTCGATGTCTCGCTGGCCATCCAGCGGGCGCTGCACCGGGAGTTCCGCGCCCCGGGGCTCGCCCCGACGGAGCTGCTCGAACGGCTGGTCGCCGCCGGGTGCCTGGGCCGGAAGTCGGGCCGGGGGTTCCGCTCGTATACGCGGCGTTGAGCATCCGCGGCACAGAGTGCCACCTGCATGGAGTACGTTCACCGTATGTCGCAGTCGGCCAAACCCTCCCGTACGAGCACGAACTCCGACGTTCCCGTGAGCGCCGCAGGAACGAAGGCCGCGGCCCAGCGGCTGAAAATGCGCCGTGAGCTCGCGGCAGCGGCGATGGAGCTGTTCGCGACCAAGGGGTACGAGGCGACCACGGTCGACGAGATCGCCGCGGCCGCCGGGGTCGCCCGGCGGACCTTCTTCCGCCACTTCCGCTCCAAGGAGGAGGCGATCTTCCCCGACCACGACGACACGCTGGTGCGGGCGGAGGCCGTGCTCAACGCGGCCCCGCCGCACGAGCACCCGCTCGACACCGTGTGCCGGGGCATCAAGGAGGTCATGCGGATGTACGCGACCTCGCCCGCCGTCTCCGTGGAGCGCTACCGGCTGACCCGCGAGGTGCCCGCGCTGCGGGAGCGGGAGATCGCCTCCGTGGACCGCTACAAGCGGCTGTTCACCCGCTACCTCCTCGGCCACTTCGACGAGCACGCGCACGCGGGCGGCAGCGACGACCCGCTGCTCGCCGAGGTGGCGGCGTCCGCGGTGGTCACCGCCCACAACCACGTGCTGCGCCGGTGGCTGCGGGCGGGCGGCGAGGGCGACGTGGGCGCGCAGCTCGACCACGCCTTCGAGATCGTCAGGAACGCCTTCGGCACGGGCTTCGCCGCGGGGGCGCCCCTCGGCGGGGAGAAGCCGCAGGCCTCGGTCCGCACGAGCGGCGACGTGGTGGTGGCGGTGGCGCGCACGGACGCCCCGCTCGACGAGGTGATGCGGACGATCCAGCGGGCGCTCGGGACGCCCTGACACCCGGTCGCCGGCACGCGGCTCCCGCGCCTCCCGGCCGCATCCGCCCCGCCCGTCCTCCCCGTCCCGTCCGTCCGCCCTCCCCCGGCCTCCCGGTGGAGGGCGGACGCAGTTCCCGGCCCTCCTGCGGGAGTTCGCGCCACCCCGTCGGCCGCCGAGGGCGAACGATGATCGATCATCCTGGCACTCAGTGCCATAAAAACGGGAAGCTACTCTTGCGTAGCGGCACTGGGTGCCATACCTTGAGGGGTGTCCGGCCTGTCCCCGCGGGTGTCACCCCCGCGCCGCCGGGCGCCTGCGTCACAGGCAGCCCCGCGCCCACCGGCGCGCACCACCCGCCGAACCGACGGCAGCCCTCCAAGCCCCAGCACAGCCAGGTTTCACAGGAGGTTCCCGTGAAGGACATCCTGGACGCAGTCCAGTCCCCCGACGCCACCGCGGCCGACTTCGCCGCGCTGCCGCTGCCCGAGTCCTACCGCGCCGTGACCGTCCGCAAGGACGAGACGGCGATGTTCGAAGGGCTCGCCTCCCGCGACAAGGACCCGCGCAAGTCGCTCCACGTGGACGACGTGCCCGTGCCCGAACTCGGCCCCGGCGAGGCGCTCGTCGCGGTGATGGCGAGTTCGGTGAACTACAACTCGGTGTGGACGTCGCTGTTCGAGCCGCTGCCGACCTTCGGCTTCCTCGAGCGCTACGGGAAGCTCAGCCCGCTCGCCGCCCGCCACGACCTGCCCTACCACGTGATCGGCTCCGACCTCGCAGGGGTGGTGCTGCGCACCGGCCCAGGGGTGAACGCCTGGCAGCCGGGCGACCGGGTGGTCGCCCACTGCCTCTCGGTGGAGCTGGAGAGCTCCGACGGGCACAACGACACCATGCTCGACCCCGAGCAGCGCATCTGGGGGTTCGAGACCAACTTCGGCGGCCTCGCCGAGCTCGCGCTCGTCAAGTCCAACCAGCTGATGCCGAAGCCCGACCACCTCACCTGGGAGGAGGCCGCGGCGCCCGGGCTCGTCAACTCCACCGCGTACCGCCAGCTGGTGTCGCGCAACGGCGCCGGGATGAAGCAGGGCGACAACGTCCTGATCTGGGGCGCGAGCGGCGGACTCGGCTCGTACGCCACGCAGTTCGCCCTCGCGGGCGGTGCCACGCCGATCTGCGTGGTGTCGAGCGACGAGAAGGCGGAGCTGTGCCGGCGGATGGGTGCGGAGGCGGTGATCGACCGCACCGCGGAGGACTACCGCTTCTGGCGCGACGAGGGCCGCCAGGACCCGCGCGAGTGGAAGCGGTTCGGGGCGCGCATCCGCGAGCTGACCGGCGGCGAGGACGTGGACATCGTCTTCGAGCACCCGGGCCGCGAGACGTTCGGCGCCAGTGTGTACGTGACCCGCAAGGGCGGCACGATCGTCACCTGCGCCTCGACCTCCGGCTACACGCACGAGTACGACAACCGGTACCTGTGGATGTCGCTCAAGCGCATCGTCGGCTCCCACTTCGCCAACTACCGCGAGGCGTGGGAGGCCAACCGGCTCGTCGCCAAGGGCCGCATCCACCCCACCCTGTCCCGGGTGTACGCGCTGGAGGACACCGGCCAGGCCGCCTACGACGTGCACCGCAACCTCCACCAGGGCAAGGTCGGCGTGCTCGCGCTGGCGCCGCGCGAGGGCCTCGGCGTGCGGGACGCGCAGAAGCGGGCGCGGTACGAGGACGCCATCAACCTCTTCCGCACCGACAGGACGGCGGTCGCCGCATGAGCGCCGGAGCCCCCAGGGACCGGCCCTGGCTGATGCGCACCTACGCGGGCCACTCGACGGCCGAGGCGTCCAACGCGCTCTACCTGCGCAACCTCGCCAAGGGGCAGACCGGCCTCTCGGTCGCCTTCGACCTGCCCACGCAGACCGGCTACGACCCCGACCACCCGCTGGCCCGCGGCGAGGTGGGCCGGGTCGGCGTGCCGGTGTCCCACCTCGGCGACATGCGGCGGCTGTTCGAGGGAATCCCGCTGGAGCACACCAACACCTCGATGACGATCAACGCGACCGCGCTGTGGATGTTCGCGCTCTACCAGGTGGTGGCCGAGGAGCAGGGCGGCGAGCCCGCCCGCCTCCAGGGCACCACGCAGAACGACATCGTCAAGGAGTACCTCTCGCGCGGCACGTACGTCTTCCCGCCGGCGCCGAGCCTGCGGCTGACCACCGACCTGATCGCGTACACCGTGCGCGGCGCGCCGCGCTGGAACCCCGTCAACATCTGCAGCTACCACCTCCAGGAGGCGGGCGCGACGCCCGTCCAGGAGATCGCGTACGCGCTGTCGACCGCGGTCGCGGTGCTCGACGCGGTCAGGGCGGGCGGCCAGGTCTCGGACGAGGACTTCGGCGAGGTGGTGGGGCGGATCTCGTTCTTCGTGAACGCGGGCGTCCGCTTCGTCGAGGAGATGTGCAAGATGCGCGCCTTCACCCGGCTGTGGGACGCCATCACCCGCGAGCGGTACGGCATCGAGGACGCACGGCAGCGCAGGTTCCGCTACGGCGTGCAGGTCAACTCCCTCGGCCTGACCGAGGCGCAGCCGGAGAACAACGTGCAGCGCATCGTGCTGGAGATGCTCGCCGTGACGCTGTCGAAGGACGCGCGGGCGCGCGCCGTGCAGCTGCCCGCGTGGAACGAGGCGCTCGGGCTGCCCCGCCCGTGGGACCAGCAGTGGTCGCTGCGCATCCAGCAGGTGCTGGCGCACGAGAGCGACCTGCTGGAGTACCCGGACCTGTTCGAGGGCTCCCCGGTCGTCGAGGCGAAGGTCGCCGAGCTTGCCGAGGGCGCGCGCGCCGAGATGGAGCGGGTGGAGCGGGAGGGCGGCCTGCTGGCCGCAGTGGAGTCCGGTTACCTCAAGGGCCGCCTCGTCGCCTCGCACGCCGAGCGGCGGGCCGCCGTCGAGTCCGGGGCGGCGAAGGTCGTCGGGGTGAACTGCTACGAGCAGACGGAGCCGAGCCCGCTCACCGCCGACCTCGGCACGGCCGTGCTGACGGTGGATCCCGAGACGGAGGCCGGGGTGGTGTCGGCCCTCGCGCGCTGGCGCGCCGGACGGGAAGAGGACCGGGTGCGTGCGGCGCTCGCCGCGCTGGAGAAGGCGGCGGCGGGCACGGAGAACCTGATGGAGGCGAGCCTGCGGTGCGCGCGGGCCGGGGTGACCACAGGCGAGTGGGCGGGGGCGCTGCGCGCGGTGTTCGGCGAGTTCCGCGCGCCCACGGGCGTGGGCGGCGTGCCGGTGGGCGAGGCGGCGCCCGCGGGCTCGCCGCTGGCCGCGGTGCGCGCGCGGGTGGAGCGCACCGCGGCGGACCTGGGCGTGGGCCGGCTGCGGCTGCTGGTCGGCAAGCCGGGCCTCGACGGGCACTCCAACGGCGCGGAGCAGATCGCGGTGCGGGCGCGGGACGCCGGGTTCGAAGTGGTGTACCAGGGCATCAGGCTGACGCCCGAGCAGATCGTGGCGGCCGCGCTCGCCGAGGACGTGCACTGTGTGGGCCTCTCGGTCCTCTCGGGCGCGCACACGGCGCTCGTGCCCGACGTGCTGGAGCGGCTGCGCGCCGCGGGGGCCGACGACATGCCCGTGGTGGTCGGCGGCATCATCCCGGCGGCGGACGCCGACGCCCTGCGGGCGGCCGGGGCGGCCGCCGTCTTCACCCCCAAGGACTTCGGCATCACCGAGATCATCGGCCGTATCGTCACCTGCGTACGGCAGGCGAACAGGCTCGACCCCCAGGAGGTTCCCGCATGACAAGCCCCGCTCCCCACGCCCCGGTGGACCGGCTGCGCCCCCGCCGCTCCTGTCTCGCGGTGCCGGGGTCGAGCCCGCGCTTCCTGGAGAAGGCGCAGGGGCTCCCCGCCGACCAGGTCTTCCTCGACCTGGAGGACGCGGTGGCGCCGCTCGCCAAGGAGGGCGCGCGGCACAGCATCGTGGACGCGCTCAACAAGGGCGACTGGACGGGGAAGACGCGGGTCGTCCGGGTCAACGACTGGACGACGAGCTGGACCTACCGCGACGTCATCACCGTCGTGGAGGGCGCGGGCCAGAACCTGGACTGCGTGATGCTGCCGAAGGTGCAGTCGGCCGAGCAGGTGCGGACGCTGGACCTGCTGCTGACGCAGATCGAGCGGACGATGGGCTTCGAGGTCGGCAGGATCGGCATCGAGGCCCAGATCGAGAACGCCGGGGGCCTGGTGGAGGTGGACGCGATCGCCGCCGCGTCGCCGCGCCTGGAGACGATCGTGTTCGGGCCCGCCGACTTCATGGCGTCCCTCAACATGAAGTCGCTGGTGGTGGGCAAGCAGCCGCCCGGGTACGACGCGGACGCGTACCACTACATCCTGATGCGCATCCTGATGGCGGCCCGCACCCACGGCCTCCAGGCCATCGACGGCCCGTATCTGCAGATCCGCGACGTGGACGGCTTCCGCGAGGTGGCGCGGCGCGCCGCGGCGCTCGGCTACGACGGCAAGTGGGTGCTGCACCCGGGCCAGATCGAGGCGGCCAACGAGGTGTTCTCGCCCTCCCAGGAGGACTACGACCACGCGGAGCTGATCCTCGACGCGTACGAGTACTACACGTCGGAGGCGGGCGGCAGGAAGGGCTCGGCGATGCTCGGCGACGAGATGATCGACGAGGCCAGCAGGAAGATGGCGCTGGTCGTCTCCGGCAAGGGGCGGGCCGCGGGGATGCGGCGCACGTCGTCCTTCGAAGCACCGGAGGTGTGAGCCGATGCGGTTCGGCAGGACGTTCGAGGAGTTCGAGGTCGGCGCCGTGTACAAGCACTGGCCGGGCAAGACGGTCACGGAGTACGACGACCATCTGTTCTGCCTGCTCACGATGAACCACCACCCGCTGCACCTGGACGCACACTACGCGGGGACGACCACCGACTTCGGCCGCAACGTCGTGGTGGGCAACTACGTGTACTCGCTGCTGCTCGGGATGTCGGTGCCCGACGTGTCGGGCAAGGCCATCGCCAACCTGGAGGTGGAGTCGCTGCGCCATGTGGCGCCCACCTTCCACGGCGACACGCTGTACGGCGAGACGGCGGTGCTGGCGAAGACGCCGTCGCGCTCCAGGGACGACCGCGGGGTGGTGCAGGTGGAGACGTGCGGCTACACGCAGGACGGCACGGTGGTGTGCGTCTTCCGCCGCAAGGTGATGGTGCCGACGGCGCGGTACGTGGAGGAGCGGGGCGGCGGGCAGCCGGGCCGCCCCGAGCCCCGGAAGGAGAACTGACATGGCACGGCTCGCCGCCACCGCGGGGCTGACCGATGTGCAGCGCGAGATCGTCGCGACGGTGAGGGACTTCGTCGACAAGGAGATCCTGCCGGTCGCGACCGGGCTCGAACACACCGACACGTACCCGTCGGAGATCGTCGACGGGCTGAAGGACCTGGGCCTGTTCGGGCTGACGATTCCGGAGGAGTACGGCGGGCTCGGCGAGTCCCTGCTGACGTACGCGCTGTGCGTGGAGGAGCTGGCGCGCGGCTGGATGTCGGTGTCGGGGATCGTCAACACCCACTTCATCGTCGCGTACATGCTCGGCAAGTACGGCACGGACGAGCAGAAGGACGCGTTCCTGCCGCGGATGGCGGCAGGGGAGGTGCGGGGCGCGTTCTCGATGTCGGAGCCGGGGCTCGGCTCCGACGTGTCGGCGATCGCCACGAAGGGGGTGCGCGACCCGGCGACCGGCGGCTTCGCGCTGACGGGCCAGAAGATGTGGCTGACCAACGGCGGCACCTCCTCGCTGGTGGCCGTGTTGTGCAGGACGGACGAGGGGCAGCCGGCCGAGGCGCCGCCGCACCGCTCCATGACGACGTTCCTGGTCGAGAAGGAGCCGGGGTTCGGCGAGGTCGCCCCGGGGCTCACCATCCCCGGCAAGATCGAGAAGATGGGATACAAGGGCGTCGACACCACCGAGATGATCCTCGACGGCCTGCGCGTACCGGCCGACCGGGTGCTCGGCGGGACGACCGGCCGAGGGTTTTACCAAATGATGGACGGCGTCGAGGTCGGCCGGGTCAATGTGGCAGCGCGTGGTTGCGGTGTCGCACAGCGCGCCTTTGAACTGGGCATTTCGTACGCGCAGCAGCGCCACACCTTCGGCAGGCCCATCGCGCAGCACCAGGCCGTCCAGTTCCGACTGGCCGAGATGGCCACCAAGGTGGAGGCCGCGCATGCGATGATGGTCAACGCGGCACGCAAAAAGGACTCCGGTGAACGAAACGACCTGGAGGCAGGGATGGCGAAGTACCTCGCCTCCGAGTACTGCAAGGAAGTCGTCGAGGACGCCTTCCGCATCCACGGCGGCTACGGCTTCTCGAAGGAGTACGAGATCGAGCGCCTCTACCGGGAGGCCCCGATGCTGCTCATCGGCGAGGGTACCGCCGAGATCCAGAAAATGATCATCGGCCGCCGACTGCTTGAGGAGTACCGAGTGCAGGGATGAGCGCCAGGGCGCACGCCTCACACCTCCGTCCGGTTGACCCCGCTTCGGACCGGTTTTCGATCGGGCCGGCGGGTGGAAGGGGGCGGCCGAGGGCGGACACACCGCACAGAACACGCCATGGAACGCTCGGAACGAGACGTGCGTCCAAGCTCCCAAGAGCCCACCGGTGCACGCGCGCCCGTGGGGGGACGGGGCCCTCAGGGCCCCCGACTGGGCTGCTGGCTTGCCCAGTTGTGGTTCGCTACCGATAGCATCGGTGGAAGGCCGCCGTCCCCCTGTTGCCAGCGCGGCATCATCCGCTACGAAGGTCATCCATGCCCCACAGCCCATCCGGCCCAACCTCCGCACCCCGCGGCCGCGTCCGCCTCGCCAGGGGAGCATCCCCGTGGCTCCTGCCGACCGTCGCCACGGCGGCGCTCGGCCTGGCGCGCGCCCGCAGATCACGAGGTGCGGCCGCCGTAGCAGTGCCCGCCACCGCGCTCGCCGCGGGCATGCTGTGGTTCTTCCGCGACCCCGAGCGCGAGATCGCGCAGGGCCGTCTGATCTCCCCCGCCGACGGCGTGGTGCAGAGCGTCATGCCGTGGAAGGACGGACGCACCCGGGTCGCCATCTTCATGAGCCCGCTCAACGTGCACGTGAACCGCGCGCCGCTGGCCGGCACCGTGACGTCCGTCGAGCACATTCCCGGCGGCTACGTCCCCGCGTTCAACAAGGAGAGCGAGAACAACGAGCGCGTTGTCTGGCACTTCGACACCGAGCTCGGCGACATCGAGATGGTGCAGATCGCGGGCGCGGTGGCCCGCCGTATCGTGCCGTACGTGCCCGAGGGCACCAAGGTCGAGCAGGGTGAGCGCATCGGTCTCATCCGGTTCGGGTCGCGCGTCGACCTCTACCTCCCCGGCGACATCGACGTCGCGGTCGAGGTGGGCCAGAAGACGACCGCGGGGGTGACTCGAATTGACCGTGATTGACCCGGAGACCGGGACCGGTTGGGTGCCCGAGGCCCAGGAGGCGGCGGACGAGGCGGAGAACATGCCGCTGTCCCTGCGGCTCTCGATAGCCGATGCCCTCACCCTCGGCAACGCCACCTGCGGCTTCATGGCGGTGTACTTCACCACCACCGGCATCCTCATCCCCCATCTGACCGGCAGCGACGAGAGCGGCGGCATGGCCCGCCACTCCGCGGCGACCGCCGTCATCCTGATGCTGTGCGCGGCGGTCTTCGACCTCTTCGACGGCCTGGTGGCGCGCAAGCTGCGCAGCTCGCCGATGGGCGCCGAGCTGGACAACCTCTCCGACCTGATCAGCTTCGGCCTCGCGCCCGCCTACTTCGTCCTGGTCTACGGGCTGGTCGAGAGCGACGCCCACCAGCGGTTCTCCGTGGTGGCCGCGGTCGTGGTGCTCCTCGCCGTGGTGCTGCGGCTCGCGCGGTTCTCCTGCGTCACGGTGCGCGACGGGATGTTCCAGGGGATGCCGAGCCCGTTCGGCGCGCTCACGGTCGTCTCGATCGTCCTGCTCGAGCTGCCGTTCGTGCCGACGCTGCTGGCGATCGTGGGCGTGGCCTGGCTGATGGTGAGCCGGGTCGAGTACCCGAAGCCCCGAGGCGTCCTCGCGGTCGCGATGCTCGCCTGGATCGTCTCGGCGATGGCGCTGCTCGCCGCGTGGGCGTTCGACGCGCCCGGCGGCCAGCTGCTGCTCCAGACGGGCTGTGCGCTCCAGGTGGTCACCGGCGCGGTGATCCCGCTGTTCGCCACGGCGCGCCGGGTGAACACCTTCCGTGGCAACCGCCGCGAGGCGCGGGCGGCGCAGCTGCCGTAGCGGCGCCCGCCGTCCTGATCGATCCCACGGGACAGGCCCCGACCTGCGTCAGGTCGGGGCCTGTCCCGTGCCCGGGGTCAGCGCAGGTGGTCGGCCGCGAGGGCGGCCGCCGCGCGTTCGAGGAGGGGACCAGCCTCGGCGATGCAGCGCTCGGGGTCCGGCTCCAGGTCGGTCAGCGCGTAGGCGCGCAGGATCCCGGCGCCCCGCAGCGCGGCCGGGTCGAGGGCCAGCCGGCCGCAGACCGCGACGACGTCGACGCCGCGCGCCCCTGCGGCCGCCGCGACCCCGGCGGGCGCCTTGCCGTGCAGGGTCTGCGCGTCGAGGGAGCCCTCCCCCGTCACCACCAGCGTCGCGCGCTCCAGGGCGGCGGCGAAGCCCAGCACGTCGAGCATCACCTCGATGCCGGGGCGGAAGGCGGCGCCGAGCCCGACCAGGGCCCCGTAGCCGATCCCGCCCGCAGCGCCGGCGCCCGGCGCTGCGGCCGCCTCGGCGGCACGCGGACCGGCTGCCTCGCCGAGCACCTCGGCGAGGCGGCCGAGCGCCGCGTCGAGCGCGGCGACGTCGGCGGGGCTCGCGCCCTTCTGCGGCCCGTAGACGGCGGCCGCGCCCTTCGGGCCGGTCAGCGGATTGTCGACATCGCTGGCGAGCACGATCCGGGTGTCCGCGAGGCGGGGGTCGAGGCCGCTCAGGTCGGCCGACGCGAGGGCCGCGAGCCCGCCGCCGCCCGGCGGTACGGGCCCGCCCGCCGCGTCGAGGAGGCGGGCGCCCAGCGCCGTGAGCATGCCCGCGCCGCCGTCGGTGGTCGCGCTGCCGCCGACACCCAGGACGACCGTGCGGGCGCCCGCGTCGAGCGCCGCCCGCAGCAGCTCGCCTGTGCCGTACGTGGTCGCCGTCAGCGGCGCGAAGACGCCGGGCGGCAGGTGCTGGAGGCCCGAGGCCTCCGCCATCTCGACCACGGCGGTGCCGCCGCGCAGCGCGTACGCGGCGGTGAGCGGCTCGCCGCGCGGCCCGGTGACCCGCTCGGCACGCCGTTCGAACCCCGCGGCGAGCGCCGCCGCGACCGTGCCGTCGCCGCCGTCCGCCACGGGCAGGGCCTCCACCCGCACCCCGGGGACGACCCGGTGGATGCCGGCCGCGACCCGCTCCGCCACCTCGACCGCCGTCAGCGACCCCTTGAACTTGTCCGCCGCGACCAGCACGCTCGCTCGCGCGCCGCCGTCGCCGCGGCCCCCCTTCGCTGCTCCGTCCGTCACGTGCTTCTTCCTTTGCTGTCGAACAGGCAGTCGCGCCGCCCCGACCCTATCCGGCGGCCCGCGCCCTGCCCAGGCCGCGGCCGCGGCGGTCCCCGTTAGGCTGCGGGGGTGACAGTGAGCGACGACTACAGGGCCTACATCGCGGGGCTGCCCCGGATCCTCGCGGGGGCCGCCGTGCTGTTCCGCGACGCCGGGGGCCGGGTCCTCGCCGTGGAGCCGAACTACCGGGACGGCTGGGCGCTGCCCGGCGGGACCGTCGAGTCCGACGAGGGCGAGAGTCCCCGCCAGGGCGCGCGCCGCGAGACGCTGGAGGAGATCGGCCTGGACATCACGCCCGGCAGGCTGCTCGCCGTCGACTGGGTGCGCGGCCCCGGGCGGCCGCCGATCGCCGCGTACCTCTACGACGGCGGGGTGCTGAGCGACGGACAGCTCGCCGCGATCGTGCTCCAGGAGTCGGAGCTGCTGTCGTGGCGGCTGGTGGACCGGGCCGAGATCCGGGCGTACTTCCCCGGCTCGCTGGGCGGGCGGGTGGCGGCGGCGCTCGCGGCGGCGGAGTCGGGCGGCGGTGCGGTGGAGCTGGAGGACGGCCGCCCGGTCGGCTGAGCCGCGCAGGCCCCTCGCGACCGGGGCCGTGTGCGGCCGCCGCTCCCGGTCCCGTGCGCCGCCGCCTACGCTCGGAGGCATGACACTCGTCGCGATCCTGACCGGCGCGGGCATCTCCACGGACTCCGGCATCCCGGACTACCGCGGTCCGAACGGTGTCTGGCGGCGCGACCCCGGGGCCGAGCGGTATGTGACGTACGAGGCGTACATGAGCGATCCCCAGCTCAGGCGGCGCGCCTGGCGGCGGCGCGCGGACAGCCCGACGCTGCGGGCCGAGCCGAACGCCGCGCACCGGGCCATCGCCGACCTCGACCGCTCGGGCACCCCGGTCAGGGTGCTCACACAGAACGTGGACGGGCTGCACCAGCGGGCCGGCCTGCCCGGCGAGAAGGTGCTCGAACTGCACGGCACCGCGCGGGAGATCATGTGCACGGCGTGCCGCCGCAGGTCGCCGGTCGACCGGGCGCTCGCACGGGTCGCGGCGGGCGAGGAGGACCCGCCCTGCGAGGAGTGCGGCGGCATCCTCAAGTCCGCCACGGTCATGTTCGGCGAGCGGCTCGACCAGGCCGTGCTGCGCGAGGCGCTGGCGATCGCCAAGGGGTGCGAGGTGTTCCTCGCCGTGGGCAGCACGCTCCAGGTCCGGCCTGCCGCGTCGCTCGCGGGCGTGGCGGCCGACCACGGGGCGCGGCTGATCGTGGTGAACGCCGACCCGACGCCGTACGACGCGCGCGCCGAGCGGGTGGTGCGGGAGCCCATCGGGACGTCGCTGCCGCCGCTGCTGCGCGCGCTCCACGCCGCCTGACCGCGCCGCCCGTCCCCCGCTCCCCCTGCACGGCAGCACAGGCAGGCGGCGGGCGGCAGCGCTCAGAACAGCGCGTCCTCGGGCGCAGGCGCGTGCCCTGCCTCCAGGGCGAGGAGGCGCCGCTTGTTCGCGAGGCCGCCGCCGTAGCCGGTCAGGCCGCCGGTGGAGCCGACCACGCGGTGGCAGGGCACGACGATGCTGACCGGGTTCCTGCCGTTGGCGAGGCCCACCGCGCGGGAGGCGCCGGGGCTGCCGAGCGCGGCGGCGAGCTCGCCGTACGAGCGGGTCCCGCCGTACGGGATGCGGGTCAGCTCCGACCAGACGCGGCGCTGGAAGGGCGTGCCCTCCAGGTGCAGCGGCAGGTCGAACTCGTGCAGTTCGCCACTGAAGTACGCCGCCAGCTGGGCGGCGGCCTCGGAGAACGGCTCGGCGGAGCGCGCGCCGAAGGTGTCACGGGGCGGCATGTGGCGGTGCTCGTCCATGTAGACGCCGCTGAGGGCGCCGTCGGTCGCCACCAGAGTGAGGGGCCCGAGCGGGCTGTCGATGACGGTGTGCCTGCGTTCCATGGCTTCTCCTGTGGCGCGGGGGCTGTGGTGCGGTCGGTGCTTCATGCGGGCAGGCGGTTGACGGGGTGGTCGCCGGTGGCCCAGAGGTACTGCGTGGCGTAGGCGCGCCAGGGCCGCCACGGCGCGGCGCGGGTGGTGAGCGCGGCGGGGGCCGCGGGCAGGCCGAGCAGGGAGGCGGCCCTGCGGACGCCGAGGTCGGTGGGGAGGAACGCGTCCGGGTCGCCGAGCGCCCGCATCGCGATCGACTCGACGGTCCACGGGCCGAAGCCCGGCAGGGCGGCGAGCGCGGCCCGCGCCTCGGTCCAGTCGCTGTCGGGGCCGAGGCGCAGCGCCCCCGACGCCAGGGCCTCGACCAGGCCGATGAGCGTGGCGCGCCTGGCCTTCGGCAGGGCGAGCGACGCGGGGTCGAGGCCGGCGAGCGCCTCGGCCGCGGGGAAGAGGTGGGTGAGCCCGCCGTCGGGGTCGTCGACCGGGACGCCGTGGGCCGCGACGAGGCGGGCGGCGTGGGTGCGGGCCGCGGCCGTGGACACCTGCTGCCCGAGCACGGCGCGCACGGCGAACTCCGCCGCGTCCACGGTGCGGGGCACCCTGCGGCCAGGGGCCTCGTGCACCAGCGGCGCGAGCCCGGGGTCGGCGGCGAGTTGCCCGTCGACCGCTACGGGGTCGGCGTCCAGGTCGAGCAGCCTGCGGCAGCTGCTGATGGCGACGGTCAGGTCGCGCGGGTCGGTGAGCGAGAGCCGGCAGGCCACGTGGTCCGGCCGGGGGGAGAGCGACACGATGCCGTGGCCGTACGGGAGCGACAGGGTGCGCCGGTAGGCGCCGTCGCGCCACTCCTCGACGCCGGGCACCGCCGTCGCCGCGAGGTGCCCGAAGAGGTTGCCGGGGGTGAGCGGCGCGCGGAACGGCAGCCGCAGCGCGATCGCCCCCGCGGTCCGCGCGGGCGCGGCGGCCCCGGCCCTGCCGCCGGTCCGCGCCGCGCGCTCCCGCAGTGCGCCGGGGGCGAGCGCGAACACCGTGCGCACGGTGTCGTTGAAGGACCGCACGGACGCGAAGCCTGCGGCGAAGGCGACCTCGGCCATCGGCAGCGCCGTCGTCTCGATCAGGATGCGCGCGGTCTGCGCCCGCTGGGCGCGGGCCAGGGCCAGGGGGCCCGCGCCCAGCTCGGCCCGCAGCTGCCGTTCGAGCTGGCGGGCCGAGTAGCCGAGGCGCGAAGCGAGCCCCGGCACGCCCTCCCGGTCCACCACGCCGTCCTGGATGAGCCGCACGGCGCGGGCCACGCTGTCCGCCCGCGCGTTCCAGGCGGGCGATCCGGGGCTCGCGTCCGGCCTGCACCGCTTGCAGGCGCGGAAGCCCGCCTGCTGGCAGGCGGCGGCGCTCGGATGGAAGACCATGTTCTCGGTCTTCGGCGGCACGACGGGGCAGCTGGGCCTGCAGTAGATGCCGGTGGTCAGGACGGCGGTGAAGAACCAGCCGTCGAACCGGGCGTCCTTGGAGCGCACGGCACGCTCGCAGCGTTCCCTGTCGGTGTGCATGCGTCCAGGATCGGCGAAGGGACCGGGGGAAGCTCGCAGAAAAACGACATCAAGGTCGCGGGGAGCGGCGGGGTAGCATCCTGACGTGACGAAGATGCGGGCAACTGCGGCTCTGCTCCGGCGGCTTGGCGAGAACGTGCGCCCAGGGCGCGCGGCGCCCGTGCGCGCTCCCCGGTTGCGGGGTGGCGCATGACGGCCCCCTCGGGGGAGCCGCGGCTCCTCGCCATCAGCGACCTGCACGCCGCGCACGCCGACAACCGCGCGATCATCGAGTCCCTGCGCCCCGGCACGGACGGCGACTGGCTGCTGGTCGCCGGTGACGTCGGGGAGATCAGCACGGACATCGAGTGGGCGCTGACACTGCTCGCCGACCGGTTCGCCACGGTGGTCTGGGTGCCGGGCAACCACGAGCTGTGGACGCACCCCTCCGACCCGCTGACGCTGCGCGGCCGCTTCCGCTACGAGCACCTGGTGTCGATGTGCCGGGGGCTCGGCGTCGTGACGCCCGAGGACCCGTACCCGGTGTGGCGGGGCGCGGGCGGTCCGGTGACGGTCGTGCCGCTGTTCCTGCTGTACGACTACTCGTTCCACGCGCCCGGCGCCTCCACCAAGGAGGAGTCGCTGCGGGTGGCGCACGAGGCGGGCGTGGTCTGCACGGACGAGTACATGCTGCACCCCGACCCGTACGAGACCCGCGACGCCTGGTGCGCCGCGCGCATCGTGGAGACGGAGAAGCGGCTCGCGGCGCTCGACCCCGATCTGCCGACGCTGCTGGTCAGCCACTGGCCGCTGGTGCGGGAGCCGACGGACGTCATGTACTACCCGGAGTTCGCGCAGTGGTGCGGCACGACGCGCACCGCCGACTGGCACACCACCTACCGGGCCCTGGCCTCGGTCTACGGCCATCTGCACATCCCGCGCAGGACGACGTACGACGGGGTGCCGTTCGTCGAGGTGTCGGTGGGCTATCCGCGCGAGTGGCGCGGGCGCGGCGGGCCGCGGCCCGCCCTGCGCGAGATCCTGCCCGACCTGGCAGGGGAGCCCCGGTGATCGCGGAGCTGCTGCCCGCGGCGGTGACGGCGTACGACACGTTCGCCGACGCCTCGGGTGACGTGCTGTTCCCCGAGGAGCAGGCCGTGGTGGCGCGGGCCGTCGACAAGCGGCGCAGGGAGTTCACGACCGTGCGGGAGCTGGCGCGCACGGCCATGGCCGAGCTGGGTGTCGCGCCCGCTCCGCTGCTGCCCGACCGGCGCGGCGCGCCGCGCTGGCCCGAGGGGCTCGTCGGCAGCATGACGCACTGCGACGGCTACCGCGCCGTGGCGGTCGCGCGGGCCGCTGACATCCACGCGGTGGGCATCGACGCGGAGCCCAACCTGCCGCTGCCCGAGGGGGTCCTCGACGCGGTGACGGTACCCGCGGAGCGCGCCAGGATCGCCGAGCTCGGCGCCTCGCACCCGGAAGTGGCGTGGGACCGGCTGGTGTTCAGTCTCAAGGAGACCATCTTCAAGGCATGGTTCCCGCGGACGCGCTACGAACTCGACTTCTCCGAGGCCGACGTGACGCCCGTGCCGGAGGGCGCGGGCGCCGGTACGTTCGGCTTCGCGCTCGCGCTGGAGCGCGAGGGCCCCGACGCCCGCTGGCTGAGCGCGGCGCGCGGCCGGTGGACGACGGGGGACGGCGTCCTCGTCACGGCACTCGCCGTGCCCAGGACGACGCTGCCCGGCCAGCGGCGCGGCTGAGCCCGGCCGTTCCTCAGGCCGCGGGGCGCCGGGCGATCCAGGTGGCGCGCGTGGAGCGCACCACCAGGTCGCCGCGGTGCCTGACGTCCTGCGGGCCGCCGTCGAGCAGCGTGTCGAGCGCCGCGAGGTCGGCGGGGTCCGCGCGGTCCTCGACCACGGCGCGGATCCGGCCGAGCACCAGGTGCGCGTAGCGGCCTGCGCCCTCGGGCAGCGGCGCGCTCAGCGCGAGCCGGTCCGTGCGCTGTTCCTCGACGGCGAACCCTGCGGCGGCGAGCAGCGCGCTCCAGTCGGCACCGAGGTGCGGCACCTGCTCGGCGTGGACGGCGTCGAGCAGCGCGCGGCAGCGCTCCTCGACGCCCGGCCGCGCGGGCACCGCGTCGTCGGGCAGGAAGCGGGGCAGCCCGTCGAGCTCGGCCACCGCGAGCAGGCCGCCGGGGCGCAGGGCCGCGCGCACCACGGCGAGGGCGGCCGCCGGGTCGGCGACATGGTGCAGGGAGGCGGAGGCCCAGACGAGGTCGGCGTCCTCGACGCCGGGGAGGCCGGCGCCCGCGTCCGCCTCCAGGGTGCGCACGCGTGCGCCGAGCCCGCGGGCGTCTGCCGTGGCGGTGATCCTGGCCAGCATGTCCGGGTCGGTGTCGACGGCGGTCACCCGGGCGCCGGGGAAGCGTTCGAGCAGCGCGAGCGTGCCGGCGCCCGTCCCCGCCCCGAGGTCCACGACGCGGGTGACGGGCCCCCGGGCGAGGCGGGCAATCCGGCCGGTCAGGCCGGCGATGTGCGGGGCGAACAGGCCGGCGTCCAGGTCGAGCATCTCCGCGAGCCCGTCGGGCAGGGCCGCGCCCTGCCCTGGGGCAGGGTGGCCGTGGTTGCCGTGGGCGGTCGGTGCGGCGGGGTGGCTGTGCCCGGTGGGCCGGGGTGCGGGGTGGGTCATGCGGCCGACCCTACGGAGCGCTTGCGCACAACGCATAGGATCATGCGTATGACGCAAGAGCCTGACGGTCTCGACGGCCTCGTACGCAAACGCGTCCGGGCCCTGCGCGCCGCGCAGGGCTGGTCGCTCGACGACCTCGCGCACCGCTGCCACCTGAGCCCTTCGACGCTCAGCAGGATCGAGACCGGCGGGCGCAGGATCGCCCTCGACCAGCTCACCGCGATCGCCAGGGCCCTCGGCACCACGCTCGACCAGCTCGTGGAGACGGCCGCGGACGACGTCGTCATCCGGCCCGTACGCGACCGGTCCCGCGGGCTCACGCACTGGCCGATGCGGGGCGATCCCGGCGTGACGGTGGTCAGGATGCGCGTCACCTCTCCCCCGCAGGACAGCCCGGCCGCGCTGCGGGCGCATCCGGGGCGCGAATGGTTCACGGTGCTCGCGGGCACGGCGGAACTGCTGCTCGGGGAGCGCAGGCTGCGGATCGAGGAGGGCGAGGCGGCCGAGTTCCCCACCATGCTCCCGCACGCCCTCGGCGCGGTCGGCGGCCCCGCCGACGTCCTCGGCGTCTTCGACCGCGAGGGCCGCCGCGCCCACCTGCGCGGGCAGGGACGCCGCGGCTAGGGCCTCTCGGCCAGACGCGGGCCCCGGCGACCGGGGCCCGCGCCGTCCCCGGCGGCTAGCCCTGCTCGTACTCCGCGTGGTCCGAGGGGCGCGGGGGCTCAGGGCCCTCGGCGCCCGTGCGGACCAGCCGCTCGACGCGGCACACGCGGAAGACCGTCTCACCGGCCCGCGCCTCGTCGGCGCGGCGCTCGGCGCGGAAGCGGCGGGCGGCGCGGGCGTACCGGTCGCGCTCGGCGGCGTCGGCCGGCCGCGCCCCGGTGAGCTGCTCGTACAGCAGGCGCCGCGCGTCGTGCGGGGTCGGCATGAGGCGGCCGTGCGGGGCCCAGCCGCGGCCGGTGCGCTGCACCACGCCGAAGCCGGTGGGCAGCAGCACCACCTCGGGGTGGGTGCGCACCGCCCGCCGCGAGTCGGCCCTGACCCGGGCGGGGAAGCGTGTGCCAGTGTAGGCGAACCCCCGCAGCGCCAGCCGCAGCGCACCCGCCATCACGCCCTGGTCCTCCGCTTCCGCGTGCTCGGCGTCGAGCCGGACTCCGAGGTCGCGCAAGGCGGGCTCCCACGCGCCCTTCCAGGACGGGTGCGGCGGCTCCTGGTCGGTGGGGCGCGGCGGTTCGAGTCCTTCGGCGCCGCTGCGGGCCAGCTCCTCGCCCCGTACGACCCGGTGGAGCACACCGAGGACCTCGGCCTCGTCGGTCTCGCCCGCGTCGAGCGCCCCGAGCGCGTCGAGGAGCGCGCGGCGCGCCGCGCTCCCCCGCGTGTCGTCCCGCGCCGACTGACGGAGCAACGAAACCAGTGCCTCCCTGGCCTCCCCCGGCGTGCCGCAGGTGACCGGGTGCGTCACGCGCCAGCCGCCGCCCGCCGCCGGGTCGAGGGCCGCGGTCCCGAACACCGGGCCGCGCACGGCGAGATGGGGGTAGGCGACGGACGCCCTGACCGCGTCCTCCTCGGTCACCCACGCCGCGGGGTCGTCGCGCCGCACCAGCCCGGCGTGGAGCCGGTCGAGCTGCCGCATCCAGTCTCCGGCCATGTGCACATTGTCCATGCACGGCGACGGAGAGTACACCGAACGGCGCAAGATCCCCGCCGGGTGCGGCAGGCGCGCCGCGCCCGCGCCGGACAGCCGACCGGCCCTCCGGCCCGCTGTCCGGCGCGGGCGGCGGTCCCGTCCCTGGCCGCCGCCCGCGCCGCCGCGCCCCGCCTTACGCCCCGGCCTGCTGATAGAGGCTCAGGGCCTCGTTGCCGAGGTACGGGTGGTACTCGTTGCCGCCCGCGCTGACGCTGATGTTGCCGACGAGGTAGCCGCCTCCGGTCGACGTGTCGAAGCCGGAGAGGAAGCCGCCGCCGCTGGAGCCGCCGGTCTGCACGCAGTCGATCCCCCACATCGTGGAGCCGGCGCGGCCGGTGTCGAGGAACTCGGTGCCCTCGCAGTGGTTGAGGCGCTCGCCGCCGCCCTCGGCCGCGGAGCCGCCGTAGCCGAAGGAGTGGACGTGCTGGCCCGTGGGCGAGTTGAAGGCGATGCCCTGCGCGCCCACGGTGTCCGCGAGGGTCCTGCCGTTCAGCGGGGACAGCCGGGCGAAGGCGAAGTCGTAGTTGGCGTTGCCGCCGGTCGAGACGTACTCGTCGCGGTGGAAGAGCGCGGAGGCGGTGAACGTGCCGTAGGGGCGGTTCCCGTTGGCGTAGCCCGGGATGAAGACCCAGTTGCGGTAGACCTCGCCGGTCGAGGCGTCGACCACGCAGTGGCCCGCGGTCAGGACGACGGACTTGTTGTCGCTGTTGGCGACGGTCGCCGAGCAGGCGAAGGTGCCGCCTGAGGCGTTCTGGAAGAAGACCTTGCCCTCGGTGGTGGCGATCAGGCCGCCGCCGGTCCACGCCGTCGGGGAGGAGGCGGCGGGCGCGGCGACGGCGCGGGTGGTGGCGGTCCGGCCCGGGGCGGGCCGCGGGGCCACCGTGACGGTCGGGCCGCCGGGCGCGGCGATCGCGCGTCCCGCGGCGGGGACCGCGGCCGTCACGTCCCGCGCGCCGCGCAGCCTTGCCGTGGTCCAGAAGCCGGCGGCGGTCCGCTGCGCCGCGGCCGGCACCTGCGTGGCCGTGGCGCCGGCGTGGGCGGTCGCCGGGGCGCCGGGCGCCGCGAGGGCGGGAGAGGCGCACGCCAGCGCGGCGGCCGCGAGCAGGGCGGCGGCGAGCCCGGAGGTTCTGCGTCGTGGGGTCATCATCGGCTCCTCTTCATGGGGGTGGAGGGCAGCGCGGACCATGGCGCGACACCGCTGGACAACGTTGTCACGAAGGCATCCGCGCCGAGGTCCGTACCAACTCAGCCTGACACGGGGGCCGTTGACTGTCCATGTCCATGACATCAGGGAAACCCGGCTGCCGGTACGGGCGCACGGCGGCCGGCCAGGCTCCCGGCGAGGCCGCGCCGCGGCGCGCGCGTCGGCGCTGCTAGCGTGCGCGGGACCGGGTGTCCGCCGTAGTGCCGGAGGGTTCTCATGCTGCAAGCCGTCGACCTGCGGGCCCTGGAGAACCTCGTCGCGCGGTACGCGGAGCTGGTCGACGACGGGGACTTCGCCGCGGTCGGCGACCTCTTCGCCGACGGGGTGTTCCTCGCCAGTGGGGGCGCCTTCCGCGGACGCGAGGCCGTGGAGGGGATGCTCAGGGACCGCACGATCCTGTACGGCGACGGGACCCCGCGCACCCACCATGTGACGACCAACAGCGTGATCGAGCAGGGCGAGGGCCCCGACGAGGCCACGGCGCGCTCGTACGTGACGGTCTTCCAGGCGCTGCCCGGGCTGCCGCTGCAGCCCGTGGCCGCGGGGCGCTACCGGGACCGCTTCACCCGCGCCGGCGGGGTCTGGCGCTTCGCCGAGCGCCGGTTCGCCATCCGGCTCGTGGGCGACACCAGCCGCCATCTGCGCCCCTGACGGGGCGGTGCGGCGCGCCCGCTGCGCCGGGCAGTGCACCGGTGCAGGAGACCTCTTCGCCGTGCGAGGATGGGTGCGAAATTTTCCGTCGGGTTTCGCGACGCGGGGACGGGGGTCGAGGCAGTGCAGCAGACGGCGTCGCTCGCCGAGGTGGCCGCCGCGGCGGGCGTCTCGGTCGCCACGGCGTCGAAGGCGCTCAACGACCGCCCCCGGGTGAGCGCGGGGACCCGGGCGCGCGTCGCCGCCGCGGCGCAGCGCCTCGGGTACGTCCCGCGGCACGGCGCGAGCCGGTTCAAGCTGCGGGGCACGGTCGGCATCATCGCGAGCGACCTCGCGGGGCGGTTCGCGCTGCCGATCATGATGGGTGCCGAGGACGCCTTCGGGCTCGGCTCGATCTCCCTGCTCATGTGCGACGCGCGCGGTGACGCCATCCGGGAGCGCCATCACCTGCGCGCGCTCGTCGAGCGGAACGTCGACGGGATCATCGTGCTCGGCAGCCTCTCGTCCGCGCGCCCGAGCCTGAGCGGCCTGTTCGGGGTGCCGCTCGTGTACGCCTACGCGCCCTCCGACGCGGCAGGCGACACGTCGGTCGACGCGAGCCACGAGCGCGCGGGGGCGCTGGCCGCCGACCACCTGGTGCAGTCGGGCGCGGCGAAGGTCGCCGTCATCGCGGGCGATCCGCGCGTCCGCGCCACGGCGGAGCGGTCGAGAGCCGCCCGTCTGCGGCTTGCCGAGGCCGGAGTGGAGATCGCCGGCGGGGCGGTGTACGCGGGCGAGTACTCGGAGCCCTGGGGGCGGGCTGCGGCGCGGGCGGTGATCGAGCGGGACGCGGACGTCGACGGCTTCCTCTGCGGCAACGACCAGATCGCCCGCGGCGTCCTGGACGCGCTCAAGGAACTCGGCCGCGACGTACCGGGGCAGGTCCGGGTGATCGGCCATGACAACTGGGCCGCCATGGTCGAGCCCGCACGGCCCGCGCTGACCTCCGTCGACATGAATCTGGAGGAGATCGGGCGGGTCTCCGCCGACCTGCTCCTGCGCGCGATCGACGGGCGCCCGGAGCCCGGGGTGCACCATGTCGAGCCCCGGCTGGTGGTGCGGGGCTCGACCATGCGGACCCACTGAACGGCCCGTCGGCGCACGCGGCCGGCGCGCGGGGCGCCGGCCTGCCGCCGGCGCAGGGGGCTCGGGAGGGAGGACCGTAGGCGGCGGCCGCTGCGAAACCTGAGCGAAACCTTTCCAGGGGTTTGAACCCGCGCGGGCCGCGTTCCTACGCTCCCCCATGAGGCCCCGCACCGGGGCCGTCCACACCACGGCGACCGGGCACGCACATCCGCCGTCCCCGCACCGCCGCGTCGGCCCCGGCCATCCACCGTCGCGCTCGCGGCCGGGCCGACGCGTGGCGATCGCCGTGCACCCCGCAGTGCACCGCTGCCGACGAGAGGAAGACGCCCCGTGCGCCAGAACCCCCTGCGTGAACGGTTCGCCGACGGCCGGCCGACCATCGCCACCCGTGTCATGCTGCCGGACCCCGCGGTCACGGAGGCGGTGGGCCAGACCGGTGTGTTCGACTATGTGGAGTTCCTCGCCGAGTACAACGCGTTCACGCTCCACGATCTCGACAACATCGGCCGTGCGGCGGAGCTCCACGGGCTGGGCACCATGGTCAAGCTCGACTACGAGCACAACCGCTATCTGGCCCAGCGCGCCGTCGGGTCGGGCTTCGGCGGTGTCCTCTTCGCCGACATGCGCACCCGCGACGACGTCCTGCGCGCCGTCGCCTCGGTCCGCCCCGACACCCCGGGGCACGGCGGCACCTACGGCGCGGCCGCCCGGCGCAACGCGCGGCCGGACTACGGCGGCGGCGCCGCCTATGTCAGGAGCGTCGCGGAGACCGTCGTCGGTGTCATGGTCGAGAAGCGGGAGAGCTTCGACGACCTCGACGCACTGCTCTCCGTACCCGGCGTCGACTTCGTGCAGTGGGGGCCCACCGATTTCGGGATGAGCTCGGGAAAGACCGCGGGGGAGATCGACGCGGTGCGCTCCGAGCTGTTCGCCGCGTGCGCCAGGAACGGCGTGCCCGCCCGCATCGAGCTCGCGGGCCTTGACGAGTTCAACGACCTGTGCGCGCAGGGCTTCCGCCACTTCTCGCTGGGCATCGACATCGACATCCTCTTCCGCTCATGGAAGCGGCTGGGTACCGAGGCCCGCGCGCTCCTGCGCACGCCGAAGGCGGTCACGTCGTGAGCTTCCGGGCCGCCTCCACGGTCGCGCTCCCCGCGCGCCCCGCGGCCACGCTCACGGACCTGGGGGTCGACCTGGTGCCCGCCCGTGGCGTGTCGGGACTGCTGGCGCTGCGGGACCTCGACGCGGTGATCACCACCATCACCGACCCCGTCGACGAGGCCGCCGTCGCCGGGCTGAAGGCCCACGGCGTCCGGCTCGTAGCGAACGTCGGCGTCGGGTACAACAACATCGACATCGCGGCCGCGCGCCGCGCGGGCCTGTCCGTGACCAACACCCCCGACGTCCTCACCGATGCCACGGCCGACCTCGCCATGGCCCTCCTCCTCGACGCGACCCGGCGGGTCTGCGAGGGCGACCGGCTCGTCCGCGGCGGCCGGCCGTGGTCGTGGGCGTTCGACTTCATGTGGGGCAGCTCGCTCGCAGGCAAGCGGCTCGGCATCGTGGGATACGGGCGCATCGGCGCGGCGGTCGCCCGCCGGGCCCGCGCCTTCGGCATGGCGATCGCGTCGTCGTCACGCAGGCCGCGCTCCGAGCAGGACGTCGAGTGGATGCCCCTCGACCGGCTGTTCGCCGAGTCCGACGTGGTCTCGCTGCACTGCCCGCTCACCGCCGGGACGCGGCACCTCGTCGACGCCGACCGGCTGCGCTCGATGAAACGGACCGCCGTGCTCGTCAACACCGCGCGCGGTCCGGTCGTCGACGAGGCCGCGCTCGTCGCGGCCCTGGCCGACGGCACCATCGCGGCGGCCGGCCTCGACGTCTACGAGGCGGAACCGCGCATCGCCCCGGGACTTGCCGACCTCGACAACGTGGTCCTCGCCCCCCATCTCGGGTCGGCCACCCGGGAGACCAGGGAGGCCATGGCCGACCTGGCCGTGCAGAACGTGGCAGCGCTCTGCCGCGGCCGCGGACTGCTGACCCCCGTCACGGCCTGACCGCACCGCACCGTCGCGGCCCGATGGATTCACCCAAGGAAGTGTGAGATCACCATGGCCAACTCCCCTGCCCCCGCCGTCCCCTGGTACCGGGAGGTGAGCCGCCGGCAGTGGAAGATGTTCGCGGCGTCGTGGTTCGGCTACCTGCTCGACGGCTTCGACTTCGTCCTCATCTCGCTGGTGCTCACCGACATCACGAAGGAGTTCGGGCTCTCGGGCGTCCAGGCGGCGAGCCTCGTCTCCGCCGCGTTCATCAGCCGCTGGTTCGGCGGGCTCGCGATCGGCGCGGCAGGAGACCGGTTCGGCCGGCGCCCCGCGATGATCATCAGCATCCTGCTGTTCTCCCTCGGATCGCTCGCCTGCGCACTCGCGCCGTCGTACGGCGTGCTGTTCGCCTCCCGGATCGTCATCGGCCTCGGTATGGCAGGCGAGTACGGGGCGAGCTCCACCTATGTGATCGAGGCCTGGCCGAAGCGCCTGAAGAACAAGGCCAGCGGCTTCCTCATCTCCGGGTCCGCCGTGGGCACCATCCTGGCGGGCCAGGTCTTCCGGCTCGTCGTGCCCGAGTACGGCTGGCGGGCGCTGTTCGCCGTCGGCCTCGTCCCGATCGCGATCACCCTCTGGCTCCGCCGCAGCCTGCCGGAGCCCGAGGACTGGAAGAGGGCCCACCGCCGCGGCGGAGCACCCGACGGCGCCGCCGCGCAGAACGTCTTCGCCGTGCTGTTCACCGGGCGGTTCCGGGTCCTCAACACGGTCGCGTCCTTCGCCGCGATGGCGCTCCTGCTGCTCGTCTTCACCGGTCGGCTGCGGGGGCTCGCGGTCGCCGGAGCCGCCGTGCTGATCGGCGCCGTCTTCGTCTCGTTCATGGTGCAGTTCGGGGGGCGGCGGTGGCCGCTCATCGTCACCGTGACGGTCACCGTCCTGGCCGCCTTCCTCTACTCGTGGCCGATGCAGGCTCTCCTGCCCACCTACGCCGCGACCGAGCTGCACTACAACCCGGCGCAGATCGCCGACGTCGTGTTCTTCGCCGGGTTCGGGAACGCGATCGGCTGCTGCGTCGCCGGCTTCAGCGGTGACAGGTTCGGGACGCGGCGGGCGTACGTGGGCAGCCTCCTGCTGTCGCAGGTGCTCATCTTCCCGGTGTTCGCGATCGGCGGCACCCGGCTTGTCGTGCTCGGGGCGCTGCTCCTGCTCCAGCAGCTGTTCGGGCAGGGCATCTCCGGCCTCCACCCGAAGTGGATCAGCGGCTTCTTCCCGGCCGGGCAGCGGGCGGCCGGCCTGGGGTTCACCTACAACGTCGGCGCCCTCGGCGGCGCGATCGCCCCGGTGCTCGGCGCGTCGATCGCGAGCCGGCTCTCCCTCGGCTTCGCGCTGCCCTTGCTGTCGTTCTCGCTGACGTTCGTCGTGATCCTGCTCATCGGATGCAACGTCCCCGCGCTCGTCCAGCGCCGGATCCACCCGGACGCCTCGCTCCCGACGGACTTCACGCGCAACGGCCTGCTCGGCGACGACGACACCGCGCCGGCCTCCGCCCGCGCCCCCGCCTGATCGCCCGCGAAGCCCGGGGGCCCGCCGGGAAGAACACGCAACACGCCCCGGCCGGGGCTACGTTGGACCGGTCAGCAGGCGATCCCCGCGTGGCTCGCGGTGGTGCCCGGGTGGATCGACCCCGCAGCGCTCGCCGGTCCCCGGGACGGCGCTCCGCTCGGGCCGCTGTACTGGCCGGGACTGCGCGTGGTCGGGGGCAGTCGTGGTGGCAGGTGCGGCGGGCCGACCCCGCGGACGCCGTGGCCTGCGGGCGCGTGTTCGGCACCAACCCGCTGTGCGCGCTGCTCGTGCTCACGGCCGTGCTCGCCGGGCGGGTCGGTACCCTCGGCTGAGGGACACGGACCCTGGAGGTACGGGTGGGACTGCGGGAGAGGATCGCGGCAGAGCTCACTGCGGCGACGCACGGCGGGGATCTCCGGCTCGACCGGTACGCGGAGCCGCCCGGCGACCCCGGTCTCCTCGGGATCGCGCCCGGTGACCCGGTGTGGCGCGTGCACGGGCAGGCCACCGGGATGCTGACCGGCGGGTTCGCCGCGCTCATGCTCCAGTCGCTGCACCCGCTCGCCATGGCGGGCGTCGACCAGCACTCCGACTTCCGCGCCGACCCGGTCGGGCGACTCAACGGTACGGTGCGGTTCGTCACCGCGACCACCTTCGGCTCGTCGGCCGCCGCCCGCGAGGCGATCGACCTGGTCCTGCGGATCCACACCCGGGTGCACGGCACCGCCCCTGACGGCAGGCCGTACCGCGCGGACGACCCCGACCTGCTGACCTGGGTGCACACCGCCGAGGTCCGCTGCTTCCTCGCAGGCCACCAGGCCTACGCGCCCCGGCGGCTCCGGCTCGGCCCCGCGGAGTGCGACGCCTACTACCGCCAGGCGGCCCCCGTGGCCGAGGCGCTGGGCGCGCGGGGCGTGCCGCGCACGTCCCACGAGGTGGAGCGCTGTCTGGCCCGGCTGCGCCCCGAGCTCCGCGCGACCCCCGCCGCGCTCGACTCGGTGCTGTTCCTCCGCGGCTTCGGCCGCACGCGCAGGGAACGGCTGGTCGTCGGCCGGCTCATGAACGCGTCGGTCGGGCTGCTCCCCGGCTGGGCGCGCGCCGAACTCGGCATCCGTCGCCCTGCCCCCGTCCGCGCCGGCTGGGACCGGCCGCTCGCGACGGCCGTGGGACGCGTCCTCCAGTGGGGCCTCGGCCCCTCCCGGATCCAGGCGGCCGCGCGGGGGCGGCTCGCCGGGGCGCGGCGGGAGTCGCCCTAGCGGCTCCTGCGCAGGCTGCGCCACACGGCCTTGGCCGCGTTGTGGCCGCTCATGCCGTGCACGCCGGGGCCCGGCGGGGTGGCGGAGGAGCAGAGGAAGACCGCGGGGCGGGGGGTGGAGTACGGCGAGAGCGAGAGCTTGGGCCGCAGCAGCAGCTGGAGGCCCTGCGCGGCGCCGCACGCGATGTCCCCGCCCACGTAGTTGGCGTTGCGCTGGGCGAGCTGCGGGGGCCCCGCCGTGGCCCGCGCGAGCACCAGGTCGCGGAAGCCGGGGGCGAAGCGGTCGAGTTGGCGCTCGACCGCGTCCGTCAGGTCGCCCTTCCAGCCGTGCGGGACATGGCCGTACGCCCAGAAGACGTGCTTGCCCTCGGGGGCGCGCGAGGGATCGGCAAGGGTGGGCTGCGCGGTGATCAGGAACGGGGTCTCGGGGGCCGTGCCGCCGTACGCCTGCTTCAGGGCGCGGCCGATCTCGCCGCTGGTGGGGCCGATCTGGACGGTTCCCGCGCGGCGCGGCGCCTCGGCCGTCCACGGCATGGGCCCTTCGAGCGCGTAGTCGATCTTGAAGACGCTCGGCCCGTACCGGTACGCGTCGTAGTGGCGGCCGAGGCCCGCGATGCGGGCGAGCGCGGTGGGCGAGGTGTCGAAGACGTAGGCGCGGGCGGGCGGCAGGTCGTCGAGGCGCTTGACCTCGAAGTCGGTGTGGACGGCGCCGCCGCACGCACGCAGGTAGCCGGCGAGGGCGTCCGAGATCGCCTGCGAGCCGCCGCGCGCCACGGGCCAGCCGCCCGCGTGCGCGGCGAGCGCGAACATCAGAGCGACGCCGCCCGTCGCGAGGCCGTTGAGCGGGGAGATGACATGCGCGGTGAGCCCCGCGAACAGCGCCTTCGCCCGCTCGTCGAAGAAGCGCCGCACCAGCCAGCCGTACGGCGGCAGTCCGGCGACGGCGAAGCGGGCGAGGGTGGCGGTGTCCCGGGGCAGCCCGCGCGGCGGCAGGGTGAGGAAGTCGGCGGCGAGCGCGTCCCACCGGCCGAGGAAGGGCGCCACGAGCCGCCGGTAGGCGCCCGCGTCGCGCGGCCCGAACGAGGCGGCCGTCTCGGCGACCGACCTGGCGAGCACGGCGGCGGTGCCGTCGTCGAAGGGGTGGGCCATGGGCAGTTCGGGGTGCAGCCAGGTCAGCCCGTGCCGTTCGAGCGGCATGGCGTTGAAGGCGGGCGACCCGGCGCCCAGCGGGTGCACGGCGGAGCACGGGTCGTGCCGGAAGCCCGGCAGGGTCAGCTCCTCGGTGCGGGCTCCCCCGCCGACCGTGGCGGCGGCCTCGAACACCGCGACGGACATCCCGCGCCTGGCGAGCTCGACAGCGGCGGTCAGCCCGTTGGGGCCCGCGCCCACGACGACGGCATCGAGCATCGACGGCACCTTCGGACTCCTTCGTCAGCCGGCGGCTTGGGTCCTCAGGATATTCCGGCGGCCGGGCGGCGGCGGCAGCGGTACGGCCCGGCGCACCCCGCGCCCGGCCGCGGGGGCGCTCCGGCACCGGGGCGCCTCCCCGTCCCGCAGGGGGCGCCCGCCGCTCAGCCGCCCAGCAGGATCCGCCGCACGTGCCGGGCCGTCGCCTCGGTGCGGGCCGCGGTGAACGGCAGGGCGTTGCCGCCGGTGATGCGGTACGGCTCGCCGCTGAGCGTGAGGTGGGCGCCGCCCGCCTCGGTGACGAGCAGCAGCCCGGCCGCGTGGTCCCACGCGTACTCCCAGCTGTACGCGACGGCGTCGAGGCCGCCGGTGGCGACGGCGAGGTAGTCGAGGCCGGCTGAGCCGCTGCCGCGGGTCGTGGCACCGGAGCGTTCCAGGCCGAGCAGGGCCCGCTTCTGCCCGGGCGAGGTGTAGTCGGGGTGGGACATGGAGACCCGCAGCTGCCGTCCCGGCTCGGGCGGCCCCGGCCGCAGCGCGGCGCCGTCGAGGGTGGCGCCCCGGCCGCGCACCGCGACGGCCATCCGGTCGGTCGCGGGGGCGTACGTCCAGGACGCGAGCACCTCGCCGTAGCGGGCGAGCGAGACGAGCGTGCAGAAGTCCGGCCGCCCGGAGACGAACACCCGGGTGCCGTCGACGGGATCGACGATCCACACGGGCGCGTCGCCCTCCAGCGCGTCGTACGCGGCGGGGTCGGCGTGCACGGTCTCCTCGCCGACCACGGCCGAGCCGGGCAGCAGCGCGGTCAGCTCGCGCGTCAGATAGGCCTCGGCGCCCCGGTCGGCGACGGTGACCAGGTCGTGCGGGCCGTTCTTCTCCGAGATGTCGTCGGCCGACAACTGCCGGTAGCGCGGCATGATCTCGGCGGCCGCCGCGGCCCTGACCACCGCCTCGACTGCGCCGCTCGCGGGGACGCGGAAGCCCGGCACGTCAGCGGCCCACCGCGTAGCCCTGCATGCCGCGCGGGTTCGCGGCGGCGGACAGCACCCCGGTCCCCGGGTCGCGTGCGACGGCGCACAGCCTGCCCTCCGACCAGTCGTCGCCGACCGTCACCTCGTGTCCCCTGCGCCGCAGTTCGGCGACGACCTCCGGGTCGGTGCGGCCCTCGACGGTGAGCGATCCGGGGACCATCCCGCGCGGGTAGAAGGAGCCGGGGAAGGCGTCGGTGTGCCAGTTGGGTGCGTCGATGGCGCCCTGGAGGTCGTATCCGCCGCGCACCCGGCCGCGCAGGACGAGCGCGAGGAAGAAGTGCAGCTGCCACTGGTCCTGCTGGTCGCCGCCCGGGGTACCGAAGGCGAGGGCGGGCACGCCGTCGCGCAGGGCGAGCGAGGGGCTGAGGGTGGTGCGCGGACGGCGGCCCGGCGTCAGGGAGTTGGGCAGTCCCTCGTCGAGCCAGGCCATCTGGAGGCGGGTGCCGAGGGGGAAGCCGAGTTCGGGCACGACCGGGTTGGACTGGAGCCAGCCGCCGCTCGGGGTGGCGGAGACCATGTTGCCCCAGCGGTCCACGATGTCGATGTGGCAGGTGTCGCCGCGGGTGGTGCCGTCCTTCGCGACGGTGGGCTCGCCGACGCCCGCCAGGGGCGGCGGCAGGTGCCCGGCCCCGCCGGCGGCGACGGCGGTGGCGTGCGCGCTGATCGCGGGGGTGCGGCCGTCCGGGCTGCCGGGCCGCAGCTCCCGGGAGGCCGACGCGCCGACAAGGGCGCGGCGGCCCGCGTTGTACTCCTCGGAGAGCAGGGCGTCGAGGGGGACGTCGACGGCGTCGCCGTACCAGGCCTCGCGGTCGGCCATGGCGAGCTTGGTGCCCTCGACGAGGCGGTGCACGAAGTCGGCCGAGCCGTGAGCGGGCAGGTCGGCGGCGCGCGGCGGCAGCAGCGCGAGCTGCTGGAGCAGCACAGGGCCCTGGCTCCAGGGGCCCGCCTTGCAGAGGGTCCAGCCGTCCCACTCGTAGGTGGCGGGCTCCTCGTACGCGGCGGACCAGCCGGCGAGATCGGCGGCGGTGAGGGTGGAGGTGTGGCGCTCGCCCGTGGTGTCCATGGTGGGCCGGGCGGCCTGGGCGACGATCGCCTCGGCGACGAAGCCCTCGCGCCAGATCCGGCGGGCGGCGTCGATCTGGGCCGCGCGGTCGGCGCCGCCCTCGGCCTCGGCCTCGGCGGTCAGCCGCCGCCAGGTGGCGGCGAGCGCCGGATTGCGCCACAGCTCGCCGGGGCGTGGCGCGCGGCCGTGGGGCAGGTAGAGGTCGGCCGAGGTGGTCCACTCCGTCTCGAACAGCTCGCGCACGGTCTCGACGGTGGCGCCCACCCGCTCGACCGGGGCATGGCCGTCCTCGGCGTAGCCGATCGCGAAGCGGAGGACCTCTGCGAGGCTCCGGGTGCCGTGGTCGCGCAGCAGGGTCATCCAGGCGTCGAAGGCGCCGGGCACGGCGGCGGCGAGCGGGCCGGTGCCCGGCACCAGGTCGAGGCCGAGGGAGCGGTAGTGCGCGGCGGTGGCGCCCGCGGGCGCCACCCCCTGGCCGCACACCACGCGCACGGGCCCTTCTGCCGGGGCGAGGATGATGGGCGCCTCGCCGCCGGGGCCGTTGAGGTGCGGCTCGACGACGTGCAGCACGAAGGCGCCGGCGACGGCGGCGTCGTAGGCGTTGCCGCCGCCCTCCAGGACCGCCATCGCGCTCTGGGAGGCCAGCCAGTGGGTGGACGCCACCATGCCGAAGGTGCCCTGCAGGGTCGGCCTGGTCGTGAACATGCGCTGTGCACCTCGCCTCTCGTCGTACGGGCCGCGGACGGACCCGGAGGCCGCGGCCGCGACCCGGCCGTCCCGTCCCTCGGCGGGACGCGAACGGGCCGGTCGGCAGCCTATCGACCCGCAGGGTCCGCCCGGCCCCGCGTCCGTACCGCGGGCGGAAGCGGAACAGCGCGGCCGGGGCTGCCGTCCGAGGCGGCGGCCGGGAGGGTGCGGAACCGGGCGCAGGGGCGGAAGGCAAAGACGTGTCCTCCGCGTGGCACGACCGTGTCCCGATCGAGAGATTGTGCGCCCGGGCCCGGGGCAGAAGCTCCCGGATCATGCGCGGATCCATGGGCGAAAAGGCGCAACCGACCATGAAACCCGCCACGCCGTCCCGAGTCGCCCCATCAGGGAAATCCCAGGTCAGAGACTTGATCCCGACTCGGATGAGTGTGTAGGGATGAGAGCCGCACGCAGGCCAGTCAGGCACAGGGAAAAGAGAAGAACGCATGACCACGATTGAGAAACCGCCGGAGGGGAGCGCGGAACAGCCGCGGCTGCGCCGGGACATGGGCCGGGTCAGCCTGCTGTTCGCCGGCGTGGGATCCATCATCGGCTCCGGCTGGCTCTTCGGTGCCCTGAACGCCGCCAAGCTCGCGGGGCCCTCGTCCATATTCTCGTGGGCGATAGCCGCGGTGATGATCGTCCTGATCGGGCTGTGCTTCGCCGAACTCGGCACGATGTTCCCGCTGTCGGGCGGGGTGGTGCGCTTCCCGCACCTCTCGTTCGGTTCCTTCGCGAGCTACACGATGGGCTGGATCACCTGGATCGCGGCGGCCACGGTGGCGCCGATCGAGGTGGAGGGCGCGCTCCAGTACGCCACGAAGTGGGCCCACTTCACCGACTACCACCCGGCGAACGGCGCCTACACGCTCACCGGCCTCGGCTATGTGATCGCCGTCCTCGCCATGGCGTTCTTCGTCGCGCTGAACTACTACGGCATCCGGTGGTTCGCGCGGGTGAACAACGTCCTGGTGTGGTGGAAGCTCGTGGTCATCCTCGTGGTGATCGTGGCGTTCCTGGTGACCGCGTTCCACGGGCACAACTTCGGCGCCAAGGAGTACGGCGGCTTCGCGCCCGGCGGCGCCAAGGGCATCTTCACCGCCATCTCCACGGCCGGTATCACCTTCTCGTTCCTCGGCTTCCGGCAGGGCGTCGAGCTGGCGGGCGAGACGGACAACCCGAAGCGCAACGTGCCCTTCGCCGTGATCGGCTCCGTGCTGCTGACCGGCGTCATCTACGTGCTCCTCGAAGTCGCCTTCATCGGCGCCGTACCCAAGCACGACCTGACGTCCTCGCACGGCTGGCTCAACCTCGCCTTCGCCAACGACTTCGGCCCGCTCGCGGCCATCTCCAGCGCGATCGGCCTCGGCTGGCTCGCGTACGTGCTGTACGTGGACGCGGTCATCTCCCCCGCGGACACGGGCCTGATCTACACGACGGTGACCGCCCGCATCTCGTACGCGATGGCCCGCAACAAGAACGCGCCCGAGGGGCTGGCGAAGGCGACCAGGCGCGGTGCGCCGCTGGTCAGCCTGATCGTCACGTTCGTCATCGGCCTGATCGTGTTCCTGCCCTTCCCGAGCTGGCAGGAGCTGGTCGGGTTCATCACCTCGGCGACGGTGCTCTCCTTCGGCTCGGGCCCGGTCGTGCTGGCCGCGATGCGGCGCCAGATACCCGAGCACCAGCGGCCGTTCAAGGTGCCCGGCGGGGACGTCATCCCGTTCCTCGCGCTGTACTCGGCGAACCTGATCGTGTACTGGGCCGGCTGGAACACCAACTGGAAGTTGTTCGCCACGATCGGCATCGGCTTCGTCTTCCTCGCCGCGTTCGAGATCCTCGACAAGGGCAGCGCCCCGAAGATGGACTGGAAGGCCGGCGCGACCTGGGTCATGCCGTGGCTGGTGGGGCTCGCGATCATCAGCTGGGTCGGCGACTACGACGGCGGCCTCGGCTGGATCGGGCTCGGCTGGGGCTTCGTGGTCAACCTCGCGCTCGCCGCGATCGTCTACCTGATCGCCCTGCGGGTGAAGCTGCCGCAGAACCGCGTCCTCGAACACATCGAGGAGGCGCGCGAGGAGAGCCGCATCGAGGAGGAGGAGCTGGGCACGGCCCACTGACACCTCCCCCCTCGGCACCACCCCGCCGACCGGACTGTGCGCGGCACCCCCTGCGGGTCGCCGCGCACAGCCATGCGGGGCCGAGCCGGGGCACCTGTCGGATGGTTCACGGTTTCCTGAATTCAAGGTTTCGTGTACCGTCGTTGCCATGCTGACGCTCGCCCCCGAGGTCGAGGTGCTCGCGCGCTTCGGCCGGGCACTCGCCGACCCGATCCGCTGCCAGCTGCTGCTCGCCCTGCGCGAGGCGCCCCGGCACCCCTCCGAACTCGCCGAGGCGATCGGCACCTCGCGCTCCCGGCTCTCCAACCACCTGGCCTGCCTGCGCGACTGCGGCCTCGTGGTGGCCGTGCCCGACGGGCGCCGCACGCGCTACGAGCTGGCCGACGCGCGCCTGGGGCAGGCGCTCGACGCGCTGCGCACAGCCGTCGTCGCCGTCGAGTCCGACCGCACCTGCGCCGCCGCGGAGACCGAGGGCTGCTGCTGATGGCCGCGCCCGCCTCCCCCGCCTCCCCCGCCGCCGTGCCCACCGCCCGCCGCGAGGCGCTGACCCGGCGGGTGCGGCTCCTCGTCACGGCGACGATCGCCTACAACGTCGTGGAAGCGGCCGTCGCGCTCACGGCCGGCGCCGCCGCCTCGTCCGCCGCCCTCGTCGGCTTCGGCCTCGACTCGGTCGTCGAGGTCTCCTCCGCGGCCGCGGTGGCCTGGCAGTTCTCCGCTTCCGAGCACGCCGTGCGCGAGGCGCGCGAACGCACCGCGCTGCGCGTGACGGCGTGGTCGTTCTTCGCGCTCGCCGCCTATGTCGCCTTCGACTCCGTGCGCGCGCTCACCGGCGCGGACACCGCGGGGCACTCCCTGACGGGGACGGTGCTCGCGGCCGTGTCCCTCGTCGTCATGCCGCTGCTCTCCACGGCGCAGCGCAGGGCAGGGCGCGAACTGGGCTCCGCTTCCGCGGTGGCCGACTCCCGGCAGACCCTGCTGTGCACCTGCCTGTCGGCCGTGCTGCTGGTGGGGCTGCTCGCGCACAGCCTCGTCGGCTGGTGGTGGGCCGACCCGGCCGCGGCGCTCGTGATCGCCGCCGTCGCCGTCAAGGAGGGACGCGACGCCTGGCGCGGCGACGCCTGCTGCCCGCCGCTCGGGGCGGTCTCCGCCCCCGCGGCCGGCTGCGGGCCGGGCTGCGCCTGTTGCTGACCCGGCGCACGCGGCCCGCCGCCGCGAGGCCGGCCCGCCGGTGCGGGAGGCGCCGAGGCCGAGATCGTCCTGCGCTCGGTCCTCGCCCGCTTCCCCGGCATCCGGCTCGCCGTGCCGCCGCGTGAGCTGTGCAGGCGCCCGACCCGCCTCGTGCGCGGACTCGTCGCGCTGCCCGTGCTGCTGTGATCCGGGCCGTGTGCGGGGGCCGGGCGGTCGGGCGAGGTCAGGGCGCCTGGCCGCTCTTGTCCTGTCCCTGTCGACCGGATTAAGGTTGCCGCCTTCGCGCCGCGTCCGTCGGCCTCTCCACCCCGTACGGGAGTGCACGTGTCCGCTGTCCGCACCGCCCGCCGCCCGCGCCGCGGCCCCGCGAGGGCCGGCCGCGCCGCCGCCGCGGCCCTGGCGCTCGCCGCGCTCGTCCTGTCGTCGGGCCCGGCCCACGCGGCGGCCCCCGGCCCTGCGGGGGCGCCCGGCCAGGGCGACCCGTACTTCCCGCTGTCGGGCAACGGCGGCTACCGCGTCGGCCACTACGACCTCGGCCTCCGCTACGACCCCGCGACCCGGCACCTCGCCGGCGACGCCGTGGTCACCGCGCGCGCCACGCAGGACCTCGGCAGGTTCGACCTGGACCTGTCGGGCCTCACCGTCAGCCGCATACGGGTGGACGGGCGGACCGCGCACTGGTCGCGGCACGGCCAGGAGCTCGTCGTCACCCCGGCCCGCCGGCTGCGCGCGGGCTCCGCTTTCCGCGTCGAGGTCGGGTACGGCGGCGTGCCGCAGTACGTCACCGATCCGGACGGCTCGGCCGACGGCTGGATCGCGACCGACGACGGCGCGTTCGTCGCCGGGGAGCCGCAGGGCGCCATGTCGTGGTTCCCCTCCGACAACAACCCCAGGGACAAGGCCTCGTACGCGTTCCGTGTCACCGTGCCCGCCGGGTACACCGCGGTCTGCAACGGCGTGCTCCTCGGGCAGCGCACAGCGGGCGGCAGCACGACGTTCCGCTGGCGGCAGGACCAGCCGATGGCGAGCTACCTCGCGACCGCCACCGTGGGGAAGTTCGACGTCACGCGCTCCACCACGCGCTCGGGCATCCCGGTGTACAACGCCGTCGATCCGCGCGAGGCCGCGGACGCGGCGCCCGCGCTCGCGCGGATCCCTGACGTACTGGACTGGGAGAGCAGGCTGTTCGGCCCGTACCCGTTCTCCGCCGCGGGGGCGATCGTGGACGACGCGCACGACGTCGGCTACGCCCTGGAGACGCAGTCGCGGCCCCTGTACGACCGGGCGCCCGACATCGGCACGGTCGTCCACGAGACGGCGCACCAGTGGTTCGGCGACTCCGTCAGCCTGACCAGCTGGCAGGACATCTGGCTGAACGAGGGGTTCGCGACCTACGCCGAGTGGCTCTGGCAGGAGCAGCACGGCGGCCCCACCGCGCAGGCGGCGTTCGACCGCTTCTACGCGCAGCCCGCGACGAGCGGCCTGTGGGCGTTCCCCACGGCCGACCCGGGCGACGGCGCGCACATCTTCGCCTCCCCGGTGTACACGCGCGGCGCGATGGCGCTCCAGGAGCTGCGTACGGCCGTGGGCGACCGCGACTTCTTCGCCATCCTCAAGTCCTGGGCGGGCGAGCACCGTTACGGCCACGGGACGACGGCGCAGTTCGTCGCGCTGAGCGAGCGGGTCTCGAGCAGGCGCCTCGGGCCGCTGCTTCGCACCTGGCTCTACACGGCGGGCAGGCCCGCGGCGCCGTGAACGGTGGTCACGGCAGCAGCGGGAGCCGTTTGACCAGCTTGTCGACGCGGCCCCGCGGGCCGACGACGCTCACCGCGCAGTAGTCGAGCGCGGCGCCGGCGCCGACCTCTTCGAGGTAGTCGGCGTAGACGCGGGTGCGCTGGGCGGCCGCCGGCATGTCGGCGACGAAGGTGCCGGGGGCCGCGGCCGCCTTGTCGCGCACCGCGCGCAGGGTCGCGGCGTCGGCGGCGAGCACGGTGCAGCCTGCCCAGGGCAGCCCCGGGTGCGCGCTGCCGTCGGCGTCGACGGCGGCGTCGCCGAGGAGGCCGCCGACCGCGTCCGCTGTGGCGGCTGCCACGCAGACCGCCGCGTTGACCGCGCGGCCGCCCGGGAGGCTCTCGTCGACCACGACGACCCACTTGAGGCGGGCGGCACGTGTCGGTGCGTTCTGGTCGATCTCGTCAGGGGCGAAGCCGACGGCTTCCGCCTCCGTAATTTCAGCGGGCACGGGCACGACTCCTGCTCGGATGTACGGATTTTCCCCGGCGAGCTTACTGATCGTTTCTGCCCGTGGGACTGCTGCCGTACATCGTCCGGCAGGAGGTTGTGCAGCGGCGGCGGGCCCGTGGTTCGTGCGGCGATCGGCCGCCCCGGCCCGCACATCTGCGGGCGGGCGCCGGCCGGGCCGCACGGCCCCCGTGGCCGGTCAGGCGGTGACCCGGCCGACGAAGGCCGTCAGGTTGCGCCGGATACGGGCGATCTTGGCGTCGAGGGACAGGGTCTCGTCGAGGCCGCGCCCGGCCGCCGTGCGCTTCTTGCCCCGCACGTAGAGCGAGCAGGCCAGGTCGGTGCAGAGGTACTGGCCGACCGTGTTGTTCTGCCGTCCCGCCTCGCCGGTCCTGCGCGCCGTCATCAGCGCGACGCCGCCTCCGGTGTGGGTCGTCACACACAGCGAGCACATGCTGCGCGCGGTGAAGCCGCGTGCGGCGCCGGAGGACGAGCGCAGCGCGAGGCCGAGCAGCCGGCCGTCCAGATCGGCCACCAGACAAGCGCGTTCGGGTGCTCCGGGGTCGCGCCAGCCCAGGAAGTCGAGATCGTCCCACGGGCGCTCGGCAAGGTCCGGCGGCATGTCCATGCGCTTCACCTCGCCCTTGGAGCAATTGACGAACGACGCACGGATCTCGGTTTCTGTCAGGGATCGCATGAGGAGCGAGGCTAACTCGCCTAATATGTCTAGGCAAAATATTTAATCGATTAGGAAGCGGACGGGAGACCCCATGGCACGCGCGGGCATCACCCCCGAGCGCCTCACCCGGGCGGCGGCGGAGCTGGCGGACGAGGAGGGCTTCGAGCACCTGACGGTCTCGGCGGTCGCCAGGCGGCTGGGCGTCCGGGACCCGAGCCTGTACGCGCACATCCGCAACGCCCGGGAGCTGAAGGAGCGGGTGGCGCTGCTCGCCCTGGAGGAGCTTGCGGACGCGGCCGCCGCCGCGGTGGCGGGGCGGGCCGGCAGGGACGCGCTGGTGGCGTTCGCCGACGCCTACCGCAGCTATGCGCTCAGCCACCCGGGCAGGTACGCGGCGGCCCGCTTCGAGCTGGACATCCGCACGGTCGCGGGCAGCGCGGCACCCCGCCACTCCGAGCTGACCCGCGCCGTCCTGCGGGGCTACGGACTGCCGGAGCCCGACGAGACCGACGCGATCCGCTTCCTGCACGGGACCTTCCACGGCTATGTGACGCTGGAGGCGCAGGGCGGTTTCCGGCACACTCCGCGCTCGGCCGACGCCTCCTGGGCGTGGCTGCTCGACACCCTGGACTTCGCCCTCAGGAACCGGCCGCGGCCCTGAGGGGCCGTGCGCGACCGGCCGCGGCGGCGCGGACGGAATGATCCCGGAGGGCGCCTGGTTCGGTTCTGCTGGAACGTGGAGGCATGGCCATGCATGGTGAGTACAAGGTGCCCGGCGGGAAACTCGTCGTCGTGGACCTCGACAGCGCCGAAGGGGCGCTGCGCGGGGTGCGGGTGGCGGGTGACTTCTTCCTCGAACCCGACGAGGCGCTCGACGCGGTCGACGCGGCCCTGGAGGGCGCGCCGGCCGACACCGACGCGGCGGGCCTCGCCGCCAGGATCGACGCCGCGCTCCCGGCAGGCACCCGCATGCTGGGCCTCACCACGGAGGGCGTCGCCGTCGCCGTGCGCCGTGCGCTCGCCCAGGCGACCGAGTGGCGGGACTACGACTGGCAGCTCGTCCACGAGCCGCCGCAGCCGCCCGCCCTGCACATGGCGCTCGACGAGGTCCTCACCGCCGAGGTGGCGGCCGGGCGGCGCCCGCCGACGCTGCGGGTGTGGGAGTGGGCGGCACCCGCCGTCGTCATCGGCAGCTTCCAGTCGCTGCGCAACGAGGTCGACTCCGCGGCCGCGCGCCGGCACGGCATCGCGGTGGTGCGGCGGATCTCGGGCGGCGGTGCCATGTTCGTGGAGCCGGGCAACACCGTCACGTACTCGCTCTCGGTGCCCGAGTCGCTGGTCAAGGGGCTGACGTTCGCAGACAGTTACCGCTATCTGGACGACTGGGTGCTCGGCGCGCTCGACGACATGGGCGTGGCAGCGTGGTACCAGCCGCTCAACGACATCGCCACCGAGGTGGGGAAGGTCGCGGGGGCCGCGCAGAAGCGGATCGTGGACGGGCGGGGCGCCGTGCTGCACCACGTGACGATGGCGTACGACATCGACGCCGACAGGATGACCGAGGTGCTGCGCATCGGCGGCGAGAAGCTCTCGGACAAGGGCACCCGCAGCGCGAAGAAGCGGGTGGACCCGCTGCGCCGGCAGACCGGGCTGCCGCGCGAGGAGGTCATCGACCGCATGATCGGCTCCTTCCGGGACCGGTACGGACTGACCGCGGGCGGAGTCACCGACGCGGAGCGGGCGCGCGCGGAGGGACTCGTCCGCACGAAGTTCGCCACACCGGAGTGGACCGCCCGCGTGCCGTGAAGCGCCGTGACGCCCGCGGTGCCCCGGCCCTTCGCGGGCCGGGGCACCGGTTCACGTCCCGTGGGCTGCGCTGCGGGCCGCGGCCTGCACCTCCGCGTCCGTACCGCCCCACCGGGCCGCCGGGGGTTCAGGCCCCGGTCGTCACGCCGTTCACACGCGGATCGTCGGGTTGTAGGCGGCGAACCACGCGCCGAGGTCGAGCGCGCGCTCCAGGACCGTGCGCTGCCGCTGGGTGATGTCCTCGGGCGCCGCCGCGGTGGCGCCGCGCAGGACCTCGCGGTCCAGCAGCCCGACGGCCGGGTGGTCGTCGGCGAGGAGTTCGGCGGCCTGGTCCTGGATGGCCGTCACATAGTTCGGGTCGAAGGTGCCGGGGTAGCCGCTCTTCTTGCGGTTCGCCACGACGTCCGGCAGCAGTTCGCGGGTCGCCGCGCGCAGCAGGCTTTTCTCCCGGCCGTCGAACGTCTTGATCGACCAGGGGGTGTTGAAGACGTACTGCACCAGACGGTGGTCGCAGAACGGGACCCGGACCTCAAGGCCGACCGCCATGCTCATCCGGTCCTTGCGGTCGAGCAGCAGCTGGACCATGCGGGTCAGGTGGAGGTGGCTGACGACGCGCATGCGGGCGTCGAGCCCGGTCTCGCCGGAGAGCGTGGGGGTCTCGGCGACGGCCGCGTGGTAGGCGTCGGCGACGTACCGGTCGAGTTCGAGCGTCTGCGCCAGTTCGCGGTCGACCTGGCGCGCGTCCCCCATCAGCGAGGGCCCGCCCGCCATCCAGGGGAAGGTGTCGGCCTCGCGGCGCTCGTCGTGGAACCACGGGTAGCCGCCGAAGACCTCGTCGGCCGACTCGCCCGACAGGGCGACGGTCGAGTGCTTCCGTACGGCGGAGAACAGCAGGTAGAGCGAGTTGTCCCGGTCGCCGATGCCGACCGGGAGGTCCCGGGCGCCGACCGCGGCCCGCCGCACGGCGGGCGCGGAGAGCGCGGCGCCGTCCAGGACGATGTCCTGGTGCGCGTTGCCCAGGTGCTCGGCGACGGCGTGCACATAGGGGGTGTCCTGGGTCGGCGAGACGTCCATCGCCTGGAAGTGCTTCTCCTGGTCGGGGAAGTCCACGGCGAAGCTGCGCACCGTCTCCCCCGCCGGTGCCAGGTGGAGTGCGGCGAGCGCGGTCAGCGCCGACGAGTCGAGCCCGCCGGAGAGCAGGGTGCAGCGCGGCACGTCGGCGACGAGCTGCCGCTTGACGATGTCGTCGAGCAGCTCCCGCACATGGGTGACGGTCTGCTCGATGCTGTCGGTGTGGGGTTCCGACCGCAGCCGCCAGTAGGTGCGGCGGTGCAGCCCCTTGCGGTCGAGCGTGATGATCTCGCCCGGCCTGACCTCGGCCATGCCCTCCCAGACGGCGGCGCCGGGTGACTTGAGGAACGAGAACAGCTCGCGCAGCCCGTCGGCGCCGACGACCGGCGACACCAGCGGGTTGGCGAGTATCGCCTTGGGCTCGGAGCCGAAGACGACGCCGTCGTCCGTCGGGTAGTAGTAGAACGGCTTGATGCCCATCCGGTCGCGGATCATCACCAGTCGCTCGGTGCGCGCGTCCCAGATTGCGAACGCATACATTCCGTTGAGCCGGTCGACCAGGGCGTCGCCCCATTCGAGGTAGCCGTGGAGGACGACCTCCGTGTCCGAGTCGGTGTCGAACCGGTGGCCCGCCGCGCGCAGTTCCTCGCGGAGTTCGGTGAAGTTGTACGCCTCGCCCGAGTAGACCATCGTCACGTCGCCCTCGGGCGTCCGGACCGTCATGGGCTGGGCGCCGCCGGGGAGATCGATGACCGCGAGCCGCCGGTGGCCGAGGGCCGCGTGGTGGTCGAGCCAGGTCCCGGAGGCGTCAGGGCCACGGCAGGACATGGTCTGGGTCATCGCGTCGACTTCGGCGCGGTTGAGGGTCAGGTCACGCTGGTACGCGACCCATCCCGTGATGCCGCACATGGTGCACCTCGTTTCCGTCGCAAAGGTTGCCTGAGGGAACCACTTCCCGTGCCGACGGGGTACCCACACTCTTTGCGAGCAGTCGCCTACGTGGCGTTCCTAACAGCAAAGTTCTGGTCAGGCGATATTGACCCGGGCCCCGGCGGGTGCAAGCGCGCAGCCCGCCGAGAGCCTCATGAGGCGTGCGTGGCAGGCGAGTTGGGGCGACCCGTCAGCCGAGCACGGGGACGACCAGGTCGCCGTACGCGTCGATGGTCGCCTCCTTGGCGTCGTGCATCGCGTAGAGCGCGAACTGGTCGACGCCGAGGTCCGCGAGGGCGCGCAGCTTCGCGCGGTGGGCCGCGGCGTCGCCCAGCACGCAGAAGCGGTCCACGACGGCGTCGGGCACGAAGTCGGCCGAGGGGTTGCCCGCCCTGCCGTGGTGCGCGTAGTCGTAGCCCTGCCGCTGCTCGATGTAGTCGGTCAGCTCGGCGGGGACGGCGCCGGAGCGCGCGCCGTACCGTGCGACCAGGTCGGCGACGTGGTTGCCGACCATCCCGCCGAACCAGCGGCACTGCTCGCGCGCGTGCGCCAGGTCGTCGCCGACGTACGCGGGGGCCGCGACGCACACGGTGAGGGCGGCCGGGTCGCGGCCCGCCTCGGCGGCCGCGGCCCTGGCCGCCCCGATCATCCACTCCGCCAGATACGGGTCGGCGAGCTGGAGGATCAGCCCGTCGGCGACGCGCCCCGCGAGCGCCAGCGCCCGCGGCCCGTACGCGGCCATCCACACCGGCAGGCGGCCGTCGCGCACCCAGGGCAGTCGCAGCGCACGCCCGTCCACCCGGGCCTCACGGCCCTCCGCGAGGTCGCGGATGGCGCCGATCGCCTCGCCGAGCCTGGCCAGGGTCTCGGGGGCGCGGCCCGCGACGCGCACCGCCGAGTCGCCGCGGCCGATCCCGCAGACCGTGCGGTTGCCGTACATGTCGTTGAGCGTCGCGAAGGTGGACGCGGTCACCTCCCAGGCCCTGGTCGCCGGGTTGGTCACCATCGGGCCCACCACGAGGTGCCGGGTCTCGGCGAGCACGCGGCTGTGGATGACGAACGGCTCCTGCCACAGCACGGCGGAGTCGAAGGTCCAGCCGTACCGGAAGCCGGCCGACTCGGCCCGGCGCATCAGGTCGACGACGGCGCGGGCCGGCGGGTCCGTCTGAAGGACGAGTCCGAAGTCCATCGGGGTGCCTCCCGGGTCCGGCAGCGGTGGGCTGCGGGCCGGGACCGCGGCGGCCCCGGCCTGCGGAGAGCCTGCCACACGGGACAGCGGACAACCGTCCGGTTTCCGCCGTTTTCCGCCGTTCGGGGCACGGCACGCGTACGGGCGGTGCGGCGGGGCATCCCTCCCCGCCGCACCGCCCGCGGGCGCGGGGCGCGCATCCCGCCCGCACCCCGCGCCGTGAGCCCCTGGGCCGCCGCCCGGAGGGCGGACACGCGCACCCGGGCGGCCTCCTCAGGCCCCGGCGACCACCGCGTTCTCGTCGGGCACGCAGTGGGTCATGACCAGGCCCGCCACGTCGCGGCTGCCGTTGCGGCCGAGGTGCGCGGCGCGCCGCGACTCCTCCTCGCTCAGGGGCCTGCCGGGCAGCGGGCCGAGGTGGCGCACGTCGTCCGCGGTCATGCCGAGCCGCTCGCCGACCCTGCGGCCGTACTCGTCCTCGGCCATGAACAAGTGCCACACCATCCGCTCCCGCACCACCTGGTCGCACTGGGCGAGCGCGTCGGCCAGATTGCGCACGAGGTCGTCGCGCTCCCACTCCTCGCAGAGCAGGAAGCGCTCGCCCGCCTGGCGGTAGTCGTCCGTGCGCTCGATCCTCGCCCGGGTCAGCCTGCCGGCGATCTCGGGCCCCTGCACGTCCTCGTGCGGGGAGGGCGCCTCGCGCAGCCCGCCGCGCACCGAGGGCTCGTAGGTGATCGACAGGTCGCTGCCGCCCCGGTCCACCGCGTAGGCCATGGCGCCGTCGCGCTGGTTGGTGTGCACCGCGGCGTGCGCCGGTGCGTTGACCGGGAGTTGGAGGTAGTTCGGGCCGACCCGGTGGCGCTGCGCGTCGCTGTAGGCGAAGGTCCTGCCCACCAGCATCTTGTCGTCGGAGAAGTCCAGGCCGTCGACGAGCACACCGGTGCCGAACGCGATCTGCTCGCTCTGCGCGAAGAAGTCCTCCGGGGCCCGGTCGAGCACCATGCGCCCCACCGGCAGCGGCGGGTAGTCGTTCTCCGGCCACACCTTGGTGTCGTCCAGCGGGTCCCAGTCGAGCTCGGGGTGGTCGTGGTCGTCCATCAACTGGACCCGCAGCTCCCACTCGGGGTGGTCGCCCCGGGCGATCGCGTCGTACAGGTCCTTGGTGTGGCTGCCCAGTTCGTGCGCCTGGACGCGGGCGGCCTGCTCGGCCGTCAGCGACTTCACACCGGCCTTGGGCACCCAGTGGTACTTGACGAGCTTCGTCGCGCCCTCCGCGTTCACCCACTTGTAGGTGTTCACACCGAAGCCCTGCTGGTGGCGGTAGGAGGCGGGGATGCCCCGGGGTCCGAAGACCAGTGTGTACATGTGCAGGGACTCGGGGGACGCGGCGGCGAAGTCGAACACCCTGTTGGGGATCTGCCGTTCGAAGGTCACGGGGTCGGGCTTCTGGGAGTGGATCACGTCGGGGAACTTGATGGCGTCCCGGATGAAGAACACCCCGAGGTTGTTGCCGACCAGGTCCCAGTTGCCGTCCTCCGTGTAGAACTTGACGGCGAAGCCGCGCGGGTCGCGGGCCACCTCGGAGGAGTCGCGGCCGCCCGCCACCGTCGAGAACCGCACGGCGACATCGGTGCGCCTGCCCGCGGTCTGGAACAGCTTCGCCCGTGTGTACCGGGCGATCGGCTCGCCGCCGACCGTCCCGTACGCCTCGAAGTAGCCGAAGGCCGTCGCGCCGCGCGCGTGCACGACCCGCTCGGGCACCCGCTCACGGTCGAAGTGGGAGATCTTCTCCAGGTACTGGTAGTTCTCCAGCGTCGCCGGGCCGCGGGAGCCGACCGTGCGCTGGTTCTGGTTGTCGTGTACCGGATGCCCCTGCCGGTTCGTCAGGACGGCGCGGGTGTCGCCGTGCGGCGCGTTGGCTGCCATGGGTGGGGGTGCTCCTCGGTTCGTACGGTTCAGGGCCTGCCGGTCACGGGCGTGTTGGCGCGCAGCATCCAGGCGTGCTTCTCCAGCGCCTCGACGGCCGTGGTGACGAGGTCGGCGCTCGCGGCGTCCCGGCCTTCCAGGTCGGCCAGCGCGGAGCGGAGCGTGTCGGCCGCGGTGTGCAGCCGTCCGGTGATCCCGCGGGCGGCCGCGGTGTCGGCGAGCACGCCCGTGGGCAGCGCGGGCAGCGTGGTGGTGGCCGCGACGGTGTCGCTCGTCCCGTCGGGCGAGGCGCCCAGCGCGCGCAGCCGCTCGGCGAAGGTGTCGGCCTGGGCGCGTGCGGTGGCGGCGATCTCGTCCAGCTGGAGGTGGAGGCCGTGGAAGGCGGCGCCCACGACGTTCCAGTGGGCCTGCTTGGCCTGGGTCTGCAGCTCCAGCAGGTCGACGAGGACGGCCTGCAGCGCAGCGGCGGCGCGCGGGTCGGCGGCGGCGGCGTGGGCGTCGCCCTCGCGGCGCCGGCCGGCGAGCGCGGTACCGGAGTAAGTGGTGATCACAGCGTGTCTCCGTTCCATCGGGGTGCCGGATCGCGGTCCGTGCGGGTGTGCTCGTACACCGCCTCGGACCTGGGCAGTCGGCGTACCGCCCGGCGACCGGACGACTGCCACACTACACCTTGTTTTGACTGAGTCAATTCTAGACGGGACGGCATTCCGCGCCGCCCGCCCGTCACGGGTGGCCGCCACCCCGGCGCTACAATTGACAGAGTCAACTTAAGCCGGGAAGGTGGCCGCGCCACTCCCCCGCCCCCCGCCTCTGCCGCCAGGAGCCGTGAAGATGCCCGAGCAGTCCCCGACCGCACCGCACCCGTCCGCGCCGGCCGCGGCCCGCGCCACCGCACCCGCCTACGAGGACGGCGTCGTCGCCCTGGCCGGCACGCTCTTCGGCCTCGCCCGCGCCGGCGACGACGCGCTGCTCGCCAGGTACCTGGCCGCGGGCGCCCCGCCCAACCTCACCAACACCGGCGGCGACACCCTCCTCATGCTGGCCGCCTACCACGGCCACGCCGACACGGTCGCCCTGCTGCTGCGGCACCGCGCCGACCCCGACCGCGTCAACGACCGGGGCCAGAGCCCGCTGGGGGCCGCGGTGTTCAAGGACGAGCCGGAGATCGTCGGCCTCCTGCTGGACGCGGGCGCCGACCCCGGCCTCGGGTCGCCGTCCGCCCGCGGCCTCGCGGAGTTCTTCGGCCGGGACGCCTTCCTCCGGCGGTTCGCCGGTCCCGCCGGGGGCGGGACCGGCTGACCGGTGCCGCGGCGCCGGGGGCCGACGCCGCGGACCGCCGCCTCACACCTCGCGGTTCTCGGAGCTCACCATCCAGGCGTACTGCTCCAGCTTGTCGATGATGCCGTGCAGGAGGTCGGCCGACGAGGGGTCCTCCGCGTCCACGCCGTCGTGCACACGCCGCAGCGTGGCCGTGGCCGCGTGCAGACGCGTCGTGACCAGGTCGACCACCGCCGCCACGCTCAGCTCGCCCTCGGGGAAGGCGGGCAGTGTCGTGGAGGCGACCACGGTGTCGGACCTGCCGTCCGGCACGGCGTGCAGGCTGCGCATGCGCTCCGCGATGGTGTCACCGGCGTCGCGCGCGTAGTCCACGATGTGGTCGAGCTGTTTGTGCAGGTCGCGGAAGTTGTGACCGACCAGGTTCCAGTGGGCCTGCTTGCCCTGGAGGTGGAGTTCGACCAGGTCGACCAGGACCGCCTGCAGGGACTCCGCGAGCTGCCTGGACGCCGTGAATCCGACGGCGGCGTCCTGCTCGGAGATCCGGGATGTGCGGGAGACAGTGTCGGACGTCATGCGTACGCTCCTTGGGAATACGCCCTGCCCGCACGGCGAGCGCAGGCAGGAGCCACGTGCGGCCGTTCACACTCCAGTGTCGACCCGCAGCGCACGGCCCGCAGCCCGGCGGGCGGCAGCCGCGTCCACAACGCCGCGGGTCAATACAGCTAGCGGCCCTGCGCCACGGGCGGTCGGCCCGCGCCGTGCCCGTAGAGCTGCTCCTCGACCTCCTCCAGGCTGCGCCCCTTGGTCTCGGGCACGAGCACCGCGGTGAAGGCCAGGGCGAGCAGGGAGATCCCGGAGAAGAGGTAGAAGGTGGCGGACGAGCCGATCCCGGAGACGAGGACGGGGAAGAACTGCGAGACCAGGTAGTTGCCGCCCCAGAGGGCGAAGGTCGCGACGGACGCCGCCACGCCCCGCACCCGGGTGGGGAAGATCTCGGAGATCACCACGTAGGCCACGGTGCCGAACGACACCGCGAAGAAGGCGACGTAGCCGAGGATGAGGACAAGCAGCAGCGGTCCTTCGGGGTGGGCGGCGCGGAAGACCGTGCCGGTCGCGGCGAGCAGGACGGTCATGGCGGTGGCGCCGACCAGCAGGAGCGACCTGCGGCCCACCCGGTCGATCAGCCACATGGACAGCAGGGTGGCGAGGACGAGCACGACACCGATCAGGACGGTGCTCGACATGGCGTCGTCGGAGCCGAGGCCGGCGGACCTGAAGACCTCGGGGGCGTAGTAGAAGATCGCGTTGATGCCGGTGATCTGCTGGAACAGCGCGACGCCGAAGCCGATCAGCAGGGTCTTGCGCAGGCGCGGTGTCAAAAGGTCGCGCAGGCGCGCGCCCGGGGCGCCCGACGCGTCCTCGATGGCGGCGAGTTCGGCCTCCGCCTCGGCGGGCGAGGCGTTGATGCGGTGCAGGACGGCGAGCGCCTCGGCGCGGCGGCCCGCGCGGGCCAGCCAGCGCGGGCTCTCGGGCACCAGGAAGAGGAGCAGGAAGAACGCGACGGCGGGCACGACGCCGACGGCGAAGGTCCAGCGCCAGCCGGTGCTGATGTTCCACGCCTCGCTGTTCATCCGGGAGATGAGCGCGCTGACCGTGAACACCACCAGGTTTCCCACGGTGTTGAACAGCTGGTTGAAGGAGACGAGCCGGCCGCGCACCCGGGCGGGCGCCACTTCCGCGATGTAGAGCGGCGCGATGGTGGTCTCGGTGCCGATGCCGACGCCGACGAGGATGCGCGCGGCCACCAGCCAGCCGGAGGAGGGCGCGAGGGCCTCGCCTATCGCGCCGGCGACGAACACGACGGCGATGGCGAGCATGACCTTCTTGCGGCCCACCGCGTCGCTGAGGCGCCCGGCGAGCACCACACCGGCGATGCAGCCGACGATGATGCTGGACGTCACCCAGCCGAGGCCGCCGGGGCCGAGGTGGAACCGGTCCTGGATGAAGCCGGCCGACCCCGAGATGGCCCCGTTGTCGAAGCCGAAGAGGAAGCCGCCCACGGCGGTGACGAAGGTGATGAGGAGGACGCTCCTCATGTGGCCGGTGGACGGCCGGGACGTGGTGGTGACCATCAGAACCTCCGTGGTTCGGGGCGGCGACGGCGGTGTCGCGGCCCGTGCCCGCCTGTGCGGGCCGTTCTGTCGGGGCCCGGCCGCTCGACCGGGCCCCGCGGGGTCAGCCCCTGGCGGTGCCGGCCCGTGGGGTGCGGGGTGCGCGGGTGCGCACCCCGGCCTGGTCGAGCAGTGCGCGCGGCGGGAGTCCTGCGGAGAGGCCCGCCGTCTCGCTCGCCGCGTTGGAGGCTCCGCAGGCGGCAGCGGCGCGCAGGTGCCGCGGCCAGCCTGCGCCGGGGGCGCCGAGCATGCTGTGCACGAGTCCTGCGCAGAAGGCGTCGCCAGAGCCGACCGCGCTGCGCACCGGCACGCGCGGCGGCGCCACCTCGAACTCGGCGTCCCGGGTGGAGACGCGGAAGGGGCCGCCGCCGTCGGTGACGACGACGCACCGGACGCCGCCCTCCAGCCAGGCGCGTACGGTCGCCGCGGCACCGCGCCCGCCGGGCACCGCTTCGAGCTCGTCCCTGTTGACCTTGACGACGTCGGGGGCCGCGGCAGCCCCGGCGGCGAGCGCGGGGCCGTGCGCGTCGAGCACGGTGGCGGCACCGCGCGCGCGAGCCCGCTCGATCCACCGCGCGTACTGCGCGTCCGGCATGCCGGGCGGGATGCTCCCGGTGCACACCAGGGCGTCGGCCTCGGCCAGGGTGCGGGTGAACACCTCGTCGAGCGAGGCGAGTTCGGCTTCTGTGACGGTGGGGCCCGCCGCGTTGTACACCGTCGCGCCGTCCGGGGCCGAGCGGTCGACAAGGACCTCGTTGACCCGGGTGGCGTCCGCGGTGTCCGCGAGGTCGCAGCGGAGGCCCTCGGCGCGCAGCAGGTCGTGGAAGAGGCGGCCGGTCGCGCCGCCGCGCAGCCCGAACAGCAGCGGGGGCGGCACGGCGCGCTCCCCGCCGCCGCCGAGCGCCCCGGCGTCCGGGCCGAGCGCGGCGAGCACGCGGGCGACGTTGACGCCCTTCCCGCCCGCGAGGGTCTCGCTGCGCACCAGGCGGTGCACGGTGCCGGGGCGGTGCGCGGCCACCACGAGCAGCCGCTCGACGGCGGAGTTGGCCGAGGCGATGGCGATGGTCACGGTGTCTCCTGCGTCGTGCGGGCGGCCGGGGGCCGCGGCGGTGCGGGCGGGGCGGTGAGGGCGTCGCGGGCGAGGAGGGCCGCGCCGTGGGCGACGGGCTCGGCGAGCGGCAGCACGCGCAGCGGGACGTCCCAGCGCCCGGCGCGGTGCCCGGCCATCTCGGGGCGGCGGAACAGCGATCCCATGAGGGCCACGGACTCGGCCCGGATCCCGGCGAGTACGCACATCCGGTCTGCCGCCTCCCGTACGGCGTCCGACAGCTGGTCGAGGCAGCGCCGTACGACGTCGCCGGGGCGGGCGCCCGCGGGCAGGCCGTCCAGGGTGAGCAGTCCCGCGCCGGCGGCCGACGCGTCGTGGAGGCGTACGGACAGGCCGGGCAGCGCGCCGGGGCGCGCGGCGGCGAGCCCGGCGAACAGGGCGTCGAAGTCGCCCCCGTAGCAGAGTTCGGCGAGCAGCTGGACGACCTTGCCGGTGGGCACGGGGTGGCCGAGCACGAAGCCGTCGGCGGTCCAGGACCGTTCCCAGTCGACGCCGAGCTCCCAGGCGCCGCGGTCCGGGCGGCAGGTGTCGGCGAGGACCATCAGGTACTCGGAGGTGCCGATGGAGTCGAGGACGCGGGCGCCGTCGGCCGCGTGCGCCTGGCGGGCGGCGACGACCTGGTCGTGGCCGCCGACGACGGCGCGCGCGCCCGGCGCGAGCGGCACGCCGGGCAGCGCGTCCGGCCTGATGGCGCCCGCGTCGGCCCCCGCGTGCAGGGCGGGCGCGAACATGCCGGGGTCCATGCCGAGGCGGTCCATGAGCCGGCTGTCGGGGGCGAGGGTCGCCACGTCGAAGCACTGGCTGTGGGTGATCTGGGAGGCGGCGGCGGTCCACTCGCCGGTCATGCGGTGGGTCGCGAAGGTGCAGAAGTCGACCCAGCGCGCGGTGTCGCGCCACACCTCGGGGTGCGCGCGCCTGAGGTGCGCCGTCCGCTCGGGGGTCTGGTCGGGCCTGTGCGTGATGCCGGAGGCGCGGTAGTGCTCGAAGGAGGAGACAAGATCGGCGGTCGCGGTGTCGAGCGCGGGCTCCGGCCAGGTCTCCCACCAGGCGAGCGAGGGGTGCAGGGGGTTGCCGTGCCGGTCGACGGGCACGGACTCCTCCTGGCCGAACGAGGCGACGGCGACGCCCGCGAGCCGCCCGTACGGCGCGGCGGTGGTGCGGGCGTAGCGCGCCACCAGGTCGGCGGCGGCCCGCCAGACCTCCTCGGCGTCGTGGCAGGCAAGGCCGTCGACCGTGCCGGTCGGGGTGCGCACGCGCCCGGGTTCGAGCAGTGTGCCGTCGTCGGTGACGCCGGCGGCCTTCACATGGGTGGTGCCGATGTCGATGCCGAGAAACCACATCGTCTCCTGGCCTCTCCTCGCGGGGTCGGGTGGGTGGGCGGCTGGTTCAGAGACCGAGCTTGCCCGGGTTGAGCACGCCGTCCGGGTCGAGGGCGTGCTTGAGGCGGCGCAGCAGCAGGTGCGAAGTGCCCAGGGAGCGCCGGGTGTACGGGGAGCGGGCGAGGCCGCCGCCGTGGTGGTGGGAGAGCTCGGCGCCGTGCGCGAGCGCCGTGTGCATCGCGGTCTCCCAGATCCGTTCGAGGCGGGCGACGGCCTCCTCGTCGGTGGGGGCGGTGCCGCGCAGGATGAGGTAGAGCGACGTGCCCTGGGTGTAGACGTGGGAGAAGTGGGCGAGCACCTCGTCGGCGAGCGGCGCGAGCTCGGCCGCGAGGGCGCGGTAGAGGGGCACGATGCCGCGCCAGGTGTGGGCGACCTCGATGGTCTCGGCGTAACCGCCGTCCTGGGCGAGGAGGTTCTCGACCGAGGAGAAGTCGAAGCGCCGCGCCATCCACCTCTCGGCGCCGCCGGGGCCGAGGGCGCGCCCGCCGTGTTCGCGCACAAGGGCGTCGAGGACGTCGGCCTCCGCCCGGGCGACGGCGTCGGGGCCCTGGGTTCCGGTGAACAGCACGGGCGCGGTGAGGGTGTCGTCCTGGAGGGCGTGCCGGGCCTCGGCGGGGTCGTAGAGCCGCAGCAGGAAGGGGCGCAGCCCGGCGGCCGCCTGGGCGCGCAGCACGGCGACGCCCTCCTCGACGCCGGGCAGCTCGTAGGTCTGGAGCAGCCGGGTCTGCGGCAGGGGGAAGACCTTCAGGGTCACCGAGGTGATGACGCCGAGGGTGCCCTCGGAGCCGAGGAACAGCTGCCGCAGGTCGGGCCCCATGGCGGCGCGCGGCGACGCCTTGAGGCGGAGGGTCTCGCCGGTGGCGAGGGTGACGGTGTAGCCGGTGACGAGGTCCTCTATGCCGCCGTAGTACGAGGAGAACTGGCCGGTGGCGAGGGTGGCGAGCCAGCCGCCGACGCTGGAGCGGTACAGCGACTGGGGCGAGTGGCCGAGGGTGAGGCCCCGGGCGTTGAGCGCGTCCTCCAGGGCGCCGCCGTTGTGGCCCGCGGTGACGCGGACGGTGAGGTTCTCGGCGTCGACCTCGTACGCGTCGGGCAGCGCGGACAGGTCGAGGACGATGCCCCCGCGCACGGGCAGCGGCTGGCCGGTCACGGAGGAGGCGAGGGCGCGGACGGTGACGGGCACGTCGTGGCGTGCCGCGGCGGACAGCACCGCGCGGATCCCCCGCTCGTCTCCGACGCCGACCACGGCGTCGGCGCGGTGGCGGTGGCTGCCGAGCCGGTCGAGCTTGGCCGAAAGGGGCCAGGAGTCGTGGCTGGAGCGGTCGAGGGCTTCACCGTCGGTGCGCACGGCGTCGGGACCGAGCGCCTCCGACAGCTCGGAGAGGGCGGCGGCGAGGTCGGCCATGGGGGGCTCCCGGGGTCGTGGTTCGTGGCCGGTGGCGGTACGGACCGGCCGGAGCGGCTCGATTGACAGCCGCCTGCCGGGATCCTAGGCTCAAAATGCAATTCTCTGCAAGCTGCATATTGGAGTTCTCATCGTGGATGCACGGACCGGCAAGAAGATCCGGCTCGGACGCCTGGTGCGCCCGGAGAGCGGGCGCGCGGTGGTCGTGGCGACCTCGCACGGCGTGACGGGCGGCCCGCCCGCAGGCCTGCGGACCGGGGACGAGATCCGCGCGGTCTTCGGCAGGCTGCGCGGCGCCGACGGCATCATGGTCACGCCCGGGATGGTCCCGCTGGTGGAGGACACGTTCACCGGACGCGACCGGCCGGGTCTCGTCCTCCATCTGGACTGGAAGAACCACGCGCGGGGCGTCTACACGCCGGGCTCCGACGGGCGCGCCGAGGGCGTGCTCGCGCCCCTCGCCGACCTGGAGCCGGTTGCCGCGGCGGGCGTGGACGCGGTCATGACGTACCTCTACGTCGGGCAGCGCGACACCCGCCTCGAACGCGCCGAGATCGAGCGCAACGCCCGTATCGCGCGCGACTGCGAGCGCCTCGGCCTCGGGCTGATCGTCGAGCCGCGCTCCGCGCTGGAGGGCGACGACCCCGACGCGCTGTCCGCGCGCGTGATGAGCATGTACTGCCGGATCTCGGCGGACATCGGCGCGGACCTGGTGAAGGCGCTGTGGCCGGGCTCGCCCGAGGCGTTCGCCGAGGTCGCGGAGAGTTGCTACGTGCCGATCCTGCTGGCCGGCGGCAAGGGCGGCGAGGACAGGCGCGGGACGTTCGGCCTCGCCGCCGACGCGGTCGGCGCCGGGGCGGGCGGCGTGATGTTCGGCCGGCGCGTCTTCCGGGCCGACCGCCCGGAGGACGTGTTGTCCGGCCTCTCGGCGATCGTCCATGATGGGGTGTCCGCCGACGAGGCCGAGCGGGCGCTCGCCTGACGGGCGCTCACGGCCGGCCGCAGGACCCCTGTACGCATCCGGACCCCGAAAGCACCGCGTGACCGATGGCAGCGACGACCTCCACGACCGACCAGGCAGGCACCGGCGATCCGGTGGAGGCCATCGCGCGGGACGCGCTGCGGCTCGGGGTCGGCGGCCGGCTCCCGACCACCACCCACTATCAGGCGGTGCTCGGCGTCGGCTCAGGCACCGTCCAGAAGGCGCTGCGCAGGCTGCGCTCCGAGGGCGCGCTCGCGCTGACGGCGCGCGGGCACCAGGGCACGTTCGTCACCGCGGCCGACACCGCCCTGCTGTGGGCGGCGGCCCGGATGCCCCCGGTGCACCTGCTGCTGCCGCCGAGCGCGCCGCCCGAGCCGCTGCGCGTCGCGGTGGCCGTGGCGCGGGCGTTCGCCCGCATCGGGGCGCTGACCACGGTCGGCACCCTGCGCGGCGCCGAGCCCCGGCTGCGGGCGCTCGGCGAGGGCGGCGCCGACATCACGCTGATGTCCGCGGGCGCCGCCGCTGACCTGCTGCCCGCCCCGGAGTCCGGAGACCCGGCCGCAGCGGCGCCGGGCGACGGCCGCCCGGGGCACCGGGCGCTCGCCCTGGGCAAGGGCAGCTACTACGCGCCGGGCAGCCTCGTCGTCGTCGGCAGGAGGGACGGCGCCAGGCCGTGTGCCGGGGACGGCACGCTGCGGGTGGGCATCGACCCGCGCTCCGACGACCACCGGCGCCTGACCCACGCCCAGTTCCCGCCGGGCACGGTGCGCTACGTGGAGACCGACTTCACCCATGTGCCACGCGCCGTGCTCCTCGGCGGGATCGACACGGGCGTGTGGCACACCGTCGACTCCCTCATCCCGCTGGACGCGGCGGGCCTCGCCGTCGCCCCGCTCAGCGCGCCCGGCGCGCTCGCCCTCGCCGACGCCGTCTCCCCCGCCGTCCTCGTCGCCGCCGCGGACAACATCCCCGGCGTCCTGCTGGAGCGCGCCGTGGCGCAGGGCGCGCTCGACCCGCTGCCCGGCACCGCGGCGGCGGCCGGACTCCCCCTGGTGGAGGAGCCGTTGCGGGTGCGGCTCGACCGGCCCGCCGGCTGAGGCGGCGGCGCCGGGACAGGGCCCTCGCCTCAGGCCCTGCGCCTCAGGCGCCGCCCGTACGTGCCGGTGTGCGCAGCGCGATCACGGCCATGTCGTCGTGGCCGTCGCTCGGATGGTGCCCAGAGAGCGCCCTGCACAGCTCCTGAGGCGGCCGCCCCGCGTACTGGGAGGCGACGACCGCGAGCGCGTCGAGCCCCCGGTCGAGCGATTGGCCGGGCACTTCCACCAGGCCGTCGGTGTACAGCACGACCGTGCTGCCCACCGGCACGTGCCTGGCGTGGTCGGGGCGCGGCAGGTCGCCGAAGACGCCGAGGGGCACCCCCGGCTCGCCGTCCAGGTACTCAGCGGTGCCGTCCGGCAGCAGGAGCAGCGGCGGCGGATGCCCCGCGGTCGACCAGTGCAGCCGCCAGGCGTCGCCCGCCGGTTCGAGGCGGGCGAGCAGCGCGGTGGCGACGGGCCCCTCGCCCAGGGTGTGCAGGATGCGGTCGAGCCGCGCGAGCGAGGTGCCCGGCGGGACCTCGCGGTCGAAGGAGAGGGCGCGCAGCATGTTGCGGATCTCGGACATGTCGGCGGCCGCGCGCAGGTCGTGCCCGACGACGTCGCCGATCACGGCCACGCAGGACCCGTCGGACAGCAGCATCGCGTCGTACCAGTCGCCGCCCACCGCCGCCGGGCGGCTCGCGGGCCGGTAGGCGGCCCCGGCGGCGAAGGGGCTCAGGTCGGGCAGCCGGGGCAGCAGCAGCCGCTGGAACTGCTCGGCGCCCGCCCGCACCCGCTCGTAGAGACGGGCGTTCTCGATCGCCACGCCCGCGGTGCCGGCGAGCGCCCTGACGACCGCCTCGTCGTGCTGGTCGAAGGGCTGCCCGTCCTTGCGCTCCGAGAGGTAGAGGTTGCCGTAGACGCGTCCGCGCACGCTGATCGCGACGCCGAGCAGGGTCCGCATGGCCGGGTGGCCCTGCGGGAAGCCCGCGGACTCCGGGTGGCGTGCGATGTCCTCGACGCGCAGCGGCTCCGGGTGGCGGATGAGGTGGCCGAGCAGTCCGCGCCCGCGCGGCAGCTCCGTGCCGTCCAGGTCGGTGAGCTCCTTCGCGGTGAGCCCGAGGGGGATGAACTCGGCGAGGAAGCTGCCCTCCTCGTCGAGCACGCCCATCGCCCCGTAGCGCGCCCCGACCAGGTCCATCGCCGTGCGGACGATGCGGCGCAGCACCACGGGCAGCTCCAGCTCGCCGGTGATGTCCACCACGGCCTGGAGCAGTTCCTGGAGCGTCCCCTGGGCGCGCGCCAGGGCGTGCAGCTGCTCGCCGATGCGGTCCAGGTCGGAGCTGAGCGGCAGGTCGAGCAGCGACATGTACGGCACCTCGCCCGGACGGGCGTCCGGGTCCTGGGCGTCGTAGCCCCGCGGCTCCTGCCGGTCGTCCGCCATGTGCCTGCCTCGCTTCCGCCGTACGCGCCCGGTACCGCGCCGCCCCGCGTGCGGGAGCCGCTGCCGCCATCCCAACCCGCTTCGCGGCCCTCTTCCCAGTGCACAGCCGCGCGCCGCCCCGCGCCATCCGATCGGCGCAACGCCGGGCCCGCCCCGTAACCTCTCGGGCCGCCGTCGGCGGGGCCTCGGCACGTACCATGGCCGCCGTCACCTCGCAACCCTGTGCGAGGGGGAAACGCTTGCGTTTCACCCGGGCAGGCTCTACGGTCTTATCGGTACGCAACAGTTTCGCTAGCGTGTCCGACGAGGGAGCCGGCCGCGCGTGCGGGTGCGGGGAGAGGGGGCGGCGGTGGCCATGACCGCGCCGGAGGCATACCGGTCCGAGGACCGTACCGGCCGTACGGACGGTGGCGGCGCACCCTGCCCGCGCCGCAGGCGGAGCCGGATCTCCGCCGAGCGCGAGGCCGAGATCCACGAGGGCGTGCTGTCCCTCCTCCGCGAGGTGGGGTACGAGGCGCTGACGATGGACGCCGTGGCGCTCGCCACGCGGTGCAGCAAGGCCACGCTCTACCGCAAGTGGTGCGGCAAGCCGCAGCTCGTCGCCGCGTCCCTGCGCCACAACAGGCCCTTCGACTTCGAGGGCCTCGACACCGGCAGCCTCGCCGGCGACCTCCACGAGCTGGCACGGCGCATCGGAGAGGCCAAGAAGGACACCGACCTGATGCGGGCGGTGGTGCCGGCCGTGGCCAGGAACCGCGAGCTCGCCGCGGCCTTCGGCGAGACGCTGCGCCAGGACCACGAGGCACTGCACCGCATGGTCGACCGGGCCGCGGCGCGCGGCGAGGTCGCCCCCGACTGTCCGGCCCGCGCCTATCTGCCGCACCTCCTGATCGGCGGTGTGATGGCGAGGTCGCTCATCGACCTCAGGGAGCCGGACCCCGACTACCTGCGGCAGTACGTCGACGCCGTCGTACTCCCCGCCCTGACTCGGCGCTGAACCACGAGTCGACCAGGCGCCGTTCCACCGCAGCGCCCGCGGGCGTCCGCGGCGGCGTCGCTCATCCCCTTGAAAGACCTGGAGGACCCCGGCGTGTCAGTCTCCGCCGTCGACGGACCCGTAGATGCCACCCCTTCCCGGGCGCCCACCCCGGAGGAGGCCGCGAACGACGAGGCCAGGCGCCACCCGCCGCGGCGCTGGTGGGCGCTGGCCGTCATAGGGCTGGCCCAGCTGATGGTCGTGCTCGACGCGACCATCGTGAACATCGCCCTGCCCTCCGCCCAGCAGGACCTGGGCTTCTCCAACGACGGCCGGCAGTGGGTCATCACCGCCTACTCGCTGGCCTTCGGCAGCCTGCTGCTGCTCGGCGGGCGCCTCGCCGACCTGATGGGCCGCCGCAGGACGTTCCTGATCGGCCTGGTCGGCTTCGCCGCCGCGTCCGCGCTCGGCGGCGCGGCGAACGGCTTCACCATGCTGGTCGTGGCCCGCGCGCTGCAGGGGCTGTTCGGCGCGGTGCTCGCGCCGTCCGCCATGTCGCTGCTGACCACGACGTTCGTCGACCCGAAGGAGCGGTCGAGGGCGTTCGGCGTCTTCGGCGCGATCGCCGGTTCGGGCGGCGCCATAGGGCTGCTGCTCGGCGGTGTGCTCACCGAGCACCTCGACTGGCGCTGGACGCTGTACGTCAACGACGCCATCGCGGTGTTCGCCGTGATCGGCGCCGCGATCTTCGTGCGCGGGGCGGCTCCCGCGCAGCGGCCGCGGCTCGATCTGCTGGGCACCCTGCTCGTCGCCTCCGGTCTGTTCGGGGTGGTGTTCGGCTTCGCCAACGCCGAGACCCACGACTGGAGCAACTGGATGTGCTGGGTGTTCCTGGCCGCGGGCGGTGTGCTGCTCGTGCTGTTCACCCTGTGGGAGCGGCGCGCCGCACACCCGCTCCTGCCGCTGCGGGTGCTCGCCGACCGCAATCGCGCGGCCTCGTACATCAGTGTGTTCATCTCGGGCGCCGGGATGTTCGGCGTCTTCCTGTTCCTGACGTACTACCTCCAGCAGACGCTGCACTACACACCGGTCCAGACCGGTCTCGGCTTCCTGCCCATGGTCGGGATGCTGATGCTCACCGCGCAGCTCGCCACCAATCTGCTGATCCCGCGGATCGGCCCGAAGCCGGTCGTGCCGGTCGGCATGGGCCTCGCGGGCGCCGGCCTCGTCTACCTGACCGCGCTCGACCTGGACAGCACCTACCCGGCGCACGTCCTGCCCGGGCTGCTCCTGCTTGGCCTCGGCCTCGGCCTGGTGATGCCGCCGGCGATGAGCCTGGCGACCCTCGGGGTGCAGCCGCGGGACCAGGGCGTCGCCTCGGCGACCGTGAACACCATGCAGCAGGTGGGCGGTTCGATCGGCACCGCGCTGTTCAACACGATCGCGGCCACCGCGGCGAGCACCTACGCCAAGGGCCACATCGGCCAGCCGGGCCTCGCCGTGCAGGCCGCCCTGCACAGCTACGCGCGCGCCTACTGGTGGGCGGCGGCGTTCTTCGCCGCGGGCCTGCTCGTCTCGGTGCTGCTCTACCGCAGGGGCAGGCCGTCCGCGCTCGCCCCCGCGGCGCCCGAGGCGGCCCCGGCCGCGGCCGAGACTCCGAAGGCCGCGGCTGAGGGCCTGGTGCCAGGACAGGCCGACGAGGCGGGCCTCCCCCACACCCCGGCCCACCACGCCAGGGGCACGGCGCCCGCCGAGGACCGGCTGCCCGGTGTGCTCGGGCAGGTGCGCGACGGCTCGGGCAGGCCGGTGGAGGGTGCCTCCGTCACCCTGATCGACGTGGCGGGCCGGCAGGTGGCCAGGTCGGTCGCCGACCACAACGGCCGCTACGCGCTCACCCACCCGGGCCCCGGCACGTACGTGGTGATCGGCTCGGCCGCGGGCCTGCAGCCGCACGCGGTGACCGTCACGGTGGGCGAGACGAACCTCGCCGCCGACCTGGCGCTCACCGCGTCGGGCGGCCTCACCGGCACGGTGCGCTCCGCCCTCGGCCCCGTCGCGGGCGCCCTCGTGGTGGTGGCGGACGAGCGCGGCGACGTCGTCGGCACGTCCACCACGACGGACGCCGGGGCCTACGACCTGCCGGACCTGCCGGCCGGTCTCTACACGCTGGCCGTCAACGCCGAGGGCCACCGGCCGTGCGCCCTGGCCGTCGAGCTGTCCGACGGCGGGCCCACCGCGTACGACGTGGACCTGCACCCGGCGGCCCGGCTGCGCGGCACCGTGCGCAACGGCGAGGGCGCGGCACTCGCCGACACGCTGGTCACCCTCATGGACCCGGCGGGGAACGTGCTCAAGCGCCGGCTCACCGACGAGGCGGGCGGCTACGACTTCACCGGCCTCTCCACCGGTGACTACACCGTCGTCGCGAGCAGCTACCCGCCCCGGGCCGTGCCCTTCTCGGTGGCCGACAGCGGCCGGGCCGAGGTCGACATCGACCTCGGCCACGAGGACCCGGGTGCCCCGGCCGCCCCCGCCGACCGGGGCGGCCTCTCCGGCCTCTCCGGCTGAGACGAGGGCCCCGGCGGCGCGCCTACGCCGCCGGGGCCCTCGCGCGGGGTGCGAGACCTCCACCCCGGTTCGCTTTACGGAACGGACCGGGGTTCCCAGTCCCGCCCGGTTACGGTCGCGTTTCCCGCAAAAGACCGTGCCACGCGGCCCGTTGACACGGAGGCAGGGTCGCCCTACGCTCCGAGCGTTCGACTTACGGAACGTCGACACACGGAAGGCAGTGCCACGTGAGGTCACGCCCGATCGGCCGGAGCAGCAGGAACACCCGCAGGACGAGAACACTGGCGGTGGCGACCGCAGCCCTCGCGGCGCTCGTCGTGGGCAACGCCTTCGCCTCGCCGGGGAGCCCGGCGGGCCCCGCGCCCGCCGCGGCGCGCACCGGCGGCGCCTTCACCCCCATCGATCCGCAACACCCCGAAGACCAGCAGGACATGACCTGGAGCGACTACCACAAGGTGCCGGGCACCGACTGGGCCGACCCGGATCTGCAGCCGACCGGGAAGAAGCTGAAGATCGCGCTCCTGGCGGTCGACTTCCCCGACCAACCATTTGTCATGACCATGTCCAAAAAGAGCGATCCGTTCGGCAACCCGCAGATCGACCCCGTGGGGCGCGGGGACATCGCGAAGTTCTACGCGGACTTCTACAACAAGCCGAGCGCCCTCAACCACGGCCACACCGTCAACGAGTACTGGATGGAGCAGACGAACGGCCGCATCGGCGTGGAGTTCGTCCCCTTCGGGCCGTACGGGGCGCCGCGGCCGTCGTACGAGTATGGGCTCAACGACATCGGCCAGGAGGGCGCGGGCTGCCCGAGCGGGCACACCTGCGACGGCAGCGTCGAGAGGGACATCGACCCAGTGTGGGAGAAGGAGGCCGGCGCCGGACAGGCGAAGTCCTTCGACCGGGTGATGCGGATCTACGCCGGATACGACGAGACCTCCGTCTGGCAGGAGTTCGGCGAGATGAAGTTCCAGACGCCCGACGACGTGCCCGACGCCTGGGGGCCGCCCGACCCGTCCCTGCCGAACGCCGTGCGCAGCCGCTACACCGGCTTCACGTCCTGGCTCGCCGGGTCGCAGCTGTGGGGCGACTCCGGTATCCGGCAGGGCGAGAGCTCGGGCACAATCACCCACGAGATCACCCACACCTTCGACATCGGCGACAACAACAACAATCCGTACGCCGAGCCCTACCACCGCGCGGGCACCGGGCCCTTCGACGTGCTCGACCGCGGGTCCTTCAACGGGCCGGGCGGGCCGCACAACAGATGGGAAGTGCCCGCGACCGAGGGGGCGTCCATGCCCGCGGGGCAGACGGTGCGCACCAGGACGAAGCTCGGCTTCATCGACGACGACCAGCTGCTGACCCTGTCGCCGCGCTCGCTCGCCGACCACGGGCTCGCGGTCTTCGACGTACGCGCCAGGTCCGCGAAGGTGGAGAAGCACGCGATCCAGGGCGTCCGCGTCGACCTGGGCACGGACACGACGCCCGCCTGCGACGTCGACAAGGACCCGCTGTGCTCGGGCCCGGGCTTCACGGACTACACCATCGAGACGGTGCAGCGGATCGGGGCGGACTCCTTCACCCCCGACCACGGGGTGATGCTCACCAAGAACAAGCCCTTCGACGACGAGGGCGACAGCTGCGGCTACCTCTGCTTCAGCTGGATGATCGACGCCAATCCGCAGGACATCCGCATGGTGGACTTCACCCGTCCTGACGGCACGAAGGTGATGCGCTCGATCGGCGACTACCGCCAGCTCAACGACGGGCTGTTCCACGCGGGCACCCGCTCGGGCAGCGCGTACGAGTACACCGACAAGGCCAACAGGCTCCAGTTCTCCGTGATCGGGCTGAAGAAGACCGCCGCGGGCGAACTCTCGTACACCGTGGCGGTGCGCTCCCTCGACGGCTCGGGGCCGCAGGCGAGGGGCGTGGCGCTGACCCGCGGCGCGGCCGGCGGCGACGCCGGGGGCAAGGGCGCGGTCTGCACTTTCGGGCTCGCCAACACCGGCCAGGGCGCGCACGGCGCCCCGGGCAAGGCGGCCTCCTACGAGAACGCCGACGTCTACCGCCTGACGGCGGCGGCGCAGGGCCGCGGCTGGCGCGCCGAGCTGCCCAGCGCGCTCGCCACGGCGAAGGCCGGGGGCCGCACCGCGGTGGACGTCGCCGTGGCGGCGGGCCACGGCGCGGCGCGCACCGGAAAGGTCACACTGACGGCGCGCTCGGAGAGCGACCCGCACAAGACGGCCCGCGCGACGTGCACGGTGCGCCGCTGAGCCGCGGCCGTCCCGCCGCACGCACGGGCGGCTACCAGGTGACGGGCAGGGAGTGCAGGCCGTAGATGACCGCGTCGTACTTGAAGGGGATGCTGCCGAGCTCTCCCGCCGCGCGCAGGGTCGGCACGCGGCGGAACAACGTCGGGTAGATGACCTGGAGTTCCATCCGGGCGAGCGGCTGGCCCACGCAGTGGTGGGTGCCCGCGCCGAACGCCTGGTGCCTGCGGGCGTCGCGGGTGAGGTCGAGGCGGTCGGGTTCGGGGAAGACGTCGGGGTCGCGGTTGGCGAGCTCGCCGAGCAGGATGACGCCGTCCCCCGCGCGGATGGTGTGCCCGGCGACCTCGATGTCCTCCAGTGCGGTGCGGCGGCGGCCGAGATGGACGATCGAGAGGTAGCGCAGCAGTTCCTCGACGGCCTCGCGGACCACCGCGGGGTCGTCGGTGTCGCGCAGGACGGCCAGCTGATCCGGGTGCTGGAGCAGCAGCAGGGTGCCGAGGCTGATCATGTTGGCCGTGGTCTCGTGGCCGCCGAGCAGGAGGAGCACGCCCATGGCCGCGGCCTCGCGCCGGGTGAGCTCGCCCCGGGTGATCTGGGCGCACAGGCCGGAGAGCAGGTCGTCGCCCGGCGCGGTGAGTTTGCGGCCGATGAGGTCGTCGAGGTAGCCGGCGAGGCTGGTGTGGGCGCTTCGCCGGTCCTCGACGCTGGAGACCGCGGAGACCAGTGTCTTGCTGTTGGTCTGGAAGAACGCGTGGTCCTCGTAGGGGACTCCGAGGAGTTCGGAGATGACGAGCGAGGGGATCGGCAGGGCGAGGCACTGGACGAGGTCGGCGGGCCGGGGGCCTTCGAGCATGGCGTCGATGAAGTCGTCGGCCATCTTCTGCACCAGGGGCCGCATCGCCTCGACGCGTTTGATGGTGAAGGTACCGCTGACCATGCGGCGCAGCCTGGCGTGCTCGGGGTCGTCCATGCCGACGAAGCTCAGGTCGGTGCCGCCCGCGTGGGCGTGCGCGGGGTCGACGGGGCTGGGAAAGCCGGGCTGGGAGAACTCGGCGCTCAGGCGCGGGTCGGACAGCAGCGCCTTCTGCTCCGCGTGTCCGGTCACGGCCCACGGGGTGGTGCCGCTCCAGGACCGCACCCGGGTGAGCGGCCCGTGTCCCGCGAGCGCGCGCATGCCGGGTGACGGGTCGAAGGGGCAGCCGGCCGAGCGGGGCGCGGGAAAGTCGGGAAGGCCGGCGTGCGGGGTGGCGGGCGTGGTCGTCATGCTTCCTCCGACGGGGTGGAGCCGGCTCCCGGGGCGCGGGAGGGGCGGTGGGTACGGGGGTGGTCGGTGTGCGGCAGGGGCGCGTCGCCGTCGCCGTGACGGCTGCTGCCGCCGTCCTGTTCCTCCGGCCCGTGGGAGCCCTGGCGGCCGTCGGCGCGCGCGGGGACGCCGCTGTCGCCCTCCTCGGCCGGTGCGGCGTCCGCGCGGTACGGGATGGCGGCGGCGATCGCCGCCGCGGCGAGCGCGACGCCGCAGCCGAGCAGCAGGCCGGTGCGGAAGCCGCCCTCGCTCGGCACCGCGACGGCACCCGTCCGTACGGTCATCCGGGCGAGGACGATGCCGACGACGGCCGCGGCCACGGAGGTGCCGACGGAGCGCAGCAGGGTGTTGAAGCTGTTGGCCGACGCGGTCTCGGACCTGGGGACGCCGCTCATGATGAGGGCGGGCATGGCGCCGTAGGCGAGGGCGACCCCCGTGTTGCAGATGCAGGTGACGACGAGCAGGCCCGGGGCCGACCCCATCAGCACGGTCGACGAGCCGTAGCCGAGGGCTATGACGAGCCCGCCCACCACGAGGGTCGTCTTCGGGGAGCGGGCCGCCGACAGCTTCGCGCCGAGCGGCGACACCGCCATCATCGTCAGGCCGGAGGGCGCCATCCACAGACCTGCGGCCTGCATGGACCGGCCGAGGCCGTAACCGGTCTCCCTGGGCAGCTGCAGCAGTTGCGGCACGATCAGCGAGGCCGCGTACATGGCGAAGGCGACCACGACGGAGGCCGCGTTGGTGACCAGGACGCGGGGCCGCGCGGTGACCCGCAGATCGACCAGGGGCGCGGGGGTGCGCAGTTCCCACCGGCCCCAGGCGAGCAGGAGGACGGGCGCGGCGACCAGCAGGGCCAGCGTCGTCGCACTGCCCCAGCCCCAGTCGGCGCCCTTCGACACGGCGAGCAGCAGGCAGACGAGGCCGGCCCCGAGCCCAAGGGCGCCGGGGGCGTCGAAGCCGCCCCGCCCGCGCGCCGGGGTGGCGGGGACGACCAGGGCGATCAGGAGCGCGACGAGGGCGCTGAGCGCGGCGGAGACCCAGAACAGGATGCGCCAGTCGGCGTGTTCGGCGATCGCGGCGGCGAACGGCAGGCCGAGGGCGCCGCCGATGCCGAGCGAGGAGCTGATCAGCGCGATCGAGGAGCCGAGCCGCTCCGGCGGCATGAGGTCGCGCAGGGCGCTGATGCCGAGCGCGACGATGCCCATCCCCATGCCCTGGAGCGCGCGGCCCGCGACCATGGTCGCGAGCGAGGTGGCGAGCGCGCAGACCACCGAGCCGGCCACCAGCGGCACGCAGCAGGCGAGCAGCACGCGCCGCTTGCCGAACAGGTCCCCCAGCCGCCCGGTCACCGGCGTGGTGACCGCGCCGGCGAGCAGCGTCGCCGTGACGGCCCATGAGGCGTTGGACGCGGTGGTGTGCAGCAGGGCGGGCAGGGTCCCGATGAGCGGGATCACGAGCGTCTGCATCAGCGCGGCGACAATGCCGCCCGCCGCGAGCACGGCGACGCTTCTGCCGGGGTGGGCAACGGGTCTTGGGGTGGTCATGACGGTCCCTGTGCGGTGGCGGGGTGCGGACGTGGATGCGGTGCGGGTGCGGGTCAGATGCGGACCGGGGGTGCGGTGCAGGTGCGCCTGCGGAAGCGGTACGCGGTACGCGGCGGCAGTGCGCCGGAGCTCGGTACGCGGCGGTGGCCGCACACGCCGCTCCGGCGGGCGGGTCGCGGGGCTGCCGCCCACGGCGGGGAACGGGCGGGGCGGCGGGGCGGCGGGGCGGCGGGGCGGCGGGGCGGCGGGCGATCGTCCGGTGCCGGCAGGGGCGCGGCTCAGCCGGGGGTGGTGTAGCGGTCGAGGAGGGGTGGGCGGTGCAGGCGTGCCTGCCGGGGCATGTTCCAGCCGAGGACGGCGGCGGGGCCCGCGCCGTCCTCGTAGCGCGCGACGAACCGGCCTTCTTCCAGGGAGCCTTCGACGACGTGCACAGCGGCGTCGGGCGCCGGCAGGCCGTACAGCTGGATCCTGGCGCCGAACTGGTCGGTCCAGAAGTAGGGCACGGGCGTGTAGGGGCGGTCCTCGCCGAGGAGGTTCGCCGCGACCGCCATGGCCTGCTCGGTGGCGTTGGTGCGGTTCTCGAGGCGCAGCATCCTGCCGAGCGCGCTGTGGTGGAAGCGCGCCAGGTCCCCCGCGGCGTAGACGCCGTCGGCCGCGCGGCAGCGGGCGTCGCACACCACGCCGTCCTGGAGTGTGAGTCCGCTGCCCGCCAGCCACGCGGTGGCGGGGACGCTGCCCATGGCGGCCACGACGAGGTCGGCGGGGAGGGGCGCGCCGTCCACCGCCCGTACGCCGGTGACGTGCCCGCCCGCGCTCTCCACGCCGTCGGCCCGGGTGTGCGGGCGCAGCCGTACACCGTGCCCGGTGTGCAGCGCCGCGAGCCGCCGCGCCACCACCGGCCCCAACTGCGCCCGCATGGGGGCCTCCTGCGGGCCCGTCAGGGTCACATCGCGGCCCGTGAGCCGGACCGTTGCGGCGATCTCGGCGCCGAGCACGCCGTCGCCGACGACCACGACGCGTCGCGCGGCGGCGAGTCCGGCGCGCAGCCGCACGGCGTCCTCGATGCCGCGCAACACGTGCACGCCGCCGACGCCGCTCGCCCCCGGGGGCCTGCGGGCGTGCAGGCCGGTGGCGAGCACCACGGCCTCGGCGCTCAACTCGCGGTCGAGCTCGGTGCGTACGGTGCGGGTCGTGGCGTCGAACGCCACCGCGCGCTCCCCCAGGGCGAACGCGGCGCCCAGCGCGTCGAGGGTCTCCTTGGTGCGCAGCAGCGTCCGCTCGGGGTCCCAGGTCCCGGCCAGGACCTGCTTGGACAGCGGCGGCCTGTCGTAGGGCGCGCCCGCCTCCGCGCCGAGCAGGGTGATCCGGCCGACATAGCCCTTGCGGCGCAGGGCCTCCACGACGGCGAGCCCGGCGGCGCTCGCCCCGACGACGAGCACGTCCTCCGGGGTGCTCACGCGCCGTCGCCTGCGAGGTGGATGGCGGCCGCCGGGCAGACGCCCGCGGACTCGCGGACCGCGGCGTGGTGCTCCTCGGCGGGCTCGGCGTCGAGGAGCACCACGATGCCGTCCTCGTCGCGCTGGTCGAACACCTCGGGGGCGATCAGCACGCACTGTCCCGCACCGCAGCACTTCTCCTCGTCGACGGTGATCCTCATGAGTCCTCTCCTGTACGTTCCGCGCGGTGCGCTGTGACGGTCGTCCGACGGGCAGGCGGGGCGGCCGCGTGCCCGGCGGGCCCGGGCTCCGGGGCGGCCGCGCCCGGCCGGGTGCCTCGGCTCACCACGCCACCGGCAGTTCGCGCAGCGGGGTGGTCAGCATGCCTTCCTGGCGCCGCAGTTCGCCGACGTCGACGGCGAGCCGCAGCCCCGGCAGGCGGCGCAGCAGCACACCGAGCACGGCCTGGAGTTCGGTGCGGGCCAGCGGCTGGCCGAGGCAGGAGTGGGGCCCTGCACCGAACGCCAGGTGGGGGTTGGGGCTGCGGCCGATGTCGAGCACGTCCGGGTCGTCCCAGGCGCGTTCGTCCCGGTGCGCCGCCGCCATGCTGCACACCACCGTCGTGCCGCGCTCGACCCGGCCCCCGGACAGCTCGATGTCCTCGTGGGCGTAGCGCAGCATGCCGAAGCCGCTGCCGTTGGGGTCGTAGCGCAGCACCTCCTCCACCGCGGGGCGGATCAGCGAGGGGTCGGCCGACAGCCGCTCCCAGCGGCCGCGTTCGGCGAGCAGGTGTGCGGTCATCATGGAGATGAACCCGGCCGTCGTCTCGTGCCCTGCGAGCAGCAGGGCCTGCCCGGTGGCGACGAGCCCGGCCTCCGACATGGGCCTGCCCTCGGTGTCCGCGCCGTCCATCAGCCTGCTCAGCAGGTCGTCCCCGGGGGCCTCGCGCTTGCGTGCGACGAGGTCGGACATGTAGGCGGCGAAGTCCCGGTGTGCCGCCTCGGTCTCCTCGCGGGTGTACGTGGTCATGTTGAGGAAGGTGTCCGACCAGGCCTTGAAGCGGTCCCGGTCGCTCTCGGGCACGCCGAGCATCGTGCAGATGACGTAGACGGGCAGCGGGAACGCCAGCATGCCCACCAGGTCGGCGGGGGCGCCGTGCGCGACCATCCCGTCGACGAGCAGGTCGGCCATCTCCTCCATGCGCGGTTTCAGCGCGGCCATGCGTTTCGCGGTGAACCACCTGCCCACCATGCGGCGCCAGCGCCCGTGCCCCTCGTCGTTGAGTGCCTTCGCCATGGGGCTGCTGAAGATGCCCTCGGCCTCCCCCGCGGTGATGCGCGCGGCGTCGGGGCGTGCCAGGCCCTCGCGGCTGAGGCGCGGGTCGGTCAGCGCCGCCTTGACGTCCTCGTACCGGGTCAGCAGCACCGCGGGGTCGCCGCTCGGGAACGTCACCGGGGCGACCGGGCACCTCTGCCTCAACCGCGCCCATTCGGCCGGTGGTTCGAGCGGCTCCGGGGCGGAGATGGGGTAGTCGGGGGACCGCGTGCCGCGCGCGTCGCTCATGGCTGCTCCTCGGATCCGTGGGGGGTGGTCGCCCGTCCGGCGGGCGCGATCAGTGGATCGCAGAATCCCCTCTAAGTCAATCGACTGACTTAAACTCGCCCCTGGGGTCGTCCCCGGCCGCGCCCCGTCCGTACTCCCCGCCGGAGGGCCCGGGTTACGCCTCCTCGGGTCCCAGCGCGTCCAGCTGGGAGCGCAGCCGGGCCCGCAGCACGGTGCGCGGTTCCCTCGGCTCGACCCCGGTGAGCGGCACGGCGAGGGCCCGGCAGGCGGGTGGCGAGCTCGTCCAGGTCCCCTCCGCCCACGGTGACCACGGTGGCATCGGCACCGGCGCGCTCGTGGACGCCGGACCCCGGCGGTACGAGCCGCTCGGCCTCCGGGAGCGGCACCGGCAGCACCGCCGTCCCGTACACCGGGTAGTGGCCGGTCAGCATGGTGGCGACCAGCTCCGCCGCGTCCGCGTCAAAGGACCCGGCGGTGCGGCCGTCTCGCGTCCGAGGGCACCCGCCCCTGCCTGCCGTGGGCGGTGCGCGTGCCCGCGCTCCTCGACCGGCCCGGCGTCACACTGCCGCTGCTGGACGCGCTGTACCGCGACACCGACGCCGCGGTGCGCCGCTCGGTCGCCAACCACCTCAGCGACCTCAGCCGCGACCACCCGGAGCTCGCGGTCGGCGCCGCGGCGCGCTGGTCGGCGGCGCCCGTCCCCTGCGGGCCACACGCCCCCGCTGGTCCGCCACGGCCTGCGCACCCTCGTCAAGCGCGGCCACCCCCGGGCGCTTGCGCTGCGGGGCTTCCACCCTGCGTCCGTGGCCGTGGAGGGGCCGGTGCTCGACCCGGCCGAGGTGCCGTTCTCCGGGTCCGTACGGTTCACCGCGACGCTGCGCAACACCGGTGCGCTCCCCGCCAGGCCGGCCGTCGACTACACCGTCCACCACCACAGGGCGGACGGCCGCCAGAGCGCGAAGACCTTCAAGCTCACCACCCGTTCCCTCGACCCCGGGCAGGAGCTGCGTGTGGAGCGCGAGCATGCGTTCAGGCCGCTGACGACCCGGCGCCACCACCCGGGCCCGCACGCGATCCCGCTGCTCGTCAACGGGGTCGCGGGCGAGCGGGCCGCCTTCCGGCTGCTGCCGCCGTGACGGGGAGCGGTGCCGCTGCGGCGCGTGCCGTCAGGCCGGCGGCTCGTCCTCCGCGGGCGGTGCGGCGGGCGTGCGGTCGCGCTCGTCGGCGCGTACGGGCCTGAGCGCGGCCCACACGGCGAAGGCGGCGCCGACGGCCAGCATCCCGATGCCGGTCCACAGGTTGAGCCGGATGCCGCCGCTCTTGTCGAGCTCGGCCGGATCGGTGAAGGCGAGCCCCCAGACCAGGCAGACGGCGCCGTAGATGACGAACAGCACGGCGATGCAGGTCCGCAGGTCGAGCCAGAAGCTCAGCCGGGAGTCCTCCGGGCGGACGGGCTGTGACATGGGTTCCCCTTTCGGGGCGGGCCCGCGGGGCGGGGCCCGCGTGCGGGCGGGTGGGTCAGACGCTGAAGGCGATGTAGCAGGCGGCGGTGAGGACGAGCACACCGCCAGAGAGCACCGCGGGCGAGCGGTACCAGCCGGGTTCGCGCTCCACCGTGCGCGCGGCCTTCGGCGTCACGCTCCGCACCAGGCCCACGAGTTCGGCGTCCGGCTTGGGCGCGGTCGCCAGCGAGACCGCCACGCCGACCAGGATCGCGAGCACGAAGCCCACACCGCCACCGACGTAGCTCGACCCCTGGCCCGAGAAGTGCACGACCCCCGTCTGGTTGAGCACGAACACCGTGACCGCGCCCACCGTCCCGGCGACCAGGGCGGACCAGCCGGCCGTGCCGGTCATCCGCTTCCAGAACATGCCGAGGATGAAGATGGCGAAGAGGGGGACGTTGAAGAAGGAGAACAGCGTCTGGATGTAGTCCATGATGTTGCCGAAGCCCGCGGCGATGAAGGCCGTGCCGACCGCGAGCGCCGTACCGGCGACCGTGACCAGCCGCCCCACCCTCAGGTAGTACGCGTCGGGCTTGCCCGGCTTCACCCAGTCCTGCCAGATGTCGTACGTGAAGACGGTGTTGAAGGACGAGACGTTGGCGGCCATGCCCGCCATGAACGAGGCGAGCAGACCGGCGAGCGCGACTCCGAGGAAGCCGTTGGGCAGCAACTCCTGGAGCAGCAGGGGGACCACGTCGTTGTACTGGGCGCCGGACGGCAGCCCCTGGCGCAGGTGGACGATCTGCGGCACCAGCACGGCCGCGATCATGCCGGGGATGACGATGACGAACGCGATGAGGGTCTTCGGGAAGGCCGCGATCAGCGGGGTGCGCTGGGCGGCCGACGCGCTCTTGGCGGAGAACGCGCGCTGCACCTCGGTGAAGTTGGTGGTCCAGTAGCCGAAGGACGTGATGAAGCCGAGCCCGAGCACCACACCGAAGGCGCTGCCCACGCCGCTGTGGATGCCGGTGAGTTCGTGCCCGGGGAAGGGCGAGAGGTCGGCCTGCCCGTGCGGCTGTCCGGAGAGCTTCGCGGTCAGGCCGTGCCAGCCGCCGACGCGGTGCAGGCCGACCAGGGTCAGCGGCACCATCGCCGCGACGATGACGAAGAACTGGAGCACCTCGTTGTAGATGGCCGCGGAGAGCCCGCCGAGAAACGTGTACGAGAGGACCACCGCGCCCGCGACGACCACGGCCACCCAGGTGGGCCAGCCGAGCAGCGCGTTGACCACGATCGCCATCGCGTACAGGTTGACCCCGGCGAGGAGCACGGAGGCCACGGCGAACAGGACGGCCTGGATGCGCTGGGTCGCCGGGTTGAACCTGCGCCGCAGGAACTCGGGGACGCTGCGCACCTTGGAGCCGTAGTAGAACGGCATCATCACCAGGCCGAGGAAGACCATCGCGGGGATGGCGCCGATCCAGTAGTAGTGCACGGTCTGGATGCCGTACTGGGCGCCGTTGGCGGTCTGGCCGAGCAGTTCGGTGGCGCCGAGGTTGGCGGACATGAACGCGAGGCCGGTCACCCACGCGGGCAGGGAGCGGCCGGAGAGCAGGAAGTCCAGGCTGGTGGAGACGGAGCGGCGGGCGATGAAGCCGATCCCGAGCACCAGGGCGAAGTACACCGCCACCAGCACGTAGTCGATCGGGTGGGCGTTGATCCGCAGCGCGGGCTCTGCGGCGAGCAGCAGCTCGGGGGGCGAGGTGGGCACGGGTTTCCTTCCCGGGGCGGTGTGTTCTCCGGACTGCCGGCTCCCGCGGGCGCGCCCCGCCGGACGGCCCGCGGCGCTCCCCATTCCGTGCCGGCGGGAGGAACGGCCCCGGCGCGGGACGGGGGTGCGGGCCGTGTCCCGCCCGGCCGCTGCGGGGCGGGGCCCGCCCCTGGGCGTGCGGGCGTGCCCCGGTGGACGGCGCCGCGGGGCCCCGGCAGGCCCCGCTCCGGCGGCCCTCGACCGCAGGTGTCCCCACGGGCCGGGCGCCGTCGCCGCCCATATTGTTAGCGGCAACAATCTGGAGGGTCAAGGGCCGTCACCACGAAGCCGCGAGCCTGGCGCGGGGCCGGCGCGAAGGCGGGCGGCGGGGGCCGGGGGAGGCGCGCCCCGTCGGGGCGGTACCGCCGATCCATCGGAACGCTTCTCCCAACCCTGTTGTGGCATGCCCTGGTTGTACAGTCGCTCAATCGCCGCACTCGACTCGACACGGGGCGCGGGGCGAGGGGCCGCGCGGGACGGCGCGGCGAGGACCCTTGCGTGGGACTTTTGTTATCGCTAACAATCAGGGGGCCGCCGTACCGGCACCGGCCTTCCGGGTGCCGGGCGGCGCGTCCGTACGTGCCCGCAGCCCGGTACGCACGACCCCGCACCCAGGTGAGGAACCGACGTGACCGCTCCCCCAGGCCCCCGCACCGAACCCGCCACGAGCGCCGGACCCTGCACGGTCGGCATCGACTTCGGCACGCTCTCCGGGCGGGCCGTGGTGGTCAGGGTGCGCGACGGCGAGGAGCTGGGCGCCGCCGTCCACACGTACCGACACGGTGTGATCGACGGCGCACTGCCGGGCACGGGCGCGGAACTGCCGCCCGACTGGGCCCTCCAGCACCCGGAGGACTGGCGGGACGTGCTGCGCCACGCGGTGCCGGAGGCGCTCGCCGCTTCCGGGGCCGACCCGCGGGACGTCATCGGCGTGGGCACCGACTTCACCTCGTGCACGGTCCTGCCCGTACGCCGGGACGGCACACCGCTGTGTCTCGCGGGGCGGGGCGGACACCCGCACGCCTGGCCCAAGTTGTGGAAGCACCATGCCGCGCAGGGCCAGGCCGACCGGATCACCGACCTGGCCCGTGAGCGCGGGGAGCCGTGGCTCGGCCGCTACGGCGGGCGGATCTCGGCCGAGTGGCAGTACGCCAAGGCGCTCCAGGTGCTTGAAGAGGACCCGGAGACCTGGGCCGCCTGCGAGCGGTGGATCGAGGCCGCCGACTGGATCGTGTGGCAGCTGACGGGGCGCGAGTCCCGCAACGCCTGCGCCGCCGGCTACAAGGGCATCCACCAGGACGGCAGGTACCCGGACGAGGCGTATCTCGCCGCGCTGGACCCGGGGTTCGCCGACTTCCCGCGCACCCGCCTCGACCATCCGCTGTCCCCGCCGGGCAGCGCGGTCGGCACCCTGACGGCCGGGGCGGCCGCCTGGACCGGGCTGCCAGCGGGCATCCCGGTGGCGGCGGGCAACGTGGACGCGCACGTGAGCGCGGCGGCCTCCGGCGCCGTCGCGGGCGGGCGCCTGCTCGCCATCATGGGCACCTCGACCTGCCACGTGCTGAACAGCGACGTACTCGCCGAGGTGCCCGGCATGTGCGGTGTGGTGGACGGCGGGATCGTGCCCGGCGCCTGGGGCTACGAGGCAGGGCAGAGCGCGGTCGGCGACATCTTCGCCTGGTGGACCTCGACGGGCCTGCCGGACGCCTACCGCGCGGAGGCCGAGCGGCGCGGCCTCGACGCGCACGCCCTGCTCACCGAGAAGGCGGCGCGCCAACCGGTCGGCGCCCACGGCCTGGTGGCGCTCGACTGGCTCGGCGGCAACCGGTCCGTGCTCGTCGACCACCGGCTGTCCGGGGTGATCGCGGGCCTGACGACCGCCACCGCGCCGGAGGACGTGTACCGGGCGCTCCTGGAAGCAACCGCCTTCGGTACGCGGGTGATCGTGGAGGCGCTCGAGCGCGGGGGCATCCCCGTCACCGAGTTCATCGTCGCCGGCGGCCTCAAGAAGAACGCGCTGCTGCTCGGGATCTACGCCGACGTGCTCCGCAGGCCCGTCTCCGTCGCCGTCTCCGACCAGGCGCCTGCCCTCGGCTCGGCGATCCACGCGGCCGTCGCCGCCGGCGCGCACCCCGATGTGCGCGCCGCCGCACGGGCGATGGGCCGCGTCGAGCGCGCCGTGCACCGGCCCGACCCGGCGCGCGCCGACGCCTACGACGCCCTGTTCGCCGAATACCGGCTCCTGCACGACCACTTCGGCGCGGGGCCCGACCGGCAGCTGCACCGCCTGCGCGCGATCAGGGACGCGGCGCGCTCCGCCGGTGCCCCGTACGCCGGTTGAACCGGGCGCACCGCGCCCGTACCCCCTCCACCACCACACCCCGTTCCGGGAAGAGGAGACGTCGATGGCAGCCGAGCCCGCCCCTGGTGAGATCTGGTTCCTCACCGGGAGCCAGCACCTGTACGGCGCCGACATCCTGCGCCAGGTCGCCGAGCAGTCGCGCGGCGTCGCCGAGTTGCTCGCCGCGCACCCGGACCTGCCGGCGCGCCTGGTGTGGAAGCCGGTGCTCACCGGCGCCGACGCCATCCGCAGGATCTGCCTCGACGCCAACGCGGACGACCGCTGCACCGGGGTGATCGCGTGGATGCACACCTTCTCCCCCGCCAAGATGTGGATCGCCGGTCTCGACGCGCTGCGCAAGCCGCTGCTGCACCTGCACACCCAGGCGCACGCGGAGCTGCCGTGGTCCACCATCGACATGGACTTCATGAACCTCAACCAGGCCGCCCACGGCGACCGGGAGTTCGGCTTCGCGCAGACGCGGCTCGGCACGGCGCGCAAGACCGTCGTGGGACACGCGGGCGACCGGGAGACCGTGCGCAGGGTCGCGGCCTGGGCGCGGGCCGCGGCGGGCCGCGCCGAGCTGGCCCGCCTGCGGGTGGCGCGCTTCGGCGACACCATGCGGGACGTGGCCGTCACCGAGGGCGACAAGGTCGAGGCGGAGCTGCGGTTCGGCGCCTCCGTCAACACCTACGGCGTGAACGACCTGGTGCCGCTGGTCGATTCGGCGTCCGACGCCGAGGTGGACGCCCTGGCCGCCGACTACGCCGCGGCGTACCGCCTCGCGCCCGCGCTGCGGCCGGGCGGCGACCTGCACACCTCGCTGCGGTACGCCGCGCGGATCGAACTGGGCCTGCGCGCCTTCCTCGTGGACGGCCGGTTCGGCGCGTTCACCACCAACTTCGAGGACCTGGGCGGGCTGCGGCAGCTGCCGGGCATCGCCGTCCAGCGGCTGATGGCCGACGGATACGGCTTCGGCGCCGAGGGCGACTGGAAGACCGCCGTGCTGCTGCGCGCGCTCAAGGCCGCAGCGCGCGGGCTGCCGGGCGGCACGTCCTTCATGGAGGACTACACGTACCACCTCGACGCGGGGCGTTCGCTGATCCTCGGCGCGCACATGCTTGAGGTGTGTCCGAGCATCGCGGCCGGTGTGCCGTCCTGCGAGATCCACCCGCTGTCCATCGGCGGGCGCGAGGACCCCGTGCGCCTGGTGTTCGACGCGGCGCCGGGTCCCGGCGTGGTGGTGGGGCTCAACGACCTCGGAGACCGCTTCCGGCTGGTGGCCAACGAGATCGACGTCGTGCCGCCGCCCGAGCCGCTGCCCCGGCTTCCGGTGGCGCGCGCGGTGTGGCGGCCGCGCCCCGACCTGCGGACGTCCGCCGAGTCGTGGCTCACCGCCGGCGGTCCCCACCACACCGTGCTGAGCACGGCGCTCGGCGCCGAGGAGCTCGACGACCTCGCCGAGATGCTCCGCACCGAGCTGGTGGTGATCGACGCGGACACCACCGCCCGCCGCTTCTGCCAGGAGCTGCGGTGGAACCAGGCGTACCACCGCCTCGCCAGGGGCCTGTGACGCTCCCGTCCGGCCCACTCGCCCGTACGCACCTCGTCCACCGCCCGTACGTGCCCCGACCGCCCTCGCACGCAGCACCACCCGCCAGGACAGGACCGGCCGTACGCCGGGGAGAAGGAGACAGCGACCCGCCATGACGACCAGGCACTCGCTCACCGCCCTGCGCCGCGAGGTGCTTGCGGCGAACCTGCGCATCCCCGCCTCCGGCCTCGCCACGCTGACCTGGGGCAATGTCAGCGGTGTCGACCGGGACGCGGGGGTGTTCGTGATCAAACCGTCCGGTGTGCCGTACGCGGAGCTGCGGGAGGAGCACCTCGTCACGGTGGCGCTGGACGACGGGCGCGTGGTGGACGGGGACCTGAGGCCGTCCACGGACACCGAGACCCACCGCTGCCTCTACCGGGCGTTCCCCGCGCTCGGCGGTGTGACGCACACCCACTCGACGTACGCGGTCGCCTTCGCCCAGGCGCGGGCGCCGGTCCCGGTGCTCGGCACCACGCACGCCGACACTTTCAACGGGCCGGTGCCCGTGACCGACGACCTCACGCCTGAGCAGTGTGCGCGCGACTACGAGTACCACACGGGCCAGGTCGTGGTGGACCTGCTGGGCGGCGACGGGGAGCGCGCGGCGGCCGTGCCCGGCGCGCTCGTCGCCCGTCACGGCCCCTTCACCTGGGGGCCCACGGCGACCGCGTCGCTGGAGAACGCGGTGGTGCTCGAAGCGGTCGCCGAGATGGCGCTGCACACCCTGCGCCTCGCGAGCGCGGCCGTCCCCCCTCCCCCGCACCTGGTGGCGCGGCACTACACGCGCAAGCACGGCCCGGACGCGTACTACGGCAACGGCTGAACGGCCGCCGCCCGCGCGGCACCGCGCAAAGGGGAGCTTTGACGCCTCTCCAAGTGAGCAATACAATTTGCCGATTTGACACCCCCGCCCCCTCTGGATCGGTACCGCATGGCACGGCTCCCCGAAGACACTGCGACGCCTCGCAGAGCCCCCACCATGGCGGACGTGGCACGGCTCGCCGGCGTCTCCCACCAGACGGTCTCCCGGGTACTCGGCGATCATCCGAACGTGCGGCCGGCGACGCGGGCCCAGGTGCGCAGGGCGATCGAGGAGCTGGGCTACCGGCGCAACCCGTCGGCGCGCGCCCTGGTGACACGGCGGACCCGCACGATGGGCGTGGTGGCGTGCAACCCCACGCTGTACGGGCCCGCCAGCACGCTCGTCGGCCTCCAGGAGGCCGCCATGGCCGAGGGGTACCTGGTCTCGGCGGTCACGCTGCGGCGCTTCGACGCGGACGCGCTGGCCGACGCGGTGGAGGGCCTCGGCGACTGGGGTGTGGAGGGCGTGGTGGTGATGGTGCCGCAGGGCGAGACCGTCGCCGCGCTCGCCTCGCTCGACCCGCCGTTCCCCGTGGTGACCGTCGAGGGCGGCCACGACCTGCCGATCCCCGGTGTCTGCGTGGACCAGGAACGGGGCGGCCGCATGGTCACCACGCACCTGCTGGCCGCGGGGCACCGTACCGTGTGGCATGTGGCGGGGCCGCAGAACTGGCTGGAGGCAGAGGCCAGGCTGCGCGGCTGGCGGCGCACGCTCGAAGAGGCGGGCGCCGAGGTGCCGCCGGTGATCGAGGGCGACTGGACGCCGCTCTCCGGCTACCGCGCGGGCCAGGAGCTTGCGGGCCGCGCCCTCGCGGGCGGCGCCGGCCTCTCCGCCGTCTTCGTGGCCAACGACCAGATGGCGGTGGGCGTGCTGCGGGCGTTCCGCGAGGCGGGCATCGCGGTGCCGGGGCAGGTCGCCATCGCGGGGTTCGACGACATCCCCGAGGCCGAGTTCCTCACCCCGCCGCTGACCACCGTCCGCCAGGACTTCACGGCGGTCGGCGAGGCCAGCATCCGCCTCCTGGTCGACCGCATCGAGTCGGCCACCCCGCCGGGCCCGGCGCAGGTGGTCATCGAGCCCCGCCTCATCGTCCGAGGCAGCACCACCCCCGGCTGACGACGCCCCGACGCGTCCTGAAGCGTCCCGGCGCGCCACGGTCGACCGAAAGCACGTCGTCGCCGCGGCGGACACCCGGCTAAGGTCCTCGTCCGTGACGCTCTCCTCCTCACCCTTCTCGTATCTCACCGCGACGGCCGACGCCTACGACGCGATGGCGGCCGTCTACGCCGACTTCGCCCGCGACGCGCTCGACGACCTGCCGCTCGACCGGGCGGTGATCGCCGCCTTTGCCGAGCTGGCGCGGTCGGGTCCCGCGGGCCCCGTCGCCGAACTCGGCTGCGGGCCCGGGCAGGTGACCGCGCACCTGCGCGACCTCGGCCTCGACGCCTTCGGCGTCGACCTGTCGCCCGCGCTGATCGCCCTCGCCCGCGCGGCCCACCCGGACCTGCGGTTCGACGTCGGCTCCATGGCCGCGCTCGACCTGCCCGACGGTGGGCTCTCCGCCGTCCTGTCCTGGTACTCGGTCATCCACACCCCGCCGCACGAACTGCCCCCGTACTTTGCAGAGTTCGCCCGTCTCCTGACGCCCGGCGGCCATCTCCTGCTCGCCTTCTTCGAGTCGGAAGGCGACCCGGTCAGTCCCTTCGACCACAAGGTGACCACGGCCTACCGCTGGCCCATCGACGAACTCGCCGCCCTGGCCCGCGCGTACGGTCTCACCAAGACCGCCCGCATGCTGCGCGCCCCCACCCCCGCAGAACGCTTCCGCCGCGGCCACCTCCTCCTCCACTAGCCCCGCACCTGACACCCCCGGCCCGGCGCCGGGCGCGGCTCACCAGGGACGGGGGGCGCGGCCCCCGTGGGCAGCGTCGGGCCCGGACCGAGTCGTTCTACGCGGGCGGCGGCTGGGGTGCGGGCGCGCCCAGGGAGGTCCAGAGGAGGGCGGACGCGTAGCTGCGGAAGGGCGCCCAGGCGAGTGCGCGCCTGGCCGTGTCGCGCGGGCTCGGGGCCTCGGCGAGCCACCAGGCCGCCTGGACGGCGCGGCGGATGCCGATGTCACCCGCGGGGAGGATGTCGGGGCGGCGCAGCTGGTGGATGAGGAACATCTGTGCAGACCAGGGGCCGACGCCGTGGATCGCGGTGAGGTCGGCGAGCGCCGTGGCGTCGTCGACGCCGTCCATGTGCTCGACGTCGATGACGCCCTCGGCCTGGCGCCGTGCGAGGTCGTGCAGGTAGGCGGCCTTGGCCCGGGAGAGGCCGCAGGTGCGCAGGGTGTCCTCGGCCAGGCCGAGGAGGCGGCGCGGTGTGAGGGTGCCGCCTGCCGCCCCGGTGACCCTGGCGAAGATCGTCAGCGCCGCGGCGACCGAGATCTGCTGGCCGACGATGTGCAGGGCCAGGGCCTCGAAAGGGGTGGACGAGGGGAAGCCGCGCGCGGCCCGGTCGAACGGGTCGGGCCGCCCCACGCGCCGCACGAGCCCGCCGAGGACCGGGTCGCCTGCGAGGTGGCGGTACGCAGCGGCGCGGGCGGCGGCGTCTGTGGCGTCTCGGCTGTTCATGGGGGCTCCCTGGTGCGGTGTGTCGGAGAGGTGCGGTGCCGTCAGGCGCTGCCGTGGCGGTGGCGCCGGTAGTGGCGCGCGGAGCGTGCACGGTTGCCGCAGCCGGGAGAGCACCACTCCCGCCGCGGGTGGTTCTTGGTGAAGTACAGGACGCACCCGGGTGCCAGGCAGGCGCGCAGGTCGTGGCGGGCCTCGCCGCAGAAGAGGAGGACGGACTCCTCCGCGAGGGCGGAGAGGGCCGCGGCCGCGGCCCGCCCGCCGGTGCGGGTGTGCCGCTCCGGCGCGCGGCCGGGCGTCCAGGACAGGGCCGACCAGTGGGGCGTCTCGCCCGCCGCGGCGTTGAGCGCGGCCACGGCGTCCGCCAGTTGCAGGGCGGGGGTCAGGGCCGCTGGGCGCGGGTCGCCGGTGGCCTCGGCGGCGAGGCGGCGCAATGCGCCCCGCAGGTCGGTCAATCTGCCTGCCAGGCGCGCGAGTTCAGGTCCGGTGAGCGCATCGAAGTCGGCCGCGGCCGGCAGGGCCGTACGGGCGGAGACGGCGGCCAGCCACTCCGTCGCCCCCTCGGGGCGGTCCAGTGTGTCGTACACGCCGTCCCGGTCGGCCCTGACGGTGTTCATCAGCTCGACCGGGAGCGGCTCGCCCGGCGGGGGCGCGGCGGTGTCCATACGAGGGAGGCTACCGCACTTCTAACGGTTACAGACACCTTCAAGCGTTGACACCCGGCGCGCGGGATGCCATGGTGGTTCTAACGGTTCAATGCACCTGCAACCGTCAGAGCGTATGCGGGCTCCCGCACCTCACGTGCGCTCCTCGGCCCGTCCCCCGCGGCGCGTGGAAGGAAGAACCATGAGCGACCCGGCACGCCCCACCCCCACCGGCTTCCACGAGGGCGAGCTCGCCGTCCAGCGCCTGGCGGGCGTGACGAAGGACGCCGCCCGGCTCTCCGGCATGCTGGCGCCCGCGCGGCTGCGGGGCGGCGCGAGCGGCTTCCTCGGCGAGCGGACCTTCGCCGCCGTGACGGCACGCGACGCGACGGGCACCCTGTGGATCTCCCCGCTCACCGGCCCGCCCGGCTTCCTGCACGTCGCCTCGCCCACCGCTCTCGACGTCCGGGCGGTGCCCGCGGAAGGAGACCCGCTGCACGGGCTCCCCGCAGATCAGCCCGCCGGGCTGATCGTGGTGGAGTTCGCCGCCCGCAGGCGCCTGCGGATCAACGGCACCCTGACCGCCTCCGACGCCGACGGCCTGCGCGTCGACGTGGAGCAGATGTACGGCAACTGCCCCCAGCACATCCGGCCCCGGCGCCTGCGCCCCGCGCGCGCGGCAGGCGCGGCACAGGTCCGGCGGGCGGCCGCGCTCGACGCGGACGACACCGCGCTGGTCCGCGGCGCGGACACCTTCCTGATCGGCACCGCCCATCCCACCCGCGGCAACGACGCCTCCCACCGCGGCGGGCCCGCGGGGTTCGTGCGGGTCGAGGACGGCGGGCTGTGGTGGCCCGACTACGAGGGCAACAACATGTTCAACACCCTCGGCAATCTGCGGGCCGACCCCACCGCGGCGCTGGTCTTCTTCGACTTCGCCGCCGGCCGCACCCTGCACCTCTCCGGCCGCGCCGAGGTCGAGTGGGGGGCGCCGGGCGCGCCGGGCGACGACGGCGGTACCGGACGCCGGGTGCGCTTCACCCCGCGGCGCGTCGTCGCGGGCCGCCTGCTGCCGCTGCTCGCCGACGGCCCCGCGGCCCCCGCGCCGGCGGGGCCGCGCCCCGCCCGGTGAGGCGCCCGCCCCGCCGGGCCCGCGGGAGTGCCCCTAGTCGGTGTGCGGCAGGGTGAGGACGGCGCGGAGCCGGTCGAGGGGGATCTTGGGGGTGCGGTCGGGGGTGAGGAGGCCGTTGGTCTCCTGGAGGGTGTCGGTGAGCTGCGTGTAGCAGTACCCGGCGAGCTGGGAGCGGGTGGCCGCGGTCACCAGGGCGGTGAGGCGCTCGGCGAAGTCCTCGGTGGTGGTGAGGGTGTCATAGGCGAAGACGCTCTCGCCCTGGGCGGGTTCGAGGGTGGCGCCGCCGAACTCGCTGAGTACGACGGGCTGGCCCTGGTGGCGGGTGCCGTCCAGGACGAGGCGTTTGGCGCCGGGCCAGGGGGTGGTGAACTCGCCCTGGCGCAGGGCGGGATGGCGGTAGCGCCGGGTGAGGGTCGAGGCGTCCTGGGTGTAGTCGTGGACGCCCCAGATGTCGGCGGTGGAGATCTCCCAGCCGTCGTTGGAGACGGCGGGGCGCGAGGGGTCGAGGGCCTTGGTCAGGTGGTAGAGCGCGTCCATGAAGTGGCGCTGGGCCGGGACGAGTGACGGGTTGGGCACGGACCAGGACTCGTTGACGGGGACCCAGGCGACGATCGAGGGATGGCCGATGTCGCGCAGCACGGCCTGGGTCCACTCCGCGGTGACGCGCTCGACGGTGGGGGCGGTGTAGGCGTAGGCGGAGGGCATCTCCTCCCACAGCATCAGCCCGTAGCGGTCCGCCCAGTACAGGAAGCGCGGGTCTTCTATCTTCTGGTGGATGCGCAGCCCGTTCAGCCCGAGCCGCTTGGCGAGTTCGGCGTCCCGGCGCAGGTCCTCATGGGTGGCGGCGAGATGGGACTGCGGCCAGTAGCCCTGCTGGAGCGCCATGCGCAGGAAGCAGGGCTTGTGGTTGAGCAGGAAGACCCCGTCGCTCCAGCCCACCTCCCGCAGTCCGAGATAGGAGCCCACCTCGTCGACCACGGCTTCCTCGCGCCCGGGTTCGGTGAGGGTGACGGTCGCGTCGACCAGGTGCGGGGCGTCGGGGCTCCACAGCAGGTCGCCCAGGTCCTGGCCGTGGCGCAGGGCGGGTACGGCGATGTCGAACACCGCCTGCTGCTCCTCGACGCGGACCTGCTGGTGGGCCAGCGTGCGCTCGCCCAGGCGCAGTCGGACGGTGGCGTGCAGGGGGCGCTCGGGCCAGCGTGCCAACTGGAGGGCGCACTGGACGCGGGCGTGGGCGACCTGGGGGGTCCAGTGCAGGCGGGTGAGGTGCTGCTCCGGTACGGTCTCCAGCCAGACGGGCTGCCAGATGCCCGAGGTGCGGTGGTACCAGATGGTGTGCGGCTCGGGGCGCCAGTCCTGTTTGCCGCGGGGCTGGGACGCGTCCCTGGGCTGGTCCTCGGCCCGTACCACCAGCACCTGCGGCCCCTCCTCGGCCAGCGCCCGGGTCAGGTCGCAGGTGAATCCGGTGTGGCCGCCCTCGTGGGAGGCGAGATGCTGCCCGTTGAGCCAGACCTCGGCACGGTAGTCGACCGCCCCGAAGTGCGCGAGCAGCCGCAGCCCCGGCCCCGGGCGCACGGCGTCGAGGGTGCGCCGGTACCACAGGACGGGGTGGAAGCCCGTGTCGTGGATGCCGGAGGCGGGCGACTCGGGCGGGAAGGGCACCGTGATCGTCCGGGTGAACGGGTCCTCGGCCGGCGCCGCCGGGTCCATCCACCGCTCGTCGCGGCCCCGGTCCGCGTCGTCGTGGGCGAAGTCCCAGGGCCCGCTCAGGTCGTGCCAGTCCACCTCCCGTACCAACTGCGGCCTGGGGTGGCCTGCGACATCGACGTGACTGAAGGACAGCGGCATGCGGGAACTCCGGAGGTGTCGTACTCGGTTGCGTGCGGGTGCGGATGCGCTGAGTGCGGGGTACGGGGTACGGGCGCGGGGTGCGGATGCGGGGGCCCGGACCGGCGCTCGGCCGGGCCCGCGCCGGTTCAGGCGCTCCCGCGGTGGGCCGTGAAGCGCAGGTCGACGACCGTCGCCGCGAAGGCGAGGGGCCCGGGCAGGAGGGGCACGAGCAGCGGGATCGACCAGGCGAGCACCCCGGCGAGCAGGGCACCGCCCGCGAGGAGCAGGGAGCCGCGCGGGTCGGCGGCGGCGCGCAGCAGGCCCTCGCGCGCCGACAGCCGGTGCGGGGCTTCGAGCGCCGTGGTGCGCAGCGCCACGACGGCGGCGCCCAGGACGAGCAGGACGAGCACGGGGGCCAGAAGGCGCGCCCCCGGCAGGGGGCTCGCCAGCAGGCTCGCGTCGAGGAGCAGGAGCACGGCGAGCGCGGGCGGCACCAGGCCGCAGGCGAGCGACCTGGCGGACAGGTGCGCGCGCAGGTGGCCTGTGTACCCGGCGGCCCGCACCGGCACGCCGCTGTGCGCGGCCCCGCGCAGTGTCGCCGACGCGGCGGCGAACGCCGCGGGCGCCGTCACGACCGGCAGGCACGCGAGGCTGGTGAGCAGGCCGACGAGCAGCATGTCGGCGAAGAGGGTGAAGCCGCCCCCGAAGACCTCTCCGGGGTCCCTGCGCTCGCCGGGCGGCAGGGTGGCGGGTGCCTGGGTCGTGGCGCGTCCCTGGGACATCGCTTCAGCCCTTCAGTCCAGAGGTGGCCATGCCCTGTACCAGGTAGCGCTGGAAGACGAAGAAGAACAGCACGATCGGCAGCACGGAGATGACCGACATCGCGAACATCGGTCCGTACGCGGAGGTGCTTGACTGGTCGACGAAGCTGCGCAGGGCGAGGGTGATGGTGAACTTCTCCGGCGCGAAGAGGTAGATCATCTGTGTGAAGAAGTCGTTCCACGTCCAGATGAAGGTGAAGATGGCCGTGGTGATCAGCGCGGGCCTGCTCAGCGGCAGGGTGATGGCCCAGTAGGTGCGGAACGCGCCGCAGCCGTCGATCCTCGCGGACTCCTCCAGTTCGCGCGGCAGGTTGCGCATGAACTGGACGATGAGGAAGACGAAGAACGCCTCGGTGGCGAGGAACTTCGGCAGGATCAGCGGCCAGTAGGTGTCCACGAGGCCGAGCCGGTTGAAGATGATGTACTGCGGGATCAGCACGACGTGGTGCGGCAGCATCAGCGTCGCCACCATGAAGCCGAACATCGGCTTGCGCAGGCGGAAGCGCAGCCTGGCGAAGGCGTACGCGGCCAGCGAGCAGGACAGCACGTTGCCGACGACCGCGCCCACCGCGATGAGCAGGGTGTTGCCGAGCAGCCGGGTGACGGAGATGCCGGACACGCCGTCGAGCGCGGTCGTGTAGTTGGACCACTCCAGGTGGCTGGGCCACAGGTCGAGGCTGGTGACGACCTCGTCGGCCGGTTTGAGCGACGTGGCGAGCAGCCACGCCAGGGGGTACAGCAGGAGCAGCAGGGCCACGATCGCGACGGCGTGCGGCAGCCTGCGCTTGACGGCGGGGTTCATCGTCCCTCCTCGTCCGCGTAGAAGACCCAGGAGCGGGACGTCTTGAACAGGATCAGGGTGACGGCTCCGATGGCGACGAGCAGCAGCCAGGCCATCGCCGCGGCATAGCCCATGTGCGAGGCGGTGAAGCCGCGTTCGTACAGGTACAGCGTGTAGAACATGGTCGAGTCCGCGGGTCCGCCGTTGCCTCCGCTGATGGCGAAGGCGGGGGTGAACACCTGGAAGGACTGGATGGTCTCGAGCACCAGGTTGAAGAAGACGACGGGCGAGAGCATCGGCACGGTGACGGAGGCGAACTGCCGCCGGCGGCCCGCCCCGTCGAGTGCGGCGGCCTCGTAGAGGTCGGACGGTATCTGCTGGAGGCCCGCGAGGAAGATGACCATGGGCGCGCCGAACTGCCAGGCCGTCAGCAGCACCACCGCGTACACCGCGAGGTGCGGGTTGCCGACCCAGCCGCCGGTGTGGATGCCGACGGCGTCCAGGACGTGCGAGACGGAGCCGCCGTCGTTGAACAGGGCGCGCCACACCAGGGCGATGGACATGCTCGCGCCGAGCAGGGAGGGCGCGTAGAAGGCGGAGCGGTAGAAGGCCCGGCCGCGGCCGAGGTTCTTCAGCAGCATCGCGGCGCCGAGCGCGAGCGCCAGCTTCAGGGGGACGGCGATGACGACGTACAGCAGGGTGGTGCCGACGGACCGCCAGTAGCGCGGGTCCTCGGTGAGCATCTGGGTGTAGTTGCGCAGGCCGACCCAGTGCGGCGGGTCGAAGAGGTTGTAGTCCGTGAACGAGAGGTACAGCGACACGGCCATCGGCACCAGGGTCAGCACGACCGCGCCGATCATCCACGGCGAGAGGAACACATAGGCGGGCCACTGCTTCTCCCTCCTGCCGCGGCGGCTTCCGGCGCGCCGCGGGCCTGCGGTGTGCTCGGCGGGCGCGGGCGCCCTGGTCGACACTGTGCTCATGACCGCAGCTCCCGGTTGGCCTCGTCGATGAGTTCGCGCGCCGCCTGCCGGGGCGTGGCGAGCTGGAACATGACCCGCTGGTAGGTGCGGGTGAAGGCGGACTGGACGGCGACGTCGCCGCGCGGCGGTGCGCTCGGCGGGGCGGCGAGGCCGTACTTCGCCATGGCCTCGGCGTAGTCGTAGATCTCCCGCTCCGCGCCCTTGAGGGTGGTGGCGACGCGGGCGGCGACGGTCCGGTTGGGCGGTGTGGAGCGGGTGAAGCCGAGGATGTCGCCCGCGCGCCGGTCGTTGAGGAGGAAGTCCACGAGCCTGGCCGCCTCCTTCGGGTGGGCGGTGTGCGCGCCGATGCCCACCAGCATCGAGGGTTTGAAGTACTGGCCCGCGCGGCCGCCGAGGGTCGGTACGGGCGCGAAGTGCACCTGGTCGCCGAGCAGCGCCGTGTATCCGGGGAACGGCGCGTCCCAGGTGTAGTCGGCGGCGGCCAGGCCCCGGCCGATGGGCGAGGTCTCGGTGGAGGCCGCCTGCGTGGTGTCGCGGGCCGCCGCCACGGCGCCCTGCCTGCGCAGCCGGTCGAAGAACGTCCAGAACTCGGTGAGCTCGTCCTCGGTGAAGCCGAGCCGGGTCTGGCTCGCGTAGAGCCGCCCGCCGCGGCTGCGCAGCCAGTCCTCGAAGACGTCCTCGTTGGGCCCGCAGTCGTTGGCGCCGCTGACGGTCCGCCCGTCGGGGGAGCGCAGCCGCAGCCCGGCGATCCTCCTGCCGGCCTCGGCCCAGTCGTCCCAGGTCCAGCTGGGCGGTGGCGGCGTGCGGAGGCCGGCCTTGCGGTAGACGGCGGTGTCGTAGGCGAACCCGGTGATGCCGCGGCCCATGGGCATGGCGTACTGCCTGCCCCCGAAGGTGCCCGTGCGCAGGAAGACCTCGTCCATCTCGGCGGTGCGGAGCGTGCCCCCGCCGATGGCGTCGTCGAGCGGCAGCAGGGCGCCACCGCCCGCGTACTGGGAGATCTGGCGGTAGTCGAGCTGCGCCACGTCGGGCATCCCGCCGCCCGCGGCCTGGGTGGCCAGCTTCTGCAGGTACGAGGCGAAGTCCGCGTTGGACGTGCGGACGGTGATGCCGGGGTGCTCCTTCTCGAAGAGGCGCACGGCCTGCTGCGTGCGGGCGGCGCGGTCGTCGTTGCCCCACCAGGCGAAGGTGAGGGTGACACCGCCGGACGTCCCTCCGCCCGCTGCGGAGCAGGAGGAGAGCGCGGTGGTCAGGGCGGTACCGAGACCGACGGCTGCCGTGGCCAGGACGGCGCGGCGGCTCGGGGGTCGGTGCCCGCCGCTTCTGGGCTCGGGCATGGGGGCCTTCCGGGGGTACGAGGAGGAAGAGGGGGAGGCGGGGGCGTGCGGTGCGTGCCGGGCCCGCCGCCCGGTGCTGTGCTGGGTCGTGTCCGCGAAGTCCCGGCGGGCGGGGCGCGCCGGTCAGATCCCCGGGTAGACGTCGAGGCGGCCGCACATGCCGAAGCGTCCGCGGGCGGCAGGACCTGTGGCGCCGACCCGGGCCTCGGTCAGATGGGCCGCGTCCCGCCCGCGCAGGGCGTCGAGCTGGGCGCCCGTCGTCTCGGCCGCCGCGCGGGCGCCCGCGCGCCAGCGCTGCTCCCACGCGTCGAGCCGGGGGTGCACCAGGGCTGCGGCGGCCCGCTGGAAGGCGGCGAGCGGCTCGGGGTCGCCGCGCTCGGCGGCCTCGCGCAGTTCGAGGAAGCGGCGGGTCGCCAGGTCCCTGCGGGCGCGCGCGGCCTCTGCCTGGTCCGCCTCCGGCACGTCGGCAGGGATCCGTACGGCCTCGGCGTACGTGCCGGGGTCGGTGAGGAGGTGCTGCGGCAGGGTGAGCACCGCGTCGCCGGCCTCGGGCAGTCCGCTGTTCTGCATCACGACGGTGATTTCGAGGCCGCCGCGGTTGGTCAGGCGGTGGATGGTGCCGGGCGTGAACCAGGCGACGGTGCCCGCTTCGAGCGGTGTCTCCCGGTAGCCCGAGGTGGTGAGGGTCTGCACCGTGCCGGTGCCCGCCGTCACCACGTACCCCTCGGTGCAGGTGAGGTGGAGGTGCGGGGTGCCGCCCCCGGGCCCGCCGTCCACCGTGGGCCAGTCGTAGACCCGCAGCCTGGAGACGCCGACCGCGCCGGGGAAGCCGTCGTACGCGCCGCTCACCACGGGAGCCCCCGCAGGTGTGCGGCGACCCGGTCGCGGTCCCACGCGCCGTCGGCGAGGGTGACGCGGTAGCGCCTGGCGAGGGTGTCGCCGGGGGCGAGGACGAGTTCCTGGTGGAACGCCCAGGAGGGCGCGACGGCGGCGAACGGGTCGCTGCGCACGAACCAGTGCGCCGGGTGGGTGCCTCCTGCGCCGGTGTGGTCGTTGGCCGGGTCGTGCTCGAAGACGAGGGTGGCGTGGCCGTCGCGCCCGTCGTGCTCGCCGGTGTACGCGAGCCAGTCCGCCTGGCTGCCCATCAGGTCGCCGCCTTCGGCCTCGGCGGTGAAGACCCGCCCGTCGCGGAAGGCGCGCGGTCCGCGCCAGAACAGGCCGGTGTAGCCGGCGGCGGGGCGGCCGTGGGTGGTGGGGCTGCCGAGGCGCAGCGGTTCGCTCCGCCGGTTGGTGACGGCCGAGCTCCAGGTCAGCGTCCAGCTCCCGGCGTCCGTGTCGACGTCGGAGACCTCGACGCTGCGCTCCTCCTCGGCCCACAGCTCCCCGCCGTGCGGGTGCCAGGTCAGGCGCTCGGCGATGACCGCGCGATCGCCCTGCGCGCGTACCTCCTCGAAGGCGGTGTGCGCCATCGAGCCGACCTTCTCCGGCAGGGGGAGGTAGCCCTCGCCGTGCACGTAGGTGTTGCCGCCCCACAGGTTCTGCCCCGACAGGTGGGAGGCGGTCAGCTGCAGCCCCTTGTGCCAGCGGTGGTCGTTGGGCCGGTAGTCGGTGACGAGCGCGCCCGACAGGGTGCGCAGCGGGTGCAGGTACGGCTTGGGTGCCTCCCACGCGGCCTCGGGGCGGTAGACGTAGGCGAACAGCTCGGTGCCTGTGGCCTCGTGGGTCACGGTGATCCGGTCGCCGTGGGCGTGGGTCAGTGCCAGGGTCATGCGCGGTCCTCCTCCTTCGGGGAGCCGGCCGGGGCCCAGCCCGGGGCGCCGCCGTGCAGTTCGGTGTAGTAGGGGTCGCCCGGTGCGACGTCGCCGGCGCGCACGGCGGTGCCGGTGAACGCGGACTTGTACAGGGCGGTGATGAACTCGAGCGTGCGCCGGCCGCCCTCGCCGCTGGTGGGGTGGCGCCGCCCTGCCTCGATGTCCGCGACGAGGGCGCGCAGTTGGGCGAGGTGCGAGCTCGGCTCGTCCGGGCCGAAGTCGCGCCAGCGTGCCGCGGTCTCCTCGGGGACGCCGGGCGCCGGTGTGATGCGCCAGTCGGCGTTGCGGTAGCCGTAGAGGTGGGTGACCTCGATGGTGGCGCGCTCGCAGTCGATGCGGATGCGGCTGACCTCGTCGGGGCTGAGCACGCTGTTGACGACGGTGGCGAGCGCGCCGTTCGCGAAGCGCACCTGCGCGGTGGAGACGTCCTCGGTCTCCACGTCGTGCACCAGCCTCGCCGCCATGCCGCTCACCTCGCTCCACGGGCCCATCAGGTCGAGCAGCAGGTCCGTCTGGTGGATGCCGTGGCCCATGGCGGGGCCGCCGCCCTCGGTGGCCCAACGGCCGCGCCACGGCACGGCGTAGTAGGCGGTGTCCCGGTACCAGGTGGTCTGGCAGTGGGCCACGAGCGGCCGGCCGAACGCGCCCCCGGCGAGCAGCCGCCGCACATGCCGCGCGCCCGAGCCGAAGCGGTGCTGGAAGACGATGGAGGCGTACGGGTCGCCGTCGCCGCCCCGCTCCGCGGCCTGTACGGCGTCGTAGTCGGCGAGCGAGGGGCACGGCGGCTTCTCGCACCACACCCACGCCCCCGCCCGCAGCGCGGCCACGGACTGCTCCCGGTGCACGGCGGGCGGTGTGCACAGCACCACGAGGTCGGGGCGCACGTCGGCGAGGGCGGCTTCGAGGCCGGTGGCGGCGTGCGGGATGCCGAACTCGTCGGCGAAGGCGCGTACCGCGCGCTCGTCCACGTCGACCGCGGCGACGACCTCCGTGCGCCCCTCGGCCGCCAGCGTCCGCAGGGCGGGCAGGTGGCTGGAGCGCGCGATGCCTCCGGTGCCGACCACGGCCGTGCGCAGCGGGGCGTTCGATCGATGCCGAGACATGCGGTCCCTCTCGTGAGGCGGACGGTGGGTAGGGCGGCGGCGCACGCGCCTGGCCTGCGCCCCCGTCCGGGGCACGGGCATCGCCGCCCTGGCCGACAGCAACCGCTTGCCATCGGTTCCAACGTTGTAACCACTGGGTATCCACGAGGTCAACCCTTTGGCGCGAATACGGTCGGCGATCCCGCGGGAGCGGGTGCGGCCCGAGGGCCTCGACTGACAGAATCTGCCACCTGTGTGCATAATCCAGGGGATGTCCAGCAAGGGAGCCGTGCGGTGGCAGCAGTGACGCTCAAGGACGTGGCAGAGCGCGCGGGGGTGTCGATCAAGACAGTTTCCAACGTTGTACGCGATGCCCCGAGGGTCTCTCCTGCCACGCGGGAGCGGGTGATGCGCGCCGTGCACGAACTCGGCTACCGGCCCAACCCGTCGGCGCGGCGGCTGCGCACGGGGCGCAGCGGCCTGATCGCGCTCGCCGTCCCCGAGCTCACCACGCCGTACTTCGCGGACCTGGCCCACCACGTGCGGACGGAGGCCACGGCGCTCGGCCTGACCGTGCTGATCGAGGAGACGCTCGGGGACCCGGCGGAGGAGCTGCGGCTCGCCACCGGCGTCGGCGCTTCGCTGCTCGACGGCGTGATCCTCTCGCCGCTCCATGTCACCACCGCGGAACTGGCCCCGGTCGCCGACGAGTTCCCGCTGGTGCTGCTGGGCGAGCGCAGCTTCGACGATGAGCACGTGGTCGCCGACCACGTGCTCATCGACAATGTCGCGGCGGCGCGCGAGGCCACGGCGCACCTCGCGGGCCTCGGCCGCACCCGGATCGCGGCGGTGGGGGTGGACCACAAGGCGTCGGCCACCAGCCGGCAGCGGCTCGAAGGCTTCCAGCAGGCGCTGCACGCGGCCGGCCTGCCCTTCGATCCGCGGCTCGCGCCCCGCGTCAAGGAGTTCGACCGCCGCAACGGCCTGCTCGCGATGCGCGCGCTCCTCGGGCTCCCCCAGGGCGCCCGGCCCGACGCGGTGTTCTGCTTCAGCGACATGCTCGCGGTCGGCGCGCAGCGCGCCCTGCACGAGGCGGGGCTCGGCGTGCCGGGCGACATCGCGCTCGCCGGGATCGACGGCTCCCAGGAGGCGCTGTACAGCACGCCGTCCCTGACCACCGTGGTCCCCGACCTGGCCGGCATCGCATCCCTGGCCGTGAAGTGCCTTGCGGCCCGCATCCGTTCGGACTCCCCCCTGCCCTTCGAGGTGCACGTGGCCCCGCACTGGCTCCAGGCGCGCGAGTCCACACGCGGCGGGACCGCGCCGCTGGCACCGTGAGGCGGCGGGGCGCACCCCGGCCGGGCCGTCCGCCGCCCGGAGCCGGACGTGGGGGGCTCTTGATCAGGCAGAACGATTCCGCCCTTGACGCGATGCCAGGCCTAGACCAATAGTGTTCGGAACTTCCGCGCACCCCACCACTCCGCGGAAGCCTCCCCCCACCCGTCTCGGCCTCCTCGGAGGAGGAACACGTTGCTCTCACGACGTTCATTTCTCGCCACAGCCGGTGCGACCGGCGCAGCGGCAGCCCTCGCCTCGCCGCTCGCCCCGCGGATGCTGACGCAGCACGCGTCCGCCGCCGGTCCCTCGCTGCCGCTCTCGCTGCGCAACAACTCGGGCAGCGGCACCGTCTACGCGTACATCAGCGGCTCCGACGACTCGGGCTGGCCCGGGTTCGTCGACTCGGGCGGCGCCTTCCAGCGGCTGCCGAGCCCGTCCTCCGTGCAGACCCCGGTGCAGGACTACGCGATCACGCTGGGCGCCTCGGGCTCCGCCGCCACCCAGCTGACCCTCGGCGACTACGTCACCGGCGGCCGCGTCTGGTTCTCCGTCGGCAAGAAGCTCCAGTTCTTCGTCAACCCGCCGGGCGGCGACGGCGGCGTGCCCGGCCTCGTGCAGCCCGCCCTCGTCTCCGACGACGCCAACTGGCAGACCAACTGGACGTTCTGCGAGTTCACGTACAACAGCGCCAACCTGTACGCGAACATCAGCTACGTCGACATGGTCGGGCTCCCGGTCTCGATGGCGAGCTCGGGCAGCGCGGGCGACCAGTCCGTGAGCCCGCTGCCCGCGGGGGCGCTCGGCGCCATCGCCGACGGCCTGCGCGACCAGCACGCGGCGGACGGCGCCCCCTGGGACAAGCTCGTCGCCACCGACTCCTCCGGCGGTGTGCTGCGGGTGCTGGCGCCGTCCCACTCCCCCGTCGACTTCGGCGGTTACTGGGACTCCTACCTGGACTCCGTGTGGAGCCACTTCCAGTCGGCCGACCTGACCGTGAACGGGCAGGGCAGCATCGGCGGTTACACCGGCCGGGTGTCCGGCGACACGCTGGTCTTCGACGGCCTGGAGACGAACGGGGTGCCGTTCACCAAGCCGAGCGCCGTCGACATCTTCGGCTGCGCGAGCGGCCCGCTGTACAACTCGGGCTCGGACGCCCGCGGCGCCGTCGCGGCCCGTATCGCCGCCGCGATCAACCGCAGCAGCCTGCTGGTCACCGGCGGCGGGAACCAGCCCGACGGGGTCAAGCCCGACCAGTACTACACCGAGGCCGTGACCAACCACTACGCGCGGCTCGTGCACGAGCACGCGGACATCGGCTACGCCTTCCCCTACGACGACGTCGGCCCCACCGGCGCGGCGCCCGTCGACGGCCACATCCAGGACGGGGCGCCCACGTCCTGGACGGTCACGCTCGGCGGCTGACCCCGCGGCCCGCGCCGCGGGGGCCGTGCTCAGTGCGCGTACTGGCCGGTCCCCCGCGGCAGGTAGCCGCCGTGGCCCGCGCGCCCCACATAGGCGCCGCCCTCGATCACCGGCACGCCCCGGGACAGCACCGTCTCGACCCGGCCCGTCACCCGCCGGCCCTCGTACGCCGAGTAGTCGACGTTCATGTGGTGGGTGGCGGCGGAGATGACCTGCTCGGCGTGCGGGTCGTAGACGACGAGGTCCGCGTCGGAACCGGGCGCGAGGGTGCCCTTCTTCGGGTAGAGGCCGAACATCCGCGCGGGCGCGGCGCAGGCCAGGTCGATCCAGCGGCGGCGGGTGATGCGGCCCTCGACCACGCCCTGGTGCAGCAGGTCCATCCGGTTCTCGACGCCCGGCATCCCGTTGGGGATCTTCGAGAAGTCGCCGCGGCCCAGGTCCTTCTGGCCCGCGAAGCAGAACGGGCAGTGGTCGGTGGAGACGACCTGGAGGTCGTCGGTCCGCAGCCCGCGCCAGAGCGCCTCCTGGTGCTCGCGGGGGCGCAGCGGCGTGGAGCACACGTACTTGGCGCCCTCGAAGTCCGGCTCCGCGAGGTTGTCCGTGGACAGGAACAGGTACTGCGGGCAGGTCTCGGCGTAGACCGGCAGGCCCAGGTCGCGGGCCGCGGCGATCTCCGCGAGCGCCTCCTGCGCCGACACGTGCACCACGTAGAGCGGGGCGCCCGCGACCCGGGCGAGCTGGATCGCGCGATGGGTGGCCTCCGCCTCCAGCAGCGCCCTGCGCACCTCGCCGTGGACGCGCGGGTCGGTGCGGCCCTCCGCGAGCGCCTGCTGCACGAGGACGTCGATGGCGATGCCGTTCTCGGCGTGCGTCATCACCAGGCCGCCGTTGCCCGCGGCGCGCTGCATCGCGCGCAGGATGCGGCCGTCGTCGCTGTAGAAGACGCCCGGGTAGGCCATGAACAGCTTGAAGGACGTGACGCCCTCCTGGACGAGGAGGTCCATCTCGGCGAGCGAGTGCTCGTTCACGTCGGAGAGGATCATGTGGAAGCCGTAGTCGACCGCGCACCTGCCGTCGGCCTTGGCGAACCACGCGTCGAGCCCCTGGCGCAGGGTCTGCCCGCGCGACTGGATGGCGAAGTCGACGATGGTCGTGGTGCCGCCCCAGGCCGCTGCGCGGGTGCCGGTCTCGAAGGTGTCGGAGGCGTAGGTGCCGCCGAACGGCATCTCCATGTGGGTGTGCGCGTCCACGCCGCCGGGGACGACGTAGCGGCCGGTGGCGTCGATGACGGTGCCCGCGCTCCAGCCCTTGGCGGTGTCCGAGTCGTGGGCGGCGAGCGCGGCGATCCTGCCGTCCTCGATCAGCACGTCTGCGTGGGTCTCGTCCGCGGCGGTGACGACGAGGCCGCCGCGGACGAGGGTGCGGGTGGTCATCGGCGGCGCTCGCCCTTTCCGTAGGCGCGGTGCGGCGGTCTCATACGGTGCGCAGCGCGCGGTCGAGGACGGCGGCGCCCTCCTCGGCCTCGGCCACCGTCAGGGTCATCGGCGGGGCGATCCGCAGCACGCTCGTGTCGTGCCCGCCGCCCTTGCCGATCAGCAGGCCGCCCTCGCGGGCCGCCTCCAGCACGGCGGCGGCCCGCTCGGGCGACGCCTCTTCTGTGCCCGGCCTGACGAGTTCGACGCCGGCCATCAGGCCGCGGCCGCGGACCTCGCGCACGGCCCCGACCTGCGCGGCCGTGGCGCGCAGCCGCTCGATGAGCAGTCCGCCGACGCGGCGGGCGTTGCCCTGGAGGTCGTGGTCGAGGAGGTAGGCGAGGTTGGCGAGGCCGGCCGCCATGGTGACGGGGCTGCCGCCGAAGGTGGAGATGGAGTTGGTGTCGATGCAGTTCATGATCTCGGCGCGGGCGATCACCCCGCCGACGGACATGCCGTTGCCGATGCCCTTGGCGAAGGTGACGATGTCCGGCGGGCCGTTCTCCGCGTGCGCCTGCCAGCCCCAGAAGTGGTCGCCTGTGCGGCCCCAGCCGGTCTGCACCTCGTCGCTGATCCACAGGGTGCCGTGCTCGGCGAGCACCGCGCGGAAGGCGGCGTAGAGGCCGTCGGGCGGCATGGTGAAGCCGCCGACGCCCTGGACGGGTTCCGCGATCAGCGCCGCGGGCGTCCTGCCGTGGCCGAGGAGGTCCCTGAGGTCGGCGACGCACGCGGCGGTGAACTCCGCGTCGCCGAGGTGGGCGAAGGGGCCGCGGCTGCGCACCGCCCCGTGCACGTAGGCCGTCTGGAGCGGCGACTGGCTCGTGGGCGACCAGCCCTTGTTGCCGGTGACGGAGACGGTGGAGAAGGACCGGCCGTGGTAGCTGTTGCGCATCGCGAGGATCTGGTTCGAGCCCCGGTACGCGGTGGCGAGCAGCAGCGCGGTGTCGTTGGCCTCGGTGCCCGACGTGGTGAAGAAGACGCGCGCGTCGGGGATGCCGGACAGGGCGGCGATCCGCTCGGCGAGTTCCACCATGGGGCGGTTGAGGTAGAGCGTCGAGGAGTGGACGATCCGCGCCGCCTGCTCGCTGACGGCCTTGGTGACCTCGGGCAGCGCGTGCGCGGTCATGGTGGTGAGGATGCCGCCGAAGAAGTCGAGGTAGCGGTTGCCCGCGGCGTCCCAGACGTGGCGGCCCTCGCCGTGGGTGAGTTCGAGCGGCTCGCCGTAGTAGAGGCTGAGCCAGTCGGGCAGTACGGCGCGGTGGCGGTCGTGCAGCGACCCGGTCATGGCGTGGCCAGCCCTTCGTACGCGTCGGGCCTGCGGTCGCGGTAGAAGGCCCACTGCCGCCGCACCTCGTCGATGAGCGAGAGGTCCAGGTCCCGCACGAGGAGTTCCTCCTCCGTGTCGCTCGCGGTGCCGCCGACGAGCCGGCCCCGCGGGTCGGCGAAGTAGCTGGTGCCGTAGAAGTCGTCGTCGCCGTACTCCTCGCGGCCGACCCGGTTGATCGCGGCGACGAAGTACGCGTTGGCGACGGCCGCCGCGGGCTGTTCGAGCTGCCACAGGTGGGCGGAGAGGCCGCGCGAGGTGGCGGACGGGTTGTAGACGATCTCCGCGCCGTTCAGGCCGAGTTGGCGCCAGCCCTCGGGGAAGTGGCGGTCGTAGCAGATGTACACGCCGACCCGGCCGACCGCGGTGTCGAAGACCGGCCAGCCCGCGTTGCCCGGCCTGAAGTAGTACTTCTCCCAGAAGCCGGGCAGCTGCGGGATGTGGTGCTTGCGGTACTTGCCGAGGTACGAGCCGTCCGCGTCGATCACGGCCGCGGTGTTGTAGAAGAAGCCGGGGCCCTCGGACTCGAAGACCGGCACCACGAGGACCGTCCCGGTCTCGCGGGCGAGTGCGCGCATCCGGGTGACGGTGGGCCCGTCGGGGACCGGCTCGGCCCAGCGGTAGTGCTCGGGCTCCTGCACCTGGCAGAAGTACGGGGCGTTGAACACCTCCTGGAAGCCCAGGATCCGCGCGCCCTGCCGGGCCGCCTCGGCGGCGTGCTCCTCGTGCTTCGCGATCATCGACTCGGTGTCCCCCGTCCAGGTCGCCTGGACGAGGGCGGCGCGCACCGTGCGGGACCGGGTCCCGGGGTCTTCGGAGGGGTCGGTCACGTGCTGCTCCTTCGGATCAGCTGACCCGTCGAACGTAAGCCCCTGCACGAACCGGGGCAAGACCACCTTCACCCGAATGCGCGGGGCCCTGCGGCGGCCGGACCCGGTTCACAGTTCGACGGCGATGCCCGTCATCGGGTGGCGCCTGCGGCCGCCGGTGAGCCGGTCCTTCAGATCGGTGACGCGGTACTGCCAGCCGTACTTCCCGGCGAGCAGCCCGCGCACGTGGTCGAGTTCGTCGGGTCCCGGCAGCAGGCGCGCGGCGCCCTCGGCCCGTACGGCGCCCCGCTCGATCCGGCCGCGTACGGTGCACACGGTGACGACGGCGCGCGGGGTGCGGCGGATGCGCCGTACCTTCCAGGAGTCGGCGCGGGTCAGGATGTAGAGGGTGCGGTGGTCCACCGCGTGCCACACCGGTGTGTCGATGCCGAGGCCGTCCTCGCGGTACGTCGTCAGGCTGACGTAGCGGCTGCGGGCGAGAGCGTCGAGGGTGCGTCGGTCGAGGCTGGTCACGGGCCGAAGGCTACGCCCTGTCAGGCGCCGGATTGTCCGCGTGGGTCAGCGTCTCCCAGGACACGAAGAGGCCGTCCGTGCCCGCGGGCCTGTCCTTCTTCACCAGGCGCGCGGTCTGCGGCATCGAGAGGTGCAGCCTGCCGTGCAGGTGGTTGTAGGCGACCTCCAGGTCGGGGCCCATCGTGCGGGTGACCTTGCCGCCGCACAGCCACTGGGGCGGGCGGGCGCCGAGCTGGTAGCGGGCGTGGAACTCCATGGCGGCGCGCAGCCGCCCCGCCTGCTCGCCGTAGAGGTCGACGCCCTGGTGCCAGGCGGTCTCCGCGATGTGCGCGGTCGCCGCGAGCGAGTAGCCGATGTGCATGAAGTTGCGGCAGGTCTCCTGGCCGAGGCCGTCGGCGTAGGTGCGCTGGCCGAACCAGTAGGAGGCGAGCCGCGCCGGGGTGCGCTCGGTGCCGCCGGGCGGCGGCTTGGGCAGCCTGCCGTCGGAGGACAGGTAGAAGTAGGCGGGGACGCGGGCCCGGAAGCGGGAGACGGCGTGCGCGAACATCCGGTGGTCCTCCAGGAAGACCGCCATGCCCATCTCGGCGTCCGTCATGGCGAGTTCCCAGTTGCCGTTGTAGTCGGGCACCTTGGCGACGAGGTCGGGCAGGTACGCCTTGCGCAGCATCCACTTGAAGCGCATGACGGCGGGCTCGCGCCACTGCGGGTAGGTGGCGTGCATCAGCTCGGCGGCCCTGACCCAGGAGGACCCGGTCCAGGCGCTCTGCAGGTCCGCGTCGCTGAGCGTGTGGCGTTTGACGACGGCGGACCAGGCGTCCATGATCTGCACGGCCTTGCGGGCGTGGGCGGGCTGCCCGGTCACGGACCACAGCAGCGCCTGGGTGTAGGCGGCGACGGCGTCGTCCCGTTCGAAGACGCAGGCGGGCGTGCCGTGGTGGGACTGACAGGCGACGGTCGCCGAGGGGTGGGGCGTGTAGTCGGCGGCCGCGTACCTGCTAGCGCTCAGCTGCCGGAAGGCGGAGGCCCAGGGCTCCCGGTGGGCCCGCACCTCCTTGCGCACGGTCGCCAGCTGGCCGGCGCCGACCACGACGCCGGGGTGCCGGAACCGTACGGGGTCGCCGCCCGGCGCCGACGCCGCGTGCGGGGACGGGCCGGCGCAGGCGGGCAGCAGGGCGAGCGCGCACAGCGCGGCGACACCGGCGATCACTTTGCGTAGGGGCACGCAGCCACGGTGTCCCCGGCGGCGGCGCCCCGCAATCCGGGCGCCCCGCAGGGGTGACGCGGGCGCGCCCGGTCGCCGGGGCGGCGGCGGGCAGGCGGGGCGCCCCCGCGGGTCCTGGGCGCCCCGCGCGTCCTACTGCGGGCCCGCCGGGTGGACGACCATCGCGGAGCCGCCGCCCCTGCGGACCTTCTCGGCCGCGGCCTGCCAGCGGCCGTCGGGCAGGCGCTCGACGCCGGTCGCCGCACCGATCTCGTCGATCTCGGTGAACTTCTGGCCGAGCGCTTCGAGTTTCGCCCTCAACGGGCTGTCGTAGAGGGCGGGTTCCAGTTCCGTGGCGGCCGCGTTGCGCTGGCTCGCGCGGGGTGCGGCGATCGCGTCGACCAGTGGCATGCCCCGGTCCACATGGTTGACCAGGGTCTGCAGGACGGTGGTGATGATGCTGGCGCCGCCCGGCGAGCCGATCGCGAAGACCGGCCGGTGCTGCCGGTCGAGGACGACGGTCGGCGAGATCGAGGAGCGCGGCCGCTTGCCGGGCCCCGGCAGGTTCGGGTCGGGCACGGCCGGGTCGGCCGGGGTGAAGGAGAAGTCCGTCAGCTCGTTGTTGAGCAGGAAGCCTCGGCCCGGCACGGTCATCGCGCTGCCGCCGGTCTGCTCGATGGTGAGGGTGTAGGCGACGACGTCGCCCCACCGGTCGGCGACCGTGAGGTGCGTGGTGTTCTGCCCCTCGTACGGGGTCGGCGCGGCCTTCCCGCCGTGCGCGCAGGGCACCGGGCGGCGCGGGTCACCGGCGGCGAGGGGGCTGGTGAGCGCGTGGTCCGCGCTGATCAGGCAGGCGCGGGAGTCGGCGAACCGCTGGGAGAGCAGGGCGCCGGTCGGCACGTCCTCGTACGCCGGGTCGGCGACCCAGCGGCCGCGGTCGGCGAAGGCGATCCTGCCGGCCTCGATGTAGTGGTGCAGGTACTGCGTCTGCGAGGCGTGCGCGAGGTCGGTGTCCTCCAGGATGTTCAGCGCCTCGCCGACGGTGGTGCCGCCGGAGGAGGACGGCGCCATGCCGTACACGTCGAGGCCGCGGTAGGAGACCTCGGTGGGTTTGCGGAAGACGGTGCGGTAGCCGGCGAGGTCGCGGGTGGTGAGGTCGCCCGGGCGCACGACGCGCGTGCTGCCGGGCCTGACGGGCGGGGTGCGCACGGTACGCGCGATGTCCTTGCCGAGGTCCCCGCGGTAGAGCAGCCCGATGCCTTGGCGCCCCAACTTCTCGTAAGTGCGCGCCAGATCGGGGTTCTTCAGGGTGGATCCGACGGCGGGCGGGCGGCCGCCGGGCAGGAACAGCTTCGCCGTGTCGGGGAAGTCGGCGAAGCGCGCGGCGTTGGACGCGGTCTGCGACCTGAAGGTGTCGTCGACGGTGAAGCCGTCCTTCGCGAGGTGCTCCGCCGGCCTCAGCACCTGTCCGAGCGACCTGCTGCCCCAGGCGCGCAGGGCGCTGTCCCAGGTGGCGGCGGTGCCGGGGGCGCCGACGCTGCGGCCGCTCGTGACGGCGTCGTCGAACGGCAGCGGCTTGCCGTCCTTGTCGAGGAAGAGCGAGGAGTCCGCGGACGCGGGCGCCGTCTCCCGGCCGTCCACGGTGTGGACCGTACGCGTCCGGGCGTCGTAGTAGACGAAGTAGCCGCCCCCGCCGATACCGGCCGAGTAGGGCTCGGTGACGCCGAGCGCGGCGGCGGTCGCGACGGCGGCGTCCACGGCGTTCCCGCCCGACCTGAGTACCTGGAGGCCGGCCGCTGTCGCGTCCGCGTCCACGCTGGCCACCGCTCCTCCGTACCCGGTGGCGACCGGGGTCTTGGCGGGCGCGCGCGGGGCGTCGTGCGCGGCCGGCGGCGCGGCGGCGCCGGTGGTGAGCAGGGCTGCGGCCACGGCGATGACCGAGACATTGCGTGCGGTGGAGCGGCGCATCCGTACCTCCGTACCCGGTGGGTGATCGGTCCGGGAAGCCTAGCCCGCACGCCCGCCCCTCGTCAGGAACACGTCACTCCGGGGCGGGGACCGCCGAGCGGGACGGGAAAAGAGAAGGGAGCGGGCCCCCGCCGCGCACTTGCGCGACGGGGGCCCGCTCCACGCCGAGCACAACCCGGCCGTCCCGCAGCTGACCTTCTCCCCTGAACAGAGAAGTGATCTCCGGCTGCCGTCAGGACCGGGCCGCTGCCCCTGAGCTACCGCGCGCCTCGCAGCAGCGTCCCTGGTGCGGCCGGGGCGCCGCCCTCGGCCGCCGGTCCCGGCAGGGGGGAAGCACCCGCCCCGGGACCGCTCGTCCGGATCGCGCCGGGCTCCCGTGCCCCGGTGCCGCTTCCCGGGCACCGGACTCCGTTGGCGGAACCGGCCCGACCCAGACGAGAGACCCTAGTCGAGATCGGGCCCGGAGGTCCTGCTCTGCGCGGATGCGGCTCGATCAACGGTTCGACGGCCATACGCTGCCCTACCCCATTCTCGGCTCTGTCGAGGTCAGCGCAAACTATCCACGCACCCAAGGGACTTCGAGGACGACACGCATAAATCCGGCATAAGCGTTATTTACTGCCAGTTCTCTACAGTTCACCCATTCGGGACGTCACGCCTCCGCGGCCTCCGCGTAGACCTGGGCGAGTTCGGGCGCGCCGCCGACCGCCCACTCGACGCCGGACTCCACGACCTGCACCTCGCGGCCCGACGCGAGCCGCACCACGGGCTGTCCTGTGGGCCAGATGTGCCACCGCGCGCCCGGGACCGTACGGACGATCACCGAGCCGAGGTAGAGGCCCGCGTCGTTGCCGAGCCACGGCAGCTCCTCCGGGTCCTCGCGCCACAGCGGGGGCAGCTGGTCGAGCGCGGAGAGCGAGTCGACCGAGTCGTCGAGCCGCAGGCCGAGGTGCATCGCGCGCACCCGCAGCAGTTCGCACTCGGAGAGCAGCTCGGTGATCCCCTCCTGTTCACGGGCGGCGGCGACCGGCGACGACACGTCGTACTCGCCGCGCCGCCTGTTGCGCCATGTGTCCAGAAAAGGAATATTCATACCGCCAGCGTGCCACCCGGACAGGGGCCGCACCACAGGACACGCTGGGCGGGTTCCGGACTGTGAGACGGCTGTGCGGCCGTCCGGGGCCCCGCGAGGGCCCCCGGCGGTCCGTCAGTCCGAGGCCCGCGCCCCGGACGCCTCAAGTGCGAGGACGGCGAAGGTCGCGAGCCAGTGGTCCGTGGTGAAGTCGCCGGAGCCGAGCGCGGAGAGCCCCGCCTCCAGATGGGCGTCCGCCGTGTCGCGCAGTACCCCTGAGCGTGCGTCGTCCAGCGCGTCCGCCAGGGAGTAGAGGGCGGTCGCCCGGCTGAAGCAGAGGCCGTGCAGATGGCCGATCTGGCCGTCGGCCGGGTCGGTGACCTCGGGCGGCGCGAGCAGCAGCCACTCCCCCGAAGCGGCGGCCGCCGTCAGCTCGGGCAGCAGGCGCGCCGTCCAGGCCCCGAACTCGCCGGGCGCAGCGACCCGGCGCATCGCGTCCGCCTCCGCCAGCAGCGGCGAGAGGAAGTCCTGCCCCGACGGCTCCCAGCGCAGCGCGCCGCCGTGGTCGCCCTCGAACCACTCCCGCAGCTTCGCGCGGACCGGCTCGACCAGGTCGGGCACTCCGGCGCGGTCGGCGCTGTCGAGCACCAGGCCGAGGGCGAAGGCGCTGTTGCCGTGCACGCCGTGCCGCACCGGGTAGCGGGCCTTGGGCAGCCAGGCGAGCAGCAGGTCGGCGACGGCGCGGGCGGCCGGCGCGAGCGCGGCGTACCAGCGGCCGTCGGTGCTCTTCACGTTCTCGGCACTCTCGGCGCTCTCGGCGGTGAGCATCAGCAGCCAGGCCCAGCCGTAGGGGCGCTCGAAGGAGGGGTTGGCACTGAGGTACGCGGCCTCGGCGGCCAGCGCCTCGGGGGTGAGGTGCGCGTCCAGCACCTCGGTGACCGCGGCGGTCTCGGCCGCCGCGAGCGGGTGGCGGTTCAGCAGGCGCAGCGCGAGCCAGTGCATGTGCACCGCGGAGTGCCAGTCGTAGGCCCCGTAGAAGGCCGGGTGGTACGCGCGGGGCGCGACCGGCTCGTCCGGGCCCGCGAGCAGGTGCGCGGGGAAATTCGGGTACGCGCGGGTGACGTTGGCGACGGCGAGCCGCGCGAACGTGTCCGCGTACGAGGCGAGCGCGGCGCGCGGTCCGGTGCCCGCGGCCTTCGGCGAGGCGGTCAATGCGTCGCTCCTTCCGGGACCTTGAGGTCCGTAGTGGTACGTGCGGCGGTCTCGACGATCACGGCGAGGCCGCGCGCGATGTCCTGGACGGACATGGAGGGCTCGGCGCGGCCGACGACCTGCTCGGGCGCGTACGGGACGTGCACGAAGCCGCCGCGCAGCGCGGGCCGCTCGGTGGCGATGAGGTGGGCGAGGCCGTAGAAGACGTGGTTGCACAGGAAGTTCCCCGCGGTCCCGGAGACCGAGGCGGGCAGCCCCGCCTCGCGCACCGCCGCGACGCACGCCTTGACCGGCAGGGAGGAGAGGTAGGCGACCGGGCCGCCGGGCACGATCGGCTCGTCCACCGGCTGGTTGCCCGCGTTGTCGGGGATGCGGGCGTCGTCCACGTTGACGGCGACGCGCTCGACGCTGAGGCCGGTCCTGCCGCCCGCCTGGCCCGCGCACAGGACCAGGTCGGGGCCGGTGTCGGCGACGGCGGCTCGCAGCTCTCCGACAGCCTTGCCGTAGACGCAGCTGAGGCGGACCGCTGTGGTCTCGAACCCACCGGGGCGGGCCTCGGCCACCAGCCGCGCCGCGGCCCACGAGGGGTTCACGCCCTCGCCGCCGAACGGTTCGAAGCCGGTGATCAGGACTTTCATGGATGCTCCGTCCGAACGGTCAGAACGCGAAGAAGTAGATGATGAAGATGTTGCAGACGAGCAGCACGAGCGCGGTCGGCGCCTGCACCTTGATGGGCCCGTACTGGTCCTTGAGTTCGAGCAGGGCTGCCGGTACGAGGTTGAAGTTGGCCGCCATCGGCGTGCAGAGCGTGCCGCAGAACCCGGCGAGCATGCCGACGGCCATGACCGCCGCCGCGTTTCCGTGCAGGTGCTCGACGAGGACGGGCCAGCCGACGGCGGCCGTCATCACGGGGAAGGCGGCGAAGGCGTTGCCCATGATCACGGTGAAGACGAACATGCCGACGCAGTAGAGGGCCACGGCCGCGAGGAGCTGGCCGTTCGGCAGGATCTTCTCGGTGACCTTGCCGACCTGGGTGCCGACGCCCGCCGCCTGGAAGATGGCGCCGAGGACGGCGAGCAGCTGCGGCAGCAACAGTGCCCAGCCCATGGACTCCAGCATGCCGCGGCCCGCGTGGAGGGGTACGGAGATCCGGGGCTCCCGCAGCACCCGCATACCGACGACCAGCGCGACGATCGAGCCGACGCCGAGGCCGAGGATGGTCTCGTTGCCCTTCTCGAAGACCACATGGCCGCCGAAGTGGAACTTCGGGATCACGACCGCGCAGATCACCGCGACGACCGGGATGGTCAGGGCGGGGATGAACAGCTTGCTGCCGAAGCGCCCGGCGAGCTCGGTCCGCTGCTTCTCGTCGGTCGTCTTCGGGGTGCCCTTGCCGACGAGGTTGAAGCCGCCGAGGCAGATCAGCACGAGGACGGCGATGCCGAGGGGCTCGGACGGCAGGGTCTTGTCGACCACCCAGGAGCTGTAGAAGAAGGTGACGCCGAGGAGCGTCCAGAAGGAGCCGGAGGTGAGGCGCCTGGCGTTGGTGCGGTCCATCAGCGTCTGGACGCCCATGACGATGAAGACCGCGCCGACCAGCCAGTAGAACCATTCTGCCTTGATCATTTCGCCGACTCCTCGACGTCGAGCTCGGCGTTGGCGACGACCAGCTCGCGTTCGAGTGCGCGGTCGAAGCGCAGCAGCCTGGCGCCGTGCACGAGGAAGGCGCAGACCGCGCTGGGTATCGCCCACAGCGCGAGGTCGAGCGGCTCCAGGTGCGCGTGGTAGGTGGCGTCGACCAGGCCGGTGATCAGCAGGATGGAGCCGATGGCCAGGAAGATGTCCTCCCCGAAGAACACGCCGACCGTGTCGGCGCCGGCCGCGTGCGAGCGGACCTTGTCGCGGATCGCGCGGGGCAGCGGGCGCCCGCCGTTCCTGCGCTCTGCGGCCGCCTCGGCCATCGGCGCGATCATCGGCCGGACGCTCTGCGCGGGCCCGCCGATGGTCTGGAGGCCGACCGCGGCGGTCAGCTGGCGCAGCAGCAGGTAGAGCGTGAGGAAGCGGCCCGTGGTGAGGTTGCCGAGCTTCCCGATGAGCGTACGGGCCTGCTGCTGGAGGCCGTTGCGCTCCAGCAGCCCGATGACGGGCAGGGTGATGGCGAAGATCGTCACGGAGCGGCTGGAGGCGAAGCTCTCCCCGAACGTCTTGAGGATCTCGTCGGGAGAGAGCTTGCCGAGCACTCCGGTGACGATCCCGGCGACTCCGACGACCAGCAGAGGGTTGCGCCTCGTGGCGAATCCGAGGATCACCACGAGGACACCGAGCAGAACGATCATGCGCTCTCGGCCTTCCGTACAGGGGTTGCGCAACGGCGGCGCGGACCGGGGGGTGTGCACGGAGGCTAGATGATTGTTGAACGATCCGACAAGGGTAGAGGGACCGCAGGTTTTTCCGCGCTCCCGGCGCCCGCACGGGCCCGCCGGTCCCCGCGGGGACCGCGCGTCAGTCGGGCAGGCCCGCGGGCTCGGGGTACGCCTCGGCCAACTGCCTTCTGGAGTCCTCCAGATAGAACCCGAGCAGGCGCTCGGCACCCTCCGCCTCACCGGAGGCGAGCGCGGTGAGGAGCTCGCGGTTGCGGGTGAGGTACGGCTCGTGGAAGCGGCGCGGATCATCCATGATGTGGAACGCCAGGCGCAGTTCCGCGAGGACGCCCCGCATCAGGTCGTCCAGCCGCTCGCTGCCCGCGAGCCCAGCGACGGCCTGGTGGAAGTGGATGTTCGCGGTGCCGCAGGCGGCCCAGTCGCCGGCCTCGGCCGCCGCCCTGCCGGCCTCGACGGCGCCCTCGACGGCGTCGAGCGGTGCGGGACGCGCGCCGTGCGCCCGTACGGCCGCGCACTCGACGACCTGGCGCACCCGGTAGATGTCCGCGATGTCCGCGGCCGTGAGCACCCGCACGAAGGTGCCTCTGTTGAGCCGGTGGACCAGCAGCCGCTCATGGGTGAGCAGCCGGAACGCCTCGCGCAGCGTGTTGCGGGAGATGCCGAGCGCCTGCCCGATCCGCTCCTCCGAAAGGCGGCTGCCCGGCGGGAAGGACCCCTGGGCGATGCGCTCGCGCAGGATCGCGGCCACCCGCTCCGCCGTGCTCGTGCGGCTCAGCAGCCTGCGGTCGGCGAGCAGTCCGGTCAGACCGGGGCCGAGGTCGGCGCTCATGCGGATCTTCCCCCCTGGGCGGACAGGTCGGCCCGTTGCAACCGGGTTACCGGAACGAAACACTATCCCCAGGGGGGATCGTTGAACAATTGTTTCGATGAGGTTACGGCCGGATTCCCTGCCCCGCGCGCCCCCTGGAGAGCCCGTCAGACGTCGAGGTCGACGACGACCGGGGCATGGTCGGACGCGCCCTTGCCCTTGCGCTCCTCGCGGTCCACATAGCCGTCCTTGACCGCGGAGGCGAACGCCTCGTTGCCGTAGACCAGGTCGATGCGCATGCCGCGGTTCTTGGGGAAGCCGAGCTGCCGGTAGTCCCAGTACGTGAACGGGTGGTCGTACTTGAGGGGGCGGGGCACCACGTCGCTCAGGCCCGCGCCGCGCAGCTCGGCGAGCGCGGCGCGCTCGGGCTCCGTGACATGGGTGGCGCCGTCGAAGGCCGCGCGGTCCCAGACGTCCTCGTCCGTCGGCGCGATGTTGAAGTCGCCGAGGACGGCGAAGGGGCGGCCCGCCGCAGCGTCGGCCGAGACCGCGTCCTTGAGCGCCGCCAGCCACCGCAGCTTGTACGCGTAGTGGTCGTGGCCGACCTCGCGGCCGTTGGGCACGTAGACCGACCAGACGCGGACGGGGCCGCAGGTCGCGCTGACGGCGCGGGGCTCCGCCACGCCCTCGTACTCGGGGCCGCCGGGCAGGCCGCGCACCACGTCGGCGAGGCCGGTGCGGGAGATCACCGCGACCCCGTTCCACCTGCCGGTGGCGTGGACCGCGCACTCGTACCCCGCGGCGCCCAGCTCGGCCACCGGGAACTGCTCCTCGGTGGTCTTGGCCTCCTGGAGGCACAGCACGTCCGTGCCGCTGCTCTCCAGCCAGGCGAGCAGCCGCGGCAGCCGGGCGGTGACCGAGTTGACGTTCCACGTGGCGATGCGCATGCCCACCACTGTATCGGCGGCCTGAGACAGTCAGATCTCCAGCGAGTCGCCGGGCGCGAGCCGCAGGTGCTCGGTCCCGCCGAGCGCCCCGAGCAGCCCGTCGTAGGTGGGCCGCGCGAGGTCGCGCAGCAGCGCGTCGTGCACGTCCACCGCGCGTACCGGCGCCACCTCGCGCAGGTAGTCGATGACGTCGGCGATCCGGTTCCACGGCGCCATCACCGGCACCATCAGCGTCTCGACCCGCGTCCCCGGCACGGTGAAGGCGTCGCCCGGGTGGAAGACCGCCCCGTCCACCAGGTAGCCGGAGTTGGCGATCCGGCGGATGTCGGGGTGGATGACCGCGTGCAGCTCGCCGTGGACCTGGACGTCGAAGCCGGCGGCGGCGAACGCGTCGCCGTGGCCGACCGTGTGCACCCGGCCGGGGAAGGCCGCGGCGATCCGGTCCGCGACACTGCGGGGCGCCCACAGCTCCGCCGCGGGGTCGGCTTCGAGCCCCGCGCGCAGCCGCCCCTCGTCGAAGTGGTCCGGGTGCTCGTGGGTGACGAGGATCGCGTCGGCGCCGACCGCCGCGTCGTCCTCGCTGTAGCCGCCCGGATCGATGACGAGGGTGCGCCCGTCCTTCTCCAGCCGCACGCACGCGTGCTTGCGCTTGGTGAACCTCACGACCGGCCGCCTTCCTCTCGCGTCGCGTACGCAGCGCCCGCGCGGGAGCCTGGCCCCCCGGCGCGGGCGGGGCCGCGGGGGCCCCACAGCCATCGTCCTACTCCTGCGGCGCGGTCTCCTCCCGGATCACCGCGCCCGCGACCTGGAAGGCCGTGTTCGCAGCGGGGACACCGCAGTAGACCGCGGTCTGGAGCAGCACTTCCTTGATCTCGTCGGGGCTGAGGCCGTTGCGCAGAGCGGCCCTGGTGTGGAACTTCAGCTCGTCGAAGTGGCGGCCGGCGACGAGGGCCGTCAGCGTGATCACGCTGCGGGTCCTGCGGTCGAGGCCGTCGCGCGTCCAGATCTCGCCCCAGGCGTACCGGGTGATCAGCTGCTGGAAGTCCTCGGTGAAGCCGTCGGTCGCGGCGACCGACCGGTCCACGTGGTCGTCGCCGAGCACCTCCCTGCGCACCCGCATGCCCGCGCCGTAGCGGTCGTGGGCTGCTTCGGGTCCGGCCGGGGCCGAGGGCTCCGCGGCCGGGGCCGAGGGCCCCGCGGGCTCGGGGCCCGCGTCTGCGGCGCTCCCCTGGAGGCCGTCCGCGGCCGGGGCCACGGGGGCGGCCGACGGCGGCACGAGGGGCCCGGCGGGCGGCGGCACGAGGGGCCCGGCGGGCGCCCCGGGCGCCACCGGGGCTGCCGGTACCGCCGGGGCTACCGGGGTTGCGGGCGCCGCCGGGGCTCCCGGGACCGCTGCGGCGGCAGGGGTCTCCTGGGGCGCGGGCGGGCCCTCGGGGGCGGAGGCCGGCGGACCCGCGGGCGCGGAGGAGGACACCTGGGCCGCGGGCGCCGCGGCGGCCGCCGGGGGCGCCACCGGTGGGCCCGCGGGCAGCCGCTCCGGCAGGATCGTGATGCCGGTCGAGGTGTCCGAGGGGTTGTACCAGGCCGTGGAGAAGTGGTGCGTGAGCAGGTCCGTGACGGCCGCGGGCTGCTCGACGGGCGCCAGGTGGGAGGCGCCGGGGACCAGCGCGAGCCGCGCGTCCGGTATCCCCGCGACCAAGGTCCGCGCCTCCGCCGGCCCGGTGACCTGGTCCTCCGCCCCGACCAGCACGAGCGTCGGCACGGCGATCCGGCCGAGTTCAGCGCGGATGTCGAAGGCCGCGAGCGCCTCGCAGGCCGCCACGTAGCAGGCGGGGTCCGTGGTACGCACCATCTGGACCGCCCACTCGACGATCGCGGGCTGGGCCGCGGCGAAGGCGGGCGTGAACCAGCGCTCCGGCGCGCTGCGCGCCATGGGTTCGAGGCCGTTGGCCCGGACGATCACCCCGCGCTGGCGGAACTCGTCGGCGGTGCCGAACCGGGGCGACGCGGCGACCAGCGCGAGCGACGCGACCCGGTCGGGCCTGCGCAGCGCCAGCTCGGCGCCGACGGCCGCGCCCAGGGCGCAGCCCGCGTAGCCGAAGCGCTGGATGCCGAGGCCGTCCAGCGTGTCCACCAGGCGCTGCGCCAGGTCGGGCACGGAGGCGGCGGGCACGGCGGACGCGCCGCCGTGCCCCGGCAGGTCGAAGCGCACCACGCACCACTGCTTGGCCAGCTCAGGCACCTGCCGGTCCCACATGTGCCAGGTCGTGCCGAGGGAGGGCCCGAGGACCAGGGCCGGAGCGTCTTTGGGCCCGTCGACGCGGTACTGAAGGGTGTTCGGTGGTGTCTCGCTCACCCGGCTGACCCTCTCATCCATCACGAAAACTCACATGGCCGGGCCGAACCTAGCAGCTCCGGCTTTTCGCACCGAGGCCAGTCCTGGGCTCACGACCGCGGAGAGAAAAACCTGTGGGAGGTGTGCGGAGATCCTGCGCCCCGTCGTCCACGAGCCGCCCGCGGCGCCCGGTGTCACGGCCGCCGGTCCGCCTCCGGCAGGGCGAGGTAGCGCCGCAGCGCGTCCCCCGCCTGCCTGACGTGGTGCCGGATGTGGCGCTCGGCGGCGAGCGGGTCGCCTGCCCGGATGGCCTCCGCGACGGCCTCGTGCTCGCCGACGGCGACCGGCAGCCGGCCGGGCGCTCGCGCGGAGAGGCGGTTGCCGAGGCGCACCTGCGCGACCAGGTTCTCCGCCACGGGCAGGAGCCGCCGGCTGCCCGCCCCCTCCCAGATGAGGCGGTGGAAGGCGAGGTCGAGTTCCCCGTACCCGTGCAGGTCCCCCGCCGCGACGGCCCTGCGCTGCCGGGCCAGGACACCGCGCAGCCGCGTGGCGGTCCCCCGGTGGCCCGGCGCGCCCGCCGCCCTGCGGGCGGCGATCCCGTCGACGGCCTCCCGCAGCTCGTACAGTTCGAACAGGTCGTCGGTGGTGAACTCGGGTACGAAGTAGCCCCGGTGCGGGACGGCGACCAGGAACCCCTCGCGTTCGAGTGCGGCCAGGGCCGCCTTGATGGGGGTGGGGCTGAGGCCGAGTCGTTCCGCCAGGGGACGGACGGTGACGCGGGAGCCCGGGGCGAGGGAGCCGTCGAGCACGGCGGCCCGTACATGGTCATAGGCGGCGCTCAGCAGTGTGCGGCGCGGGACTGTCACAGTCGCCGGTCTCCCTCTCTCCTGTTTCCCTTCTGCCTTTCTCCTCTGCTGTCCTCTCTCCGGGTGACGGTGTGTCCGTCCGCAGTGTGCGCTGCGGCAGGACGTCCTGAGCTGCGATGTCAGCGGAGTCTGCGTTCGTACCAGCGGGACAGCAGGGTCAGCGGCAGGCACACCACGAAGAAGACGGCGAGCACCGCGCCGAGTATCGGTACGGCGTGCGGCGAGCCACCGGTCAAGGTGAGCCGTTCGATGGAGCGTTGGGCCGCTTCGAGGACGTCGAGCAGCCCGATGACGGCGGCCAGTGAGGTCTGCTGGGTGAGGTTGACGACGAGTCCGATCATCGGGGGCAGGGCCCGCCTGGCCGCCTGGGGCAGGAGGACGTGGCGCATGCGCCCGGTCCAGGGGAAGCCGAGCGCCGCGGCGGCCTCGGCCTGCCCCCGGGGCACCGACTGGACCGCGCCGCGTACGACTTCGGCGGCGTTGGCGCTCCCCCACAGGGACAGTCCGGTCGCCGCGGCGGTGAAGGTGCCCACCCGGATGCCGATCACGGGCAGGACGAAGAAGACGAAGAACAGGATGATGAGGATCGGCAGGCCGCGCCAGATCTCCACGTAGGCACGTGCGAGCGCCCTGGCCGGGCGGTTCGGCAGGGTGAGCACCGCACCGAGCGGGACGCCCGCGACCAGGCTCGCGGCGATGCTGACGAGGGCGAGCAGGGCGGTCTGGCGCAGGCCGCCCGCGAGGTAGTCGGCGACGGGGACCGCCCAGGGCGGCATCAGTGTCCTCCCGGTGTCGCGAGGCGGCGTTCGACGGCGCCGGCGCCTAGTGACATCAGCCGGACCAGGAGGAGGTAGACGACGCCGATGGCGAGGAACACCTCGAACACCCGGAAGGTGACGGCGACGATACCGACCGCGGTCTCGGTGAGCTCCGGGTAGCCGATCGCCACCAGGAACGACGAGTTCTTGAAGACGGAGATGAGGGTGTTGGTGACGGACGGCACGGCGACGCGGGCGCCGAGGGGCAGGGTGACGTGCCGGAAGGCGCCGAGGCGGCCGAAGCCCAGGGCCCGGCACGCCTCGATCCGGCCGCTCTCGACTGCTTCGAAGCCGGCCCGGAAGTTCTCCGTGTGGTACGCGCCTCCCCACAGGAGCAGGGAGAGCCAGCCGGCCGTGAACCCCCCGAGCCGCAGGCCTGTTTCGGGCAGCGCGAAGTAGAGGAAGAAGATCTGGACCAGCAGCGGGGTGTTGCGGAACAGCTCCACGTAGACCGTGACCAGTTGCCGTGCCACGGGCACGCGCAGCGCGCTGACGGCCCCGAGCAGCGCGCCGACGAGCAGTCCGCCGGCCATGCCGACCGCGCTGACCGCCAGTGTGCGCAGCAGGCCGGCGCCGAGTTCGCCGAGGTGGTGCGCGACGAAGCCCGGCTCGAAGTGGTAGCCGGCCGCGCCCGTCACGCTCAGCACCGGAGGGTGGCGCCGGAGGGGTAGGTCAGGCCGTGGCCTGGCCGGGGCACGAACCTGGCGAACTGCCGCTGTACGGAAGGGTCGGTGACGGCCTTTTGGAAATCGCTCCAGAAGAAGTCGCTCTGCTGCATGCGGGCCAGGGCGCCGTCGACCCACGCGAGCATCGGTTTGTCGCCCTTGCGCACGCCCATCCCCCAGGGGCTGTCGGCCTTGGCGTCGCCGACGACCTTGAGGCCCGGATTCTTCGCCGCCAGGTCGAGGAGGAGGGTGTCGTCCTGTGCGAGCGCGGCGCCGCGCCTCTGGTTGAGCGCGGTCAGGGCCTGGCTGGTCTCGGTGAACAACTGCTGCTTGACGCCCTTCATGCACTGGGTGAGCCAGAGGCTCGCGGTGGCGCCCGTGGTGCTGATGACCGTCTTGCCCGCCAGTTGGTCGAAGGAGGTGACCGGGGAGTCCTTGGGAACGAGGAGTTTCACACCGCTGTCGAAGTACGGGGTGGAGAAGTCGATGGTCTCGGCGCGCTCCGGTGTGTAGTTCATCGTGGCCTCGATCAGGTCGATGCGCCTGGAGGTGAGGAACGAGACGCGGTTGGAGCCGGTCACGCAGGTCAGGGTCAGTGCGCCGGGGTCTCCGAAGGCGTAGGCGGCGAGTTGGTGGGCGACGTCGATCTCGAAGCCCGCGTTCTTCGACGCTTCGTCGATGTAACCGAAGGGCGGGTAGTCGCACTTGACGCCGACGGTGAGCCTGCCTCTTTTCTGTACCTCGGCGGGGAGCGGTGCGCCTACGTCGACGGGCTTGCCGGTGGCGGGTGAACCGCCGGAGCCGCCAGTGGAGTCGCTGTCGGAGGTGGAGGAGCAGCCGGCGGCGAGTACCAGGAGCAGCGCGGCGCCGAGGGCGGCGCGGAATCTCGATTTCACGGCGTTACTTCCTTCTTGCCCGCTCAGGCGGGCTGTCGGAGGACCTTCCGCAGGAACCGGCGGGTGCGTTCGTGGTGCGGGTGGTCGAGGACGTCGGCCGGGCGGCCCTGCTCGGCGATCACACCGCCGTCGACGAAGACCAGGCGGTCGCCGAGTTCGCGCGCGAAGCCCATCTCGTGCGTGACGCACAGCATCGTCATCCCGGAGCGCGCGAGGTCGCGCATGGCGTCGAGGACCTCACCGACCAGCTCGGGGTCGAGCGCCGATGTGACCTCGTCGAAGAGCATCACGTGCGGGTCCATCATCAGCGCGCGGGCGATGGCGACCCGCTGCTGCTGCCCGCCGGAGAGCTGCCCCGGGTAGGCGTCGGCGCGGTCCGCGAGGCCGACGCGGGCCAGTAGCGCTTCGGCCCGCTCCCGCGCCTCGCGCCGGGGCGTGCGCAGCAGTTTGCGGGGCGCCAGGGTGAGGTTGTCGACAGCGGACAGGTGCGGGAAGAGGTTGAACTGCTGGAAGACCATGCCGACGCGGCGGCGTACCCGGTCCCGGTCGACGCCGGGGGCCGTCAGGTCCTCCCCCTCCAGCAGGACCTGGCCGGCGCTCACCGGTTCCAGCAGGTTGACGCAGCGCAGCAGGGTGCTCTTGCCGCCGCCCGACGGACCCACGACGGCGACCACTTCGCCACGTGCCACCGCCAGGTCGACACCCTTGAGCACGTCGGCGCCGCCGTAGGACTTGTGCACACCGCGCAGCTCCACCATGGCAGCCGCACCGTCCGCGGTCGTCCCCGCGGATGCCGGGGCGGCGTCGCGCCGGCCCTCGGAGGGGTCTTTTCGCACCGTGCGGCCTACTTCCCGAGCCGGCCGAACCGGTCGGCGGTGAGCTTCGCCGAGGGCCCGTGGTAGGCGGCGTTGAACAGTACCCGCTGCTCGGAGCGGTTCCAGGTGCGGAAGCCGACCTCGTTGCCGAAGGTGACGACCCAGCCGTCGCCGACGGTCCAGGACAGCCCGTTGACCGCGCCGGCGAGGTGCTCGTCGCCGATCAGCCAGCCGCTCCGCAACTGCTCCCCGCTGTCCGGGTACTTGGCGACGACCTGGACCGGATGGGCGGTGGTGCTGGTCAGCTTGTACGCGTCGTCGGAGACGAACCACACCGGATTGTCCGCGCTCAGGCCCCACGCCACCGGGTTGTCCGTGTCGAACTCCTGGCTCAGCAGCGAGCCGGGGCAGTAGAAGTCCGAGGAGGAGCCGCCGGGCAGGACGGAGGCGATCGGCAGGTCGAGGAGCTGCTGCGCGGTGGCGGTGCCGCTGCCGTAGGAGACCAGCGTGCCGCCGCCCGTGACGAAGTCGCGCAGCTGGTTCCAGCCCGTGGCGCCGACGCCGAACGCCCAGGCCCAGTCGGGCGGGTAGCTTTTCGGGGCGAGGCCGTCGACGATGGAGCCCTTGCTGACGCCCTCCGGCATGATGAGGGTGTCGTAGCGGTCGGCGAGGTGCGGATAGTCGTCCGCCGACACGACTGCGTACTCCACGCCGTACTGGTCGAACGTCCACATCAGCCAGCCGGACGGCATGTTGTCCGGCGGTTTGAGCAGGCCGATTCTCGTGCCCTGCTTGAGCTGGGCGCCCGGGACGCGCGGCACCGCGGTGAGCGCGTGCACCGGGATCCCGGTCTCTTTCGACTGTGCCCGCAGGAGCTTCTGTGCCGCGGCGGACGGCGGGACGAGGAAGGTGCCCGCGGGGAAGGAGCGCCCGCCGTCGCTGAAGGCCGCGGCGGCGCGGAAGGTGGGGAGGCCGTGCTTCTGCAGGGCCGCGACGATGCGGAACACCCCGTAGGACTCGGGCCCGATGGCGTAGGCGCCGGTGCGCGGCGGGGCGGGCGGGACGGCCACTGCCGGGGCCGCGATGCTTCCCAGCTCGGTGGTGGCGACGGAGAAGGGCTCCTTGACGAGGTCGGCCCGGAAACCCAGCAGCATCGGGAGGGTCTGCGCGGTGGTGTCGTAGGGACGCTGCGGCGGCCCGCCGGGGTACTGCAGCAGCTGCGGGTACTCCTGCACTTCGAGCAGCGTCTTGGCGAAACCGGCGTAGGGCTGCTGGAAGTGGATGACGTACGAGCCCGCGGGGTACTTCTGGCCGCCGGCGCTGAACGCCGCCCCGGCCTGGTGGATCTCGACCGCGCCGAGGTGGAGGATCTCCAGCGCGTCGCGCACCGCCTGGGGGTCGCGCTGCCCGGCCGGGACGACGTACGCGTACGCGTCGGTGCGGGTCACCGCCTTGCGGCCGACGCGGTAGGTGTCGAACAGCCAGTTGTAGGTGTCGTGGGCCACCGTCTCGATGCCCGAGTAAAAGGCCTGGGAGACCCGGTCGACGATGTCGCGCAGGGTCCAGGTGTCGGAGTCGTACGGCTCGATGAAGTTGATGTCGGTGGTCTGCTGACCGAGCGGGCCCTTGCCGACCTGCGGGTAGGCCAGGTTCGCGGCGGCCGCCGCCTCGGTGAGGATGCGCGCGGAGCCGTGGTAGACGCAATACTGCCGGGACGGGGACCAGTAGTCGTACTCCGAGCCCCAGCCGTTGCCCTTCATCCCGGCCGCGGTCATGCCTCGCTGCATGGCGAGGCCGACCGCGTCGGTCTCCTGCACCAGGATCGTGTCGATGTTGGGGTCGTACGGTGAGAGGTACGGCGGGGTGAACAGCCGCGGGGCGCCCGCGCCCGCGCCGTGCGAGTCCTGGAAGACCTGTGGGCGGTACTTGTTGAGGACCGAGACGTTGTACCGGCTCTCGACCTGGGTGAGCATGATCCAGTCGCGGTTGTCGTCGTGGCCGGTGTACTTGTTGTAGAGGTCCGGGTAGGTGCGGTCGTAGCCGGTGCCGGCGGTGGCGGCGAAGTAGTCGTTGACCAGGACGATGCCGTCCGGGTTCTGGCACGGCTGGAGCAGGATGACGAGGTTGTCGAGGATCTTCTCGACGTAGTCGGACCGCTCCGTGGCCAGCCGGTGCGCCCACTCGATGGCGGCCTGGGAGTTGCCGACCTCGGTGGAGTGGATGCCGGCCTGCACGTAGTAGAACGGCTTGCCCTCGGCGGCGAGCTTCTTCGCGCCGGCCTCGGACAGCCCTCTGGGGTCGGAGAGCCGGGCGTTGATGCCGACGAGCCGGTCGAGGTCCGCGAGGTTCTTCGGCGAGCTGATGGTGAGCAGGATGTACGGGTTGCCGTGCGTGGTCTTGCCGATCTCCTCGTACCTCAGCCGGTCGCTGCGGTCGGCGAGCAGCCGGAAGTACGGGACCATGCGGTGCCACTGGGCCAGGAAGCCGTCCGCGCCGATCGGCGTGCCGAAGTACTCGGCCGGGCTGGGGACGTGGCCGTTGAGCGGACCGGTACCGGTGTCGGGCGACCGGGTGGCGGGGAGGCCGCTGCCGGTCGCGGACGGGAGGGCGGCGGGTGCGGCCTGGGCCTCGGCCGGGCGTACCGCCGCGGTGGCTGCCACCGCGGCGCCGGCGGCCGCGGTGGTCCTCAGGAGCGCTCTGCGGGACAGTCTTGAGCCTTCGTCGCTGGTCATCTGCCGACATCGCCTTCCACGGCCCGGCGGGACCCGGCCGTTGTCCTTGGCGGAGCCGGGGGGACTCCGCTGATCTGGGGGTGTCGTACGGCGCCGAACGCAATGTGTCAGCCGCCCAGGATCCGCGGCAACGGCTCCGCCCTGGACTTCATATTCAAAACACATTGCGGCAACACTCGGCCCCGTCCGCGGGCGTCGGCCGACGCCTCGTCAACTGCCCTGATCTGCCAGGAGGCTGAGGCGTCGGCAGGCTCAGGGCGTCAGGACGACCTTGCCGGCGACGGTGCCGGACTCCGCCAGGCTGAGCGCCTCCGCTGCGCGGGCCAGCGGGAGCCGGGCGGCGATGCGGGGGACGACGTCGCCGCGCCGGACGGCGGCGAGGATCTGGGTGAGGTCCTCGTGGAAGCGGGCGCGGAAGCGGTCCCTGTGCAGGGAGCGGCCGGCCCAGATGTTGTAGAAGTGCGCGCGGCGGCCGTTGGGCAGGGCGTTCCAGAGCCAGGTGCGGGCGAGGATCTTCAGCACGGGCCACTGCTTGGAGCCCGTGTCGTCGCGGGTGGACGCGCTGCCGTAGGAGACGAGGGTGCCGCCGGGCGCGAGCAGGCGCCAGGAAGCGGGGACGCTGCGCCCGCCGAGGTGGTCGAAGACGGCGTCCACACCGCCCGGCGCGAGCTTCCTGACCTCGGCCGCCACGTCGCCCGCGCGGTAGTCGACCGGCCGCACCCCGAGCTCGCGCAGGGCGTCGTGGTGGCGGGCCGAGGCCGTGCCGATCACCTGGATCCCCGCGGCGCGCGCCAGCTGGACGAGCACCGTGCCCACCCCGCCACTCGCGCCGTGCACGAGGACGGTCGCCCCCGCGCGCACCCGGGCCGTGCGGTGCAGCATCTGCCAGGCGGTGACGCCGTTGACCACCACGGCCTCGGCCTGCGCAGCGCCGACCCCGTCGGGCACGGGCACGGCGTCGGCCGCCTCGACCCGGATGCGGCTGGCCCAGCCGCCGACCTTGAGCAGCACGGCGACCCGGCGGCCCACGAGGGAGGGGTCGACGCCCTCGCCCGTGGCGAGCACGCGGCCCACCGCGTCGTAGCCCGGCACGAACGGGAAGGGCGGCTGGTCGAAGTAGCGGCCGCGGCGCATCTGCTGCTCGGCGAAGGAGACACCGCTCGCCTCCATCGCGAGCACCAGCTGCCCGGGGCCCGCCTCGGGCGCTGCCGCGGTGCGGACCTCCAGGCCCTGCGGCTCCACGATCCCCGGCAGTACGACCTCGACCAGGCGTTCGCTCTCCATGACGCTCCTCCTTCTTCTCGCCGTGCCGCGCCGGGGGCCGGGCGGCCGGGACACTATCGCGTTCGTTAGAAGTTATAACTGAAGCGCCCGTGAGAGTCAAGAAGAAGAGTGATACCTTCTAACGGAATGGTGCAGACATCGGGAAAGGAGGCGGACGTGGCCGCAGCGGACACGAGCAGTCCACGGGAGCGCTACCGCGCCCAGGTCAGGGAGGAGATCAAGGAGCACGCGCGCGAGCAGATCGCGACAGCAGGTGCCTCGGCGCTCTCCCTCAACGCCATCTCCAAGCGGATGGGCATGAGCGGCCCCGCCCTCTACCGGTACTTCGCCAGCCGGGACGCGCTCATCACCGAGCTGGTCACGGACGCCTACCGCAGCCTCGCCGACACCTTCCACGACCGCGCGGCGGCCGACGGGGGCCTGCCCGGGCTCGCGCAGGCCCTGCGGGACTGGGCCCTGGCGGACCCGCACCGGTACTTCCTGGTCTACGGCACGCCCGTGCCCGGCTACCGCGCCCCCGAGGACACCACCCTGATCGCCGCGGAGATCATGTCCGTGCTGCTGGCCGCCTGTACCGCCGAGGACGCGCCCGACGCCGCGGCGGCCGGCCTCGACGAGCACCTCGCGCACCACAGGACCTGGGCGCCCGACCCTGCGGACCCGCCGGCCAGGCTGCGCCGCGCCCTGCTGTGCTGGACCCGGCTGCACGGCGTCCTGTCGCTCGAACTCGCCGGCCACTTCACCGGCATGGGCCTGGACCCCTCGGTCCTCTACGAAGCAGAGGTCAGGTCGCTCACCACCCGCTGACGAAACACCCCGGAAGCTGCCTGGTCCTGGCTACGGCTTGGCCGTGGACACCGCGTAGACGCGGGGCACCGCGGGGTCCGACAGGTCCACGACCACGTCCACGGTGGGCAGGGGCTGCTTCTGCTTCAGCACGAGCCCCGCCCACAGGTGGTCGGGGACCGAGAAGTCCCACGTGGCGATCTTCTGGTCACGGGCCGAGATGGTCACGGCGCCGGGGCGCAGGGCCGAGCGGTCGGTGCCCATCTGGTCGAGGAAGGTGTCGAGCCGGCCCGATGTCACGTCGAACTGCGTGTACAGGCGGCTGTTCTTCCAGTTGTTCGTCTCGTAGTAGCGCACCTTCGTGGCGCCCGCGGGGATCGGCAGGTCGTAGATCCGCTTGCGGAACCCCGCGGGCCTTATCGGCTGGAGGCCGGTCGCCGCGGCCTCCGCCTCGCTCTTGCGGCCGCTGTCCCTGCTCTGCTCCGCGGCGATCGCCAGATAGCCCGCGGGCACGCCGACGAGCAGCACGATCACCACGAGGGTCAGAAAGCGCCTGCGGTTGCGGTGGCGGCGGTCCTCCGGCGGCCTGCCGCCGTCCTGGAGGGACGGCGCGGCCGCGGGGGGCTCGGACGGCGGGGTCATGACGGCGGTTCCTGCTCCTGCTCCGAGGGGATCGTGCGGGTGTTCCTGATGGCCTGGGCGTAGCGCTCGTAGCGCTCGTGCCGCTCGGCGCGGCGGCGGTTGGCGCGCCGGAAGCGGCGCGCGACCAGGCGCGCCAGGTCGGCGGCGCCGACCATGCCCGCCTCCGGGCCGAGCTGCGCCTTCACGATACGGGCCTCCGGCCGGTAGCCGCGGCCGGTGAGCTGGCGGCGGAAGGCGTCCCGCGCGGGCCCGATGAGCAGGTCGTCGGCGGCGCTGACGCCGCCGCCGATGGCGAAGCAGGAGGGGTCGAGGGCGGCCGCGAGGTTGGCGATGCCGACGCCGAGCCACTGGCCGATGTCCTGGAACAGCTCGATGCACATCGCGTCGCCCTCGCGGGCCAGCTCGGTGATCAGCGGTCCTGTGATCTCGTGGACGTTGCCCTTGACGCGCTCGATGATGTTGTACGCGACGGGCGAGTCGGCGGCGGCCAGCTCCCTGGCCTCGCGCACCAGCGCGTTGCCCGAGCTGTACTGCTCCCAGCAGCCGCGGTTGCCGCAGGGGCAGCGGTGGCCGCCCGGCACGACCTGCATATGGCCGAACTCGCCCGCCACCCCGTACTTGCCGCGCTTGACGCGGCCGTCCTCCAGGATGGCGCCGCCGATGCCGGTGCCCAGCGTGATCATGACGAGGTGGTCCTCGCCGCGCCCCGCGCCGAAGCGCCACTCCGCCCAGGCCGCCGTGTTGGCGTCGTTGTCGACCATGACGGGGACGGCGAGGCGGGCGGCGAGCGCGTCGCGCAGCGGCTCGTCGCGCCAGGCGAGATGCGGCGCGAACAGCACCCGGGAGCGGTCGGCGTCCACCCAGCCCGCCGCGCCGATCCCCACGGCGTGCACGTCGTGCCGGTCGGAGAGGTCGAGGACCAGTTCGACGATGGTGTCCTCGACGACCTTGGGGCTCTTGGACTTGTCGGGGGTCTCCGTGCGCAGGTGCTCCAGGATGTTGCCGTCCGCGTCGACCACCCCTGCCATCACCTTCGTACCGCCGATGTCGATGCCGACGGTCGGTACGCGGGGGGCGCTGAGGTGGGAGCGGCGCTCGCGGGTGCCGACCGTGCGCAGCACGGTGGCTCTCGCGGTGGAGCGGTGGGCGAGGTCGCGGTACGTGCTCACAGGGCCGCTCCCCCCGCCGTCGGGGTCGGGGGCGGCGGGGCGGTCGCTTCCCGGCGCGCGGCGTGGTGGGGGTGCCGGCGGCCGGGCCGTGGCCTGGATGCTCGCACGAGTCGTGTCGTCCCTGCGGGGTCGGGGCCCTGCCCGGTGGCGGGCAGCGCGGCGGACGGCGCCCGCCACCGGCGATTGTGCCATCTGGCGTGTAGGGGCCGCGTGTGCGGCGTTTACCTGCCGTCCGCCGGCGGGCCGCCCAGGGTGCCGGGCACGGGGGCGCGCTCCAGCTCGTGGCTGAGTTCCTCCAGCTCGGAGCCGCCCGCCATCTGCCGGATCAGTTCGTCGAGGCCGATCTCCTCCTTGGTGTGGCTGCCCGCCATGGCGCCGCGCTTGAGCAGCACGAAGCGGTCGCCGACGAGGTAGGCGTGGTGCGGGTTGTGGGTGATCAGGACCACGCCGAGGCCCTGGTCGCGCGCGGCCGCCACGTACTTGAGCACCACGCCCGACTGCTTGACGCCGAGCGCCGCGGTCGGCTCGTCCAGCACGAGGACCTTGGCGCCGAAGTACACGGCGCGCGCGATGGCGACGCACTGCCGCTCGCCGCCGGAGAGCGTGCCGATGGGCTGGTCGACGTCGCGCAGGTCGATGCCCATCCGCAGCAGCTCGGCACGGGTGGTCTCGCGCATCAGGTCGACGTCGAGCCTGCGCAGCGGTCCGCGGCCCCTGGTGGGCTCGGAGCCGAGGAAGAAGTTGCGCCATACGGGCATCAGCGCGACGACGGCGAGGTCCTGGTAGACGGTGGCGATGCCGCGGTCGAGCGCCTCGCGCGGCGAGGCGAGCGCGGTGGGCTCGCCCTCGATGAGCAGGGAACCGCCGTCGTGCCGGTGCAGCCCCGCGATGATCTTGATGAGGGTGGACTTGCCCGCGCCGTTGTCGCCGAGCACGCAGGTGATCTCGCCGGGGTGGACCTCGAGCGAGACGCCTTCGAGCGCCCGGATGTTGCCGTAGTACTTGCTGACGCCGTCCAGCTCGACGAGCGGGGTGCGCCCGTCGGTGCGCGCGGAGCGCGCGGGGGTGACGTCCTCGGGCGGCTCGATCATGACCGTGACTCCTCAGCGCGCCTGCGGACCCACGCGTTGAGCAGGGTCGCGAGCAGCAGCATCGCTCCGACGAAGAACTTGAACCAGTCGGGGTTCCACTCGGCGAAGACGATGCCCTTGTTGGTCATGCCGAAGATGAGGGCGCCGACGGCCGAGCCGACCGCCGAGCCGTAGCCGCCGGTGATCAGGCAGCCGCCGATGACGGCGGCGATGATGTAGATCAGCTCGTTGCCCACGCCCTCGCCCGACTGCACGGCGTCGAACGAGAACAGCAGGTTCTGCCCGGTGACCCAGGCGCCGAAGCCGACGCCCATGTACAGCAGGATCTTGGTGCGCTTGACGGGCACTCCGACGGCGCGCGCCATGTCGGCGTTGCCGCCCGCGGCGAAGATCCAGTTCCCGAAGCGGGTGCGCAGCAGGATCCAGGTGGCGACGGCGACCATCACGAGCCACCACAGGATGGTGACCTTGAGGTCCATGCCGCCGACCGTCCAGGTGGCGGCGAAGACCTGGTGCGCCGAGGAGAAGCCCCACATGTCGCCGATGGTCTTGGTGGAGACGGTGCCGTCGATGAGCTTGGTGAAACCGAGGTTCAGACCGGTGAGCATGAGGAACGTGCCGAGCGTGATGATGAAGCTGGGCAGTTTCGTCACGGTGAGCATGAAGCCGTTGAACGCGCCGAGCCCCACGGTGACCAGCAGGGAGACCCCGACGCCCACCCAGACGTTCGCCGTCATCTGGTAGCTGAACATGGAGGAGATCAGCGCCGAGCTGGTCACCATCACACCGGCGGAGAGGTCGAACTCGCCGCCGATCATCAGCAGCGAGACCGGCACGGCCATGATGCCGATGGTGGACGCCGCGTACAGCACGGTGGCGAGGCTGGACGCGCGCAGGAAGGAGTCGGCGACGAACGCGAAGAACAGGAAGACGGCGATCGCGCCGACGACGGAGCCGAGCTCGGGCCGTCCCATCAGCTTGCGCAGCGGCGAGGTGCGCAGCAGCCGCTCGTCGCCGCCAGGGGGCCGCACGGAGGGGGCGGTCGCGGTCATCGCGTGCCCCGCTTCGCGTAGGCCTCCAGGGCGGACGCGTCCTTCTCCGTCACGATCTGCGGTCCGGTGAGCACCGGCTTGCCACCGCCGAGTACGTCGGCGTTGTACTTGTACAGCCACAGCAGGTCGACGGCCTCGTAGCCCTGGAGGTAGGGCTGCTGGTCGACGGCGAAGCCGAGGGCGCCCGACTTGAGCTTGGCCGCGACCTGCTGGTTGAGGTCGAAGGTGTCGATCTCGGCCTTGCTGCCCGCGGTCTGCTTGGCCTGCAGCGCGGCGTCGGCGAAGGGCGCGCCGAGGGTGACGACCGAGTCGATGGAGCTGTCGGCCTGGAGCTTGGCCTCGATGGAGGACTGCACGTCGGGGGTGCTCGTGCCGTCCACGTAGAGGTTCTGGAGCTGCCCGGAGAAGGTCTTCTTGGCGCCGGCGCAGCGCTGTTCGAGACCGACGTTGCCCTGCTCGTGGATCACGCAGAGGGCCTTCTTGCGGTGCTCCTTGTCGAGCTGCTCGCCGACCGCCTCGCCCGCGGTGGTCTCGTCCTGGCCGATGTGGGTGAGAGCACCGAAGGCCTTGGACTGCTCGGCGCCCGAGTTCACCGTGATGACCGGTATGCCCGCCTTGGCGGCCTGGGTGACGACCGCCTTCATGGCATCCGGCTTGGCCAGCGTGACGATCAGGCCGTCGACCTTCTTGTCGATGTACGACTGAACGAGCTGGGCCTGGTCCTGCGCCTGGTCGCTGTGGGCGTAGAGGAACTTCACGTTGTCCTTCACCGCGGCCTGCTCCGCGCCGCTCTGGACGATGTCCCAGAAGGTGTCGCCGTCCGCCGAGTGGGTGACCATGCCGAACGTCCACTTCGGCGTGTTCACCGCGGAACGGCCGCCCGCCTCGGCCGCGGCCGCGCGCTCCTCCGCGCGCTTGCCGCCGGTGGCGCTGCACCCGGCGAGCGCGCCGGCCGCGAGGCTGACGGCGAGCACCGCGCCCGCGGCCCGCCCGAGGGTGCGCCTGTGCCCTCTGAGTCGTACCCCTGTTCGCATACCTGTCACAACCGTGTGCCCTTCCGAGTGGTCGCTGCTTTTTAGCCGGGGTACGCGGCCCCGTCAATACTTTGCCTGGCCATCTCCCGTTTGCGTGCGCCGGGGCCAGGCGTCACGGGAAGCGTCAGGGCCTGACCAGGAGTTGGAACTCGAACGAGTAGCGCGACGCGCGGTAGACATGGGAGCCGAACTCCACGGCGCGCCCGGTGTCGTCGAAGGTGACACGCTCCATGGTCAGCAGCGGCGCCCCCGTCTCCTCGCCGAGCAGGACGGCCTCCTCCCCACTGGCACGGCGGGCCCCGACGCTCTGGCGGGCGCTGTGCAGCGTGGTACCGCCCGCCCGCATCAGCCGGTAGAGGCCGGTGGACTCCAGGTCGGCGCTCTCGCAGTCGACAAGACCTGCGGGCAGGTGGTTGCGCAGGTACGCCATCGGCTCGTCGTGCGCGTACCGGAGCCGTTCGAGGAGCAGCACGTCGGCGCCCTCCGCGACCCCGAGGGCCGCCGCGACCTCGGCGGCCGCGGGCCGCACGGTGTGGCGCAGCACCCTCGTGGCGGGGCGCTGGCCGGCCGCCTCCAGGTCGTCGTAGAGGCTGGAGAGTTCGAGCGGGCGCTTGACCTGGCTGTGCACGACCTGGGTGCCGACGCCGCGGCGGCGCACGAGCAGCCCCTTGTCGACGAGGGACTGGATGGCCTGGCGGACCGTGGGCCGGGAGAGGCCGAGGCGGCCGGCGAGCTCGATCTCGTTGCCGAGGAGGCTGCCGGGGGCGAGCCGCCCGCGCTCGATGGCCGCTTCCAGCTGCTGGGCCAGTTGGTAGTAGAGGGGCACCGGACTGGTACGGTCCACTTCGAGCGGGAGTGGCGCGCCTCTCTGATCGGTCACGCCGCAGAGCGTAGACCCCGGGCCGCGGCCCGGAAAGCCGCAGGTCCGATTGTCAGGACAAATGCTTGACAGGGCGAACCGGCTGACGACACCTTGGGGCCATGCGCATCGGACTCATCGGCACAGGCCGCATCGGCAGTTTCCACGCGGACGTGCTCAGCCGCCACCGCGAGGTCGGCTCCCTGGTCGTGGCGGACACGGACGCGGCACGCGCCGCGGCCGTCGCGGAGCGTACGGGGGCCACGGCCGCCTCCTCCGTCGACGACGTCTTCCGCTGGGGCGTGGACGCGGTGGTCATCGCGTCGGCCACGTCCGCGCACGCCGAGCTGATCGGGCGGGCCGCCAAGGCGGGCCTGCCCGCGTTCTGCGAGAAGCCGATCGCGCTCGACCTCTCCGGCACGCTGGGCGCGATCCGCGAGGTCGAGGCCGCGGGCACGGTCCTCCAGCTGGGCTTCATGCGCCGCTTCGACGCGGGGTACGCGGCCGCACGCGACCTGGTGGCGGGCGGCGCGCTTGGCCGGCTGCACACCGTGCGCGCCACCACGTCGGACCCCGCGCCGCCGCCCGCCGCGTACCTGCCGCTCTCCGGCGGTCTCTACCGCGACTGCCTGGTGCACGACTTCGACATCCTGCGCTGGGTGACGGGCCGCGAGGTGACCGAGGTGTACGCGACGGGCTCGGACGCGGGCCCCGCGATGTTCCGCGAGGCGGGGGACGTCAGCACGGCGGCCGCACTGCTCACCCTGGACGACGGCACGCTCGCCACGGCGACCGCGACCCGCTGCAACGGCGCGGGCTACGACGTGCGCATGGAGCTCGCGGGCACCGACGACCAGTTCGCGGTCGGCCTCGACGACAGGACGCCCATCACCTCCACGGAGCCCAAGGGCCCGCCGCGCTGCGAGAACCCCTGGCCCGGCTTCCTCGACCGGTTCGCCCCGGCCTACGAGGCGGAGCTCGACGCGTTCGTGGACGTGGTGCGCGGCGAGCGCGCCAATCCCTGCGACGCCCGCGAGGCCCTGCACGCGCTGCGCATCGCCGAGGCGTGCGAGCGCTCGCGCGCGGAGCACCGCCCGGTGGCGCTCGCGGAGATCCCCGAGGCGTAGCGCCCACGCGCGGGGGCGCGGCCGGTACCCCGCCCCGCGCGGCCCACGCCCCGCCCCGCGCGCCCCGCACGGCAGCGCCTGACCGCCGTCGGCCCGCCCGCCGGGCCTGTCGGGTCAGCGGGCCCATCCGGGCAGCCGAAGTCCGCCGGGCCCGTCCCGTCAGCCGAAGTCAGCCGGGTCAGCCCGATCGGCCGGATCCGGCGCTACCAGCGCAGCGGCAGGTGGCGGGTGCCGCGGATCAGCAGCCCCGGCAGCCACTCGGGCCGCGCCGCCGCCTCGTCGAGCGCGAGGCCGGGGGCGCGTTCGAGCAGGGTGCCGATGGCGACCTTCGCCTCCAGCCTGGCGAGCGGCGCGCCCAGGCAGAAGTGGATGCCGTGGCCGAACGCCAGGTGTCCTGCGCTGCCCTCGGCCGTCCTGCGGATGTCGAACGTGTCGGGCTCGGCGAACCGCGCGGGGTCGCGGTCGGCCGAGGCAAGGCCGATGAGCACCGGCTCGCCCGCGGGGATCCCGGTGCCGTCGTAGTCCACCGGCTCGCGGGTGAAGCGGAAGGTCGCGTTCTCGACCGGGCCCTCGTAGCGGAGCATCTCCTCGACCGCGCCGTCGAGGAGGCCGGGGTCGGCGCGCAGAGCCGCGAGCTGGTCGGGGTGGTCGAGCAGCGCGCGCACGCCGTTGGTGATCAGGTTGACGGTCGTCTCGTGTCCCGCGACCAGCAGGATGAACGCCATCGCGCGCACCTCGGCCGCCGACAGCCGGTCGTCGCCCTCCGCCTCCGTGCGCAGCAGCGCGGAGAGCAGGTCGTCGCCCGGCTCCGCGTCCCTGCGGCGGGCGATGAGCGCGTCCAGGTAGTCGCGCATGGCGAGCACGGAGTCCCTGGCCAGCTGGGCGTCGGTCGGGGTGACCACCTCGTCCGACCAGGTGCGGAACGCGTCGCGGTCGCTGTCGGGCACGCCGAGCAGCTCGCAGATGACGGTGATGGGCAGCGGGAAGGAGAGGGCGTCCACCAGGTCGCCGCGCCCCGCGGGCAGCATCGCGTCCAGCAGCCCGTCGGTGATCTGCTGCACCCGCGGGCGCAGCTGCGCCACGCGCCGCGGGGTGAACTCGCGGGAGACGAGGCGGCGCAGCCTGGTGTGGTCGGGCGGGTCCGCGATCAGCAGGTGGCGGCCCATGATCCGGTCCTCCTCGTCCTGCGCGGGCGAGCTCTTGACCAGCCGGGCGTCGCCGAAGGCGGCCCGGCACTCGTCGTACCCGACGACCAGCCAGAACCGCCAGCCGTCGCCGCCGCGCACCTCGTGCACCGTGCCGAGGCCGCGCAGCCTGGCGTAGTGCGGATACGGGTTCTCGGTGAAGTCCGCGCCGAGGTCGGCGAGTTCGATCACAGCCATCGCTCCAGCCTACGTCGCGGCGCCCGGGTGCGGCGGCGGCCGGCCGCGCGGAGGTTTACGGGAACGTAATGCACATGTCTGGCGATCGCCGGTGCCGCGTGGCTAAGGTGGCCGTCACGAATTAATCTCAGCATGAGAGGAATTGTGGCAACTACCTCGCTCCCCCGCACCTCCAACCGCAGCGCCGTCCTCGCCTCCCTGCTCTCCGGCGGCGAGTGCGACCGCCAGCAGCTGATCGCCGACACCGGCCTGAGCCGCGCGACGGTCTTCAGGATCGTGGACGACCTGATGGCCGAATCCCTCGTCAGGGAGGGCCGCCGGGTGCTGCGCGACGGCCCGGGAAGACAGTCGACGTCCGTCGGCTTCAACGACCGCGCCGCCCTGGTCTGCGGAATCGACCTCGGCGGCACCAACTGCCGGGTGGTGGTGGCCGACGCGCTCGGCCGCGCCGTCATCAGGAGCCGGGACGCCACCCCGCGCGACGCGGACGCGGACGCGCTCGCCGCCTGGGTGGCGGGCCGGGTCACGGACCTCGTCGACCGCTACGGCGGCGGCGATCCCCTGCACACCGTCACGATCGGCCTGCCCGGTGTGGTGGCGGGCGACGGGCGCACGGTCGTGGCCTCGCACAACCTCGGCCAGATCACCGGCACCCGCTTCATCGAGGCTGTCACGGCCCGCGTCGGTGTGCCCACCGTCGTGGGCAACGACTCCAACCTCGCCCTGCTCGGCGAGCTCCAGTACGGCGCGCTGCCCGACCGGGAGACCGCCGTCCTGCTCGCCATGGGCACAGGACTCGGCTCGGCCGTCTCCCTCGACGGGCGGGTCCTGCTCGGCAGGACAGGTCTGCTCGGCGAGTTCGGCCGCCTCCCGCTGCCCGGCCGCGACCTGCGCATGCGCGACCTGCTCTCCGGCGCCGACCTGGTGGCGTACGCGCGCGGCAGGGGCGTCCATGTGCCCACCGCGCAGGCGCTGTTCGCCGAGCCGGAGCGGTACGCGGACCTGCTGGCCGAGGTGCACGGCGCCCTGACACACCTCGTCACGGTCGTGGCGCTCGCCTACGAGCCGAGCACCGTGGTCCTCACCGGCGGCTTCTCCGAGTCCTTCGGCGCCGAGCGGCTGTCCGCGATCAGCGACCGGGTCGCCGACACGGTCGGCGTCCGCAGCGTGGTGCGCAGGTCCGACCTCGGCGACTCGGCGGGACTGCTCGGCTCCATGGCCTCCTCGCTCGGCCGCCTCTACGCGGCGCTCGGCGTCAGCACCGAGCACGCCGCTTCCGTGGCCGTCGACCGCGACCTGGTCGTACGCCGCCTCGCCGACTGCCCGACCGCCCCTTCGAGCACCCCGCAAGCGACCCCCCGCACCACGCACGACGACCAGATGGCAGAAGGGTGACGACAATGAACCGAGCACGGATACGGTGTGCGCTCACGGCGCTCCCGGTCCTCGCGATCACACTGACCGCGTGCGGCGGGGGCGGCGGGGCGCAGAAGGCCGCCTCCGACCACAGGCTGACGGTGTGGATGATGACGGGCGGCCCCGGCGACAGCCCGCTGGTCAAGGACGTCGACGCGCAGTTCGAGAAGGCGCACCCCGGCATGAAGGTCGACGTCCAGATCCAGCAGTGGGACGGCGTCGCCACCAAGATCACCACGGCGCTGGCGGGCGGCAACCCGCCGGACATCGTGGAGATGGGCAACACCCAGACCCCGCTGCAGACCTACTCGGGCGGGCTCGCGGACCTCACCGCGGACAAGGCGTCCTTCGCCGGCTCCGACAGCTGGCTCACCGGCCTCTCGGGGCCCTCTCAGTTCGGGGGCAAGCTGTACGCGGTCCCGCTGTACGGCGGCACCAAGGTCGTCATGTACAACAAGAAGATGTTCGCCGACGCGGGCATCACTCCCCCGAAGTCCGTCGCCGACCTGCAGAAGGACTGCGCCACGCTGGCCGCGGCCCACCGGGGCACCGCGAACTTCTCCGGCTTCTACCTGCCGGGCCAGTACTGGTTCAACGGCATGCCCTTCCTCTTCGCCAAGGGCGGCACGGTCGCGCGGCAGCAGGGCGGCACCTGGAAGGCCGAGATGGGCTCGGCGGCCAACCGGGCGGGGCTCACCGCCTGGAAGTCCTTCCAGAACGCCTGCTCCACCCCGTCGTCGGTGGGCGTCAACACCGACAGCCCCGACCAGGACCAGCTGTTCGCCGACGGCAAGGCCGCGATGGAGTACGTCAAGGCGTGGGAACCGGCCGCCGTCGTCGAGAAGAACCCCGGGATGAAGGGGAACATCGGCTTCTTCGCGATGCCCGGCTACACCGCGGGCAGCACCATGCCGGTCATCGTCTCCGGCTCGACCATCGGCATCGCCGCGGCGAGCCCCGACAAGAAGGCGGCCGAGGACTGGCTGCGCGTCATCACCGGCAAGTCCTTCCAGCAGAAGATGGCGCGCGAGCTCAATCTGCTGCCGATCTCACCGGACTTCACCCCCGCGGGCGTGCCCGAGCAGCTCACCGTCGCCTCCGAGGCGAGCAAGAACAGCAGGGCGCTGCCCAACAGCCCCGGTGAGGCGACGCTGGAGACCGAGCGCTACAACGAGCAGTTCTTCTCGAAGATCGCGGGTGGTGCGGACATCGCCTCCTCGTCGGCCGCGTACGACAAGCACGCGACGGACGCCTTCAACTCCCTGAGCAACTGAGACCCTTCGGGACCCGTCATGGCAATCACTGAGAAGCGTGGCACGGCGGCCGCGGCGGCGCGGCCGCGCACCGGGCCGCCACGTCATGTCCCACTGGAAGATCACCGCGAGCAGGGCGAGCACCGGCCCGCCGACGGCGCCGA